>JAGIBP010000022.1 GCA_017744285.1 Variovorax sp.
CGCCGCTTGGAGCCACCGAGCACCTTGATACACAGGACGGATTTCGCGCCCGTGTTGTCGGCCACATCGAGCCGGGATTCAGTTTGGATCATTTCGTGATATTCCCAACTTGTACCGCTTGCCGCCCGGACACCCCGCAGCAACCAAACGATCAGTCTTGGGCCCGTCGTCCACGCACTAGAACCACTCCAATGCGCTTCCGCTGGGCAGAAGCTTCGCCTTTTTGAAGCGAAGCCAGCGATTGTGGCACACGATCCCTTCTGCGTCAACACATCCGTGGCGCCAAGGCGCGGGCTCTTAGACTTCCGCCGTGCAGGAACCGCCCTCTCCGAATCTCACTCGCCGTCATGCCCTCTGGGTCGGCGGCGCACTTGCGTGAGCCGTCGCGGGCTGCAGAACTGGGATCGAGCCGGCCAACGGGCCCGAGAGGCTGCACCTGCTCGCCCCAGGCCGAAGCACCGTCTGTCATTCGAGGAACCCCGGTCGAAGGTCTGTCGGGAATCGACTACGACCGACAAAGAGGTGAGTACATGCTTCTGAGCGATGATCGATCAGACTTCGCACCGGTGCGCTTCTATGAAATCCAGTGCCCCCTATCGCACGAGCGGATCCGCCCCAGCCGGCGGGGGTCACCTTTCTGCGTCAGGGGAATAGAGAACCCTGCCCCCCGCGACGCAAGGCAGCACCGGAAGTCGCCGTTCCGGATCCGGGGGCGATCCGATGGCGAGCCGACACAGATGGAGCCCTCAACCGGGAAGGCAATTCGCTCCGGTTGTACGAAATCGACACGCGGGAGGCCTCGGATGTATTGGCCGTCGATGCGTCGGCGCCGGACAATCACAAGGCGGCACCGAAGACGCTGGTGGCTGATTTCGCGACGCGCGGCCTGTCGCTGCTCGACAACACCGAAGGCCTGTGCTGGGGACCTGACCTGCCAAACGGGCATCGGCTGCTGGTCGCCGTGAGCGACGACAATTTCAATCCGCTGCAGATCACCCAGTTCGCGGCATTCGAATTCACCGGATAGATCATGAATATTGCAGTCACCTTCCTGCCCAGACAGGAACCGACACCCCTCCCTCCCATTGGCTTTATCGGTGGAGGCAACATGGCCAGCGCAATCATCGGCGGCCTGATCAAGCAAGACGTTCCGGCTGCCAGCATCGAGGTAGTCGAGCCCTTTGCCGACGCGCGCGCGCGTCTCGCCAGCGAATTCGGCGTCGTGGCCCAGCCGGCAGCGAGCCCGGCGCTGGCTCGCTGCAAGTTGATCGTTTGGGCCGTCAAACCGCAGACCTTTGCCGAGGCTGCCCAACCTGTCCGCGGCCTGGCGCCCGACGCGCTGCACTTGAGCGTGGCCGCTGGCATTCCCTCCAGCAGCATCGCGCGCTGGCTCGACACCGAGCGCGTGGTTCGGGCCATGCCGAATACGCCCGCGCTGGTCGGCCAGGGGATGACCGGCCTCTTCGCACGTGACGCAGTGGACACCAGCGACCGAAAGCTCATCGACCAAGTCCTCGGCGCAACCGGCGAACTGATGTGGGTCGATGCGGAGGATGCGCTCGACGTCGTGACGGCCGTTTCGGGCTCTGGTCCAGCCTATGTGTTCTATTTCATCGAAGCGATGACCGAAGCCGGCGTCGAGTTGGGCCTCGCGCTCGAACAGGCGCATCGACTCGCGGTGGGTACGTTCACCGGCGCGTCTGCGCTGGCAGCGAATGCCACCGAGCCGCCCTCCGTCCTCCGTGAGCGCGTGACTTCGAAGGGTGGCACCACCTACGCGGCTATCACTTCGATGGAAAGCGCCGACATCAAGGCGAAATTCAAGACCGCGATCCGCGCTGCGCATCAGCGGGCCGCCGAACTCGGCCACGAGTTCGGCAAGGCCTGAGAAGGCAGCGCCTCAGCGCAAGGCATAGCCGGCAACGATGCCGGCGAACACGGCGAAACCGAGCCAGTGATTGAGCCGGAAAGCCTTGAAGCAGCCTTCGCGCGTGCGGTCGCGGATCAGACGCCAATGCCACAGCGCCTGCGCCGCGGCAACGGCAATCCCCGCATAGAGCGCTACGCCAAGTCCGGCAGCGGTGCTGATGGCGGTCCAGACCGCGAGGAAGATCGCATAGCTCGCCATGACGATCGCCACGTCCAAGCGACCGAACGTAATCGCCGAGGTCTTCATGCCGATCTTGAGGTCGTCGTCGCGGTCGACCATGGCGTATTCGGTATCGTAGGCGAGCACCCAGAACAGGTTCCCGGCCAACAGCCACCACGCGACGGGCGGCAGGCTGTCGCGAACCGCAGCAAAGGCCATTGGAATGCCGAAGCTGAACGCGATGCCGAGCACTGCTTGCGGCACCGACACGAAACGCTTGGCAAACGGATAGATCAAGGTCACCGCGAGCGCCGCGAACGACATCAGGATGGTCAGCCGGTTCGTCGTCAGCACGAGCGCGAAAGCCGCGAGCGCCAGCACCGCACCGACCGTGAGCGCCTCGGGCACCGAGACCTCGCCGCTGGTGACCGGCCGCTTCTCGGTTCGCTTGACATGCCGGTCGAAGTCGCGATCGGCGACGTCGTTCACGCAGCAACCCGCGCTGCGCATGAGGATGGTGCCGATGACGAACACGGCCAGCAGATGCCAGCCCGGCCAGCCCCCCGCGGCGAACCACAGCGCACCGAGCGTCGGCCAGAGCAGCAACAGCCATCCCGCCGGCCGATTCCAACGGATTAGGTCGAGGTAAAGGGCAAAACGCCCGCGGCGGGGCGCGGGCGAGGGTTGGATCGACCCTGTCGCGGCCATGGCGGAAGCCTCAGTCCTCAAGGAGCGAACGCAGCATCCACGCGGTCTGGTCGTGCACCGTGCAGCGCGCGGTCAGCATGTCGGCGGTCGGGTCATCGCCGGCTTCCTCGGCCACGGGGATGAATTCGCGCGCGATGCGCGACACGGTCTCGTGGCCCTTGACCAGGATGCGCACCATCTCCATGGCCTTGGGCGGCGTCTGCGGAACGTCGGGCACGGTGGCGATCTTGCCGAACTCTGCATACGAGCCCGGCGCGTAGTGCCCCAGCGCGCGGATGCGTTCGGCGATGACGTCGGTCGCACCCCAAAGTTCGGTGTACTGCGCCATGAACATCGCATGCAGCGAATTGAAATGAGGCCCGGTCACGTTCCAGTGAAAGTTGTGGGTCGTGAGGTAGAGCGTGTAGGTATCGGCCAGCACGCGGCTCAGGCCCTCGGCGATCGCGGCACGGTCCTGGCGCTCGATGCCGATGTTGATGACCGGCGCATTGCGGCTGCCGGATTCCTCCGCAACCGCGAGGCCTCCCTTCTTGGGCACCTTGCCGGCGGATCCGGCTGGAGCTTTCACGGTCGACTTGGCTTTCTTTTCAACTTTGGCCATGGCAATGAGCTCTTTCTTCAGTTGGGTTGACGGCAAAACCGCACTCTAGCGCAGGCATCGGACGCGGCGACTGTTCAGGAAAGACGCTTGACGCCCGGCAGTTCGCAGGCATAGATCGCGTTGCGCAGCGCGGCGATGGCCTCGTAACGCGTGAAGCTGCGCCGCCACGCGAGCACCACGCGCCGGGTCGGCGGATCGCCGCCCTGCGTGTCGAGCACGGGGAGATAACGCACGATCTGTTCCGGCTCCTTGCGGTTCTTCGACTTTGGCTTGAGCGCCTCCGCCGGCACCGACAGACGCGGGACCAGCGTGACGCCCATGCCCGAAGCGACCATGTGCTTGATGGTTTCGAGCGACGAGCCTTCGAAGCTCTTGCGGATGCCCTCGGCATTGCTGGAGAAACGCGCGAATTCCGGGCAGACCTCGAGGACGTGATCACGGAAGCAATGGCCGGTGCCCAGAAGGAGCATCGTTTCCTTCTTGAGCTCGTCGGACGTGACCGTCTCCTTGCTGGCCAAGGGATGATGGGCCGGGACCGCTGCCATGAAAGGCTCGTCGTAGAGCGCCGCCATCGCGAGTCCGGTGTCGGGAAAAGGCTCGGCCATGATCGCGCAGTCGATCTCGCCGGAGCGCAGCATTTCGAGCAGCCTGGCGGTGAAGTTTTCCTGCAGCACCAACGGCATCTGCGGCGTTCTCGCGATGTTCTGACGTACCAGGTCGGGCAGCAGATACGGGCCAATGGTGTAGATCACGCCGAGGTTCAGCGGGCCCGAGAGCGGATCCTTCCCGCGCTTGGCGATTTCCTTGATGCTCGCGGCCTGGTCGAGCACGCTCTGCGCCTGCTGAACGATCTGTTCGCCGAGCGGTGTGACGGTGACTTCGCCCGCGCTGCGCTCGAACAGCTTGACCTCGAGTTCGTCCTCCAGCTTCTTGATCGCCACGGACAGGGTCGGCTGCGACACGAAGCAGGCCTCCGCGGCCTTTCCGAAATGCCTCTCGCGCGCGACCGCAACGATGTATTTGAGTTCGGTGAGTGTCATAGCGAAAACCTATTATCACTCGCCCCCAGGCTCCGCGCACTTCGTGTCGCTTCGCCAACCCCCTACCGGGGGCAACACCGGCGGGCCGGCGGAGCCGGTTCCGCGGTGTTCCACGACCGGGCTTTGCTGCGCTTGCCCTTGCAGGGGGCGCTGTTCACGCTTTGAGGTATTCGGCTTTGCTGCCGAGCCAGCGATCGACGTGGCGGGCGGCCAACTCCGGGTGGCGGTCGAGCATTTGCGGGGCAAGCTCGCGCGCCCAGTCGAGGAGCAATGCGTCGTTGGTCAAATCGGCGAAGCGCAGGAGCGGTGCGCCGGACTGGCGGGCGCCGAGGAACTCGCCGGGGCCGCGGATCTCCAGGTCGCGCCTTGCGATCTCGAAGCCGTCGCTCGTTTCGGCCATGGCCTTGAGTCTCGCGCGTGCGGCTTCACCGACCCGCCCGCCTTCGTTGGGCGAATAGAGCAGCACGCAAGCCGACGCCGCGGCGCCGCGTCCCACGCGGCCGCGCAACTGATGCAACTGGGAGAGGCCGAACCGCTCGGCATGTTCGATCACCATCAACGAGGCGTTGGGCACGTCGACCCCGACTTCGATCACGGTCGTGCTCACCAGCACTTGCAGACGGTTGGCGGTGAATGCCTCCATCACCGACTGCTTCCCCGCGGTCGGCATCCGCGAATGCAGCAGACCCACGCCGACCTGCTCACCGAGGGCTTCCGCCAGTTCGTCGCGCGTCTCGGTCGCGTTGCGCAGGTCGACAGCCTCGCTTTCCTCGATCAGCGGGCAGACCCAATAGACCTGCCGGCCCTGTTCGAGCTGGGCTCGAATGCGGTCGATGACTTCGTCCCGCCGATGGTCGGCCACCAGCTTCGTGACGATCGGCGTGCGGCCCGGCGGCAGTTCGTCGAGCGTGGAGACGTCGAGATCGGCGTAGTAGCTCATCGCCAGCGTGCGAGGGATCGGCGTGGCACTCATCATCAGCAGGTGCGGCTCGACGTCATCGCCGGCCTTGCCGCGCAACGCGAGCCGCTGTGCCACTCCGAAGCGGTGCTGCTCGTCGATGACGGCGAGCGCGAGATTGCGAAAGCGCACCTTCTCGGAGATGACCGCGTGCGTGCCGACCACCAGGGCCGCCTCGCCGCTTTCGACGGCGGCGGTCATCGTGTCGCGCTCCTTCTTCTTCTGGCTGCCGGTGAGCCACGCGACCCGAAGGCCGCGTTCGGCGAGCAACGGATCGAGCCAGTTCACCAACTTGCCGAAATGCTGTGCCGCAAGGATTTCCGTCGGCGCCATCAATGCGCATTGGAAGCCCGCATCGACGCACCTCGCGGCCGCGAGCGCTGCGACCACGGTCTTGCCCGAGCCGACATCGCCCTGCAGCAAACGATGCATCGGAACTTCGCGAGCGAGATCGCGCGTGATCTCTTCGCCGACGCGCTGCTGTGCGCCCGTGAGAGTGAAGGGCAAGGCCGCCAGCAGATCCTTGTGCAGCTTGCCTCCAGACGCATCCATCTCCAGCACCGGCGCTCGCTGCGCCGCGCGCTCGCGCCGCGCCTGCAACTGGGAGAGCTGCTGCGCCAGCAGTTCGTCCGCCTTGAGTCGCTGCCATGCCGGATGGCTGTGATCCTCGAGCATGGCGATCGCGACATCCGGCGTGGGGTAATGCAGGAAGTTCAGCGAACGGCGAAGGTCCCACGTCCCATGAGGTGCAGCGCCTGGCGGCAATGTCTCGTCGAGTACCGCACGAGCGAGCCCTGACCGAACCTCGCGACGCAGCACGGGCTGCGCGAGCCCCGCGATCGTCGAATACACCGGCGTCAGCGCTTCTGGCAATGCGGTGCCCGCCGCCTTGACGGCCGGATGCATCATCTGCCGCCCGACGAATCCGCCCCGCACTTCACCGCGGATACGCACCCGCGCGCCGACTGCGAGCTGCTTCTGCTGCGACGGGTAGAAATTGAAGAAGCGCAATTGGCAGGTGTCGCTGCCGTCGTCGACCGTGACGATCAACTGTCGGCGCGGCCGGTAGACCACTTCGCATTCGGTGACCACGGCCTCGATCTGCGCCATCTCGCCATCGCGCGTGTCGGCAAGGCGCACGATACGCGTCTCGTCCTCATAGCGCATCGGCAGATAGAGCGCGAAGTCGATGTCACGAAGAAGGCCGAGCTTGCGAAGCGCGCGTTGCACTGCGCTCAGGCCAGTGCCGGGCGCAGGCGCCTGTGCGGGGACGGGCTTTTCCGTTGGCGGTGACTTGGCTGCTGCAGGCATGGGACAATTCTGCCCGCCTCTCGGCATCCAACCTCCCCCGCCTTCTTGGCACGGGCCCGTCCGGCCCTCAAGCACCATGCGCGACTTCACGCTTTCCGATTTCGATTTCCATTTGCCGCCTGAACTGGTAGCGCAACATCCCGCTTCGGAACGCAGCGCGTCCCGATTACTGGACGGTACGAGCGACACACCAGTCGACCGGATCTTCAGAGACCTCCCCTCGCTGCTGCGACCCGGTGACTTGCTCGTCTTCAACGACACGCGCGTCGTCAAGGCGCGCCTCTTCGGCGAGAAGCCGACGGGCGGCAAGCTCGAACTGCTGGTCGAACGCGTGCTGCAGGACCACGAGGTCGTCGCGCACATGAAGGTGAGCAAGAAGCCGCAGGTCGGCACCACGCTCGCGATGACCGGCGGCTTCAGTGCCACGCTGCTCGGCCGCTGGCCGGACGAGCAAGGCGCCCTCTTCCGCTTTCGTTTCGAGAGCCCGTCGGGCGAAGACCCCTACGCACTGATGTCCCGCTGCGGCCACGTCCCGCTGCCGCCGTACATCACCCACACCGATTCGGCGGACGACGAAAGCCGCTACCAGACGGTGTTTGCGCGCGTGCCCGGCGCGGTCGCGGCGCCGACCGCTGCGCTGCACTTCGACGATGCCCTGCTCGCCGAACTCGAAGCACGCGGCGTACAGCGCGCCAACGTCACGCTGCACGTAGGCGCCGGAACCTTCCAGCCAGTGAAGACCGAGAACATCGCCGAGCACACGATGCATGCCGAGCGCTATGAAGTCCCCGAGGCTACGCAGCGCGCCATTGCGGAAACCAGGGCACGCGGCGGCCGCGTCGTCGCTGTCGGCACGACCACCGTCCGCACGCTCGAATCGTGGGCGAAGAGCGGTGAATCTTCGGGCGACACCAGCATCTTCATCACGCCCGGCTTCGTCTTCGAGCACGTCGACGTGCTCATCACCAACTTCCACCTGCCCAAGAGCACGCTCATGATGCTGGTGAGCGCCTTCGCCGGCTACGAGCACGTGATGGCGCTCTATGCCCACGCGATCCGCGAGCGCTACCGCTTCTTCAGCTACGGCGACGCCATGCTGCTCGCCAGAAAGTCCTGACCATGCTGAACTTCGAACTCCTCGCCACCGACCCTTCGAGCCATGCGCGCCGAGGCAAGCTCACGCTGAACCACGGCGTGGTGCAGACACCGATCTTCATGCCCGTGGGCACCTACGGCACCGTCAAGGGCGTGATGCCGCGCAGCCTCGATGAGATGGGCGCGCAGATCATCCTGGGCAACACCTTCCACCTGTGGATGCGGCCGGGGCTCGACGTGATGTCGAGCTTCGGCGGCCTGCACCAGTTCGAGAAGTGGAACAAGCCCATCCTCACCGACTCGGGCGGCTTCCAGGTCTGGTCGCTGGGCGCGATGCGCAAGATCAGCGAGGAAGGCGTGAAGTTCGCCTCGCCGGTGAACGGCGACAAGCTCTTCCTCACGCCCGAGGTCTCGATGCAGATCCAGACCATCCTCAACAGCGACATCGTCATGCAGTTCGACGAGTGCACGCCATACGAGACGCAGGGCCACATCACCACCGAGGCCGAGGCGCGCAAATCAATGGAGCTGAGCCTGCGCTGGGCGCTGCGCTGCCAGCACGAGTTCGCGCGGCTCCGGAACCCGAATGCCCTCTTCGGCATCGTGCAGGGCGGCATGTTCGAGAACCTGCGCGAGGAGTCGCTCGCGAAGCTGGTGGAGATGGACTTCCCCGGCTACGCGATCGGCGGCGTGAGCGTCGGCGAGCCCAAGGACGAGATGCTGCGCATCATGGCGCACACGCCGCACCGCCTGCCGGCGCACAAGCCGCGCTACCTGATGGGCGTCGGCACGCCCGAGGACCTCGTGGAAGGCGTGGCGCAGGGCGTGGACATGTTCGACTGCGTGATGCCCACCCGCAATGCGCGCAACGGCACCCTCTTCTCGCGCTATGGCGACCTCAAGATGCGCAACGCGCGCCACAAGAGCGATCCGCAGCCGATCGATCCGAGCTGCACCTGCCATGCCTGCGCGGGATCGTCCGGGGTGCCGTGGAACGAGGGCGGCCGCGACGGCTTCAGCCGCGCGTACCTGCATCACCTCGACCGCTGCGGCGAGATGCTGGGGCCGATGCTCACCACGATCCACAACCTGCACTACTACCTGAACCTGATGCGCGAGATCCGCGAGGCGCTCGATGCGGGCCGCTTCAGCGAGTTCCGCGCGCAGTTCAAGGCGGACCGCGCGCGCGGCGTCTAGCGCGCCGATCGCAGCGCCCACGTTCCCGACAGCGTTTCGCCCGGCGCCAGCACGGCGCCGCCCACCTCGGCCGGGCCATGACGGTCCGCGAGGTTGATCGCGTCGGTGCACTGGCTCACCGGCTCCGCGCAGAAGTGGTCGGCGCCGCTCGGGCAGTACAGCACGAAGAAATCGAGCGGCGTTTCAGCGGACAGCACCAGTGCGCGGTCCTCCTCGGGCCACTCGATGCGCGCCGCGCGCTGCCAGCCCGCGAAGTTGTTGTCGAGGTCGAGTTCGGACAGGCGCACACCGCCCCGTAGCTGCGCCACCTCGCGGGTCGGCTCCAACGCCAGGGGCATGACCTCCGAGTCGCCGCGCCACATCGCGGAGGTCGCGGTCTGCAGCTGCGTGCCAGGGCGATGCGGGAAGTAAGGGTGGTGGCCGATGCCTGCCGGCATGGGCACGGTGTCGCGATTGGTCAGCGTGACGGTGCAGCGCAGCTGCGTCGCGAGCAATTCGAAGCGTTGCGACGCCTCGAAGCGCCAGGGCCATTGCGCATCGGCATCGACCGCGAGTTCGAGCCGGGCCTCGTTCGCCGACGCCTGGGCGACACGCCACGGCCGCAGCCACCCGAGGCCATGCAGCGGATGCCTGCCCGACGGCCCGGCCGGATGACCGGCGCGGATCGCGATCTCGCGACCGCCGAAATGTGCGCGGCCCTCGCGGATGCGGTTGCACCAGGGCAAGAGCGGAAAGCTCGCCATCGCGAAGAGATCGCGCCGCGCCAGGGCGTCGTCGGTCGCGGGCCGAAGCCAGTCGAAGCGCGCGCTGCCTTGCGCCTCGTAAAGCGCCGTCATGGAGCCGCCGACGGAAGGCGCCAGTTCCAGGTGCAAGTCACCTGCGTCGAGTTGAACCCGCTCTGTCCCGTTTGCATTCATTCGACACGCACCCCGGATCGATGGAATCGCCGCATTCTCGTTCACACGGGTGGCAAGGGACAGCGCGCGGGGCCAAAATCGCGCCGACCCTGAAGCCTCTCAGGGGCGATCAAAAGTCAAAGGGATTCCGACATGACCGATTCGACCTCCCCTTCACCCTCGGCCCGCTACCCCTCGCTGGCGGGTCGCACGGTGTTCATTTCCGGCGGCGCGACCGGCATCGGCGAAGGGCTCGTGCGGGCCTTCCATGCCCAGGGCGCGCGCGTCGGGTTCTGCGATCTCGACGTGGAGGCCGGCCAAGCGCTCGCCGCCGCGCTGGGCCCCGACAACGAGCCGCTCTTCCTTGCCTGCGACGTGACGGACGTGGAGGCCCTGCGCGCCGCGATCGCTGCGGTGCGCGCGCGCTTCGGCCCGATCCGCGTGCTGCTGAACAACGCGGCGAACGACCAGCGGCACAACCTGGAAGATGTCACCAGCGAATCCTTCGACCGCATGGCCGCGGTCAACTTCAAGCACCAGTTCTTCGCCGCGCAGGCGGTGGCGGAGGACATGCGCGCCGCGGGCGGCGGCTCGATCATCAACTTCGGTTCGGTGAGCTGGATGATCAAGGGCGCGGGCTACCCGGTCTACCAGGCGTGCAAGTCCGCCGCCCGTGGCCTCACGCGGGCGCTGGCGCGCGATCTCGGCAAGCAAAACATCCGCGTGAACACGCTGGTGCCCGGCTGGGTCATGACCGAGCGCCAGCTCAAGCTCTGGGTCAAGCCCGAGTCGCACGCCGAGATCGACGCCGCGCAGTGCCTTCCGGGCCGCGTGATGGCCGAGGACATCGCGAGCATGGCGCTCTTCCTGGCTGCCGACGACTCGAAGATGTGCACCGCACAGGACTACGTGGTCGACGCCGGCTGGACCTGAAGCGGCATGGGCGCCTTCGGCGCAGCCGCCATCGCGCCCGTCCCGCAGGCATGGCAGAAGCGCGCGAAGGCACTCTTGCGCGACTGACACACGTGGCAGTGGTCGAACAGGCCGATGCCGCAGTGCGGGCAGAAATCGATCTCGGCGTTCTTGAGGTCCACCGGCCGCTCGCACCCCGGGCACACGCCCTTGGCGAGACGCGCGAGCGCGGTGTCGTAGCTGAGCTCGTTGCGGCGCACCGTGTCGGGCTGCGCCTCGGCGGCCTTCTGGCGCTCCAGGTAGCGGTTGAGCGCCACGATCGCATAGCGTCCCACGAGCACCGTGATCACGATGCCGACCACGTAGCGCACATAGCCGCCATAGCTCGGCAGATAGGGCACGAGCTCGACGAAGAACGCGAACAGCGCGAAGAAGATGAAGCCCCAGACGAAGGGCCACCAGGTGCTCTTGCGCTTCTTCGCGAAGAGCCAGCCCGCGATCACCAGAAGCGGCAGCGTGAGCGCCAGTCGATAGAGGAACACGCGCAGCTCGACCCGGCGGTTCTCCGCGAACAGGCGCATCTGCGCATCCTCTTCCAGCTTCGCGAGCTGCTGCGCGGCACGCTCGCGGGACTGGCGAGCGTCGAGCGCGATCTGGCGCTGCGCCCCCACGGCCCGTTCGGCTTCGTCTTCTTTCTGCTTGAGCGCGTCGAGCGCCTTGGTGCGTGCGATGAGCTCGGCGTCCTGATCGGGCTGCGCCGTGGCGTGCCGGGTCGCGATCCAGTTCGAGAAGGTCTCCCGGCCCGCCCGGCTGGCCTGCCGCGCGGCAGCGAGCTTGAGATCGGCCTGCTCCCGGTCACGAACGGCCTCGCGTTCGACGCGCTCGCTGTCGCGCATGACATTGCGCAAGGGGTCAGCCGCCGCGCGGTCAATGAAGTCGTCCAGCTCCAGCCTGTGCTCGACACGCGGCAGGTCACCGACGACGGTACTGCCGAGCCCGGTCAGGAAGCCGGCGAACACCACCGCCACCAGCCAGAGGCCGCGGCGGAACCATTTCTCGGAAAGACGCAGGGATTTGCTCATGGGGTTCCTCTCTGAATGTTGTGCGCGAAAGTCTAGGGCCTGAGCGCGACGGGCGCCCCGCCAAGCCCGGCCCTCGGCATCCACGCGAACACCGAGTCGACCGTGACCGTCTCGATGCGATCGGTGAAGCGCTTCTCGTTGGGATGATCGTCGAAGGCGACGTTGGCCGATCCCACGCGCCCGCCGAGCCGGGTGAGTGGCCCGAGCCGCAGCGTGGTGGGCTCATAGCCCTTGTAGTGCAGCCACGCCTGGGCCTGGTCGCGATGCACGATGGTGCCCGGCTCCATGGCCCCCGCCAGCGTCTCGATGACCCACTGGTTCGACTGCTGGTACTTCTGTCCCCAGGCATAGCTCACGATGCTGTACGGCGCCGTGTGCAGCCGCGTGATGCGCGCCGGCGATTCGCCGAGCGTCGCCAGCAGTTGCGCCTGAACGGCCGGAGTCGGGACGATCCAGGCGGCTTCGTAGCGGAACAGGTCGTCGAGGAAGAACTCGCCCAGCCCCTGCCGGTACACGCCGGCGACGGCCGTGCCGCACTGGTTGAGCTTGTGCACGACGCGCCAGTTGCCTTCAGCAGCCTTGTAGGCCAGGCCGAGATGCGAATAGCGCAGGCCGTAGCGGCTCAGGTCCTGTCCGGCGCGCGCCAGCAGCACCACCTTCGCGCCGCTGGCATCGAGCTGCTGCGCCGTGCGCTCCGCGAGTTGCATCGCCTTCACAACGCTCGTGGCCGTGGCTTGGGCGGGCTCGCACGAACGGCCCGCATGCGCGTTCAGGGGGAACAGGAAGAGGCCCGCCAGGACCACCGCAGCGGCCGCGAGGATCAACTGCAGCGCGCTCTTCAACAGGCGGCGCATCGGCGCGCCGCGCGCCCGGTCTTCGTGCTCGT
This sequence comes from Variovorax sp., assembly GCA_017744285.1. Lineage (GTDB taxonomy): Bacteria > Pseudomonadota > Gammaproteobacteria > Burkholderiales > Burkholderiaceae_C > Variovorax. The sequence goes on from JAGIBP010000022.1 coordinate 12,776, forward strand.
AGGGCCCGAAGTTCGTCGGTCGCCGGGTCATTGGACGCCCCTCGCGCAGCAGCGCTTCGGGATTCGCCTTCGGGCGGCCGTGCGGCTCATGACAGCTTCTCGTCGTGCAGCAGCGCGCGGCCGAGCGCGTTCGGCACGAACGCCAGCACCTCGCCGGCCGCCGACAGCACGACGCCGCTGGCGATCACCGTGACGGTCACGGTGCTCCCGATGGCCGCCGAGGCGCCCCCCGCCGCCCGGCGGAGCACCTTCACGCTCGCCCGGGCACCGTCCGACGCTCGTTCCAGCACGTACACGGTGGCGTCGGCGGAGGCTTCGACGGCCACGACCGTGAGCGCCGCGCCGCCCACCGAGAGCGCGACCGGTATCGCCGCCACGGTGCTCGCCGCCGCACCCGCGACCGAGGCGGCCCCGACGACCGATGCCACCGGCAGCATCGACACGGCGGCCGACGCTTCGCTCTGCGCCCGCGCGGGCAGCGGGATCGCGATGTTCGCCGTCGCCGCGCAAAGGGCTACGAGGAAAGTCATGAGGTACTGCTTCATGATGGGTGCTCCTTTCGACATGTGCTGGATGAAGCCGCGGATCATTCGGCGCCCCGCATCTCGGCGCGGGCTTCGCGGCCGGCTTGCAGTCGGACTTCGGCGATCTCCACCTCGTGGCGGTCGCGCAGGGTCTTGGCGAGCGTGAAGGCGGAGCTGATCAGGAACAGCCAGCTGACCGCCAGGAAGGCCTTGTAGGTCTCGCCGATTTCCATGCGCAGCAGGCCCCAGGCGGTCAGGCCCATCGCGGTGAGGAAACCGCCCCAGACCACCAGCTTCCACATCGGCGTGTCGCCGGCCGACGCAGAAGGGCCGTGCTGGTTGTCGCGCACGAACTTGGCCAGCACGAAGGCGGCCGAGAGACAGAACACATAGCCCATCACCATGAACGCGCGATCGAGCGCTTGTCCGGGCAGCCAGCCCAGGCCCGTGGCACACAGGAAGACGGCGAGTCCGAACGAGATCCAGACCTGGAGCTGCCAGGCGCGCGTATCGCGCTGGAAGGAGACGTTCGAAGAGGTGGTTTGCATAGCGGCCTCGCGGCGTAGTGAAGGTGCGCGGATCATGGTTCGCACCTCCGCCCCGACGCGGCCGATTAGTGAACCGGTGGCGCCTTTCAACGCCACTGGTATCTTTATTCGATACCGAACCGCGGAGTGTGCCGGCGGGCGAGCAGGTCGGCGCGGGTATAGACCCGGTCGGTGCCGGCCAATCGCATGGCGATGACCTCGAGCGCCCCCTGCGTGGGCGCCGCCGTGCCGGGCCGCTGCAGGAGGGCCGGCGACGCGAGGCTCAAGACCACCAGCAGCCAGCTCAGTCGCGGATGCGGAAGGCCACGCTGCCACCACAGGAACATGCCGCTGACTGCGGCGCCCAGCGCGAGACCGGCGGCGACTTCGGACCCCGAGTGGGCGTCCAGCGCGAGCCGCGAGACGCCGATGATCGCGGCGAAGACCAGCCCGAACGTCGCCGCGGCGACGCGGATGAAGTGGTCCCGCCGCGAGACCACCAGCCAGCAGGCCACCGGCCAGATGCTGGCCGACAGCGCCGTATGCCCGCTGAAGCCGGTGAAGTTGAGCGCCGCGATGCCGACCCCCCAGCCCAGGAAGGCGAGCTTGGACACCAGGATCACGCTGCAGCCCAGGCCGAACAGGAACACCCAGCGCCAGGCCGAGGGACGCGTCGCGGGCGGCAGCGCAAGCCACGCGGCGATCCACAGCGCCGCGGGAAGGAGAAAGCCGCTGTCACCGAACCAGGTGACGGCGGGCCAGAAGGCATCGAGAGACAGAGGCTGCATCAGGCGAACGTCAAGCCCTCAGGAGTCCGCTCACGCGTTGCCGAAGCACATCGGGCTGCACGTCGACCTGCGACATCGCGTCGCCGACGTTGAGTCCCACGCGGCTGAACAGGCCGCGCCGGAAAGGCCGCACCATGGCGACGTTCTGGCCGTCGCGCACCTCGATGCGGCTGAAGAAGGAGCCCCAGAGATTGGTCAGCGCCATCGGGATCACGGGCACTTCGAGCCCATCGACCCGCGCGGCGTCGAGGATCTTCATCACGCCGCCCTTGAACGGCTGCAACTCGCCGTCGCGTGTGATCCCGCCTTCCGGAAAGATCGCCAGCAGATCCCCGTCGCGCAGCACCTGTCCGGCCTGCGCGAAGGCTTCCTCGTAGGCGGCGGGGTCTTCCTTCTGCGGCGCGATGGGAATGGCTTTGGCGAGCCGGAAGATCCAGCCCAGCACGGGCACCGCGAAGATACGGTGATCCATGATGAAGCGGATCGGCCGCGGGCTCGCCGCCATCAGCAGCACCGCGTCGATGAAGCTCACGTGATTGCACACCAGCACCGCCGGCCCGGCGCTCGGGATGTGTTCGTCGCCATTCACGTCGAAGCGATAGACGAACCGCGACAGCACCCAGGCCAAAAAGCGCAGCAGGTATTCGGGCACCAGCATGAAGATGTAGAACGCCACGACCGCGTTGGCGATCCCGGTGAAGAGAAAGATCTGCGGGATCGTGAAGTTCGCCTTCAGCAACGCCCCGGCGATCACCGAGCTGGCGATCATGAACAGCGCGTTGAGGATGTTGTTGGCCGCGATGATGCGGGCGCGGTGCGTCGGCTGGCTGCGCATCTGGATCAACGCGTACATCGGCACGCTGTAGATCCCCGCAAAGAGGGACAGCAGGCCGAGGTCGGCCATCACGCGCCAGTGGGCCGGCTGGCGAACGAACTCGACCAGGCCGAGCTCGGCGGACGTCGGCAGCGCACGCGAGGCGAAGTACAGGTCGATCGCGAAGACACTCATGCCGATGGCGCCCAGCGGCACCAGGCCGATCTCGACCTGGCGGCGGCTCAGCGTCTCGCACAGCAGCGAACCGACGCCGATGCCCACCGAGAAGACCACCAGCAGCAGCGAGGCCACCTGCTCGTTGCCGTGCAGCACGTCCTTGGCGAAGCTCGGGAACTGGCTCAGGAAAGTGGCGCCGAAGAACCACATCCACGAAATACCCAGCAGCGAACGGAAGACCACGACGTTGCCGTGCGCGAGTTTCAGGTTGCGCCAGGTTTCGCTCACGGGGTTCCAGTTGATGCGCAGCCCCGGATCGGTGGCGGGCACCGGCGGAATGGCCTGCGCCACCCCGCGGCCGACGAGCGCCAGCAGCACGCAGGCCACCGCCACGCTGGTGTGGCCGATCTGCGGCACCGCGACCAGCAGGCCGCCCGCGACCTGGCCGAGCAGGATGGCCACGAAGGTCCCCATCTCGACCATTCCGTTGCCGCCGGTGAGTTCGCGCGCATCGAGCACCTGGGGCAGATAGGCGAACTTGACCGGACCGAACAGCGTGGAATGCAGCCCCATCAGGAACACGCAGGCCAGCAGCACCACCGCATCGCCGCGCACGAAGCCCCACGCGGCGATCGCCATGATCGCGATCTCCATGTTCTTGACGAAGCGGATCATCTTCGTCTTGTCGAACTTGTCGGTGAGCTGCCCGGCCGTGGCAGAGAACAGCAGGTAGGGCAGGATGAACAGCGCGCCGATCACCAGCCCCGCCATGGCTGGCGGCATCCAGCCAAGCTGCAGCTGGTAGGTCACCATCACGGTGAAGGCGAACTTGAACAGGTTGTCGTTGGCCGCGCCCGAGAACTGGGTCCAGAAGAACGGCGCGAAGCGCCGCTGTCCCAGAAGGGCGAACTGGTTGGCGTGCGCCTGCGCGTCGGGCATGCGGGGGGAGGATGCGGTGGCGGTCGTGGTCATTCGCAGTGCTGGGCTGGCGGCTTCTTCATGCCGTCACCGTGACGACGCCAGGATTGTGCCGCAGGGCCTGGCGACCCATTGCCTGCAGCGCGTGGAGCACGGGGAGTGCCGCCAGCGCCGCCGTCAGGTGCTTGAGGCTGTGGCCCGAGACGAGGTGGTGCGTGGCGTCGAAGATCGCATGGTCGGCCAGCTCGAACAGCTTCGCCAGCGCGTAGAAGAAGATCACCCAGCCAAGCTTCAGGCCGATGGCGCCGCTCACCGGTTTCGCGAACGCCAGGAGCAAGACGAGCGCCATGCCACCGAACTGGACCAGCGCCCAGGGCAAGGCATTTCCGCTTTGGTGGCAGACGGCCGCTGCCAGCAGGCCGCCCGCCAGCGTGAACCACGCAGCCGGCCACCCGGCGCGGGCGCTCACGCGCTCGCAGATCGCCATGCCCACCAGGCCCGCGAAGGCCACGGCCATTCCGGCGCGATCGGCGGCCAGCCGCACGCTGTCGGGCTGCAGGTGATAGAAGGCCGAACCCACCGCCGTGAGGATGAGCCCGGCGAAGAACATCCATGCGCAGTCGAGCGCGTTGACGGGCAGCGTCACGCCGGCGCGCGCGTGGGGGGCGGCGTCGAGGACGGCCTCGTGCGCGCGGTCGAGCCAACGCAGCCAGCGCAGGCCCCAGAGGCCGATCGCGGCGAATGGCAGGTTGCTCAGCACATCCATGGCGTTGGGGAGCACCCCCCATGGGTGCGCGTCGGCGAACGGCGCGCCCGCGAGCCCGGAGACGGGAACCGCCGGTCCGGCGACGGCGATCAGCAGAAGCAGCGCGAACAGCGACAGAACACAGCGTTCGCGATTCGACAGGGACGAGAGCGGCATGGCGGACTCCACAGATGACTCGGTGGGCGGAATCTAGGTTGCCAGCCCCCCGAACGGCATCGAAAATCGATACGGAGCACCAATGCACCACCCGCAGTATCGCGCTGCGATACCTCGATAACCCCTCCCCCGCCATGAGCACCACAGTCGACCTGGTCAACGCCCTCAAGAACGAACTGAAGAACGCCCGCATGACCTATGCGGACCTCGCCAAGTCGCTGGACATGGCCGAATCGAGCGTCAAGCGCATGCTCGCCAAGGGCGACATGCCGCTCACCCGCGTCGACGCCATCTGCCGGGCGTTGAAGATCGACTTCGCCGAACTCGCGCGCCGCGTGGCCGACGCCCAGCCGCTGCTCAAGGAGCTCACGCTCGAGCAGGAGAAGGCGGTGATCAAGGACAAGAAGCTGCTGCTCATCGCGATCTGCGTGCTGAGCCAGTGGACGCTGGAGCAGATCGTCGCCGCCTACCGGCTCACCGAGGCGGAATGCATCGGCTACCTGGCGCAGCTCGATCGCATCGGCATCATCGAGCTTCGGCCGCTGAACCGGTATCGCCTGAAGCTCGCGAAGACCTTCCGCTGGCGTCCGCATGGCCCGGTGATGGATTTCTTCCGTGAGAACGTGGTGCTCGACTACTACCGCGGCGGCTTCGACGGCCCGGCCGAGGGCCTGCTGCTGGTGCATGGCTCCATCAGCAAATCGCTGGCGCCGGCCTTTCTGGACCGCCTCCAGCGTGTCGCGCAGGACTTCGCCCAGCAGCATCAGACGGACCAGAAACTCTCGCCGAAGGAGCGCGAGGGCTACACCCTGCTGCTCGGCATGCGCAACTGGGAGTTCGAACTGTTCACCCGCCTGCGCAGGAATTGACCCGTCATCGACACACCTGGAAACCGGTTTCTTGATAAAATACCGCCCGCAGAAGAGCGGACGGCACCCGTCCCACCGTTGGCGCAACCTCCCATGAACGCTCAGGTGAACCGCAGCGCGGTTCGTTGACTGCCCCATCTTTGACCCATTGCCGACTGGAGAGACGCCACATCGACGTGGCGCACCGAAGGAGCAAATCCGCTTGCGGGCTGCACGCGGATGAATCTCTCAGGTAAGCGAGACAGAGGGAGCGGCACCCTGAACCCGGTTCGGCAGCTCCGCATAGTGAGCGCCCGCACCGGCCGTTCATGCCCTCCCAAAAGGACTCGGACATGCGCGTGGTTGTACTCGGCGCCGGCCTGCACGGCGTCACGACGGCTTATTACCTTCAGCAACTCGGTCACGAGGTGATCGTGATCGATCGCCATGACACGCCCGCGGCCAAGGCCCGCGGCCGCGTGCCTCGCGCCGAAGACGGCGCCCCGTCCGCCAGCCGCGCCGCGTCGCAGACGGCCAGGCCGCTGCGGGGACGCTGGTCCCGCCTGCGTTCGGCGATGCGCGCGCAGTTCGGCAAGCTCCGCAAGGCCATCGACAGCGCGGTCGCCCCGCCAAGGAGCCATCCGCTGGACCACATGGTCCGGCTCGCCGTCTACAGCCGCGAGAACGCACGCGCCCTGCGCGATGAATCGGGCCTTCAGGCGCGCCAGCGCTCGAACGGGCAGATGACCGTGTACACCGACGCCGAGGCCTTCCGCCGCCGAATCGCGCGCGCGCCGCACTGGTCCGAGCTCGGCTGCGAGGATCGCCTGCTGTCCGTCGACGAGGCCGTGGAGATGGAGCCCTCGCTCGCGCTCATGGGTCACCAGCTCGTTGGCGCCACCCATTCGCATGACGACCCGGCGCGCGATCCTTCGCAATTCGCCGCCAGCATCGTCTTCCTTTGCCGTGCCGCCGGCGTGCGCTTCATGACCCGGCACACGGTGGTTTCGCTCAAGGAGCGCGATGGCCGCGTCGACCACGTCGAGTTGCTCGACCCGAGTGGGCAACCCACGCTCCTGCGCGCGCAGTCGTACGTGCTGGCGCTCGGGGCCTCGAGCGCGATGCACGCGGAACACCTGGGCATCGAGATGTCGCTGGACTTCGTGCGCGAGTACATCGTCACGCTGCCCATCCTGGATGCCGACCGCGCGCCCGGCGTTTCGCTGCACGATCGCCAGGGCCGGCTGCGCGTCCGGCGGGTGGAAAGCGCGCTGGGTCCCCGACTGCGCGTGAGCTCCACCGTGCGCGTGCGCGACGACGGCGAGCATGAGCCCGACTCGGATCGCTTCGAGGCGATGCTGCGCCGGGTCGAGTTGCTCTTCCCGGGCGCGGCCGACATCCGCAGGGCCACGTTTGACACCGCGATGCACGCGGTCAGCAGCAATCGCCTGCCGATGATCGGCAAGACGCGCCTGCCGAACCTGTTCCTCAACACCGCTCCCGGCACGCCGGGCTGGACCAATGCGCTGGGCGCGGGCAAGTCGATTGCGCGCATCGTGAGCGGCCTCAGGCCCGAACTCGACTTCGCCTTCCGGGGGCTGTAGGGCCTCGCGACGCGACTCAGTCGCCGGCGGTGAAGACCGTCAACACGCCGGTGTAGCCGTACAGGTGATGGCGCGCGATCTCGCCGGCGGCAAAGAAACCGACCAGCGGCACGTCGCCGAGTGCGTGGCGCACGATCTGCAGCTCGGCGCCGGGTCCACCGAAGTGCGGGCCGCCGCGGCCCGAGCAGCTCACGTAGACCGCGCCCGCGATACGCCGCGCAGGATGGGGCGCCGCCCCCGTCTCGTCGCCGGCAACGGCGCGTGCCGTGGCCAGAGTCTGCTCCTCGGGCTCGAGCTCTTCGCGGATCTCGGCGCACACGCGCATCAGATCGGCACGGGCCGCCTGCGCATTGCGCCGGCAGAAGCTCAAGCGCATGCCCGCTTCTGCCACATCGGCGATCGCCACGCCGCGACGCGTCGGATCGAGGCCGATGATGTGGCGCACCCGCACGTCCGAGCCGAGGTCGCGCGTGCGGCGAACGCCGTCGCTGCCGGCATCGACCAGGCCCACCAGCGTCGCGCGGACCGCTGCGATGGCCTGCTCGGGCGCATCGAGCGTGACCTCCAGGTCGCTCAGCAGCACATCGAGCGCCGGCTGGCCGTCGAGCTGAAGCAGGAGGTTGCCGTCGGCCTCGGTGATCTCGCGCTCGGCCGACACGGGCTGGCAGCCTTGCGTCACGCGCGAGACCAGCCGCACGCCGTCCCCGAAGACCACGCCCGACAGGCCGCCCGAGAAGACGCCGCCGAGCGCGCCGTGCCCGGGGAGGTTTCCGTTGCCGCCGACCGCGAACTGCAGCGATCCTGCGCGACCCGATGACAGGCCGCCGAACAGATAGCCGGTGTCGGTGCGCTCGGCCATCTCGGCGACCAGCTCGCCGAGTTCGGGGGTGCGCGGGTCCGCATGGACCAGCGCGGTGTGCGCCGCGAAGCCGCTGGCCTCGGGGCTCGCGAGCGGCGCAACGCCGGAGAACACGCGGTACTGATCGCTCGGCAGCTCGCACAGCATGACGCTGAGCGCGGGCTCATCGAAGTATTCGGCGTTGTTGGCCGCGACGCCCACGCCCACGGTGCCGGACCAGTCGGTCACCTCGGGCAGCTCCGCGCCCAGGTGATCGAGGATCTCCTGCGCATCGGCCGAGTAGTGGTCGGTGATGTAGAGCAGCCCGAGCGTGGGGGAATGCGCGTAGTCGGGCAGCGCCATCTGCGCGCGCAATTGCGCGAGCACCAGCCCTGCCGCCATGCGCCATTGCGGATGGGTCGCGTGGCCGGAAGGAAACAGCTTCATGGGCTCGGCTTTCTCTGCGGGAAGGAAGACGGCGCCGGCTTCAGCGCGCCCGCTTGCGCGCCGCTGTCGACGGTTTGCCGGCCGCGCCGGCGCTGCGGCCCTTGGCGGCCGGCTTGCTGCGGGCCGAAGACGCGCTGCCGGCACCCGAGCGGGCGGCCGCCTTCGCCGTGCCGGCCTGCGGGGCCTGCGGCGCCACGCCCGGCATCTTCAGCTGCGACGCCTCTTGCAATGCTGCGCTGGCGATCTGCTGGAACTGCTGCGTGAGCGCCCCCCACCACTGCAGCGGGTCGACCACGCCCGCCTCATCGCCCGACGCCGCGCCGCCGCTGCCCTTGTCCGCGGCATGCGTGCGGCGGGCCGCCTTCGCGTCGGAGGGCTCGGCTGCAGCCTCCTCGTCTTGCTTCGGCGCGGCCTTGGGCGCGGGCGCCTCGGCATGAAAGGCCGGCGTGGCCGTGGCCTGCCGCGTGAAGACGTTCGCGAGGTCCTCCATCTGCACGTTCATGCCGCGCAGGGTCGAGAGCGTCATCTTCTGCACCTCGAGGGCCTGGATGGTGGCCTTGAGCGCATGGCCGTTCTGTTCGAGCCAGAACTGCACGGTCTTGAGTTCCTGGATGCGTTTGTCGACTTCCTCGACGCTGAGCGTCGGCGCCACCCAGCTGGCCAGGCTCGGCATGCCCGGCGCCGCGCCCGCGGCCGCGGTCCCGCTCGCCAGGTTCCGGAGGAAGTCGAAACCCGGAACGAACTGGCTGAAGGCGAAGGGCTTTTGGGCATCGCTCATGAAGGGTCTCCGGGGAAGGTGGGAACGGGCAGCTTACTCCAAGCGGATGGCGTTTTGGACCGCCCCTCGCGGGGCCTGCCCCCGTGCGTCAGTGCTTGTGCTCGCCGGCCGCAGCGCTCGCGGCGGCGGTCTTCACCGGCACCTTGAGTTCGAGCGAACTCTTGCGGCCGGCGGCGTCCTCGAAGTTCAGCGTCAGGGGCACGGTGCTGCCGTTGGCAAGCGGCTGCTTCAGGTCCATGAGCATGAGGTGATAGCCGCCCGGCTTGAGCTCGACACTCTGGCGTGCCGGCAACTCGAGGCTCCCGATGCCGCGCATGCGCATGGTGTCGCCTTCCATCTTCATCTCGTGGACCTCGGCCACGCCGGCCACGGGCGTCGAGGCACCGACGAGCCGCGCGCCCGACGGCGCGCTGAGCTTCATGAAGGCACCCGTCCCGCTCTGGCCCGGCACCGAGGCGCGGATCCAGGCGTCGCGCACGTCGACCGGCGCCACGCCCGCGGCCAGCACGTCGAGACGGGCCGCCGGCTGCTCGAGCCCCTCGGTGGCGGTGCCGCTGGCGGGGATCTGCGCCCAGTCGACGCTGCCGTTGTCGCAGGTCTGCAGCACCTTGAACCACAGCACGCCCGGCGCGGCGGGCACCTTGCCGCGCAGCACGAACTCGGCGCGTTCGCTGCCGGGGAGCGCAGTCTGCGCGCTTTCCGCGCTCCAGCGCACTTCGCCGCCGTGGTCGCCCGCGGGCGGCGCCTCGAGCTTCCAGCCCTTGCGCGCCTGCGCATCGCTGAAGGAAAAGCCCTTGGGCAGCCGCACCGTGATGCCCGTGGTGGCGTTCGCGTCCTTGCAGGGATGGCCGACACGGAAGGCGGCTTCGTAGTCGCTTCCCGCCGTCGCGCCGCCGGGCGGCAGGGTCACATGCGCAAGCGCGGCGCCCGCACCGGCGAGCAGAAGGCCGGCGGCAAGCGCGCGGCGCGTGAAAGAGGCGTTCATGGAGGAGGCGTTCATGGCAAATCCCTTCGTGTGGAAGTGTGGCATCAGAGGTCGTAGCGAAGTTCTGCGCTGTAGGTGCGCTGGGGATACGGGTGAAAGTTCCAGTACTGGTCGTTGTTGGCGTTGTCGATGCCGAAGGCGGCCGACCAGCGCCGATCGATCTGCCAGCGCACGCGCAGGTCCACGGTGAAGTACGCGCTGGCGCCGAAGTAGGCGTTGCCGTTCACGTCGCTGTTGTCGAGGTTCGAATACTGGCGGCCGCTGTAGCGCGCGGCGGCGGTGAAGGCCCATCGTGCGTCGGGCTTGTAGGTGGCGAAGGCCGTCGAGCGCCAGCGCGGCACGCGCGGCTGCCACTTGCCGACACTGGCGGGAAAGGCCGCGTTGGCGACGATCCTGGAGTCGGCATAGGTGAGGCTCGCGCCGAGCTCCAGCCCGCGCACGAGCACGTCCTGCCCGCTGTAGGCCAGCTCCACGCCGTTCGTGCGCACCTTGTCGACGTTCTGCACGCGCGAGATCGCGGTGTTGGGGACGAGCTGGCTGTACAGCGCGTCCTCGGTCGTCTCATGGAAGAGCGTCGCGCGGGCCAGCCCGCTGCCGAGGTCCTTCTCGGCGGAGAGCTCGCCGGTCCACGACTTCTCGGGCTGGAGGTTCGGATCGTTGATGAAACCCAGCGCCCCCCCCGAGGTGGCGCCATAGAGCTCGCCCACCGTCGGATAGCGCACCGCGCGCCCCACCGAGGCCTTGAGCACCGTGTCGGGCCGCCACTGCCACGCGAGCGCGGCCTTCGGCGAGAGGTCCGACTGGCTGCGTGCGGGATACGACAAGGCGCTGGTCGCGGTCGAGGTGAAGCCGTCCACCGTCCTCCAGTCCTCATAGCGCAGGCCGAGCACCGCCTTCCACTTCGGCGCGAAGGACCACGTGTCCTGCGCCCAGGCGCTCCACGTTTGCGCGCGGCCGCCCACCCGGCTCACCGGCGCGTAGGGCGCACCGTCCTGCCAACTGCCGAGCACGCTGCTCTTCAGGATCTGCAGCTTGTAGGCATCGCGACCGATGCCGGCATCCACGATGTGGGCGCCGCCCGCACCCTGCGGCCGCCAGGTGCCCTTGGCCGCGAGCGTGTTCCAGCCCGTTCCGCCCTGGTCCTGCAGGGTTCCCGCGCCGCCGATGGCCGCGAGCGGCAGCGCCACCGTCGGCTGGCGCTGCTGGTCGGTCCCGTAGTCGTAGAGGCTGCCGGCGAGTTCCCAGTCCCACTCGCCCTGCGTGTGGCTCTTGACCGAGAGGCCGTGCATGGTGTGCGTCTGCGTGTCGTTGGTGAGCGGGAAGGCCGTGGGCGCGAGGCCGAAGCTGCGCCCATTGATGTTGACTGTCCCGCTGTAGACCGGCTGGCCGGCGGCGTCGCGCAGGTAGGTCTCGGGCCGGCCCTCGGCGCTGTTCTGCCACCAGCCCAGCGTGTAGGCCGCGCGCACGGTGGGCGAGAAGTCGTAGGCCAGCTTCAGCTTCGCGTGGTCCTGCACGGTGTGGTACTGCGTGCCGGTGCCCAGGATGTACCAGGGCGTGTTGGTGGTGTTCAGCCCCGGCACCCAGCCGGTGACCGGGGTGCCGGCCCGGCCGGGCGTGCCCGAGGCCACGGTGGCGGTGGCGAAGGTCAGCGGCTGGCCCTGGCTGTCGGTGCGGCTGAGGTCGATCCACCACGACCAGTCGCCGCTTCGGCTGCCGATCGACGCGCTGGTCTGCCAGCTGTCGAAGGTCTGGTGCGTGTTGTAGAGGTCGAAGGGCTGCGACGAGAACCCCGCCTTCACGTGCGCCTCCAGTTCGGTCGGCATGCGGGTCACGTAGTCGACGACCGCGCCAGCCGAATTGCCCGGATAGGCGGCCGAGAACGGCCCGTACATGACGTCGACGCGCTCGATCTCCTCGGGCGCGACCATGCCCCAGCGAGGCGCGTAGTTGGTGCCGTTGGCGATGCCGTTGCCGAGGTAGTTCGACAGCAGGATGCCGTCGGCATACACCGCCGAGCGCGCACTGTTGCCGGTGCCGGAGGCGCGCGTGGACAGGATCGCGTGGTTGTAGTCGCCGATGTAGCGCTTGCGCACCAGCAGGCTCGGCAGGTACTTGAGCGCGTCCTCGCTGTCGGTGGCGTTGATGCGCGTCTCGATCTCCTCGCGCGTGATGCCTTCGATCGTGGTCGGGATCTGCGTGGGCAGCGAGGTCGGCTGCCCGCCGCTCACCGTCACCACGCCGAGCGACTTCACGCGTTCGGGCGCGTCGTCGTCGGCCCACGCGGGCGCCGCGCCCCAGGGAAATGCCGCGCCCATGGCGAGCGACAGCACGGTCTTCTTGTTCATCCGGAAACTGCTCCTCGGCGCGCGGCGGCGCCGATCGAAGGAAGGGCGGCCCGCGCCGGCGTGGACGCACCACGCGCGACAAGGGCCGGGCGGCTTCAGAGCAGGGCGGGAGGTCCGCGCGCCGGCAAGGGCGCGGCGGTGGCCGCGGCCAGGCGCGCGGCCGGGATCGACTGCACCGCGTGCGACAGCGGCTGCACCGACGGCACGGCCACGATCGGCGCAGGCGGCGGCGCGCCGCCCGGCAGGCACATCGGGCAGTCGAGGTGCGAGGCGCCGATGTCCTTCACGCCGTCGTCGGTATGAATCACCACCTTCGCGACGCCGGACGCGGAGCACAGGACTTCCATGGCCTGCGGATGCACCACCGGCGAGGCGATGGCCGCGCCGAGCGACAACGCGAACCACATCAGCACGAAGCTGACGAGGCGGCGGGCGCGGCGCAGGGAATTCATGGACAGCGATTATGGATTGCACTCGCCAGGGGCTTCCGGCTTGTGGAAAATGACGCACCAGACACAGAAAGTCACATGTCGATCTTCCACCTTGCCTTCCATGTCCGCGACCTCGACGAGGCGCGGCGCTTCTACGGCGGCGTGCTGGGCTGCGCCGAGGGGCGCAGCACCGAGACCTGGGTCGATTTCGATTTCTTCGGGCACCAGATCTCGCTGCACCTCGGCGAGCCCTTTGCCACCACGCGCACCGGCCGCGTCGGCGACGCGATGGTGCCGATGCCGCACTTCGGCATCGTGCTCGAACTGCCCGCCTGGCGCGCCCTGGCCGACCGGCTCGAGGCCGCCGGCACCGATTTCGTGCTGCGGCCGCAGGTCCGCTTCGAGGGGCAGCCCGGCGAGCAATGGACGATGTTCTTCTGCGATCCCTTCGGCAACCCGATCGAGGCGAAGGGGTTCCGCTCGATGGACGACGTCTACGCCACATGACGCGCCGAAGAGCGGCCCTTCCCGCCGCGCCGGCCGCCTGGCGCGGCGCGCGCCTGGCCGCCGCCGCGCTGCTCCTTGCGCACGGCGCGGCCCATGCCGTGCAGGACTGCGAAATCAACGGCCTCGCGGTCAATCCGGCCAACGGCGCCACGACCGCCGGCAAGAGCGGCCTCATGCGCTGCCGCGACCGCGACACCCGCGAACTGGTCCGCGAGCAGCAGATCCAGAGCGGCACTTTCCAGGGCGTGGTCCGCTCCTACGACAAGGGCAAGCTCGCGAAGGAATACAGCGTCAACGCGACCGGCAACATGCACGGTCTCGCGCGCGAGTTCGCGTCCAACGGCCGCGTGGTGCGCGAAGCCACCTACGACGACGGCCACGAGACCGGGCTCGTGCGCAGCTTCTATCCCACGGGCCAGCTGCGCCGCGTGACCTACTTCGCCGATTCGGCGGGCGAGCGCGCCTTTGCCGAGTTCACCGAGCGCGGCCAGCTGTCGGCCCTGCGCTGCGGCGACAAGCCGGTGCTGGCGCCGGCCGCGGACGACGCGAAGCTGTGCGGCTTCGACAACGGGCCGTCGCGCGTCGAGCTGTTCGACGGCAAGGGCATCCTGCGCTCGCGCCTGGCCTACCTGTCGGGCAAGCGCGTGCGCAGCGAGGACTTCTACGACAACGGCAAGCCCGCGGCGCAGGACGAGCTCGTGGGCAACCAGCGCACCGAGCGTCGTTTTTCATCCGAAGGCGTGAAGCGCCGCGAAGTGGTGTCGCTGCTTGGCGAACGCGGCGCGGTCAAGCAGCGCGACCAGGAGTTCTCCGAACGCGGCACGCTGGTGCGCGAGCAGCGCTGGAATGCCGCCGGCGATCCGGTCAGCGACGAGAGCTTCTACCTGAACGGGCAGCCGCGCAGCAAGGCGGTCTATGGCGTGGACGGCGGCAGCCGGCTCATCGAGGTGACCGAGTTCTACGACAACGGCCAGCGCGCCGCGGTCGGCCGCTACATCGCGACCGACCGGTTTCGCCAGATCCCGATCGGCACGCACCAGCGCTTCAACGAGAAGGGCGTGCTGATCGCCGAGTCGATCTACGACGAGAACGGCCGCATCGCGCGCGAGCGGGCCTGGGACGCCAACGGCAAGCTCGAGCGCGACGACCAGGTGTTCGAGGATGGCTCGCGAAAGGAATTCACGAGCCAATAGCCGGAGTCAGTCCAGCTTGATGCCGGTCGCCTTGATGATCGGGCCCCAACGGTTCGATTCCGCGCGCGACAGCGCGGCGAACTGCTGCGGCGTGCCGGGCATGGCCTCCATGCCGAAATCGATGAAGCGCTTCTGCACCGCCGGCGTCGAGAAGGACTTGTTCAGGTCCGCGTTGAGCCGGTTGACGACGGCCGGCGGCAAACCGGCGGGGCCGAGGAGACCCTGGAAAGCGAACACCTCCGAGTTGGGCACGCCGACTTCGGCCAGCGTCGGCACGTCGGGCAGCAGCTTCGAGCGCGCGCCCGAGCCGATCGCCAGCACGCGCACCTTCTTGCCCTGCATGATCGACAGGCCCGAGGCCAGGTCGAGGAACATGCACGGCACCTGGCCGCCCATCACGTCCGCCATTGCCGGCGCCGCGCCGCGGTAGGGAATGTGCGTGATGAAGGTGCCGGTGCGGTTCTTGAACATCTCCATCGCCAGGTGGTGCGGCGAGCCGTTGCCGGGCGATGCGTAGTTGACCTTGCCGGGATTGGCCTTCACATAGGCCAGGAACGCCTTGAAGTCCTTCGCCGGGAAGTCCGGATTCACGACCAGCGCGAGCGGGAACTTGCCGATCGCACCGATGTACGTGAAGTCCTTCTCGGGGTTGAAGGGCAGCTTGTTGAACAGGTGCTCGTTGAAGGCCAGCACCGCGTTGTCGGCCGACATGATGGTGTAGCCGTCCGGCTTGGACTTGGCGACGATCTCGGCGCCGATGTTGGTCGACGCCCCCGGACGGTTGTCGATCACGATCTGCTGCCCCAGCGTCTGGCGCATGGCCTCGGCCAGTGTGCGCGCGATCACGTCGGTGCCGCCGCCGGCGGGATAGGGCACCACCCACTTGATGATCTGGGTGGGATAGTCCTGGGCCCGCGCCCACGGCGCCATGCCTGCGGTGGCCGTGGCGGCCAGCGCGCTGAGCAGAGTTCTGCGATCCATCGAATGAGTCTCCTGGTGCTGGGAAAGTTGGAGGAAAAGGTCAGCTCCCGCCGGCGGAAAGCGACGGCACGGGCAGGCCGTCGAGCGCCTGCGCCAGCGCGGCGCGGCAGCGTGCTTCGTCGCCGACCTGCTCGAACAGCAGCAGGGCCAGCCGCGCGAGGAAGAGCGATTCTCGCTCGGCGCCGGCCTCGCTGATGGCGCGGGCGCATTCGGCATAGACGCGGTCGCGCGCGTCGAGGGTCAGGGCAGTCATGGGCGTTCCGTTTCGACAAGGAGGCAGGCGCGCGCGAGGGCGCAGCGCAAGGCGCCGCGCGGCACGCGGCGCCAGCGCGCGGCGATGTGGCCGTCGGGGCGCAGCAGGTACACCGCACCGGCCTGCGCGCCGAGCGCCGCGAACACCGAGGCGTCGGCGCTGCCGGGCGGCAGCTCGCAGACCTCCACGGCCAGCGGGCCGGCCTGCGCCTGGGCGATCTCGGCGGCGAGCGTTGCGTCCGCCGCGCCGATGTTGAGCACCAGCACCATGAAGGCGGGGCGCAGCCGGTCGGTCAGGTGCCGGCCGTCCTTCAGCGGCTGCTCGGGCATCGGCTCGCCGGGCCGCGGGCCTTCGGTGAGTTCGTCGCCGGCGGTCGACAGCGTGGAACCGTCGTACGTGACGGCCTGCGTCTGGCGCGGGTTGATCAGGTTCGCGATCCCGCGGTGCGCGCCGGACAGCGACAGCGCGGCCTCGCGCAGCAGGTCGAAGCCGCGCGACGGCGGCGACATGAACTCGGTGCTGCGCATCGCGCTCTCGGCGTTGACGTGGAAGGCCGCGATGCGCTCCTGCGAATAGCTGTCGAGCAGCGCGACGTCCGACAGCCCGCGCACCACGTGCGCCAGCTTCCAGGCCAGGTTGTCCGCGTCGTCGAAGCCCGAGTTCAGGCCGCGCACGCCGAAGATGGGCATGGCGTGCGCGGCATTGCCGGCGAACAGCACGCGGCCGTGGCGGTAGCTTTCGAGCGTCATCGCGCCGGCGCGGTAGACCGAGGTCCACACCGTCTTCCAGGGCAGGTGGCCTTCGCCGATCGCATCGAGGTGCCGCTGCACGAAGTCCTGCACCGCCGCGGGCTGGAGCGCCTCCTCGGTGCTCTGGCCGGCACGCAGCTGGTAGTCGATGCGCCAGATGTCGTCGGGCTGCTTGTGCATCAGCACGGTCGAGCCGGGGTTCCACGGCGGATCGAACCAGGCGCGGCGCTCGGTCGCATGGTCGCTGTGCAGCTCGATGTCGATGATCACGTAGCGGCCTTCGTAGCCCGTGCCTTCGAGGTTCAGGCCCAGCGTCTTGCGCACGAAGCTCTGCCCGCCGTCGCAGCCGACCATCCACTGCGCGGCCAGTTGGTACGCACCGAGCGGATTGCGCGCCGAGAGCACGAGCCCGGCGGCATCTTCGGAAAAACCGGTGAGCTCGGTCGCCCAGCGGATGTCGATCAGCCCCGGCGTGGCCGCGTTGCGGCGCACGATCTCGTCCAGCAGGTATTGCTCGATGTAGTACTGCTCGAGGTTGATCATCGGCGGCAGCTTCTGCTGCGCGCTGGTCGGCATCTCGAAGCGGAAGACCTCGTCGGTCTTGTAGAAGCTGCGCCCGCCGGTCCACGGCAGGCCCTTGGACAGGAAGGCCGGCAGCGCGCCGAGGCGTTCGACGATCTCCAGGCTGCGTCGCGAGATGCAGGCCGCGCGGCTGCCGACGCAGACCGTGTCGTCCGCCTCCAGGATCACGCTGCGCACGCCGTGGTTGGCCAGGCCGAGCGCGAGCGCCATGCCGACCGGACCGCCCCCGGCGATCACGACCGGGTGTCGCCCGGGCTCGACCCCATCGACCAGGCTCGGCAGCGAGGGCGCGAAGCGGGTATACGAAAAGGCACCGACCGGCGGCGGCAGGTCGCCCGCCACAGGCGGCAGCGGACCGGTCGCCGCGTCGCCGGCGCGTGCGGTGGGAGGTGTGACAGCAGCGGAGTTCATGCGAGGGGATTGTCCGGATGCGAAGATTCCCGAGATGTCGTAACTTCGTACGAGGTACTAACCCCTAAAGCCCCCCGAGACAATGAAACGCTGGCCCGTCGGCGGCGCCGACCCACCCCTGCTTGCCGCGAACGTGGTCTCCGGCGTGCTCGCGGGCGTCGGCACCACGCAGCTCGCGGCCAGCTACCTCGTGGCGATGCACCGCGTGCTGCCGGTGACCTTCTGCACCGTGTTTGCGGCCAACGCCGCCGGCGGCATCGAGACCGTCTCGGCGGCCAGCAGCTACGGCCACACCGCCGAGCGCACGGCCGAGCGCTACGTGGCGGAGCGCTTCGACCTGCTCGACCCGCACATGGCCTGGCTCGCGGCGCGCGCGCTGCCGAAGCGGCCGCAACTCTGGATCGCGCATCACGTGGCCACGGAGGTGGCCGACGCGGCCTACCGCGCCGCGTGCTACACCGACGTCGGCATCCGCGAGCGCGCGTCGGTGCTGCTGCTCATGCCGACGGGGCAGCGCGCGGCGGTGAGCTTCTATCGCAGCCTGGCGCAGCCGGACTTCGACCGCGAGGATTTCCGCCGGCTCGAAACGCATGCGCAACTGCTGGCCGACGCCACCATGGCCCACGGCCGCAGCGCCGCCGCGCGGCACGACGCGGCCGAGCCGCTGCTCGCCTCGCGCCTCCTGGCGCTGAGCCTGCGCGAGCGCGAAGTCGTCGGCCACCTGCTCGCCGGCCGCACCGCCAAGGAGGCCGCGCGCGCGATCGGCATCGAACTCACGACGGTGCGCACGCACCAGTACCGCGCGTTCCGGCGGCTGGGGATCAGGACGCTGAAGGAGCTGCTGCGGGGGACGAATGGCCCGGCGGCCCAGGGCGAACCTCCCGCCCCTGCACGCTAACCACCTCCTGGTCGATCGCGCCGAAGATGGTGTGGCCGTCCAGCCCCTTCATCTCGATGCGGATCGTGTCGCCGAACTTCATGAACTCGGTCGTCGGCTTGCCGTCCTGGATGGTTTCGATGCAGCGCTTCTCGGCGATGCAGCTGTAGCCCTTGGGCCAGTCCGTGCGGCCGTTCTTCTCGATGCCCCGGTT
Organism: Variovorax sp.; assembly: GCA_017744285.1. Lineage (GTDB taxonomy): Bacteria > Pseudomonadota > Gammaproteobacteria > Burkholderiales > Burkholderiaceae_C > Variovorax. The sequence goes on from JAGIBP010000022.1 coordinate 31,489, forward strand.
GCTCACCGTGCCGCTGCCGACGATGCTGCCGGCGCGCACGTTGCGCGTCCTGGCGATGTGGGCGACGAGCTGGCCGAAGTGGAAGGTCATCTCTTCGCCCGCATCGCACATGCCGACCTTGCGGCCGTTCCAGGTGCTCTGCAGCGTGAGGTGCACGCGGCCGCCCTGCCAGGCCTCGCCAAGCTCGTCGACGGTGACCGCGACCGGGCTGAACGCGGTCGCGGGCTTGCTCTGGAAGAAGCCGAAGCCCTTGGCCAGTTCCGCCGGGATCAGGTTGCGCAGGCTGACGTCGTTGGCGAGCATCACCAGCCGGATGCCGTCGAGCGCCTGCGCGGGCGAGGCGCCCATCCTCACGTCGCCGGTGATGACGGCGATCTCGGCTTCGAAGTCGATGCCGAAGGCTTCGCTGGCGACCACCACCGGGTCGCAGGGGCCGATGAAGTCGTCGCTGCCGCCCTGGTACATGAGCGGATCGGTGTAGAAGCTCTCGGGCACCTCCGCGTTGCGCGCACGGCGCACCAGCTCGACGTGGTTGATGTAGGCCGAGCCATCCGCCCATTGGTAGGCGCGCGGCAGCGGCGCCATGCACTGGGCCGGATCGAAAGGGAACGCGTGCCGCGCGCGGCCCGCGTTGAGCGCGTCGTACAGGTCCTGCAGTTGCGGGCTGATGAAGCCCCAGTCGTCCAGCGCCTGCTGCAGGCGGTTGGCAATGCCGGTGGCGTAGTGGGCGCTCGTCAGGTCGCGCGAAACGACGACCAGCTGGCCGTCGCGCGAGCCGTCTTTGAGGGTGGCGAGTTTCATGGGTGCGGCCGATGCCGGCGCGGCATCGTGACTAAACTGATTGACCGGGCGGCAGTGTACCGAGATGAACCTCGCGGCCGGCGCCGGGTCCCACCTTGCCATGCCGATGACCGCTCCTGTGCTCCCGCCCGATGTGCCGCGCCCGCCCTGGCGCGCACTCGCGGTGCTGGCCGCCGTGGTGCTGGCGTTGCACCTGGCGCTGCTGGGCTTCGCGCCGGTCACGGTGGGTGCGCCGCCGGTGCCCGCCGTCGACAAGTTCATCACGCGGACCATCGTCGTCGCGCCGCCCGCGCCGCCCGAACCGCCGGCCCCGGCGGCCGCGCCGAAGGCGGCGCCCCAAGCCGAACGCCCGCCGGCGCCGAAGCCGCGCCCCCACCCGGTCGCGCGTGCGCGCCCCGCGGCACCCGCGCCCCAGCCCGACGCGGCGACGCCGGCACGGCCTGAGTCGCAGGACCCGGTGTCGCAGGCCGCGCCCACGCCGCAGGACGCGGGCACCGGCGAAGCCTCGGCGGGCACCGGCAACGGACAAGGCCCCGGCCAGGGAAGCGCCGCCGGCCCGGGCGACACGGGCGGCAACCTGCCCGGCTCGGTGCCGCTGCGCATCTCGGGATCGGTGCGCCTTGCGTTCGCGGCCACGGCCCAGCAGGGCGCGCAGCCGATGCAGGGCGTGTTCGGCGAGCTGACCTGGCTGCAGGACGGCGCGCGCTACGACGCGAACCTGGCGCTCAAGCTTCTGGGCATCACCCTGCGCAACACGCGCAGCACCGGCGCGATCGGCCCCACCGGCATCGAGCCCCTGCGCTATTCGGACAAGCGCCGCACCGAGGTGGCCTCGCATTTCGTGCGCGACCAGAACACCGTGGTCTTCAGCAACAACGCGCCTTCGGTGCCGCTGCTGGCGGGCGCCCAGGACCGGCTGAGCGTGGTGCTGCAGCTCGGCGCGCTGATGGCGGGCGATCCGGCGCGCTATCCGCCCGACGCGGTCATCGCGGTCCAGACCGTCGGCACCAGCGACGCCGAGATCTGGACCTTCACGGCCTCGGGCGAAGAGCAGGTCGAGGTGCAGGCCGGCACGTTCACCGCCCGCAAGCTCACGCGCAACCCACGCAAGCCCTTCGACGACAAGATCGAGCTGTGGCTCGCGCCCGATCTGGGCTACCTGCCGGTGCGCATCCGGCAGACGCAGTCCAATGGCGACTTCATCGATCTCCAGTTGCGCGAACAGGTGCCGCTGTAGGGCCTGTCAGCGCGCAGGCATCAGCTCTCGGCGAGCGTGCCGGTGCTCTTGCGCAGGGTCGAGATCAGCTCGTCCAGCGCGCCCACGGCACCGTCCGCATCGCGGGCGCGCAGGCATTGCACCACCTTGCGGCGAAGCGGGTAGATGTCGGTCCTGGGATGCGCGGGAATCACGTGGGTCATGCGCTCGCGCAGCACCGCGGTCATGGTCTGCGCCATGAGCCGCAGCGCCTCGTTGTGGCCGGCCAGCGCGATCGACGAGAAGAAGCTCGCCATCGCGTCGATGCGTTCGGGAAGCGCCTCGGCGCTGTGGTGCTGCTCGATGCGGTCCACGGCGCATTCGATCGCGTCCACCTCCGCCTCGGTCGCCCGGTCGCAGGCCAGCCGCAGCAGCGTGCCGTAGAGCGCGCGGTAGGCCTCGTCGATGTCGACGGTGCCGAGCTGTCCGTCGAGCACCAGCTTGCGCAGCGACTCGGCCAGCATCATGTAGGCGCCCTTGTAGAACACGAGCGCATGGTCGGCGGTGCCGGTGCCCATGTGCTTGACTTCGCCGATGAAGATCTCGTGGTCTCCGGCCTCGTGGCGCGCATGCACGCGGCACTCGAAGCTGGCCAGGCAATCGTCGATCAGCGGCGTGCCGAGCGGGCCCGGCCGCCAGGCCACGCCCTCGAACTTGTCGGCGATCTTGCTCGACGCGAAGCGGCCCGACAGCGCATCCTGGCTCTGCGACAGGATGTTGATCGCGAAGGTGCCGGCCTCCACGAAGGTGGGCAGCAGGCTGCTCGCCTTGCGCAGGCTGAAGAGCACCAGCGGCGGCTCCAGCGAGACCGAGCTGAACGAGTTGCAGGTCAGGCCCGCGGGGCGCCCGTCGGCGGTGTTCGTCGTGACGATGGCGACGCCCGTCGGGAAGCAGCCCAGCAGTTGGCGGAACAGCTTGGGCTCGATGGCTGCTGCTTCGATCTGGCTCATGGCGTCGGCGTCCCCTGGCGCTTGAAGAGCTGCACGATGTTGCCCTCGGGATCGCGCAGCGACAGCACCGCGCCGTGCGCGCCCATGTCGCGGGTGGCGATCACTTCGCCGCCCGAAGCCGCGACACGCTCCGCGACGGCCGCGAAGTCGTCCACCTCGAAGACCATGACGACGCCGGAGGTCGCAGGCAGGGCTTCCTCGCGGCAAGCGAGCGCGACGCTGGTGTTGCCCACCCCGTACTGGATCCAGCGGTCCTTGTCGCGGAACTTGAGCTGCAGTCCGAGCGCGGACTCGTAGAAGGCATGGAGTTCGGCGGGCCGCTCGGCCACCACGAACACGTTCTGCAGGCGCTTGGGCGATTCCATGGTGCTGCTCACTGATCGGCGGACGGCAACGCGTCGGCCTTGTTGTAGAGATTGGCCAGCGAGGCCTTGAGGAAGCCGCCGTCGACCACGATGTCCTGTCCGTTGACGTAGGCGGACGCGTCGCTCGCCAGGAAGGCCACGACCGACCCGATGTCCGACGGATGCCCCAGGCGGCGCGCCGGGATGCTGGCGTTGCGGGCTTCGAGCACGCCTTCCTTGCGGTAGTGCACCTCCGACAGCGGCGTGCGGATCATGCCCGGGCTCACCGAATTCGCGCGCAGTCCGCGCGGGCCCCACTCCACGGCCATCTGGTGCGTCAGCGCACGCAGCGCGGCCTTGGCCGGGCCGTACGCGCCATTGCGCGTGGGCACCTGCGCGGCGATCGAGGCCACGTTGACGATGCTGCCCGACTGCTGCGCGAACATCATCGGCACCAGCGCCTGCGCGCACAGCAGCGCGCCGCGCAGGTTGACCTGGAAGATCCGGTCCCAGAGGTCCAGCGGGTAGCTCTCGAGGCCGCCGGGCGTCGCGGTGATCGCCGCGTTGTTCACCAGCACGTCGCAGCGGCCGAAGCGCGAGCGCACTTCGCCGGCCAGCGCGGCGACCGAGGCCGGATCGGCGATGTCGCAGCGCACGGCCAGCATGCCGTCAGTTTCTGCAGCGCCGGCCGCGTCGCTGATGTCGGCCTGCACGACCTGCGCGCCCATCGCGCGCAGCTGCTCGCAGATGCCCTGCCCCAGGCCGCCCGAAGCGCCCGTGACCACGGCCACCCGGCCCTGCAGGGCCTTGTTGTCGAAAGTGACGGAATCCATGCCCGACAACCGCGCCTCAGGCCGCGACCGTGCTCATCGAGCCGATCTCCTTGCGGATGGCCGGGATGATCTTCTCGCCCCACAGCTCGATCTGGCGCAGCATGGTCTTCTGGTCCATGTCGCCGAGCTGCGTCTGCAGCGCGATGTGCTTGGGACGCAGGATGCTGATCTCTTCCAGCATCTTGTCGATCACCTGGTTGACCGAGCCGACCGGCAGGTTCTTGCGCAGCTGCTCGAAGGTGGGGTCGGTGGCCGACGGCACTTCCTTGACCATGTAGCCGTCGTCCGATTGCGCACGGCGGTACTTGAGGCTCTCGGAGATGCGGCGCTGGAAGCGCGCGTTGTCGAGGTAGCTGTCGATCTCGGCCTGGTTGTCCGAGGCGAACGCGCAGCGCAGGAAGCCGAACTTCACGTCGTCGTCGAGGTCCGCGCCGTTGTCCTGCGCGACCTTCTCCATGCGCTCGCGCAGGGCCGAGATCGCGTCGTTGCCGTTGAGCAGCGCGGTGACGAACAGGTTGTGGCCCTCGCGCACGCCGCGCCCGAGGGTCACGGGGTTGCCCGAGGTGACCCAGATCGGCGGCATCGGCGACTGCACCGGGCGCACCGCGATGGAGCTCGGCGGCAGCTGCAGGTGCTTGCCTTCGTAGCTGACGATCTTCTGCGTCAGGCCCTTGGGGATGATGTCGAGGAACTCGTTGTAGATCGCGCCGGATTCCTCGATCTTCACGCCGAAGCGCTCGAACTCGAACTCCTGGTAGCCCGAGCCGATGCCCAGCTCCAGGCGGCCGTTGGACACCGTGTCCGCGAAACCCACTTCCGCGAGGAAGCGCGCGGGGTGGTAGAGCGGAAGAATGCACACCGCGGAGCCCAGGCGGATGCGCTGGGTCTTGGCGGCCATGTGCGCGATCATCATCAGCGGCGAGGGCGAGAGCGAGTAGTTGTTGAAGTGGTGTTCCGCATACCACGCCGTGTTGAAGCCGGCCTGCTCCGCCACCACGGTCTGCTCGATCGAGTTCTGGATGACCTGCTGCGAGGTCTGGTGATAGCCGCGCTGCTGCGCCAGGATGAATACGCCGAATTCCATGGATGTCGTCTCCGAGAGAGGGTGCAATGAATGACGGAAATTCTCTGGTCGAAGCCGGCCAGCGTGAATACGAAAGGAACGTGGTTCAGTCCTGCAAAAAAATGCGGGATGCGCCTTCCGGCCGCGTGTAGGCGGCGATAAAAAAGACCGGAGGCTTTCGCGCTCCGGTCCCGTGGCAGGCCAGTGCGGGGTGCCCCGCCGGCTGCTTACTTTTCCTTGAGGTCGGTCGTCTTCGCGATGCCCTGCCAGATGGCCGCGTCGCGCTTGATCGAGGCCGCGAACTGCTTGGCGGTGGCCTTCGCCGGCACGATCATGTTCTGGCCTTCGATCTTCTCGCGCACCTCGGGGCTCTGCTGCGCGCGGTTGATCTCCGCGTTGAGCCGGTCGATGATTTCCTGCGGCGTTCCGGCCGGCGCGAACACGCCATACCAGCCGTCGGCCTCGAACTTGTAGCCCTGCTCCGCGAGCGTGGGCACGTCCTTCGTGGCGGGCCAGCGCTGCGAACCCGTCTGGCCCAGGGCCACCAGCCGGCCGGCGCGCATGTGCGGAATCGGCGAGGCGATGTCCATGAAGCCCACGCTGATGTTGTTGCCGATCAGGTCGGTCGCCTCGGACACGAGAGCCTTGTACGGCGCATGGGGCATGTCCAGGCCGTAGCGCGCCTTGATGCCTTCCATGGCCAGGTGGCCCGACGAGCCGGTGCCCCACGAGCCGTAGGCGAGCTTGCCCGGATGGGCCTTGGCGTAGGCCACCATGTCGGCCAGGTTCTTGAAGCCGGTGCTCGGGTTCGCCACCAGCAGGATGCCCGCGGCGCCCACCTGTGCGACGGGCACCAGGTCCTTCTCGGGATCGTAGGGAAGCTTGGGCAGCACCACCGGATTGAGGAGGATCGAGGACGACGGCGCGAACAGCAGCGTGTAGCCGTCGCCCGGCGCCTTGGCGACCGCGTCGCAGGCGATGAGGCCATTGGCGCCCGGCTTCGTGTCCACCACGACCGGCTGCTTGAGCACGTTCGACAGGGGCGCGGCGATCAGGCGGGCGAAGATGTCGCCGCCGGCGCCGGCCGAGCCGGCCACCACCAGGCGGATCGGCCGGTCGGGCCAGTTGCCCGCGGGGGCGGCGAAGCTGCCGACGCCGGCGCCCATCAGCATGCCGCCGAGCAAGACGGTGCGTCGGTTGAGAGAGGTGTGATTCATGCAAGGTCTCCTGTTTTCGAATTCGCGTCAGGCGGCCAGCGCCTCGGCCGGCGGCCGGTTGCGATTGAGTTCCTTCTGGATGGCGGGAATGATCCGCTCGCCCCAGAGTTCGATCTGCCGCAGCATGGTCTTCTGGTCGAAGTCGCCGAGCTGGGTCTGCAGCGCGATGTGCTTGGGCTTGAGGATGCTGATTTCTTCCAGCATCCTGTCGATGACTTGGTTGACCGAGCCCACGGGGAGGTTCCCGCGCAACTGTTCGAGCGTCGGGTCGGTCTCGTAAGGCACTTCCTTGATCATGTAGCCGTCGTCCGATTGCGAGCGGCGGTACTTGAGGCTTTCGGAAATGCGGCGCTGGAACAGCGCGCAGCCGAGGTAGGCGTCGATCTCGGCCTGGTTGTCGGACGCGTAGGCGCAGCGCAGGAAGCCGAACTTCACGTCGCGGTCCAGGTCCTTGCCGTTCTCGTCGGCCACCTTCACGAGCCGCTCGCGCAGGCCGCGGATGGCCTCGGTGCCGTTGAGCAGCGCGGTCACGAACAGGTTGTAGTTCTCGCGCACGCCGCGACCGAGCGTGACCGGATTGCCGGAGGTCACCCACACCGGCGGCATCGGCGCCTGCACGCAGCGCACCGCGATGGAGCTCGGCGGGATCTTCAGGAACTGGCCATCGTGCGAGAAGATCTTCTGGGTCAGGCCCTTGGGCAGGATGTCCAGGAATTCGTTGTAGATCGCGCCCGAATCGGCAATCTTGACGCCGAAGCGCTCGAATTCGAATTCCTGGTAGCCCGAACCCACTCCCAGATCGAGCCGGCCATTGGAAACCGTATCCGCAAAACCGACCTCGGCCAGGAAACGGGCAGGCTGGTAGAGTGGCAGGATACAGACGGCGGTACCCAGGCGAATGCGCTCGGTCTTTGCCGCCATGTGAGCCACCATCATCAGCGGCGAAGGCGACAGCGAATAATTGTTGAAATGGTGCTCCGCGTACCAGGCACTATGAAATCCAGCCTGCTCCGCCATCACGGTTTGCTGGATCGAATTATTGATGACCTGCTGCGAAGTCTGATGGTAGCCGCGCTGCTGCGCGAGAATGAATACACCGAATTCCATGCTTTGTCTCCGGGAAAATTCGCCCGCGCAAGAGTTGGCAAATTCTAGGCAGGCGAACCGGGTCGGGTATGGCTGAAACTGCAGATCAGAACTGCATCAATTGGAGGATTCATGGATAGGTTGCGCGCCATGGAACTGTTCCTGTCGATCTCGCAGACACGGAACTTTTCCGAGACGGCTCGTCGCTTCGGTATCTCGGCGACCGGGGTGTCGCGCATGATCACGGACATCGAAGAAGAGCTGAAGGTCAAGCTGCTCCTGCGCTCGACGCGGCAGATCGCGCTGACCGAATCGGGCCAGGAATACGCCCGCCAGCTCGAAGGCATCCTGTGGCGCATCAACGAGCTGCAGACCAACATCACCGCGATCAGCTCCCGGCCGCAGGGCCTCCTTCGCGTGCATTCGCGCATGATGTTCGGGCTGGGCGTGCTGCCCAACCTGATCGCGGGCTTTCGCAAGCTCTATCCCGAGATCCACATCCAGCTCACGCTGGGCGAGACGGCGGTGGACCTGCGACGCAACCAGTTCGACGTCGATTTCCGCATCTCGCCGCCATTGGAGGCCGGCGTCAAGCGCCGCAAGCTGTTCCAGAGTGAGCGCTACCTCGTGGCCTCGCCCGCCTATCTCGCGGGCCGGCCCGGCCTGCAGGCCCCCGAGGACATCCTGGTGCACGACTGCCTGGCCTACCAGTTGCCGGGCGACGACTACGTCTGGCTGTTCAAGCAAGAGGAGCCGTTGCGCCAGGTCACGTTCCAGCCCCGCCACGTCACCAACAGCGGTGTCGCGCTGCTGGAGCTCGCCCGCCTCGGCGAGGGCCTGGCGCTGCTGGACGACTACACGGTGCACAACGACATCCGCCAGGGGCGGCTCGTGCGGCTGCTGCCCGACTACCGGATCAGCAACAAGGGCTTCGACGAAGGCATGTACGCGACCATCCTGGACACGCCGATCATCCCGACCAAGATCCGCCTGTTCCTGGATTTCGTGGCGGAACATGTGGCCGGGCCCGAACTGCGCTTCTCGGCCCACGGCAGCGCCGCGGCGCCCGACCGCCCGCCGACCGCCCAGGCCTAGAGCGGCAGCCGGCATGCGGGGCGCGGCAGCCCCCGGAATCCGAGCCCGGTGACCTTGAGCACGGCGCCGTCGAGCGCCCCGGACGCGGTGAGGCGGCCGCTGTCGCTGATGCTGGTCACGAACAGCTCGTCCATGCCGGCCCCGCCGAAGCACAGCGCGCTCGGGTGGGTCAGCGGCAGGTCGATGCGGTGGGTGAGCGCGCCCGCCATGTCGAACCGGGCGATCGCCCCGACGCGCACCAGGGCGGTCCACAAGCCCCCTTCGGTGTCGAAGGCGCAGCCGTCGGGCCCGGAACCCTGCGCCCCGGTGTCGAGGAAGACGCGCTTGTCCGACAGCGTGCCGTCGGCCGCCAGCGCATAGGAATGGATGAGCCGCGTGGCGCTGTCGGCCACGTGCAGCCGGCCGTTGACCGGGTTCACGCAGGGGCCGTTGGTGATGCCGATCCCGTCGTCCAGCTTGTGCAGGGCGAGCGCGGTATCGAGGCGGTAGAGCCCGCCCAGCGGCGGCTCGCCGGCTTCGCGGAACACGTGCATGGTGCCGGTCACGAAGCTGCCGTCGGCCAGGGAAATGCCGTCGTTCAGGCGCAGGTCGGGGTGGCTGACCTCGATGCGGGCGAGCGAGCGCAGCTGACCGCTTTGCAGGTTGAGCGCCGCGATTTCTTCCTTGAGCGAGAGCACGATCCAGTCGCCGCCGTCGCCGTTGAACGCGAAGGAGCCGAGCGGCGCGGGCGCCTCGTGGCGCGCCGTCACTTGGCCGGTGCCAGGGTCGAGCGCGAGGATCAGCCCCTGCCGGCAGTCCAGCAGCCACAGCTGACCGCCATGCCACACGGGGCATTCGCCCAATGCCAGCTTCAAATCACCGAGGCGCTGAATTTCCATTTTTTTGGCGCCGAATTGCCTTTCGGCCCGGGCGATCAAATAAGAAATCAATTCGAATCGAATTGGTTCGGGCCAGATGGAATTCAAATCGCCCGAATGAGCGGCAAACCGCCGCGCCGGCGCATCCTAGCAGTCCAGCCACCGGAGAATGCTTCATTTTTTGCAGGACACCTCTCCAGAGGATGACAAAGCGAATTGAGGGGCCGTTTCTATAATTTGCCGCGAGACAAACCAGCGGCCGGCGCTTTAACGGCCCGCCCCCGCAGCCAGGAACACAGATGCCCACGATTTCCGCCATTCGCCGTCGGTTGCTGCTCGGCATTGCAGTTCTTGGCGCCCTGTCGCCGCTCGCCGCGGTGGCCCAGGCGCACTACCCCTCCAAGCCGCTCAAGCTCATCGTGCCCTACCCGCCGGGCGCCGCGACCGACAACATTTCCCGCGCGTTCGGCCAGGAGCTGGCCCGGATCCTGGGGCAGCCCGTGGTGGTGGAAAACCGCCCCGGCGGCGGTTCGGCGGTGGGCATCGTCGCCGCCAAGGGCCAGCCCGCCGACGGCTACACGCTGCTCGTGCATGCCGACGGGTTCTACAGCGCCAAGCTCGCCACGCCGGGCCTGGGCTACGAGTTCTCCGACTTCGAGATCCTCGCGCCGCTGGCCCAGAGCAGCTATGCCTTCATCGTGCCGGCCGACCGCGGCTGGAAGCAACTGGGGGACCTCCAGCGCGCCCATCGCGAGATCGACCTGGGCAGCCTCGACCTGGGCGTGGGCGTCTACTCCATGCTGGCCGGCCGGCTCGCCGCCGACACCGGCATCCGCTATCGCACCATTCCGTTCAAGGGCGGCGCCGAAGGCCTCACGGCCATCCTCGCGGGCCAGATCGATGGCTACTTCACCACGATCGGCACCACCCAGAGCGTCAAGGACAGCCCCAAGGTCAAGGTGCTGGCCACCACCGGCGTGCCGGGCAGCAGCGCCGACTTCCTGCCAGGGGTGAAGACCTTCAAGGAACTCGGGCTGCCGAACATGGTGTTCAGCAGCAGCTACAGCGTGGCCGCGCGGGCCGACACGCCCGCGCCGGTCAAGGAACAGCTCGCGCGTGCCGTGCGGCAGGCCGCCGCGTCGGACGCCATGAAGGCCGCGCGCCGTCGGCTGTACCTGGAGGACTACGCCGGCAGCCTGGAGGACTACAAGCGCGACCTCGGGCGCGTGTCCAAGGAATTCGAAGCCGCCCTGGCCGAAGGCGCCAAGGCAGCGAAATGAGCACCGCCGATCCGGTGGTGCATGTCCCCTATCCGTGCGGCGACACGCCGCCTTCTGTTCGTGAGGTGATGTATGAGTCATGAGTGGGTTCGTTTGGAAGTCTCCGAGGGCGTGGCCCTGGTCACGATGGACCGCAAGCCGGTCAATGCGCTGAGCCGCGAGATGCGCCGCCAGCTGGTGGCCACCTTCGACGCGATCTCCGAGCGCGAGGACATCCGCTGCGCGGTGCTGACCGGCACCGGCAGCGTGTTCTGCGCCGGCGCGGACCTGAAGGACCGGCCCGACAGCACCGTCGCGGGCGACTTCCTCGATCACAACCGCATCACGCGCGAGACCGGCAACGCGATCCGCGAATGCGCCAAGCCGGTGATCGCGGCGATCAACGGCACCGCGCTCGGCGCCGGGCTGGGCCTCGCGGCGGCGTGCGACATCCTCTACGCCTCGGAGAACGCCACCGTGGGCATGCCCGAGATCAACGTCGGCCTGGCCGGCGGCGCCTCCATGCTCAAGACGCTGTTCGGCCGCTCCACCCTGCGCCGAATGTTCTTCACGGGCCAGCGCCTCACCGCGCAGGAGCTGCTGAAGCGCAACGTGGTCGACGACGTGCTGTCCGAGAAGGACCTGCTGCCCTTCACGATGGGCATCGCCCGCGAGATCGCCTCGAAGGCGCCGCTGGCCATCGTCTACGCCAAGCGCGCGGCCAATATGGTCGACGTGATGCCGCAGCGCGATGCCTACCGCTTCGAGCAGGAGTTCACCGTGGCGCTCTCGAAGACCGAGGACGCGCGCGAGGCGCGCATGGCCTTCCTCGAAAAGCGCGCGCCGGTTTTCAAAGGACGCTGAACATGCTGACGCAGGTACAGGCGGCGCCCGGCGCCGGGCTCGACGCATTCTTCAAGGCGACCGCCGTGGCGGTGATCGGCGCATCCGATGACGTCACCAAGATCGGCGGCCGTCCCATCCAGCTGCTGCGCAAGTACGGCTGGGCGGGCGCCATCTACCCGATCAATCCCAAGGGCGGAACGATCCAGGACCTGCCGGCCTACGCCTCGATCCTGGACACGCCCACGGCGCCCGAACTGGCAATCGTGGCGGTGCCCGCGCAGGCCACGCTGCAGGCGGTGCGCGACTGCGGCAGCCGCGGCGTGCGCGGCGTGATCGTGCTGTCCACCGGCTTCGCCGAGGCCGGCCCCGAAGGCGCGGCGCTGCAGGCCGAGCTGGTGCAGGCGGCGCGCCACCACGGCATGCGGCTCCTGGGCCCGAACTGCCTGGGCGCGGTGAACGTGACGGACCGGCTGGTGGGCTCGTTCTCCATTGCGCTGGAACAAAGCATGCCGCCCGCCGGACAGGTGGGCATCGTCTCGCAGTCGGGCAACATCGGCAGCTTCACCATGCGCACCATGGCCGATCGCGGCCTCGGCGTGAGCCGCTTCATCGCCACCGGCAACGAAGCCGACGTGGACGTGGCCGATGGCATCGCCGCGCTGGCCGAGGACCCGGCCACGCGCATCATCCTGTGCTGCATGGAAACCTGCCGCCATGCCGGGCGGCTGATCGAGGCGCTGGACCTCGCGCGCCGGCACAAGAAGCCGGTGATCGTGCTGAAGATCGGCGCCACCGACGAAGGCCAGGCGGCCGCCGCCTCGCACACCGGCGCGCTCACTGGATCGGACGCGGTGTTCGACGCCGTCTTCCGCCGCTATGGCGTGCTGCGCGTGCGCTCGTTCGAGGAGCTGCTCGACGTCGGCCACGCCGCCACGCTGCTGGGCGCCGAACGGCTGCCCACCACCGACGCCGTGACGCTGGTGGCGGCCTCGGGCGGCTTCGGCATCATGATGGCCGACGCGATGGTCGAAGCCGGCATGACGCTGCCGCAGCTCGCCGACACCACGAAGGCCCGCATCCGCGAGGCCGTGCCGACCGCCGGCACGAACAATCCGGTCGACGCCTCGGCCCAGATGTCGGCGCGGCCCGACATCCTGCTCAAGATGCTGACCGCGCTGCAGGACGACGCGAGCGGCAGCACGCTGGTGCTGCTGCTGGCGCTGTCGCTGCACAACCCGCGCCTGCGCGGCGTGTACCTGGAGGCGCTGACGAAGATCCGCGCCAGCCACCCCGACCGGCTGATGGTCCTCATCAGCAGCGGCCCGGCCGATGCCGTGGCCGAGATCAATGCGCTCGGCATCCCGGTGTTCCCGAGCATTCCGGCCGCGGCCACCGGCCTCGCCGGCCTGGTCCGGCTGGGGCAGCTCGCCGCCCTGCCACCGGCCGCCGCGTATGGCGGCCCGGTCGACGCGGTCGACCCGGCCGTGTTCCGCAACGAGTTCCATGCCAAGAAGGCCCTCGCGGCGGCCGGCATCAGCGTGCCGCGCGAGGAGATCGTGGGCTCGGCCGACGAGGCCGTGCGCAGCGCGCGGGCCACGGGCTATCCGGTGGTGCTCAAGATCGCTTCGGAGGACATCGCCCACAAGACCGAGATCGGCGGCGTGGCGCTCGACCTGCGCGACGACGACGCGGTGCGCGAGGCCCATGCCCGCATCATGGCCAACGCGCGGCAGCACGCGCCCGAGGCGCGCCTCGACGGCGTGCTGGTGGCGCCGATGGTGCGCGGCGGCGTGGAGCTGATCGCCGGCGTCTCGCGCGACCCGGTGTTCGGCCCGGTGGTCATGGTGGGCCTGGGCGGCATCTACGCCGAGATCTTCAAGGACGTCGCGGTGCAGGTCGCGCCGGTCTCCGAGGACGAGGCGCTGCGGATGATCCGCGGCCTCAAGATGTTCCCGCTGCTCGACGGCGCACGCGGCCAGGCCAAGGCCGACGTGGCGGCCGCCGCCCGCACCGTGGCGCGGCTCTCGGAATTCGCCTGCCGCCACGCGGCCGACGTGGCCGAGATCGACATGAACCCCATCCTGGTCAAGCGCGAGGGCGAGGGGGTGCTCGTCCTCGACGCCCTGATGGTGCCGACCGCCAGCCATCCCTCTGCACATTGAAAACGACGCTCATGCACATGGAAAAGAACCCGGCCATTCCCGACGCCTCGGCGGGTCCGGCCGCCTACCGCCAGTACGCGCGCACCTGGCTGCGCGCCAACCTGCCCGAGCACATGCGCGCCGACAGCCTCGCGTACCGCACGCCCACGCTGGACGAGTGCCGCGACTGGGAGGCGTCGATGTACGACGCCGGCCTCGCGGGCATGACCTGGCCCAAGACCTACGGCGGCCTCGGCCTCACGCTGCGCGAGCACCTGGTCGTCAACAAGGAAGTCGGCGCGCTGGCCATGCCCGAGAGCGTGAGCTCGATCGGCAAGGAACTGGCCGGCCCGATCATCCAGACCGTCGGCACCGAAGCGCAGAAGCAGTTCTTCCTGCCGCGCATCCTCGCGATGAAGAACTACTGGTGCCAGGGCTTCTCCGAGCCCGACGCCGGCTCCGACCTCGCGCGCCTGCGGACCAAGGCGGTGCAGGAAGGCGACACCTGGCGCATCAACGGCCAGAAGATCTGGACCAGCGGCGCGGCCAAGGCGCATTACTGCCTGCTGCTCACGCGCACCGGCACCGTGGCCGACAAGCACCGCGGGCTCTTGATGTTCGCGGTGCCCATGGACACGCCCGGCATCCGCGTGGTGCCGATCAAGTCGATCGACGGCAAGGACTCGTTCGCCGAGGTCTTCTTCGACAACGTGGTGGTGCCCGACAGCGCGCGCCTCGGTGCGCCCGACGAAGGCTGGAACGCGGCGATCCGCGTGCTGTCGATCGAGCGCGCGACCAACCGCATGTACCGCGCGTGGCGCTTCGAATGCGAACTGCGCCAGCTCGTCGCCGCCTGCAAGTCCGACCCGCAGCTCGCGAAGCTGCTCGACGACGGCCACACCCAGCGCCGCATCGGCGAAATCGTGGGCGAGATCGATGCACTCAAGGGCCTGGTCGAACGCACGGTCGACCAGATGATGGCCGGCGAGAAGATCGGCGCCCGCGGCTCGCTGACCAAGCTCTACTGGTCCGAGTGCCACCAGGCCTTCATGGGGCTGGCGCTCTCGCTCATGTCGCACGTGACCCCGCGTTCGAGCGCGCTCGCGCAGCGCGCGCGCAAGCACTTCACGACCGCCTACCTGTACGCGCGGGCCGAGACGATCTATGCCGGCACCACCGAAGTGCAGCTGGACATCATTGCGCAACGCATCATGAACCTGCCGAAGGACCTGTGAGATGAGCACTTCCGACAACGATCTCAAGCCCGAGGAGTTCGGCCAGGCGGCCGCCGCCGCGATCGCCGATGCGCAGACGCGCGGCTTCCGCGACGCGGCCCAGGTGCTGGCCGCCGCGGGCCTGTGCGGCGTGTGCGCCAGCGAAGACGCCGGCGGCCTGGGCCTTGGCACCGAATTCGCCCTGCCCATCGTGGCCGAAGCGGGCAAGCTGCGCCTGCAGTGGCCGCTGCTCGAAACCCTGCTGATCGCCAAGGCGCTCGGCGATTCGCCGCTCGCGGCCGAGCTGGCCGGCGGCGAACGCATCGCCACCTGGGCGCTGCAGGGCAGCCTGCAGGAAGGCTTCGCGGGCCAGGCCCGCCACGCGAAGGGCTGCGACTGGGTGCTGGTGGCCGATGGCCAGGGCGGCGCCGCGCTGCTGGACCTCGCCACCGTCGAGATCCAGGAAGACGCGGCGCTCGACCCCGAGCACCCGCAGTCGTGGCTCACGCTGGACAAGGCGAAGACGCTGGCCACGCTCGACGCGGCCGCCTTCGCCGCCCTGCAGCGCGATGGCGAGATCCTGATCGCCGGCTGGGTCAACGGCGCGGCCGAAGGCGCGCTGGCGACCACCGCCGCCTACATGTCGACCCGCGTGCAGTTCGGCCGTCCGCTGTCGGCCAAGCAGGCGGTGCGTCACCTGCTGGCGCGCATGCGCCTCTTGCAGGAAGCCTCCAACGCCGGCATCCAGCGCGTGCTGCGCGCCGACGAGTACGGCCTCGTGCGCAGCACCCGCCCGGTGCTCGCCAATGCGATCGCCAACGCGGCCTTCGTTCTGGAGAAGTCCATCCACCTGCACGGCGGCATGGGCTTCACCTGGGAGGTGCCGCTGCACTACGCCCTGCGCGAAGTGCGCAAGTTCGACGCCGCCTTCGGCGCGGGCGCCCTCGCCCGCCAGGTCGGCGCGGACTTCATCGCCTCCGTATGAACCAAGGAATCGACATGAACCAGGACCTGCTCGGCCGCGTGGCCCTCATCACCGGCGCCGGCGCCGGCATCGGCCGCGAAACCGCCTTCCAGATGGCGGCGCGCGGCGCCGTCGTCTGCGTGAACGACCTCAAGGAAGAGTTCGTCACCCCCGTGGTCGAGGCCATCCAGGAACGCGGCGGCAAGGCCTTCGGCATTGCGCTGAACGTGGCCAGCCGGGAAGGCATCCGCGAGGCGATCCGCCGCGCCTTCGAGCACGGCGGGCGCTTCGACATCCTGGTGAACAACGCAGCCTGGGTGCGCTACCAGGCGATCCCGGACATCCTGCCGGAGACGGTCGACCGCATGCTCGACATCGGCTTCAAGTCGGTCATCTGGAGCCTGCAGGAAGCCGTCGCGGTGATGGACCCCGAACGCGGCGGCTCGATCGTGAACGTGGCGTCGGTGGCGGCGCTGCGCTCGGCGGCGAACTCGGTGGTGTATTCGGGCATCAAGTCGGGGATCCTCGGCATCACCCGCGCGGCGGCGGCCGAACTCGGCGCGCGCAACATCCGCGTGAACGCGGTGTGCCCGTCGGCGGTGCCCACCGAAGGCACGCAGCGCAACCGTGACGCCGCGCGCGACGCCAACCGCGTGGCGCGCACCCCGCTGGGCCGCCTGGGCACGGTGGAGGACATCGCCCGCGCGATCTGCTTCCTGGCGGGCGACGACGCGGGCTTCGTCACGGCGCAGGCGCTGGCGGTCGACGGTGGCATCACCTTGACCAACATCTGACATGCAGACAGCCCTGATCACGGGCGCGGCGTCAGGCATCGGCCGCGATGCCGCGCGGCTCTTCGCCGCCGCGGGCTGGCAATGCGTGCTGGTCGATCGCAACGAAGAGGCTTTGCACGAACTCGGCAAGCGCCTGCCAGCGCCCGCGTCGGCCGCGCATGTGCTGCGCGCCATCGACCTGACCGACGCTCAGCAGGTCGCCTCGCTCGCCGAGGGCACGCCCGCGCTCGACGCCATCCTCAACAACGCCGGCATGTCCGATGCGTCCAACACGCCGCTCGCGGACCAGACGCCGGCGCAGATGGCGCGCCTGCTCGCGCTCAACCTCGCGGCGCCGGCAGCGGTGGTCGATGCGTGCGCGTCGCTGCTCAAGCCCGGCGCGCGCATCGTCAATGTCTCGTCCGGCGCCGGCCTGCATGCCATTCCGTTCCGCGGCCTGTACAGCCCGAGCAAGGCCGGCGTCATCGCGCAGACCCGGGCGCTGGCCGAGGCGCGGCCCGAGTGGTGCGCGACGGTGCTCGCGCCCGGCTTCGTGCGCACCGAGCTGGTCGACGGCCTGATCCAGGCCGGCCGCATCCAGCCCGAGAGCGCGGTCGCCAAGATCCCGCTCGGCCGCATGGCCTCGCCCGCCGAAATGGCGCAGGCGCTGTTCTTCCTCGCGAGCGCCGGCGCGGCGCCGCTGCGCGGGCAGGTGCTGGCGGTCAACGGCGGCTCGTCCATCTACGGCGGCAGCCAGCGTTTCGCGCCGGCCACGCTGGAGCCGCTGCCGCTGGACCGGCCGACGCAACTCGACGTCTGCGGCGGCGACCCGTCGCCGTGGCAGGCCGTGGCCCCGGCAGCGGTGGAAGAGCCGCACTACGCGGCCTGTCTCGACGTGTCGCCGCTGGCCTGCGAAGGGCCGGGGCTGCTGCACGCGGTGCATGCGGCCGCGGCGCGTTTCGCGGCGCACCATGCCCAGCAGGCGAGCCTCACCCTGCTGCTGCCCGCCGCGCAGCCCGGCCGCTGGCAGGACGCGGGCGACGCGGCGGCGGCACGCATGCTGGTGTCGACGCTGGCCTGCGAATGGGGCGCGCGTGCGCTGCGCATCAATGCGATCGAAGTGCCGGCCGAGGTCGATCCCGCCGCGCTGCATCCGCTGCTGCGTTTCGTGAGCGGCGCCGCCGCGCAATACCTCACGGGGCAGAACCTCGTGGCCCGGGGGACCGCGCGATGAGCGACGAGACCGAACGCGAGCGCATCAAGGACTACTTCATCGCCGAGCGCGGCTACTGGCGCCCGTGGACCGAGACCGTGCTTGAAACCAACCCCGGCTTCGTGGAGCAGTACGCGCGCTACGCCGGCTACCCGGCGCGCACCGGGCCGCTGTCGCCGCGGATGGTCGAGCTGATCTACGTGGCGCTCGACAGTTCCGCGTCGCATCTCTTCGAGTCGGGGCTGCAGACGCACCTGAAGCGCGCGCTCGAAGTCGGCGCGTCGGCCGCTGATATCTTCGACGTGCTGCACCTGGTCGCCGTGCAGGGCGCCGCGAGCGTGTGCCAGGCAGCCGGCATCCTCGACGAACTCGCCGGCCCCGGCGACGGCGAAGTGGCAGCCATCACCCCCGCCCTGCAGGCCCGAATCGACGCGCTCGGCGCCGCCCATGCGCTCGCGCTCGCCGCGGTGGCACGAATGGACCCGGGCTATGCCGAAGTGCTGCTCGACTTCGTCGAGCACGGCCGCCCCGGCGCGGGCCTGAGCGCGGCCGAGCGCAGCCTGGTGCAGCTCGCCTTGCATGCCTGCTTCACCGCGTTCAACCCGGAGGCGACGCGGCAAGTCATCGCCACCGCGCTGTCGCAGGGGCTCGCGCGCGGCGAGCTGCTGCAGGCCATCCAGCTGGGCGCCCACCTCGCGGTGCATGGCACGGCGCTCGGCGCCAATGCGTTCAGGGCGGCGACGGGCGGCTAGCGCTCGCCTTCGTCCTGCGCCTCGAAGGTCAGGACGCGCTTGCGCCGCTCCCGCTCGCGCCGCAGGTACGCGCTCGGCGTGAGCCCCGACCAGCGCCGGAAGGCGCGCGCGAAGACCTTCTCCGATTCGTAGCCCGCCTGTTCGGCAATGTCGGCGGGGCGCAGCACGCCGGCTTCAAGCTGCTCGGCGGCGAGGGCCATGCGGTGCGCGGTGAGGTAGCCGATCGGCGTCTGGCCGACCAGCGCCTTGAAGCGCTCGCAGAAGGCCGAGCGCGACATCGCCGCCTCGGCGGCGAGCTGCTCGACGCGCCAGGCCTGCTGCGGCGCGCGATGGATCCCCATGATCGCGCGGGCGATGGCCGGGTCGGCGAGCCCGCGCAGCCAGCCCGGGTCCTGCGCCGCCTGCCGGCCCAGCCGCTCGCGCAGGATGTTGACCAGCAGCAGCTCGCCCATGCGCGCGGCCGAGAGCCGCCAGCCGGGGCGGCGGTCGAGCGTTTCCATGATCAGCGATTGCATCGTGGTCGCGAGGCAGCCGGCCATGGGCATCTCGCGCTCGCGGATGTGGATCAGCGGCGGCAGCATGCGGAAGACCGAGTGCCGGCAGTAGGCCGAGAACCACAGCAGCGCCGAGAAGACCTCGGTGGTCTCGCCGCCGCCGCCGTGGCTGAAGACCAGCGGGTTCTCGTCCTTGGGACCGTCGGCATGCAGCGCGATCAGCGCCGCGAAGGGCTCGGCGGGCACCTCGAGCGCCGAAGCGATCGTGTGCGCCGCGCCGAGCGGCAGCATGACCAGGTCGCCACTTTCCACGCGCACCGGCGCGGCGCCTTCGAGACGGATCCAGTACGGCGCGCCGCGCGACAGGCGGATCATCGCGCCGGGCACGCCGTCCGAATGCAGCGCCCACGGCGCGCCGAGCGAAAAGCGCGCGGTCACCGCGCGCTCCGACCGGCAGATGGCGAGCACTTCGCTCAGGACGTCCAAGTTTCGCGGCTCCAGCGGTCCCTGCGCGAGGGTGGATGAATCGTGCCTCTTTGCGGACGCACGGCGGTTGAGGGGGCCTCGTCCTTTGCGAAGAATCGGGCCATCCCGGCGGGCCGCGATCTTGACACATCGGCCCGCCGCATCCGCATACGAAAGGGCACCATGGGTCAACTGAACATCGGCATCGTCGGCGCCGGCATCGGCGGCCTCGCCGCAGCGAACGCGCTGCACCAGGCGGGGCACGACGTCGTCGTCTTCGAGCAGGCGAAGCAATTCTTCCGCGTCGGCGCGGACATCAACCTCACGCCCAATGCGGTGCGCGCGCTGGACGGGCTGGGTCCGGACATCGCCCGCGCCGCGCGCGCCTCGGGCGCACGGCCCACCCACCGCATCAGCCGGCTGTGGGACAGCGGCGAGGAAACCTCGCGCCTGCCGATGAGCGACGAGGCCGAGCGCAAGTACGGCGCGCCGCAGCTGACGATCCACCGCGCCGATCTGCTGGCCGCGCTGGCCGACGCGTTTCCGCTGGAGCGCGTGCGCTTCGACCACCGCGCCGAATCGATCGACGCGCGCGGCCAGGGCGTGAGCGTCCGCTTCAAGGGCCAGCGCGAGGCGACGACGCTCGACGTCCTGATCGGCGCGGACGGCATCCACTCGGTGGTGCGCAGCGCGATGTTCGGCGCCGAGAGCCCGCGCTTCACCGGCGTGGTGGCCTTCCGCGCGGTGGTGCCGACCGAGCGCGTGAAGGACGTGCCGGACATCGCCGCTTTCACCAAGTGGTGGGGCCCGTCGCCCGAGAGCCAGATCGTGACCTTCCCGCTGAACCAGGGGCGCGACACCTTCATCTTCGCGACCACCGCGCAGGACTCGTGGCACGAGGAATCGTGGACCACCGCGGGCAACGTGGACGAGCTGCGCGGCTTCTACGCCGACTTCCATCCCGATGCCCGCGCGCTGCTCGACGCCTGCGACACCGTGCTCAAGACCGCGCTGTACGAGCGCGATCCGCTCGCGCACTGGTCGGCCGGCCCCATGACGCTGCTCGGCGATGCCTGCCATCCGATGATGCCCTTCATGGCCCAGGGCGCGGGCATGGCGATCGAGGACGCGGTGGTGCTGGCGCGCAACCTCGCGGACGTCGCCGACCCGTCGGCGGTGCCCGCGGCGCTCGCGCGCTACGAGGCGATGCGCATCGAACGGGCCAGCCGCATCCAGCTCGCCTCGCGGGGCAACCAGTGGCTCAAGGCCGGCGGCAACGCCGACTGGGTCTACGGCTACGACGCCTGGGGCGTGCCGCTGGCCTGACGAGGGCGAACATCCGGTGACCGGCCGGCGCCACGGCCAGGGAGCCATTCGGGACCGACTTCGGTGACACTGCGAGCGTCCTCAGCATTCACCGCCGCACCATGCCCGACATCCGCTCCGACCTGGCCAAGATCACCTTCAGCGTGCTGTGCATCGGCCTGCTCATCGCGTCGTCGCTCTGGATCCTCCGGCCGTTCCTGGGCGCCACGATCTGGGCCGCGATGGTCGTCGTGGCGAGCTGGCCGGCGCTGCTGTGGTTCGAGGAGAAGCTCTGGCACCGCCGCAGTCTCGCGGTGCTGGTGATGGTGCTGATCCTGCTGCTGCTGTTCGTGCTGCCGCTGACGATGGCGATCTCGACCATCGCCGCCAACGCGGACGAGGTCTACGGCTGGATCAAGACGCTGATCAGCCGCGGCCCGCCCCAGCCGCCGAACTGGCTGCGCAATCTCCCCTTCGTCGGCCCGCGTCTGACCGCGGCCTGGGACGCCCAGGTGGCCTCCGGCGTGTCGGGGCTCGAGGCGCAGGTCGCACCCTATGCCAAGCAGGTCACGGGATGGCTGTTCGCGCAGGCCGGGGTCGTGGGCGCGCTCACCCTTCAGTTCCTGCTCACCGTGGTCATCGCGGGTCTGATGTACGCGCAGGGCGAGAACGCCGCGGCCACGATGCGCCAGTTCGGTCGCAAGCTCGGCGGCCAGCGCGGGGAAGGCGCGGTCGTGCTGGCCGGCAAGGCGATCCGCGGCGTCGCGCTCGGCGTGGGCGTGACCGCGATCGTGCAGGCGGTGGTCGGTGGCATCGGCCTGGCGATCGCGGGCGTGCCGTTCGCGGCGCTCCTCACCGCGATGATGTTCATGCTGTGCATCGTGCAGATCGGGCCCACCCTGGTGCTGGCGCCGGCGGTGGTCTGGGTGTTCTGGAGCGGCTCGACCGGCTGGGGCATCTTCCTGCTGGTCTGGACGGTCATCGTCGGGACCATGGACAACTTCCTGCGCCCCTGGCTGATCAAGCGCGGCGCGGACCTGCCGCTGCTGCTGATCTTCGCCGGCGTCATCGGCGGCCTGCTCGGTTTCGGGCTGGTCGGCATCTTCGTCGGGCCGGTGCTGCTGGCCGTCGCCTATACCCTCATGGTCGCCTGGCTGGACGACCCGGAACCGCTCTCGGCGCCCGCCAAATGACGAATATGTCACAAATGGATACAGTCGAACTCCTACAGATTGACGACCGATATTGAAACTGGCGCGTTGATTGCTATCTAACCATCATGAAGGCTATCGACATCCTCACAGGACCCGCCATGCAAATGCTTTACGACTCCGACTCCTTCGTCGTCGTGCACGTGCAGCCGACCGAAGGCGACGCGCCGGTGGCGCCCAACGTGCCGGCGCTGGCTCGCCACGGCTTCGAGATCGTCGACAAGCGCTCGGGCAAGGAGGTGTACCTCGACGGGTCCTGGGCCGAGCTGTTCCAGCAGCAGATTGCCGCCTGGCAGCTCAACACGCCGACGCAGGAAGAGGTCGAGGACACGCTCGAAGGCTATGCCGAACTGGCGCACACCCCCGTGCTCGTGCACTGAGCGCCGCCTTTCCCGCCCCTCGGACGGAGCGCCCTGGCGCTCCGTTTTCGTTTCCGGACCGACACCGCCGGCGCACAGGCCGAGGGCCGCGGCATAGTAGGGCATGCGCCACACCCCCGCCCGCACGCCCCACGTCCTCCTCCTGCCCCTGATCGTCGCCGCCGCGCTCGGAGCCTGCGCCTGGCGCCCTCCGCCCGACGAGGCGCCGGTCTCGCGCCGCGTCGCGGCGCTGCTGCCGGCCGACGCGCTGCTCCTGGGCGAGCAGCACGACGCGCCGGAACACCAGGACATGGAGCGCGCGACTGTCGAGGCGCTCGCGCAAGGCGGCCGGCTGGCCGCGCTCGCGATCGAGATGGCCGAAGAAGGCAACACGACCGGCCATCTGCCGCCGGACGCGACCGAGGCGCAGGTCAGGACCGCCCTGAGCTGGAGCGACGCCGGCTGGCCCTGGAGCGCCTATGGCCCGGTGGTGATGGCCGCCGTGCGCGCGGGCGTGCCGGTGGTCGGCGCCAACTTGCCGCGCGCCCGCATGAAGGACGCGATGGCCGACGTCTCGCTCGACGCGCAGCTCGCCGACAGCGCGCGCGCCGCGCAGCGGGCCGCCGTGCGCAGCGGCCACTGCGACCTGCTGCCGGAATCGCAGATCGTGCCCATGACGCGCATCCAGATCGCCCGCGACCGCGCGATGGCACAGGCGATCGTGAAGTCTCGCGCCCCCGGCAAGACCGTGCTGCTCGTGAGCGGCGCCGGACACGCCAACAAGGCGCTCGGCGTGCCGCAGCACCTGCCGACGGACGTGTCGGTCAAGGCAGTGCAGATGCAGGCGGGCGGGCCGCGCGACACGGCGGGCGCCTTCGACGCGGCCTGGGCCACGCCGCCGGTGCCCGAGAAGGACTACTGCGCCGAGCTGCGCCCCGCCCGCAGCGCCGAGCGCTGAGCTGCCCTCAGGCGTGCGCCTTGATCGCGTCGGCCAGCGTGTTGACCAGCGTGTCGATGTGCGACTTCTCCACGATGTAGGGCGGCGCGATCACCAGCACGTCGCCCGCCGGGCGGACCAGCGCGCCCTTGTGGAAGCAGTCCAGGAAGATGTCGTAGGCCCGCTTGCCCGGCAGCCCCGCGATGGGCGTCAGCTCGACCGCCGCCGCCAGGCCCAGGCTGCGGATGCCGACCACGTTCGGCAGGCCCTTGAGCGTGCCGTGGAAGGCATCGCCCAGCACCTTGCCCATCTCGCCCGCGCGCTTGAAGAGCTGTTCCTTCTGGAACAGCTCCAGCGTCGCGATCGCCGCCGCGCAGGCCACCGGATGGCCCGAGTAGGTGTAGCCGTGGAAGAACTCCACCACGTGCTCCGGCGCGGAGGTGTTCATCATCGCGTCGTAGAGCTTGTCGCGGCAGATCACGCCGCCCAGCGGGATCACGCCGTTGGTCACGCACTTGGCGAAGTTCAGCATGTCGGGCACGACGCCGTAGTAGTCCGACGCGAAGTTGGTGCCCATGCGGCCGAAGCCGGTGATGACCTCGTCGAAGATCAACAGGATGCCGTGCTTGTCGCAGATCTCGCGCAGCTTCTGCAGGTAGCCCTTGGGCGGGATGTACCAGCCGGCCGAGCCGGCGATCGGCTCGACGATGATCGCGGCCACGTTGCTCGGGTCGTGCAGCGGCAGGATGCGCTGCTCCAGGTCAGCCAGCGCGTCCTCGGCCCACACCGGTTCCTGGTTGTGGATGTAGGCGTGGTTGACCGGGTCGTGGATGAAGCGCATGTGGTCCACGCGCGGCAGGAAGGCCGAGCCGAACACCTTGCGGTTGCCCGGAATGCCGCCCACCGACATGCCGCCGAAGCCCACGCCGTGGTAGCCCTTCTCGCGCCCGATGAAGACGTTGCGGTGCCCCTCGCCGCGCGCGCGGTGGTAGGCCAGCGCCACCTTCAGCGAGGTGTCCGCCGCCTCGCTGCCCGAGTTGCAGAACAGCACCTTGTTGAGGTCGCCCGGCGCCATCGCGGCGATCATCTCGGCGGCCCGGAAGGCCTTGTCGTTGCTCACCTGGAAGGCGGTCGCGTAGTCGAGCGTGTCGAGCTGCGCCTTGATCGCCTCGTTGATCGGCTTGCGGTTGTGGCCCGCGCCCACGCACCACAGCGACGAGATGCCGTCGATCACCTTGCGGCCGTCGTGCGTGGTGAACTCCATCCCGTCGGCCGCCACGAAGACGCGCGGGTCCTTCCTGAAATGGCGGTTGGGGGTGAAGGGCAACCACTGGTTGTCCATGCGGAAGTCGTTGAAGGCCATGAATCGCTCCTGCGGGTAAGGTAAGTTCTTGCCGGGAAGGGACATTTTGTCACCGGCGCCCGATTCCGGCTCCCTGCGACAATGGCACGCGTTATGACCTCCGCGTACATCCTCACCCTCTCCTGTCCCGACCGCACCGGCATCGTCCATGCCGTCTCCGGCTTCCTGCTCGAACGCGGCGGCAACATCGAAGAAGCGGCGCAGTACAACGACCAGGGCACCGGCCTGTTCTTCATGCGCGTGCGCTTCGGCTGCGAGCAGTCCGAGGCGAGCCTGCGCGAGCAGATCGCCGAACTCGCGTCCGGCTTCGGCATGCGCTGGAAGCTCCATGCGGCCGTCGAGCCCATGAAGACCGTGATCCTGGTCAGCAAGGAAGGCCACTGCCTGAACGACCTGCTGTTCCGCTGGAAGAGCGGCCTGCTGGCCATCGACGTGCGCGCGATCATCTCGAACCACCGCGACTTCTACCAGCTCGCGGCGAGCTACAACGTGCCCTTCCACCACATCCCGGTGACCGCCGCGACCAAGGCCCAGGCCGAGGCGAAGCAGCTGGAGATCATCAATGCCGAGGGCGCCGACCTCGTGGTGCTCGCGCGCTACATGCAGATCCTGAGCAACGATCTGTGCACCCAGCTCGCCGGCCGCGCGATCAACATCCACCACTCCTTCCTGCCGAGCTTCAAGGGCGCCAAGCCCTACTACCAGGCCCATGACCGCGGCGTGAAGCTGATCGGCGCCACCGCGCACTACGTGACCGCGGACCTCGACGAAGGCCCGATCATCGAGCAGGACGTGGAGCGCGCCGACCATACCGATACCGTCGAAGACCTGACCGCACGCGGCCGCGACACCGAAAGCCAGGTGCTCGCGCGCGCCGTCAAGTGGCACAGCGAGCATCGCGTGCTGCTCAACGGGCACCGGACGGTGGTCTTCAAGTAGCTCGCCACCCATCCGATCCGGGGGTCTTCACCATGAACGCGCCCACCACACCGCTGCAGCAGTCCGCGCTGGAGCAGTCCGCGCGGCAGGCCCGCATCGTGCAGGCGCTCTCGCCGCACCTGCCGGCCCATGCGCTGATCTGGCACGCAGAGGACACCGTCCCGTACGAGTGCGACGGCCTCACCGCCTATCGCCAGCGGCCGCTGGTGGTCGCCCTGCCCGAGACCGAGTCGCAGGTCCAGGCGGTGCTCCAGGCCTGCCATGCGCTGGGCGTCCCGGTCGTGGCGCGCGGCGCGGGCACGGGGCTCTCGGGCGGCGCGATGCCGCACGCGATGGGCGTGACGCTCTCGCTCGCCAAGTTCAACCGCATCCTGAAGATCGACCCGGTGAGCCGCACCGCCGTCGTGCAGTGCGGCGTGCGCAACCTCGCCATCAGCGAGGCGGCCGCGCCCTTCGGCCTCTACTACGCGCCCGACCCGTCGAGCCAGATCGCCTGCACCATCGGCGGCAACGTGGCCGAGAACTCGGGCGGCGTGCATTGCCTCAAGTACGGGCTGACGCTGCACAACGTGCTGCGCGTGCGCGGCTTCACGGCCGACGGCGAGCCGGTCGAATTCGGCAGCGAGGCGCTCGACTGCGCCGGGCTCGACCTGCTGCCGCTGGTGATCGGCAGCGAAGGCATGCTGGCGGTCACGCTCGAAGTCACGGTCAGGCTCGTGCCGAAGCCGCAGCTCGCGCGCTGCATCATGGCCAGCTTCGACGACGTGCGCAAAGCGGGCGACGCGGTCGCCGCCGTCATCGCGGCCGGCATCATCCCGGCGGGCCTCGAGATGATGGACAAGCCCATGACCGCCGCGGTGGAGGACTTCGTGCACGCGGGCTACGACCTCGACGCGGCGGCCATCCTGCTGTGCGAGTCCGACGGCACGCCCGAGGAGGTCGAGGAAGAGATCGGCCGCATGACCGAGGTGCTGCGCGGCTGCGGCGCCACCGCGATCGCGGTGAGCGAGAACGAGGACGAGCGCCTGAAGTTCTGGAGCGGCCGCAAGAATGCCTTCCCCGCCTCGGGCCGCATCAGCCCCGACTACATGTGCCTGGACTCGACGATCCCGCGCAAGCGGCTGGCCGACATCCTGCTCGCGATCCAGGACATGGAGAAGAAATACAACCTGCGCTGCTGCAACGTCTTCCACGCGGGCGACGGCAACCTGCATCCGCTGGTGCTGTTCGATGCGAACGACCCCGACGAGCTGCATCGCTGCGAGCTTTTCGGCGCCGACATCCTCGAGACCAGCGTGGCGATGGGCGGCACGGTGTCCGGCGAGCACGGCGTGGGCGTCGAGAAGCTCAACAGCATGTGCGTGCAGTTCACGCCCGAGGAGAACGAACAGATGGCCGGCGTGAAGCGCGCCTTCGATCCGGCCGGCGTGCTCAATCCCGGCAAGGTGATCCCGACCCTGCAGCGCTGCGCCGAGTACGGCAAGCAGGTGTTCCGCGCGGGTCAGCCGCAACCGTTCGCCGACCTGCCCCGCTTCTGAACATGAAGGGACTCCAGGGCATGGCCTGGCTGCTGGTGTTCCAGTCGGTGGGCGAGGTGCTGTCTCGCGGGCTGGCGCTGCCCTTCCCCGGCCCGGTGCTCGGCATGATGCTGCTGCTCGCGGGCCTGCGCTTCGCCGCGGTGCGCGAGCCAGTCGCCGAATGCGCGGGCTTCCTTCTCTCGCACCTGTCGCTGCTCTTCGTGCCGGTGGGCGTGGGCGTGATGACGCATCTCGCGCTGCTCGGCCAGTACGGCGGCCGCATGCTGGTCATCATCGCGCTGTCGACGTGGATCGGGCTCGGCGTCACCGCCCTGGTGCTGTGGTGGCCCGATCGCCGCCGCGACCGCTAGGAGCCGCCGTGCCGCGCTTCGTCGAACTCTGGATCTATCTCTCGGCCACGCCGCTGTTCGGTCTCACGGCCACGCTGGTCGTCTACCTGCTCGCGACGTCGGTGTACGCGCGCCTGGGCGGCGCGCCCTGGGCCAATCCGGTGCTGTGGTCGGTGGTGGTGCTCGCGAGCGGGCTGCTGATCACGCACGTCGACTACCAGACCTACTTCGCCGGCGCGCAGTTCATCCACTTCCTGCTCGGCCCGGCGGTGGTCGCGCTCGCGTGGCCGCTGTGGCAGCGGCGCGCCGAACTGCGGGCGCGCTTCGGGCGGCTGGTGCTCGCGTCGCTGCTCGGCGGTGCCGCGGCGGGCGGCTCGGCCGTGGCGCTCGGCTGGGCGCTGGGCCTGCCGCACGACGTGGTGCTGTCGCTCGCGCCCAAGTCGGTGACCGCGCCGGTGGCCATGGGCATCTCGGAAAAGATCGGCGGCATTCCCGCGCTGTCGGCGGTGTTCGCCGTGCTCACCGGCATGATCGGCGCGCTGTCGGGCAAGTATCTCTTCGACCTGCTCAAGATCGGCACCAGCCCCGAGGGCTTCGCCGCGCGCGGCTTCGGCCTGGGCACTGCCGCGCACGGCATCGGCGCTGCGCGTGCGCTGCACGTCAACGCCGATGCGGGGGCCTACGCGGGGCTGGCCCTGGGCATGCAGGTGGTGCTGGCCGCACTCCTCATGCCGCTCGTGTTCCGCCTGTTCTGACGTGCGTCAGCTCCGGTTCGGATTGCCCGGGTGGCGGTCGTAGCGGTTGGGCACGCCGTCACGGTCGTTGTCCCAGCGGCCGGCCTGGTATTCCCATCGGCCACCGTGCTCGCGCCATTCCGGTGAGCGATAGGCGTAGCCCGGGCGCTCGCGCATCCAGGTGCCGCGGTACCAGACATAGCGATTGCCCTTCCACTCGTAGTGACCCGGCGCCCACACATAGCCCCTGCGCGGCGGCGGCACGGGTTCGTGGCGCGGCGGCGGCGGTGCGACGTGCACCGAGATCACGGGCTGCGCCATCGCACTCGTCGGCGCGACCACGGCGGTGCCGAGGGTCAGCAGGGAAGCGGCTCCCATCGCAAGGGTGACAGCGAGTTTCTTCATGGGGACTCCTTTTTTGAGTTGCTGGAGCCTTCATCCTCCCTTGCCCGTGTGAACCGCTTGTAAGCCTGTGACGAAGTGTTGTGTAGCGCTGTGACTTCCCGCGTTGCACGCCCAGGCCGTTCTCACCGGCCCGCGCGCTCACCAGGTATCGATGTAGGACGATGCCTCGCGCGTCGATGCCGCGGCGGATGCGGCGGATGCAAGCCCCCGCGCCAGCCAGTTTCGCGTGTCGGCCGGATCGATCACCGCGTCGATCTCGAGCGTCTGCGCCATCGAGATCGCTTCGCCGTTCGCATACTGTTGCGCGACCAGCTTCCTGAACAGCGCATCGCGCTCGGGCCCTTCGGCGGCGGCTTCGAGCTCTTTGCGGAACCCCAGGCGCACCGCGCCTTCGAGCCCCATCGCGCCGAACTCGCCGGTAGGCCAGGCCACCGTGAACACCGGCGCGTCGAAGCCGCCGGCGGTCATGGCCTGCGCGCCGAGCCCATAGCCCTTGCGCAGCACCACCGCGAAGTACGGCACGCGCAGGTGCGAGGCGACCATGAACAGGCGGCATGCATGCCGCACCTGCGCCTGCGCCTCGATCTCGGGGCCGACCATGAAGCCCGGCGTGTCGCACAGCGCCACCAGCGGCAGGCCGTGCACGTTGCACAACTGCATGAAGCGCGCGGCCTTGTCGGCGGCCTCGACATCGATCGCGCCGCCGAGGTGGTGCGGGTTGTTCGCGAGCATGCCCACCGAGCGGCCCTCGATGCGCGCGAGCGCGGTCACGATGCCGGCGCCGAAGCCGGCGCGCAGTTCCAGCAGCGAGCCGGTGTCGGCCACGCCGCGCATCGCGGCGCGCACGTCGTACACGCGCAGGCGGTTCTCGGGCACCGCATGGCGCAGCGCACGCGGGTCGGCGCAGGTCCATCCGCTCGTCGGCCCCTGGAAGTACGAGAGGTATTGCTTCGCGACCGCGACCGCCTCGGCCTCGTCTTTCACGAGGATGTCGATCACGCCGTTGCGCGCCTGCACCGCGCTCGGCCCGATCTGCTCGGGCGCGAAGCTGCCGAGACCGCCGCCCTCGATCATCGCGGGGCCGCTCATGCCGATGTTGCTGGCCTCGGTCGCGATGATCACGTCGGCGCAGCCCAGCAGCGCCGCATTGCCCGCGAAGCAGCGCCCGTGCACGATGCCCACGACCGGCACCTGGCCCGAGAGCGCGGCGAACTGGCTGAAGGTGTGGTTGTTCAGGCCCGCGACGATCGGCATGTCGGTGTCGCCCGGCCGCCCGCCGCCGCCTTCTGCGAACAGCACCACCGGCAGCTTCAGCCGGTGCGCGATGCCCAGCATGCGATCGGTCTTCTGGTGGTTGCGCAGGCCCTGCGTGCCGGCCAGCACCGTGTAGTCGTAGGCCATGACCACGCAGCGCGAGGCCTCGGGCCCGAACTGCTTCGCATTGACGCTGCCGATGCCGGTGACCATGCCGTCGGCCGGTGTGTTGGCGATCAGGTCGTCGAGCGCGCGGCGGCGCGTCTGGGCCGCGATCGCGAGTGCGCCGTATTCGTTGAAGTTGCCGGCGTCGTCGGCCAGGTCGCACAGGTCCGCGATGTTCTCGCGCGCGGTGCGCCCGCCCTGCGCGTGGCGCTTCGCCACGGCGGCCTCGCGCCTCGCGTCGAGGGTGACGGCTTGGCGGTCGATGACCTTCTGCAGATCGGCGCGGATCGCATCGAGGTCCTGCTCGGCTCGCCCTTCGGCTTCGACCGCATGGGCATCGACCGGCTCCAGCTTCACGAGCGACTGGCCTTCGACCAGGTAGTCGCCCGGTTCGGCGAGCAATGCGACCACGCGGCCGGCCGCCGGCGCATGAAGAAGATGCTCCATCTTCATCGCCTCCAGCACGCCGATCTGCGCGCCGGCCGGCACGACGTCGCCGAGATCGACCTCGAACCGCACGAGCTTCGCGGGCATCGGGGCCTCGATGCACAGGCCGTCGTCATCGCCCCGAGGCGCGGCGCCGCCGGACAGCACAGCCGCCGGACGCGCATGGCGCGCCGTCGCCGCATCGAGGTGCGCGGCGGACGCCAGCAGGTCCGCCAGGTGTGCCTCGACGAAGCGCGTGTGCACCGCCTGCGTCGCGAACTCGGGGCGCGTTGCGATCGCGCGCAGCAGCGAGAGATTGGTCGCGATGCCCTCGATCTGGCACTCCTCGAGCGCGCGCAGCGAACGCCGCACCGCATCCGCAAAGCGTGGCGAGGCCGAATGCACGACCAGCTTGGCGAGCAGCGTGTCGTAGTGCGGCGAAGGTGCCAGCCCCGCATGGCCATGCGAGTCGACGCGCACACCGGGTCCGGCCGGCAGCTCGAATCGCTTCAGCGTGCCGCCGGACGGGCGCGCATGGCCGTGCGGGTCGAGCGTCTCGGCGTTGATGCGCCACTGCACCGCGAAGCCGCGCCGAGGGGCGGCATGCGCCGGGTCGATGCCGAGATCCGCAAGCGACTGCCCGCTGGCGACGGCGATCTGCAGTTGCACGAGATCGAGCCCCGTGACCGCCTCGGTCACGGTGTGCTCGACCTGCAGCCTCGGATTGGCCTCGATGAAGACCCAGGGCAGCGTCGGCGAACACGCGTCGACGAGGAATTCGAAGGTGCCCAGGCTCTGATAGCCCACGGCCGCCGCCATGCGCAGCGCGGCCTGCGTGATCTGCTCGCGCAGGGCTTCGGGCAGCGTGGGGCTGGGAGCGATCTCGACCAGTTTCTGGAAGCGGCGCTGCAGCGTGCATTCGCGTTCGCCGAGGCTCGCGACCGAGCGTCCGTCGCCCAGCACCTGCACCTCGATGTGCCGCGCGTTGCCCATGAGGCGCTCGACGTACACGCCCTCGACGCCGAACGCCGCCTTCGCTTCGGACAGGCAGCGCGCATGCGCCTCGGGCAGCTCATCGGCGCTCAGCACCGCGCGCATGCCCCGCCCACCGCCGCCGCCGATCGCCTTGATCATCATGCCCGCGCCGTCGGCCTGCTGCGCCGCGAAGAAGGCCTGCGCTTCGGCCAGCGTCACCGCGCCGGCGCTGCCGGGCATCAGCGGCACGCCGCATCGTTCGGCCAGCGCGCGGGCGCGCGCCTTGTCGCCGAAGAGCGCGAGCTGCCCGGGCGTGGGGCCGATGAAGCACAGATCCGCATCGGCGCAGGCCTGCGCGAAATCGGCGCGCTCGCTCAGGAAGCCGTAGCCGGGGTGCACCGCATCGCACCTCGCGTCGCGTGCGATGGCGAGCAAGGCGGCCGCGTCGAGGTAGGCCGACGGCCCCGTGCCCGCGAGGGCGACCGCCACATCGGCGAGCTGCGCATGCAGCGCGGCGGCGTCGTCCTTCGCGTACACGGCGACACTCTCGAGGCCCAGGTCGCGCAGCGCGCGCACCAGCCGCACGGCGATCTCGCCACGGTTGGCGACCAGCACGCGGCGGATGGGCCGATCGGGAAGCCGGGTTGTCTCCATGGCATCAGTCTCACAGGGTTATCGATAGGCCGCGCCGCTTGCCACCGCAGCCATGGTGCACGAACAATCCTACCCATGGGTATGACGTCGGAGACATCGCGAAAACCCTCTGCGAAGGGCACTGCGCCGTCCGGTCGCAGCGACCGTCCCCAGGGCACCGGCCGGCAGCGCACCGCCACCGCCGGCACCGACGTGCAGCGCGAGCGCATCCTCCAGGCGGCGGCGCAGCTCTTCGCGGCGCAGGGCTATGCCAACACCACCATGGCGCAGATCGTGCGCGCGCTCGGCGCCACCAAGCCCTTCGTCTACTACTACTTCCGCGACAAGCAGGAGATCTTCGAGACCTTGTCGTGGCGGCCCGCGGTCGATTGCTTCACCTCGCTGGACTTCGCCGCGGACGACACGCGCCGCGCGGTCGAGAAGGTCAA
Organism: Variovorax sp.; assembly: GCA_017744285.1. Taxonomy (GTDB): domain Bacteria; phylum Pseudomonadota; class Gammaproteobacteria; order Burkholderiales; family Burkholderiaceae_C; genus Variovorax. Next base: position 64,133 of record JAGIBP010000022.1, read on the forward strand.
GGAAGGCATCGGGCGCCTGATCCGCGCGACCATCGCCCACCACCCCTGCGCCTTCTTCGCCTACAAGGAGCCGCAGGTCTACCGCCCCGAATACCTGGCCGCCCAGAAGAAGCTCGCGCACCACTTCTACGACCAGCTCTTTCCGCTGCTCGAAGAGGCGCGCCGCGACGGCGACCTCGATTTCGGCGACACCCGGCTCACCGCCTTCGCCGCGCTGAGCCTGCCGGGCTTTCTCTACACCTGGTACCGCCCTGATGGCCGCCTGCCGCCCGACGAGATCGCGGCCGAGCTCTCGAAGCTCGCGTGGCGCGTGCTCGGGCTGCGGGAGCGCTAGGGGTCCGCGGCTCACGCGCCGCACTTCGCTTCATGTCAAGCACGACAGGGGGTCGCATGGACATCCATTCCTATCGATACTTGCTGGGAGACGCATTGACACCGGAGGCCTGCCCATGACCACGACGCTGCAACTCATCGGCGCACCGACCGACATCGGCGCCAGCACCCGGGGCGCCGGCATGGGCCCCGATGCCCTGCGCGTGGCCGGAATCGCGCAGACGCTGGCCGGGCTCGGCTTCAAGGTGATCGATGCAGGCAATCTCGCGGGGCCGGCCACGCCCTGGATCGCGCCCACGACCGAGTTGCACCACCTCGACGAGGTCGTCACATGGAACCGCGCCGTCCACGACGCGGTGCAGAGGTCGCTCGCCGCCAGCCACCTGCCGATCCTCATGGGCGGCGACCACAGCATCGCCGTCGGCTCGATCAGCGCAGTGGCCCGGCACGCCCGCGAGCGGGGCAAGAAGCTGCGCGTGCTCTGGCTCGATGCCCATTCCGACGTGAACACCGAGACCACGAGCCCGAGCGGCAACCTGCACGGCATGCCGGTGTCGTGCCTGCTGGGCCACGGGCCGGCGGCGCTGACCGGCTGGAGCGGCGAGCGCGCCGCGCTCGAGCACGATGCGATCCGCTTCATCGGCATCCGCAGCGTCGACGCGCATGAGAAGTCGGCGATCCGCGCGCTGGGGCTGAACGTGTTCGACATGCGCCACATCGACGAGCACGGCATGCGCACCACGATGGTCGAGGCGCTGCAGGACGTGGGCGAGGACACGCACCTGCACGTGAGCTTCGACCTCGACTGCCTCGACCCCGACTACGCGCCCGGCGTGGGCACCGGCGTGCGCGGCGGGCCGACCTGGCGCGAGATGCAGCTGTGCATGGAGATGATCGCGGACACGGGCCGGCTGGCCTCGCTCGACGTGGTCGAGCTCAATCCGGCGCTGGATGTGCGCAACCGGACAGCGGAAGTGGCGGTGGAGCTGATCGAGAGCCTGTTCGGCAAGTCGACGCTGGCGCGCTGAGCCCCCGGGAATCCTCAGCCTCGCGTGGGCGACAGCGGCACGGCCTGCAGCGGCAGCGGCACCTCGACCGGCGGGTGCGCAGGCGCGACCGGGCGGGCCTGGGCCGGCGGCACTTCCTCGATCGACGCCGGCAGGTAGCGCTCGATCAGCGCGAAGAAGCGGTCGTAGAAGCGATCATCGGTCAGCGTTTCGCTGGCGACCTTGACCATGGCATCGTCGCTCGACGAGAACGGCAGCGACAGCGAGCCGATCGCGCCGACGCCGAGGCTGGCAGAGTTGTTGACCTTCTTGACGCCGTAGCGGTCCTGCAAGGCGCTCGCGAACGCGATCGTGCTGCGCGAGCCGGACCCGTCGCGCGCGCAGACGACGCGAAATTCCACCTCCACATGCACTTCGGCGGCCGGCTGGAAGCTCTTGCGGCCGGTGACGAGTTCCTGGTTCGCGGCCGTGACCATGTAGCCCTGACTCAGAAGCGCGCGCCGCGCGGCCTCGCAGGTCTGCCCTTCGGTGGCGGCGTAGCTGCGCGTGTGGGTGGTGGTCGAATCGAATTCCTCGGTCTCGTAAGACACGTGTCGGCGTTCGGAGAAGCCGCAGCCACAGACGAAGACGGCGGCCAGCAACGCGGCGGTGGTGGTACGAAGAGGCAATCGGGGCATGGGCGGCAGCAGAAAGGCGAAACGGGAGCAATCCTAGCGGCAAGCCGCCCGCGGGCGGCCCTGCTTGGACATCACGCGCCGCCGCGCGTTCCGGTTGACCCCCACCGCTTGAAACTGGCGCGCCCCAGCCCAGGAATCCCGCGGAGCCGGCTTTGCCGGGCCGCTGGGATTGCCCCCTCCCGCCGAAGGCGAGAGAGGGGGAGCCGCGAAGCGGCATGGGGGGTGCTCAGGGATACAGTCCCCGCTCCTGCCGCGCCATCAGGATGCGTCCGCAGGCCACCGCATAGGTGGCGGTGCGCAGCGTGATCTTGTGCTGGTCGGCCTTGTCCCAGATGGCGTGCAGGGCATTCATCATGATGCGATCCAGGCGCTCGTTGATCTCGTCCTCGCCCCAGAAGAAGGACGAGAAGTCCTGCACCCATTCGAAGTAGCTCACCGTGACGCCGCCGGCGTTGCAGATCACGTCGGGCACCACCAGCACGCCGCGGTCGGCCAGGATGTCGTCGGCTTCCGGCACGGTCGGGCCGTTGGCGCCTTCGAGCACCAGCCTCGCCTTGGTCTGCCTGGCGCGCTCCGCGGTGATCTGGCCTTCGAGCGCGGCCGGGATCAGGATGTCGCAGGCCACGTCCCAGAAGGCCTCGTTGGCGACCGTGTCGCCGCCCTTGAAGCCGACGATGCCGCCCTCGTTGCGCGCCTGCGCGACGAGCTGCGGCAGGTCCAGCCCCTTGTCGTTGATGACGGTGCCGGTGTGGTCCTGCACCGCGACGATCTTCGCGCCCGCCTCGGCGAAGAGCTCGGCCGCCACCGAGCCGACGTTGCCGAAGCCCTGCACCGCGACGCGCGCGCCCTTCAGGTCCAGCCCCAGCCGGCGCGCGGCCTCGCGCCCGGTCACGAACACGCCGCGGCCCGTGGCCTTCACGCGGCCGAGCGAGCCGCCGAGGTGCAACGGCTTGCCGGTGACGACCCCGGTGGCGGTGCCGCCGACGTTCATCGAGTAGGTGTCCATCATCCACGCCATGATCTGCGCGTTGGTGTTGACGTCGGGCGCGGGGATATCGCTGTGCGGGCCGATGATGATGCCGATCTCGCTGGTGTAGCGGCGCGTGACCTTCTCGAGCTCCTTCAGCGAGAGCTTCTTGGGATCGACGCGGATGCCGCCCTTCGCGCCGCCGTAGGGCAGGTTCACGGCGGCTGTCTTGACCGTCATCCACGCCGACAGCGCCATGACCTCTTCGAGCGTGACGTCCGGATGGAAGCGCACGCCGCCCTTGCCGGGCCCGCGCGAGAGGTTGTGCTGCACGCGATAGCCTTCGAAGTGGGCGATGGTGCCGTCATCCATCTCGATCGGCACGTCGACGATCAGTGCGCGCTTGGGGCGCTTGAGCGTCTCGACCCAGCGGGCCAGCTCGCCGAGGTAAGGCACGACGCGGTCGACCTGCGACAGGTAGGTGCCCCACGGGCTGTTCGCGGTCGGCTGGACATAGGAGAGCGTGGAAGAACTCATGGCGGTCTCGGGTGGTTGGCGATGGGCCCGACGATAGACCTGCGCCGGCGCGCCCGCCATCCCTATGCGCGTTGCTTTTCCGGTTATGCGCGAGCGGCAAGCCGGCCGCTGCCGGCTGGCTCGTCAGGCCCTGGGCCGCCCGCCGAAGATGGCCGTGCCGACGCGCACCATCGTGCTGCCCGCCGCGACCGCGGCTTCGAGGTCCGCGGACATGCCGAGCGACAGCGTGTCCACCGCCAGGCCGGCGGACCGCAGCTGTTCGAAGACGGCCGCGGCGCGCAGGAACAGGGCACGCTGCGCTTCGAAATCGGGCGCCGGCTCGGGGATCGCCATGAGCCCGCGAAGCGCCAGGCGTGGCAACGCCGCCACCGCCTGGGCCAGCGCCGGCACCTCCTCGGGCGCCACGCCGGACTTGTTCGCGCCGGCATCGACATTGACCTGCAGGCACACCCGCAGCGGCGGCAGATGGGCCGGCCGCTGCTCGGACAGCCGCTGCGCGATCTTCAGGCGGTCGATGCCGTGCACCCAGTCGAAATGCTCGGCGACGACGCGGGTCTTGTTGCTCTGCAGCGGGCCGATGCAGTGCCATTCGAGGCGCTCGCGCAGGTCGGCCAGCGCCTCGATCTTGGCGACGCCCTCCTGCACGTAGTTCTCGCCGAAGGCGGTCTGGCCGGCCGCATGGGCTTCGCGCACCGCGTCGGCGGGGAAGGTCTTGGACACCGCAAGCAAGCGCACGCTCACCGGATCGCGGCCGGCAGCCGCGCATGCGGCCTGGATGCGCGCCCGAACTTGCTGGAGGTTGTCGCCAATCATCGTCATAATCGTCAAAGCGTATCAAAACGTCACCGAGGAGCTTCGTGGACATCACCCAACTGCTGGCCTTCAGCGTCAAGAACAAGGCCTCCGACCTGCACCTGTCGGCCGGCCTGCCGCCCATGATCCGGGTGCATGGCGACGTGCGCCGCATCAATGTCGACGCGCTCGACCACAAGGCGGTGCACGCCATGGTGTACGACATCATGAGCGACACCCATCGCAAGCACTACGAAGAGTTCCTCGAAGTCGACTTCTCGTTCGAGATCGACGGCCTCGCGCGCTTCCGGGTGAACGCCTTCAACCAGTCGCGCGGCGCGGCGGCGGTGTTCCGGACCATTCCGTCCAAGATTCTCACGCTCGAGCAGCTCAACGCGCCGAAGATCTTCGGCGACCTCGCGCTCAAGCCGCGCGGCCTCGTGCTCGTGACCGGGCCGACCGGCTCGGGCAAGTCGACCACGCTCGCGGCGATGATCAACTACCTCAACGAGACCGAGTACGGCCACATCCTGACGGTCGAGGACCCGATCGAGTTCGTGCATACCTCGCAGAAGTGCCTGATCAACCAGCGCGAGGTGGGGCCGATGACGCTCTCGTTCGCCAACGCGCTGCGCTCGGCGCTGCGCGAGGACCCGGACGCCATCCTGGTGGGCGAAATGCGCGACCTC
>JAGIBP010000023.1 GCA_017744285.1 Variovorax sp.
CAAGTGGGGCATCAAGCGCGGCCTGATGACCACCGTGCACGCCGCCACCGCGACGCAGAAGACCGTCGACGGCCCGAGCAACAAGGACTGGCGCGGCGGCCGCGGCATTCTTGAAAACATCATCCCGTCGAGCACCGGCGCCGCCAAGGCCGTGGGCGTGGTGATCCCCGAGCTCAACAAGAAGCTCACGGGCATGAGCTTCCGCGTGCCGACTTCCGACGTGTCGGTGGTCGATCTCACGGTCGAACTCGAGAACGCCGCCACCTACAAGGAAATCTGCGCCGAGATGAAGGCGCAGAGCGAAGGCGCGCTCAAGGGCGTGCTGGGCTACACCGAGGACAAGGTCGTGGCCACCGACTTCCGCGGCGACCCGCGCACCTCGATCTTCGACGCTGAAGCCGGCATTGCGCTCGACGGCACCTTCGTCAAGCTCGTGAGCTGGTACGACAACGAGTGGGGCTACTCGAACAAGTGCCTGGAGATGGTTCGCGTGATGGCCAAGTAAGGGGCCCGCGAACAACAGAAAGCGCGCCTTCGGGCGCGCTTTTTGTTTGGGCCGTGTTGCTTCAGGCCGGTTCCAGCACGTGGATCACCCGGTTCTCGATCCACTCCTTGGTCCTGGCGCCGTAGGCGGCCATGTGGGGCGAGGCGGCGTGGGCCTGCAGCGCGGGCAGCGTGGCCCACTTCTCGACCACCACGAAGGTGTCCGGCCCGAAGGTGCCGCGCGAGGCGGGCATGCCGGCGGCATCGACCGTGGCGGTGTATTCGATGCAGCCTTCCTCGGCCAGCACGGCGGGCCGGTTGGCGCGGAAGGCCTCGAGGATCTTGTCGCGTTGGCCGGGCTTGGCGGTGATGACGGCGACGACGTGAATCATGGGCGGTGGCTCCTTGGGTTCTTGGGACGGAACCGCCGACTGTACGGGCATGCGGCAGGCGGCGCCTGTCGCCGCAAGGCGCTCAGGCGGGCGCCTGCATCACCACCACCATCCAAGACACTCCGAAGCGGTCCGCCACCATCCCGAAGGCCGGGGAGAAGAAGGTCTTGCCCAGCGGCATCTGGACCTGCCCGCCGTTGCCCAGGGCATCGAACAGGCGCTTGGCCTCGGCCTCGTCCTTGGCGACGAGCGACAGCGAGATGCCCTGGAACACCGGCTTGCCGTTCGCGGTCATCCCGTCGGAGGCCATCACCGTCGACTCGCCCACCGTGAAGGCCGAGTGCATGACCTTGTTGCCGTCGACGGGGGCGCATTCCGGCGGCGGCGGCTCGGGGCTCTCGCTGAAGCGCATCAGCATCGTGACCTGCGCGCCGAGCGCCTTCTTGTAGAACTCGAGCGCCTCTTCGCAGCGGCCGTCGAACATCAGATAGGGCTGGACCTGCATGGAATTTCCTTTCGTGGATGGAGGGACTTCGGGGGCACCCGTTGCATTTGTGTACAACGTCCACAAAACGATAGCAAAGATAATGGACGCTGTCCACATGAAAGACCGCATGACCATCCGGGCCACCGCCACCGCAGCGCGTCCACGCAGCACCTATCGCCACGGGGATCTCCGGCGTGCCCTGCTCGATGCCGGCATCGAACTGGCGCGCACCGGCGGGCCCGAGGCGGTGGTCCTGCGCGAGGCGACGCGCCGCGCGGGCGTGGTGCCCAACGCCGCCTACCGCCATTTCGAAAGCCGCCAGGCGCTGTTGCAGGCCGTGCGGGCCGCGGCGCTCGCGGCGGTCGCGCGCGCGATGGAGGCCGAGCTCGCAGCCCTCGCGCCGCTGGCGGAGCCCGTCGCATTCGCCCGGGCAAGCGTGCGCGCCGTGGGCACTGGCTACCTGCGCTTCGCCCAGTCGGAAACGGGCCTGTTCCGCATGGCCTTCGCCACGCCCGTGGATGTCGAGCAGGAGCCCGACCAGGCCAAGGGCGGCGACAGCGGCCTCGATCCCTTCCAACTGCTGGGCGCCGCGCTCGACCGCCTGGTCGACGCCGGCGCGATGCCCCCCGAGCGCCGACCCGGTGCCGAGTTCCTGGCCTGGTCGGCCGTGCACGGACTGGCCCTGCTGGTCATCGATGGCCCGCTGCGCGGCCTGCCGCGCGAACAGGTCGACGCGCTCGGCCAGCGGCTGCTGGACATGGTGGAAAAGGGGCTCTAGCTTCGTTCCGCGGGCGGGAGCCGTTCCAGCGCATCGTCGCGCCACCATCCGACGGCCGCGAAGTAGCTTTCCCAGACGCAGCCGTTGCAGCCACGCCCGCAGCAGGTGGTGGGCTCCGGCGGCGGCGCGCGGAAGTCCGCCACGCCTTCGCGGCGAAGCCGCTCGCCGAGGCGCTCTGTCAGTTCACGGGCCGAGGCGGCGTCGATGAGTTCGGGCAGGTCCACCCGCGGATGCTAGTGGATGAGTCCGGGGTCGCCCCCTGCGCAACGCGCATCAACAGTGCTTCAATGGGAGACCGGCCATCACCCGGTCCGGACCACGGAGACCCGCATGCACAGTCGCAGTCCCCTGTACTTGCTCGAGCGCTCGGATGTCGGCGTGGTCCAGCTCGACCGCGACTTGCGCGTGGTCGCGATGAACAGCTTCGCGCGCCGCGTGCTGCCCGTGGAAGACAAGGCGCCGTTCGAGAAGATGGTGCTTTCGTTCCACCCGGAGCGCTCGCAGTCGAAGGTGAAGTTCCTGCTGGACCAGGCCGAGTGCCCGGTGAGCAACCCGCCGCCGATGACGATGATCATCAATATCCCCGAGCGGGTGCTGCTCATCAAGGTGGCGAAGCTCTCGGACCTGCGCGGCGACACGGCCAGCTACACGCTCATCTTCTACGACATCACCGAACTCGTCGCCGGCGAGGAGCCGGCCGTGCACAAGCCGCAGGCCAAGCGGCAGTTGCAGAAGATCCCGACCGTGTCGCAGAACAGGATCGTGCTGGTCGACATCGAGACGGTGACTTACATCCGCGCCGAGGGGCACTACACCTGGGTCAGCACCGCGCAGGGCGCGAGCTTCTGCAACCTGAACATCACCGACCTCGCGGAGCGGCTCGACGGTGCGTCGTTCCTGCGCATCCATCGCAGCTACCTCGCCAATCTCGATCATGCCGAGCAGATCCTGCGCGACGACGGCAGGGTCAGCCTCAAGCTGCGTGGCGAAGCGAGCGCGCTGCCGGTGGCGCGCACCAGCGTGCCGCGGTTGCTCGCGCAACTCGGTATCGCCGAGATCGAGGCGATGCGCGGTTGAGCCTGCGCTTCATGCAGTGGGCGTGCATTTCGTGCAGTCGCCGCGCCCCTTCGTGCGCCGAACCGCTGCCGCCGAAGTCCCGCCATTAAGTTAGCCGGCGGTCCGCCAGTCCGGACCCGGCGCGCGCTGCGCGCCAGAACAACAGGAGACCGGCACGATGATCCCCCCCGGATTCGACTACCACGCGCCCCGCTCGGTGGGCGACGCCCTCCAGCTCCTCGGCTCGCTCGGCGGCGACGCCAAGCTGCTGGCCGGCGGCCACAGCCTCTTGCCGATGATGAAGCTGCGCTTCGCGCAGCCCGCGCACCTCATCGACCTGAACCGCATCGAGGCGCTGCGCGGCATCCGGGAGGATGGACCGACGGTCGTCATCGGCGCGATGACGGTCGAGAACGAACTCATCCGCTCCGCGTTGCTGCGAGAGAAGGTGCCGCTATTGCCCGAGGCAGCGCGCCAGATCGCCGACCCGCAGGTGCGCAACCGCGGCACCATCGGCGGCGACATCGCCCACGGCGACCCGGCCAACGACCATCCCGCGCTCTCGATCGCGCTCGATGCGGTCTACGTCATCGAAGGCCCTGCCGGCCGTCGCGAGGTGAAGGCCGGCGACTTCTTCCAGGGCACCTACGTCACCGACATGGCCGAGGACGAGATCCTGGTCGAGATCCGCGTCCCCGCCTTCGCGCCGAAGACCGGCCATGCCTACGAGAAGCTCAAGCGCAAGACCGGCGACTGGGCCACCGCCGCCGCCGCCGTGGTGCTGCGCATCGACGGCGGCAAGGTGAGCCATGCCCGCATCGCGCTGACCAATCTCGCCCCGACGGCATTGCGCGCGGCCGATGCGGAAGCCGCGCTGCTCGGCAAGCCGATCGGCGAGACCTCCATCGCCGACGCGGCCGCCAAGGCCATGGCGATCTGCGACCCGGTCGACGACCTGCGCGGCGATCGCGACTACAAGGTCGCCATGGCCGGCCAGATGGTCCGCCGCGCGATCGCCAAGGCCGCGGCGCGCTGCCAATAGAAGAACCCCGGAGACCCACCCCATGACCAAGAAACTCATCACAGTGACTGTCAACGGCAGGCGCATCGAGAAGGCCGTCGAGCCGCGCCTGCTGCTGGTGCACTTCCTGCGCGAGGAATGCCAGCTCACCGGCACGCACATCGGCTGCGAGACCTCGCACTGCGGCGCCTGCACGGTCGACATCGATGGCCAGTCGGTCAAGAGCTGCACGCACCTCGCGGTGCAATGCGACGGCGCCGACGTGCTCACCGTCGAAGGGCTCGCGCAGGGCGCGGTGCTGCATGCGGTGCAGGAAGGCTTCTATACGCAGCATGGCCTGCAATGCGGCTTCTGCACGCCGGGCATGCTGATGCGCGCCTATCGCTTCCTGCAGGAGAACCCGAACCCGACCGAGGAGGAAGTCCGCGCGGGCATGAGCGGCAACCTTTGCAGGTGCACGGGCTACCAGAACATCGTGAAGGCGGTGCTGCACGCCGCCGCGAAGCTGCAACAGACCGAAAAGGTGGCGGCATGAGCCCGCACGGCCGCCCGAAGGGCGAATTCCTCCTCGGGAGGACGGCGCGTAGCGCCAAGGAGGTCCAATGAACGCCCCGATCGACCCCGCACTGCTGGAACGCAGCGCCGCGCTGCAAGGCCTCGGCGACAGCCGCCTGCGCAAGGAAGACGCCCGCTTCATCCAGGGCAAGGGCAACTACGTCGACGACATCAAGCTGCCCGGCATGCTGCACATGGACATCGTGCGCTCGCCGCTCGCCCATGCGCGCGTGAAGAAGATCGACAAGAGCGAGGCGCTGAAGGTGCCGGGTGTGATCGCGGTGCTGACTGCCGACGATCTCAAGCCGCTCAAGCTGCACTGGATGCCGACGCTCGCCGGCGACGTGCAGGCGGTGCTGGCCGACGAGAAGGTGCACTTCCAGATGCAGGAGGTCGCGGTCGTCATCGCCGAGGACCGCTATGCCGCCGCCGACGGCGTGGAAGCGGTGCTGGTCGAGTACGAAGAGCTGCCGGTAGTCGTCGACCCGTTCGCCGCACTCGAACCCGGGGCGCCGGTGCTGCGCGAAGACCTCGCGGGCAAGACCGAAGGCGCGCACGGCAAGCGCGAGCACCCCAATCACATCTTCACCTGGGAGGCCGGCGACAAGGCCGCGGCCGATGCGGCCTTCGCGAGCGCGCCGGTGACGGTGGCCGAGCATCTCTTCTATCCGCGCGTGCATCCCTGCCCGCTCGAGACCTGCGGCTGCGTCGCGAGCTTCGACCCGATCCGCGGCGAACTCACCACTTACCTGACCTCGCAGGCGCCGCACGTGGTGCGCACCGTGGTGTCGCTGCTCTCGGGCCTGCCCGAATCGAAGATCCGCATCGTCTCGCCCGACATCGGCGGCGGCTTCGGCAACAAGGTGGGCGTGTACCCGGGCTACGTGTGCGCGATCGTCGCGAGCATCGTGCTGGGCAAGCCGGTGAAGTGGGTCGAGGACCGCATCGAGAACATCTCGAGCACCGCCTTCGCGCGGGACTACCACATGGACGGCGAGATCGCCGCGACGCCGGACGGCCGCATCACCGCGCTGCGCGTGAACGTGATCGCCGACCACGGCGCCTTCGACGCCTGCGCCGATCCGACCAGGTACCCGGCGGGCCTGTTCCACATCTGCTCGGGTTCGTACGACATCCCGGCGGCGTGGTGCAGCGTGAAGGGCGTCTACACCAACAAGGCGCCGGGCGGCGTGGCCTACCGCTGCTCGTTCCGCGTGACCGAGGCGGTGTACCTGGTCGAGCGCATGGTGGACATCCTGGCGCAGAAGCTGGGCATCGACAAGGCCGAGATCCGCGCGAAGAACTTCATCCGCAAGGAGCAGTTCCCGTACGCCTCGCCCTTCGGCTTCGAGTACGACTCGGGCGACTACCACACGGCGCTCACGAAGGTGCTCGATGCCTGCGACTACAAGGGCCTGCGCGCCGAGCAGGCCGCCAAGCGCGCCGACCCGAACTGCCCGACGCTGATGGGCATCGGCCTGGTCTCGTTCACCGAAGTGGTCGGCGCCGGCCCGAGCAAGATGTGCGACATCCTCGGCGTCGGCATGTTCGACAGTTGCGAGATTCGCGTGCATCCCACCGGCAGTGCGATCGCGCGCATGGGCACCATCACGCAGGGCCAGGGGCACCAGACGACCTACGCGCAGATCATCGCGACCGAACTCGGCCTGCCCTCGGAGGTGATCCAGGTCGAGGAAGGCGACACCTCCACCGCGCCCTACGGCCTCGGCACCTACGGCTCGCGCTCGACGCCGGTGGCCGGCGCGGCCATCGCGCTGGCCGCGCGGAAGATCCACGCCAAGGCGCGCAAGATCGCCACCCACCTGCTCGAAGTCGGCGAGGGCGATCTCGACTGGGAGATCGACCGCTTCAAGGTCAAGGGCGACGACGCCAGGTTCAAGACCATGAAGGACATCTGCTGGGCCGCCTACCACCAGGCGCCGCCGGGGCTCGAACCCGGGCTGGAGGCGGTGCACTACTACGACCCGCCCAACTTCACCTACCCCTTCGGCATCTACCTCTGCGTGGTGGACATCGACCGCGCGACCGGCGAGACCAAGGTGCGGCGCTTCTACGCGCTCGACGACTGCGGCACGCGCATCAACCCGATGATCATCGAGGGCCAGATCCATGGCGGGCTCACCGAGGGCTTCGCGGTCGCGATGGGTCAGCAGATGCCCTTCGACGCGCAGGGCAACCTGCTCGGCAACACGCTGATGGACTACTTCCTGCCCACCGCGGTCGAAACGCCGAAATGGGAGACGGACCATACGGTGACGCCCTCGCCGCACCACCCGCTCGGTGCCAAGGGCGTGGCCGAATCGCCGCATGTGGGATCGATCCCGACTTTCACCTCGGCGGTGGTGGATGCCTTCGCGCACCTGGGCGTCACTCACATGACGATGCCGCACAGCGCCTACCGCGTCTGGCAGCAACTCAAGAAGAGCGGTGTCGCGTTATGAGCTTCACCCCCCAAGCCGCTTCGCGGCTCCCCCCTCTCTCGCCTTCGGCGGGAGGGGGGCGCACCCTGCGGCCCGGCCGAGCCGGTTCCGCGGGTGCCTTGGGCTGGGCCGCGGCGGTTTCATGAGCCGCAGGTGGCGCGAAGCGCAACGGAAGACCGGAATGAACCACCAGAGGTGTAGATGGAAGTCAAGATCGACAAACGCTACCCGCTCGACGTCGACGCGGCCCGTGCGTGGCAGGTGCTGCGCGACGTGAAGACCGTGGCCGGCTGCATGCCGGGCGCGGCCATCACCGAGCAGGTCGACGACACGCACTACAAGGGCAACGTCAAGGTCAAGGTCGGGCCGGCCAATGCGGCCTTCGCGGGCGACATCGAGGTGCGCGAACTCGACGATGCCGCGAAGAAGCTGCGCCTGTTCGGCAAGGGCGCCGATCGCGGCGGCTCGTCCGCGTCGATGGAACTCGGCGCCACGATCGAGCCGGGCGAGACGCCGGCCACCTCGGTGCTCGCCGGGCAGGCCGTGGTCGCGGTCAGCGGCAAGTTCGCGCAGTTCGGCAACCGGCTGCTGGTGCCGGTCTCCGACATGCTGCTCACGCAGTTCGTGGACAACTTCCGCGCCGCGGCGGCGGCCCTGCCGGGCGCTGCGGGAGCGGGCGCCGCACCTGCCGTCGCATCGGCCGCGACGGCCATGACGGCCGTGCCAGAACAGCGGGAACTCAACGCACTCGCGATGCTGTGGGCGCTCGTCAAGGGCTGGTTCGCGGGCCTGGTGGGCAAGCGCACCTGATTCCATGACCGAGGCCGAACTGCGCGAATCGCTGCACCGCGCCGGCTACATCGCCGACGAGGCGCTCGCCACCACGCTGTGGCTGGCCGGCGAGCTGCAGCGGCCGCTGCTGGTCGAGGGCGATGCCGGCGTGGGCAAGACCTCGCTCGCCGATGCGCTCGCGCGGGCGCAGGGGCGTGCGCTGGTGCGCCTGCAGTGCCACGAGGGGCTGGACCTCTCGCAGGCCGCGTACGAGTGGAACTACGGGCGCCAGCTGCTCGCGATCCGCCTGCACGAGACGCAGCCGCAGGGCATGAAGGAGGCGGATCTGTTCGCGCGCGAGTACTTGCTCGAACGTCCGCTGCTGAAGGCCATTTCGAGCGATGCGCCGTGCGTGCTGCTGATCGACGAGATCGACCGCGCCGACGAGGCCTTCGAGGCCTTCCTGCTCGAAGTGCTGGCCGACTACCAGATCACGGTGCCCGAGCTCGGCACCGTGCGTGCGAAGCACGTGCCGCAGGCGGTGCTGACCAGCAACGGCACGCGCGAGCTGTCGGATGCGCTGCGGCGGCGCTGCCTCTATCACTATCTCGAATACCCGACGCTCGCGCGCGAGATCGCGATCGTGCGAGCCACGCTGCCGCAGGCCGAGAGCGCGCTGGTCGAACAGGCGGTCGCGTTCGTGCAGCGGCTGCGGCGCGAGGACCTCGCCAAGACGCCCGGCATCGCCGAGACGCTCGACTGGGTGCGCGCGCTGCACCGCCTCGACTTCAAGGCGCTGCCCGACGATCCGCATGCGCTCGCGGCCACGCTGGCCTGCCTGCTCAAGACGCGCGAAGACCGCTTCCAGCTCGGCGAGGACCGGGTGCGGCAGCTCATCGAAGGCCGGCGCACGGTCGGCGTCGCGGAGAAGGCGCCTCAGCCCACATGACCACCCTCGCGCGCCCGCTCGAAAGCATCGCCGGCTTCGCGGCCCTGCTGCGCGATCACGGCCTGAAGGTCGGCATCGCGGAGCAGCAGGCGATGGTGGCCGCCGCGCTGCGCCTGCCGATCGAACGCGCGGCGCGGCTCGATGCGGCCTGGCGCGCCATCGCCTGCCACGACGCGCGCGACTGGCGTCGCTGGCCCGAACTGTTCGACCGCTATTGGCATCCGGAGCGCGTGAAGGGAACGGCGCGGATGAGCGGCCAGACGCGCCAGAGCCGCCATCTGCCGCAGGTCGTGAAGAGCCTGCAGGACAGCCTCGGCGCGAAGCCGCCCCAGGATCGCGAAGCCCGGCCCGACAGCGCCTTGGATGCGCCCGCCGTGGCGCCCGACGAGGACGGCCGCCCGCGGGCCCAGGGCGGCGCGAGCCGGGTCGACGCGCTGCACGATCGAAGCTTCTCGCAATGGCTGCCGCAGGACCTCGCCGAGCTCGAACGCTTGGCCGAGCGCATCGCGCAGCGGCTGCACAAGCGGCTCACGCGTCGCGCGCGGGTCCATCCGCGGGGCCGGCGCCTCGACGTGCGCCGCACCTTGCGCGCCAGCCTCCGCACGGGCGGGTTGCCGATGCATCCCGTATGGCGCGCGCCGCGGCGCGAGTGGCCACGGCTTTTCATCCTCGTCGACGTGAGCCGGTCGATGGAAACGCATGCGCAGCTCTTCCTGCGCATCGCGCGGGCCTTCGTGTCGGCGATGAATGCGCGCGTGTTCGTCTTCCACACGCGGCTCGCCGAAGTCACGCCGCTGCTGCGCAGCGACTCCGCGGCGGTGCAGGAGAAGATCAACGCGGTGACGGCCGGATTCGGCGGCGGCACCCGCATCGCGACCAGCGTGGCCGATTTCCACCGCGTCCACGCGCGGGCCCAGCTCACGCGCCATGCGCGCGTGTGGGTGCTCTCCGACGGCTTCGATGCCGACGAACCGCACCGGCTGGCCGAGGAACTCGCGCAGGTGCGCCGGCGCGGCGCGCTGATCCGCTGGTTCCATCCTTCGGACAGGCGGCCCGCCTCGCAGGCGATCGAGAACGTCGTTTCGCGCGGCGGCCTCGTGGAGGGCTTCGAGCGCCTGAACAGCCTGCGCGACCTGGCCGACTTCGAGCGTCACCTGAAGTGAAACAAGCGCATCCGAAAGCGATCCAACCGATTCCTCCGCAAGGAGAAGGAGCTTCCATGAGCAACGTCGACACGGTCCTCGATGCCGCGCACCGGCTGCAACAGGCCGGCACGCCCTACGCGCTCGTCAGCGTGATCAAGGCGCTCGCGCCCGCTTCGGCGCATCCCGGCGACAAGGCCGTGGTCACCGCCGACGGTGATTTCCACGGCTGGATCGGCGGGGGCTGCGCGCAACCGGCGGTGGTGCGCACGGTGCGGCAGGTGCTGGCCGATGGCCATGCGCGGCTCATCCGTATCGCGCCGACCGCCGAAGGGGAGGTGAAGGACCTGGGCGATGTGCTCGAGTTCGGCATGGCCTGCCATTCCGGCGGCACGCTGGAGCTGTTCGTCGATCCGGTCCTGCCGCTTGCGCGGCTGGTGGTGATCGGTGCCTCGCCCGTCGCCGCGAGCCTGGCCCAACTGGCGCCGCGCGTGGGCTTCGCGGTGACGCTGGTCGCGCACGAGGCGGATGCCGGTGCGTACCCGGATGCGCGCCAGGTGCTTGCCAGCGATGAGCCCGCCACCGTCACGCCGCAGGTCGCGTCCGGGGCCTGGGTGGTGGTCGCGACCCAGGGGCGGCGCGACGTGCAGGCATTGCGGCTCGCGCTCGCGCTGGGTGCGCGGCAAGTCTCCTTCGTGGCCAGCGCGCGCAAGGCCGAAGTGCTGAAGGCCTCGCTGGTGGCCGCTGGCGAGAACGCCGAAGCGGTGCGGGCCATCGTCGCACCGGCCGGCTATCCGATGCCCGCGACGACGCCCGAGGAGATCGCGCTGTCGGTGCTCGCGGCGGTGGTGTCGCACCGCCATGGCGTCGACACGAAACCTGCCGTCGCGTCAGGTTGCTGCAGCAGCACGCCGGCGCAAGAACTGCCGCCGCGGCCGGCGGTCGCGAAGTCCTCCTGCTGCGGCCACTGAGATGGGCTGCATCCTCAAGGGCGGCGGCGGGCTCTATGCGCGCATGGTGATCGGCGCGGTGCTGCTCGCGGCCGGTTCCGGCAGCCGGCTCGGCGGGCGGCCCAAGTCGCTGCTCGAACTCGGCGGCGTGCCGCTCATCCGGCGGCAGCTCATCGCGCTCTCTGGCGCGGGCGTCGATGAAGTGGTGGTGGTGCTCGGGCATCATGCCGAGGCCATCGAGGCGGCGGTGCGCGACTTCCCGGTCACGCTGGTGCGCAACCCTTCGCCCGATGAGGGGCAGGCGTCGTCGGTGCGCACCGGCCTCGCGGCGCTGTCGCCGAAGCTCGATGCCGTGATCGTCGCGCTGGCCGACCAGCCGATGATCAACGCGCAGGACATCACCGCGCTCATCGGGGCGTTCAAGAAGCGCGGCGATGCGGCGATGGTGGTGCCGCGCGTGGCGGGCGAACCGGGCAACCCGGTGATCTTCGAGGCCGCGCTGCGCGACGAATGGCTGGCGGGTGACGCGAATGCGGCTTGCCGGCGCTGGCGCGAAGCCCATCCGGAGCGTGTCCGCTGGTTCGACTCCGACAACGCCCGCTACCGCGTGGACATCGACACGCCCGAGGACATCACGGCATTCACCGCCCGCACGGGCCACGAACTGCGCTGGCCGGTACCGTTGGCCGTGCCTTGAGCGAACCCTTCGCCTTTTCAGCGGCGCAGGGGGCTACATCTGTCGCCAGGTGCGGCCAACAGCCGCGAAATTGACGCAAGTCAAGAATTCTTCGATTCAAGGCTCCGAAGGCGCGCTCGCCCCCTGGTGCCCCGCAAGCTTTGTAGCTCTAATCGTTTTCGTTTCATTAATGATTCATTGATTCATTAGTGGATCAAAACGCGATGAGCACCAGCTTGAAAGGGAATTCAGATGAGCACCGCCACCCAAGCCACCACCTACCAGCCGCCCGCCGGCATGGACCTCGCCCAATGGATGAAAAGCCGCATGGCGACCCGCGCCACGCGCCGCTATGACTGGGACGCGCTGAAGTTCCAGGCCGACACCGACCCGAAGTACGCCCGCGCCCAGATGCGCTACGTCGGCACCGGCGCCACCGGCGTGGCGAGCGACTCGAACACCGTGCAGGCCGAGCACTTCACCTTCTCGACCATGATCCTGCCGGCCGGCGCCGAAGGCCCGCTGCACATCCACGTCGACGCCGAGGAAGTGTTCTTCGTGCTGCGCGGCCGCGTGAAGCTGATCGCCGAACTCAACGGCGAGACCTGGGAAGCCGAGGCCGGCGAGCGCGACCTGATCTCCTGGCCCGTGGGCGTGTACCGCGGCGTCATCAACATCGGCGACGAGGAGGCGCTGATGTGCGTGATCGTCGGCTCGCCCAAGCCGGTCACGCCGACCTACCCGCCCAACCACCCGCTGTTCAAGGTCAAGCGCTGAGCACGGGACATGAAGGTCACGGGCATCGAAGAGATCAGCTTCGGGAGCCGCGAGCTGGCGCACTGCCGCCGCTTCTTCCTGGACTGGGGACTGCGTCTGGTGCAGGAGTCGCCGCAGGCGCTCCTGTTCGAGACGCTGAACGGCTGCAGGGTGCGGGTCGCGCACAGCGACACGCCCGAGCTGCCGCCGGGGCTGGAGCCCGACCCCACCCTGCGCGAAGTGGTCTGGGGCGTGGACACCGCCGAATCGCTCGCAGAAGCGCGCCAGCGCCTGCGCGGGCGGCCGGGCGCGTTCGACGACGGCGATCGCATCGGCTGCACCGACCCCAACGGCCTCGCCGTGCGGCTGCAGGTCACGCGCAAGCGGCCGCTGAAGCTCGAATGCGCGCGCACCAACACCTGGGACGCGCGCCCGCGCGTCAACCAGCCCGGGCCGGCCTACGAACGCGCGGAGCCGATCGAGGTCGGCCACGTCGTGTTCTTCGTGAAGGACCTGCAGGCCACGAGCGCCTTCTACGAAGAGATGCTCGGCTTCGTGGTGTCCGACCGCTACCCGGGGCGCGGTCACTTCATGCGCTGCGCCCCCGAGGGCGGCCACCACGACATGTTCCTGCTGCAGCCCGACCCGCCGCGCGCGGGCCTCAACCACGTCGCCTTCACCGTGCGCGACGTGCACGAGGTCTTCGGCGGCGGCATGCACATGGCGCGGCAGGGCTGGAGCACCGAACTCGGCCCCGGCCGCCATCCGATCTCCTCGGCGATCTTCTGGTACTTCGACAACCCGGCCGGCGCGCTCGTCGAGTACTACACCGACGAGGACGAACTCACCGCCGACTGGCAACCGCGCGACTTCACCCCCGGGCCGACCGTGTTCGCCGAGTGGGCGATCAAGGGCGGCATCGACGGCCACACGCGCCGCCAGAAGGACGCCCCCGCACCCGGCGCGCAATTCCTGACCGCGCGGCCTGAGAACGTGTGAACGAATCCCTCATGCCCGCTCAGCCCGCCCAAACGCGCCCCCTCTGCGTTGCAAATGCTCGCCATAGCCCGAGCTATGGCTGCGCTTTGCGCCTTGATGGGCCACGTTTGGACGACCTGCTCGGCCACGCCGGATTCATTCACACGTTCTGACCCCTGACTTCCACAAACAACGAGGAGCCCCTTGTGAACAAACCCCTCTACAACGAAACCTTCCAGAACCGCGAAGCCCCGCCCACCGCCTACGAGAGCCTGCTGGGCGACGCCATCGAACGCGCCTATGCCCAGGGCCTGCACGAGCTCGACGCCCTGGTGAACTACCTCAACCAGAGCGGCCCGCTCGCGCCGACGGGCGAGCCCTGGACCGCGGGCGGCTACGTCCGCGAAATGACCCGCCTCGGCGCCTGATGACCCCCGCCGGAACAAGAAAGAGATCACGATGAACTCCACTGCGATTGCCATCCATGCGGCCGACCCCGTCGACGCCGCGCTCGAAGTCGGCCTCAAGGACCTGTGGTTCCCCATCTGCCCGTCGAGCTTCGTCAAGAACGACCCGGTTTCGCTGTACCGCCTCGGCCGCAAGCTCGCGCTGTGGCGCGACTCGACCGGCAAGGTCCACGCGCTCGAAGACCACTGCCCGCACCGGGGCGCGCCGCTCTCGCTGGGCATGATCCTGGGCGACCGCATCGCCTGCCCGTATCACGGCGTCGAAGTGCGTTGCGACGGCTACGTCGCGCGCGTGCCCGGCAGCCCGGGGTGCAAGCTCGAAGGCTCTCGCCCGACGCGGGCCTTCCACCTCACGGAGTCGAACGGCGCCATCTTCCTGTTCAATTCCACCGAGAACATCGACACGCCGTCGCCGCTCGTGCTGCCAGAGCAGTTGACTTCGCCGGAGTGGTCGTCCTTCCTGTGCTACACCGAATGGGGCTGCGACTACCGCTACGTGATCGACAACGTGATGGACCCGATGCACGGCGCCTACCTGCACAAGCAGTCGCACACCATGAGCGAGGGCGACATCACGGCCGAGTTCCGCATCCGCGACCTGGAGCACGGCTTCATCTTCGAGAAGACCGGCCAGCGCGACGTGAACTTCGACTGGTCCGAATGGAACGAGGCCGGCAACATCCACACGATGCGGCTCGAGATCCCCTATCCGAAGACCGGTGGACCGGGCGGCAACTTCACGATCATCGGTTCCTACACGCCGGGGCCGAAGAACGTCGCCGGTGTATTCCACTGGCGCTGCCGCAAGGTCAGCGGCTGGCAGCGCGACACCTGGCGCTTCCTGTACAAGAACCGGCTCGAAGAGCGCCACTGGAAGGTGCTCGAACAGGACCGCGTCGCGGTCGAAGCGATGGAGCCCGACGCCAACCGCCGCGAGATGCTCTATTCGCACGACATGGGCCTCGTGCGGCTGCGCCGGCGCCTGCGCAAGCTGGCCGAAGCGCAGATCGAGCGCGCAGCGGCGCGCGCCTGATCAGCGCGTGTGGTAGCTCGGCGCCAGTTCGTACACCGGCGTCGGGATGCCCTCCATGCGGGCCTTGAGCTGCAGCGCCAGGAACTGCGAGTAGTGCCGCGACTGGTGCAGGTTGCCGCCGTGGAACCACAGCTGCGGCACCTGCGTGGGCTTCCACATGTTGCGCAGCTCGCCTTCCCATGGGCCGGGGTCCTTGGGCGTGTCGGAGCCCAGGCCCCAGACCTTGCCCACCTTGTCCGCCACTTCGGGCGAGACGAGGTCCGCGAGCCAGCCGTTCATCGAGCCGTAGCCGGTCGCGTACACGATCAGGTCGGCCGGCAGCTCGGTGCCGTCGCTCAGCGTGACCGAGCGCGGGTTGATGCGCTCGATGGTCACGCCGCTCCTGAGCTTGATGCTGCCGTTGGCCACCAGCTCCGAGGCGCCCACGTCGATGTAGTAGCCCGAGCCGCGCCGCAGGTACTTCATGAAGAGCCCGGAGCCGTCGACGCCGAAGTCGAGCAGGAAGCCGGCCTTCTCCAGCCGTGAATACAGGTCGGCGTCGCGCTTCTTCATCGCGTCGTACACCGGCACCTGCAGCGGCGCCATGATCTTGTAGGGGATCGACGCGAAGATCAGGTCGGCCTTGTCGGTCGTCACGCCGGCCCTCACCGCCGCTTCCGAATAGAGCCCGCCGAGCGCCAGCTCCATCAGCGAATCGGAAGGCGCGATGTGCGTCGAGCTGCGCTGGATCATCGTCACGTCCGCGCCGTTCTCCCACAGCGCCGCGCAGATGTCGTGCGCCGAATTGTTCGAGCCCAGCACCACGCACTTCTTGCCGCGCCAGGCTTCGGGCCCCGGATGCGCGCTGGAGTGGTGCTGTTCGCCCTCGAAGCTTTCCGCGCCGGGGATCTTCGGCACGTTCGGATAGCCCGACACGCCGAGCGCGAACACGAGCTGCTTCGGCCGCAGCACGATGTCCCGGCCGTCGCGCTCGACCGTGACTTCCCACTCCTGCTTCGCTTTGTCGTAGCGTGCCTTCTTCGCGGTGGTCGAGCCCCAGTAGTTGAGCTCCATCACCTTCGTGTACATCTCCAGCCAGTCGCCGATCTTGTCCTTGGGCGAGAACACCGGCCAGTCGTCCGGGAACGGCAGGTACGGCAGATGGTCGTACCACACCGGGTCGTGCAGGCACAGGCTCTTGTAGCGCTTGCGCCAGGAGTCGCCGGGCCGCGCGTTCTTCTCGACGATGATCGTCGGCACGCCGAGCCGCCGCAGCCGCGCGCCGAGCGCGATCCCGCCTTGCCCGCCGCCGACGATCAGCACGTAGGGCTGTTCGGTGAAGCCGAGCGTCTTCGCTTCTTCGGCGCGCTTCTCCAGCCACGTCTTGCGCGCCGGATTCGCACCGTGCTCGGCGCCCTTGATGCGGCGCTCGCCCCTCTTCTCCTCGAAGCCCTTGAGCTCGGTCATGGTGGTGAGCAGCGTCCAGGCCTTGCCGTTGCGCAGCCGCAGGTGACCGCGCCCTCGCGCCACGCCGGTCTCGAAGGTGAACCACCCCTCGACGATGCCGTCGGCTTCGGTCGCCTCGCCTTCGAGCGCGAAGCCGGTGGGCTTCGTGTCGGCCAGGCGCGCCTGCAGCATGGCCCGGATCGCCTCGGGGCCCTCCTGCGTGCGGATGTTCCAGGTGAAGGCGACCAGATCGCGCCAGTAGCTGTCGGCATCGAGGAGCGCGACGGCGGCGTCGATGTCCTGACTCTCGAGTGCGGCGTTGAAATCGGCCAGCCAGGCGCTGGCGATCTGCGTCGGATGCGCGGACAGATCGGTCATCGGTGTCTCCTGCGTGTCGTTCGCCACCCGCTCGGGGCGGGCCGCAAACCCTACGCCCATCGCGCACGGCCGTCAAACAGGATTGGGCCTGCCGGCCGATGGGACTCGGAGCCTGTGCGATGCTCGCGCCACGTCAGACGAACCGAAGGAGATCGCATGTTCAAGGGCCTGCTGCTCACCAAGGCAGAAGACGGCGCCACGAAGGCCGCCGTGACCGACATCGACGAAGCGCAATTGCCGCCGGGCGAGGTGCTCGTCGACGTCGCCTTCTCCACCGTCAATTTCAAGGATGCGCTCGCGATCACCGGCCGCTCGCCGGTCGTGCGCAAGTTCCCGATGGTGCCGGGCATCGATCTCGCGGGCACCGTGGCCGAGAGCAGCGACGCACGCTTTCGGCCCGGCGACGCGGTGCTGCTCAACGGCTGGGGCGTCGGCGAGGCGCACTGGGGCGGCCTCGCGCAGAAGGCGCGCGTCACGGCCGACTGGCTCGTGCCCATGCCGGCGGGCCTCGATGCGCGGCAGGCCATGGCCATCGGCACCGCCGGCTACACCGCGATGCTGTGCGTGATGGCCTTGCAGGACCATGGCCTCGCGCCCTCGTCCGGCCCCGTGCTCGTGACCGGCGCGAACGGCGGCGTCGGCAGCATCGCGATCGCGCTGCTGGCCCGGCTCGGCTTCGAGGTGCATGCATCCACCGGCCGCACGGGCGAGGCCGACCACCTGCGCCGCCTCGGCGCGCGCGAGATCATCGACCGCGCGACGCTCGGCGAACCGGGCAAGCCGCTGCAGAAAGAGCGCTGGGCCGGTGCCGTCGACAGCGTCGGCAGCCACACGCTCGCGAACGTCTGCGCGAGCCTGCGCTACGGCGGCACCGTGGCGGCCTGCGGCTTGGCGCAGGGCATGGACTTCCCGGCCACGGTGGCGCCGTTCATCCTGCGCGGCGTCACGCTGGCCGGGGTCGACAGCGTCCAGGCGCCCCCTGCGCGCCGGCTCGCGGCGTGGCAACGGCTCGCGAGCGAGCTGCCGCGGGACCTGCTGGAGGCCAACACCGAAGGCATCGCGCTGGGCGAGGTCATCGGCCTCGCGCCGCGCCTGCTGGCCGGCCAGGTGCGAGGACGCGTGGTGGTCGACGTGGGCCAGGCGTAGCCAGATGTATCGGCAGCCGGCGCCGCCTTGACATCGCGGCGGCCGGCCTGATCTCATCCTCCTGCGCCTGTCTCGCGCCGTCTGCCCACCTCCGTGCTCCAGAACTTCCACCCCGCTGTCGCCAACTGGTTCCGCGCGACCTTCGCGGGCCCGACCGAGGCCCAGGCCGCGGCGTGGCCAGCCATCGCGGCCGGACGGCACACGCTGGTGGCCGCGCCCACCGGGTCGGGCAAGACGCTGACCGCGTTTCTCGCCGCGCTCGATGGCCTCGTGCGCCAGGGGCTTTCGACAGGCGGCCTCGCCGACGAGACCACGGTGCTCTACATCTCGCCGCTCAAGGCGCTGTCGAACGACATCGGCCTGAACCTCAAGGCGCCGCTCGCAGGCATCCGCCGCGAGCTCGCCAAGCTGGGGCTGCCCGAGGTCGAGATCCGCACCGCCGTGCGCACTGGCGACACGCCGGGCAAGGAGCGCCAGCAGAGCCTGCGCCAGCCGCCGCACATCCTCGTGAGCACGCCGGAGTCGCTCTACGTGCTGCTCGGCTCCACTTCGGGCCGCAAGATGCTCAGCACGGTGCGCACCGTGATCGTCGACGAGATCCACGCCGTCGCGGCCACCAAGCGCGGCAGCCATCTCGCGCTCTCGCTCGAACGCCTGCAGGCCAATTGCAGCGGGCCGCTGACGCGCATCGGCGTGTCGGCCACGCAGAAGCCCATCGACGAGATCGCGCGCTTCCTGGTTGGCGCAGGCCACGTCAGGGACGGCGTGGCCGATTGCGAGATCGTCGACATCGGCTATGCCAAGCAGCGCGACCTCGCGCTGGAGCTGCCGCCGACGCCGCTCGCGGCCGTGATGTCGAACGACCAGTGGGAGCAGGTCTATGCCCGGGTCGCCGCGCTGGTGCGCGAGCACCGCACCACGCTGGTCTTCGTCAATACGCGCCGCATGGCCGAGCGCGCGGCGCGGCACCTGGGCGAGATGCTCGGCAAGGAGGCGGTCGCGGCGCACCACGGCAGCCTCGCGAAGGAAGCGCGCCTCGATGCCGAGCAGCGGCTCAAGCGGGGCGACCTCCAGGTGCTGGTGGCCACCGCCTCGCTGGAGCTGGGACTGGACATCGGCGACGTCGACCTGGTCTGCCAGCTCGGTTCGCCGCGCTCGATCGCGAGCTTCCTGCAGCGCGCCGGGCGCTCGGGCCACGCGGTGGGCGGCGTGCCGAAGGCGCGGCTCTTTCCGCAGTCGTGCGACGAGCTCGTGGAGTGCGCGGCGCTGCTCGACTGCGTGCGGCGCGGCGAGCTCGATGCGCTGCGCGTGCTGCCCGCGCCGCTCGACGTGCTGGCGCAGCAGATCGTCGCCGAGACCGCCTGCCGCGAATGGGACGAGGACGAACTCTTCGCCCTCGTGCGCCGCGCCTGGCCCTATGCGCAGCTCGCGCGGGAGCGCTACGCCGAGGTGGTGCGCATGCTGGCCGAAGGCTTCACCACCCGCATGGGGCAGCGCGCGAGCTACGTGCACCGCGACGCGGTGCACCACCGCCTGCGCGAGCGGCGCGGCGCGCGCCTCACCGCGCTCACCTCCGGCGGCACCATTCCCGAGACCGGCGACTACACCGTGCTGCTGGAGCCGCAGGCGCAGAAGATCGGCACCGTGAACGAAGACTTCGCGGTCGAGAGCCTCGCGGGCGACATCTTCCAGCTCGGCAATGCGAGCTACCGCATCCTGCGCATCGAGCCCGGCCGCGTGCGCGTGGAAGACGCGCTCGGCGCGCCGCCCAACATCCCGTTCTGGCTCGGCGAGGCGCCGGGGCGCAGCGACGAGCTCTCCTTCGGCGTCTCGCGCCTGCGCGGCGAGGTCGCCGAGGTGCTGCGCGCGCAGGGGCTCGATGCCGCGATCGCGTGGCTCATCCGCGCGATCGGGCTCGACACGGCGGCCGCGCGGCAGATCGCCGAGCACCTTGCACGCGCCATGCAGGCGCTGGGCGCGCTGCCCACGCAGGAGCGCATCGTGATGGAGCGCTTCTTCGACGAGTCGGGCGGCATGCAGCTCGTGATCCATTCGCCCTACGGCAGCCGGCTCAACCGCGCGTGGGGCCTGGCGCTGCGCAAGCGCTTCTGCCGCCAGTTCAACTTCGAGCTGCAGGCCGCGGCGACCGAGGACGCGATCGTGCTGTCGCTGTCGACCAGCCACAGCTTCCCGCTCGACGAGGTGGCGCGCTACCTGCATTCGGCCACCGCGCTCGACGTGCTGGTACAGGCGCTGCTCGACGCGCCGCTCTTCAACGTGCGCTGGCGCTGGAACGCGACCACCTCGCTCGCGCTGCCGCGCTTCGTCGGGGGCCGCAAGGTCGCGCCGCAACTGCAGCGCATGAAGTCGGAGGACCTGCTGGCCTCGGTGTTCCCCGACCAGGTCGCGTGCGCCGAGAACCTCGCCGGCGCGCGCGAGATCCCCGGCCATCCGCTGGTCGCGCAGACGCTGCAGGACTGCCTGTATGACGCGATGGATGCCGACGGCTGGCTGCGTCTGCTGCGCCGCATGGAATCGGGCGAGGTGCAGGTCGTGGCGCGCGACCTGCCCGCGCCCTCGGCCCTCGCCGCCGAGGCGCTCAACGCGCGGCCCTATGCCTACCTCGACGATGCGCCGCTCGAAGAGCGCCGCACGCAGGCGGTGCAGAGCCGCCGCTATGTCGATCCGGAGAGCGCCGACGACCTCGGGCAGCTCGACCAGCAAGCCATCGACAGCGTGCGCGAAGAGGCCTGGCCGCGCGTGCGCGGCGTCGATGAAATGCACGAGGCGTTGAACGCGCTCGGCGTGATCACCGACGCCGAGGCCTCGGCAGAGACGGACTGGCCCGCGTGGCTCGGCGCGCTTGCGCGGGCCGGTCGCGCGACCCGGCTCGTGCTTCCCTCGGGCGGGGCTTTGTGGGCCGTGGCGGAGCGCCTCGCCCAGGTTCGCCCGCTGTACCCTGCTGCATCGATGCGGCCGCCCATCGACATGCCGGCCGACGCCGCGCACGCCACGGGCAGCGGCGAGGACGCGCTGCGCGAACTCCTGCGCTCGCGGCTGACCGGGCTCGGGCCGACGACCGCCGACGAACTCGCGGCGCAGCTCCGGCTTGCACGCGCGGATGTCGATGCGGCGCTCTTCGCCTTGCAGCGCGAGGGCTACGTGCTGCAGGGCCGCTTCACGCCCGCCGCCGAAGCGACCGAATGGTGCGAGCGGCACCTGCTCGCGCGCATCCACCGCTACACGCTGGGGCGCCTGCGGCGCGAGATCGAGCCGGTCGAGCCTCGCGACTTCGCGCGCTTCCTGTTCGAGTGGCAACACGTCGCGCCCGACAGCCGCGTGAGCGGACCCGATGCGCTCGCGGGCATCCTCGCGCAGCTCGAAGGCTACGAGGCGCCCGCCGCGAGCTGGGAGGCCGAACTGCTGCCCGCGCGGGTGAAGGACTACGCGCCGGCCTGGCTCGACGACCTGTGCACCGCGGGCCGCACGCTGTGGACGCGCCTGCGTCCGCCCGCGCCCGACGGCCGGCCCGGCGGCGGTGGCGCGTCGCTGCGCGCCACGCCGGTGCTGCTGCTGCCGCGCCGCAGCGCCGCGCTGTGGACCGGCCTCGCGCCGGTGCCGGTGGACGACGCTGCGCTCGGCTCGCGCGCGCAGCGCGTGGCGGCTTTCCTGAAGGAACACGGCGCCTCCTTCTTCGACGAGATCCAGCAGGGCACGCACCTGCTCGGCACCGAGCTGGAGGATGCATTGAGCGAACTCGTGGTGCGCGGCCGCGCGCACTGCGACAGCTTCGCCGGCCTGCGCGCGCTGCTGATCCCGCCATCGAAGCGCGCATCGACGCATGCGCGCCGGCGCCGTCGCACGTCGCTCTTCGGCATCGAGGACGCGGGCCGCTGGTCGCTCGTGCGCCAGCGCGCGTCGGACGCGCAGGGCGTCTCGACCGAGGCCGTCGAGCAGGTCGCGCGCATCCTGCTGCGCCGCTACGGCGTGGTGTGCTGGCGCGTGCTCGAGCGCGAGGCGGCCTGGCTGCCGCCCTGGCGCGACCTGGTGCGCGCCTGGCGCCGGCTGGAGGCGCGCGGCGAGATCCGCGGCGGCCGCTTCATCGCCGGCGCGGCCGGCGAGCAGTTCGCGCTGCCCGAGGCGATCGGCCTGATGCGCGAAGTGCGGCGCCGGGCGGGCGACGGCCGGCTGGTCTGCCTGGCCGCGACCGATCCCGCCAACCTGCTGGGCACCGTCGTGCCCGGCCCGAAGCTGGCGCGCGTCGCCGGCGCGCGCGTCGTGTTCCGCGATGGCGTGCCGCTCGCGACCAGCGTGGCCGGGCAGGTCGAGATGCTGGTGCCGCTGGCGGCGGCGGACGCGCAGGCGGTGACGCGGGCCCTGACCTCGGAGCCCTCGCTGCGCTTTCTCGAACTGGCGGCGCAGGCGCCGGACTGAGCCGCCGCGGCTCGCGCGCGGCGGCGGCCTGCACGCCTTCGGTCCGCTGTCTATCATCGCCCTCTGCCCCGCGAACGGAGAGTCCTTCATGAGCATCCCCACCACCCGCCTCGGCCGCACCGGCCTCACCGTGTCGCGCCTCGCGCTCGGCACCATGACCTTCGGCCTGCAGACCGACGAGGCGGTGTCGCACCGCATCCTCGACCGCGCGACCGAGGCCGGCATCAACTTCCTCGACACGGCCGACGTGTACCCGCTCGGCGGCACCTGGGAATCGGCCGGGCGCACCGAGGAGATCATCGGCCGCTGGCTGCGCGCGGGCGGCGCGAACCGGCGCAGCCGCTTCATCCTCGCGACCAAGGCCGCGAACAAGGTCGGGCCCGACCCGTGGGACAAGGGCAATTCGCGCAAGCACCTGCTCGACGCGATCGACGCCTCGCTCAAGCGCCTGCAGACGGACTACGTCGACCTGTACCAGCTTCATCACGACGACCCCGAGACCCCGCTCGACGAGAGCCTCGAAGCGCTCGACACCATCGTGCGCTCGGGCCGTGCGCGCTACATCGGCGTGTCGAACCTGCTCGCCTATCGCATCGCGCGGGCCATCGGCCGCGCCGAGCTGCGGCGGCTCACGCCGCTGGTGTCGGTGCAGCCGCGCTACAGCCTGCTCTTCCGCGAGATCGAGCGCGAGCTGCTGCCGCTCGCCGGCGAGGAAGGCCTGGGCGTGATCCCCTACAACCCGCTCGCGGGCGGCCTGCTCACGGGCAAGTACAAGGCCGGCGCGCAGCCCGAGGCGAACACGCGCTTCACGCTCGGCACGGCGGGGTCGATGTACCAGGGCCGCTACTGGAACGACCGCGCCTTCACGACCGTCGCGCAGCTGCATGCCTTGGCCGACGAAGCCGGCGTGCCGCTCGCGACGCTCGCGGTCGCGTGGGTGATGGCGAACCCGCTCGTCACCGCGCCCCTGCTGGGCGCGAGCCGCCCGGAGCAGCTCGATGCGACGATCGCCGCCGCCGACTACCCGCTCGATCCGGCGCTCAAGCAGAAGCTCGACGAGCTCACGGCCGAGTACCGCAAGGGCGACGCCCCCCGCTGATCGCGCTCAGGCCGGCGCCTTGGCGGGCGCGGCCTCCGTAATGTCCGGAGGCCGGCGCGCATAGCGCTGCGCCAGCACCGCGCACACCATGAGCTGCATCTGGTGGAACAGCATCAGCGGCAGCACGATCGCGCCCACCGCGTGCGAGGCGAACAGCACCTTCGCCATCGGGATGCCGCTCGCGAGGCTCTTCTTCGAGCCCGCGAACACGATCGTGATCTGGTCGGCCACGCTGAAGCCCAGCGCCCGGCCGGCCCAGGCGGTGATGGCGAGCGCCAGCGCGAGCAGCACCGCGCACACCACCAGCAGGCCGGCGAGCGCCGACATCGGCACCTGCTTCCACAGGCCCTCGATCACCGCGGCGCTGAAGGCGGTGTAGACCACCAGCAGGATCGAGCCGCGATCGACCAGCGTGAGCACCGAGGCGCGCCTCTTGACCCAACCGCCGATCCACGGCCGCAGCAGGTGCCCGGCGACGAACGGCACCATGAGCTGCAGCAGGATGCGGCCCACCGCGTCGAGCGAGGAACTGGCCGCGCCATGCTCCACCACGATTAGGTTCACCAGCATCGGCGTGAGGAACACGCCCAGCAGCGTCGAGGCCGAGGCGCTGCACACCGCGGCCGGGATGTTGCCGCGCGCCATCGAGGTGAAGGCGATCGCCGACTGCACCGTGGCCGGCAGCACGCACAGGAACAGCACGCCGGTGTAGAGCTCGGGCGTGACCAGGGGCTGCAGCACCGGCCGCAGCACGAGCCCGAGCACCGGGAACATCACGAAGGTGGCCGCGAACACCAGCACGTGCAGCCGCCAGTGCGTAATGCCGCCGATGATGGCCTCGCGCGAGAGCTTGGCGCCGTGCAGGAAGAACAGCAGGCCGATCGCGACCGTGGTGAGCCGCTCGAAGAAGACCGCGCCGCCGCCGCTCGCCGGCCAGAGGCTGGCCAGCGCGACGACGACCACCAGCGCGATCGTGAAGTTGTCGGGGAGATAGCGTGAACGTGCCATGGGGGGCGATTGGACGCTGTGCGGATTGAAAAGAGAAATGGATTTATCTGATAGATCTATGATTCGGCTGCATGAACGTCACCCTCCGGCAGCTCCGCGTGTTCCAGGCCGTGGCCCAGGAGCACAACTTCAGCCGCGCGGGTGACCGCGTCGGGCTCACGCAGCCGGCGGTCAGCCGCGCGATCGTCGAGCTCGAATCGCAGCTCGGCCTCAAGCTGCTCGACCGCACCACGCGCGAGGTGGTGCTGACCGAGGCCGGCCAGTCGCTCGCGCTGCGGCTCGACCGCGTGCTCGACGAGCTCGACCAGACCCTGGCCGAGGTGCATGGGCTGGCCGGCGCGCGGCGCGGCAAGGTGCGGGTGGCGAGCAGCCCCACGCTGTCGGCCAACCTCATGCCGGCCTGCATCGCCGAGTGCGCGCGGCGCGACCCGGACATCGCGCTGGTGCTGCTCGACCGCATCCAGCAGGATGTGCTCGACAGCGTGCGCGCCGGCGAGGTGGATTTCGGCGTGGTGATCGAGCCGCCCTCCGCCGAGGACCTGCACTGCGAGCCCATCCTCGACGACCCGTTCTGCCTCGTCATGGCGCCCGGCCACCGCCTTGCCGGCCGGGCCTCGGTGCGCTGGCCGATGCTCGACGGCGAGCCGCTGGTGCTGCTCGACCACGCCTCGGGCAGCCGGCGCCTGATCGACCAGGCGCTCGCGCGGCACGGCGCGCACGGCGAGGTGCGGCAGGAAGTGGGCCACCCCACCACGGCGTTCCGCATGGTCGAGCAGGGCATCGGCATCAGCGTGATGCCGGCATTGGCGATGCCGCCCTCGGGCCTGCAGGCGCTGGTGGTGCGGCCGCTGGTGCCGACCATCCAGCGCTCGATCATGCTGGTGCACCGGCGCAACCGCGCGCCGTCGCCGCTCGCCCAGCGGGTGTGGGCGCTGATCCGCGAGGTGGCGGCGCGGCGCGCCGGGCGCTGAGGGCGCCGCGTCAGGCGGGCGCGGTCCCCTGCGGCGCGGGCTTCTCTTCGCGGCCGTCCGGGTGGCGCGCGAAGCGGGCGGGGTCGCGGCCGTGCACCGGCGCCTCGTCGTTCCACGGCCAGCCGCCGAACTGCGTGCGGCGGTAGTCGGCCATGGCCCGCGCGATCTCGGCGGAAGTGTTCATCACGAAGGGGCCGTACTGCGCCACCGGCTCGCCGATCGGGCGGCCCTGCAGCACCAGGAACTCGCCCACCTCGTCGCCGTTGTGCAGTTCCACCGCGGCATCGGCGCGCAGTTCGATCGCGGCGCGCGCCTGCACGTCCTGCCCGGCGATCGCGACCGAGCGGCCCTTGAAGAAGTACAGCGTGCGGCGCGTTCCCTCGCCGGTGGCGGCCGGCAAGGTCCAGCGCGCGCCGGGCGCCATCCGGACCGTCCAGATCGCGACATCGGCCTCGGCCTGGGCGGCCCACGAGTCGGGCGGCGGCGCGAGCGGCCCGCCGGCGCCGGGTTCGCCATCGACCGGGCCGATCCGGCCGGCCACGCTGGCGACCTCGGTCGTGCGGCCCTCGGCGTCGGTGGCCGTGAAGCGCGGGATGTCCTCGGCCCAGAACATCGTGAAGTGCGGGTCGGCCATCTTGTTGCGCGCGGGCAGGTTGAGCCAGATCTGGAACAGTTCCAGCGGGTTGGGCGCGCTGGCATCGAGCAGCGGGAACATCTCCGAATGCACGATGCCGCGCCCGGCGGTCACCCATTGCACGTCGCCGCCGCCGAAGCGGGCGGCCGCGCCGAGCGAGTCCGCGTGGTCGATCAGCCCGCGGCGCACGATGGTCACCGTCTCGAAGCCGCGGTGCGGATGCCCCGGAAAGCCCGGCACCGTCGTGCCGTGGTACATGCTCCAGCCGTCCTTGCGGCTGAAGTCCTGGCCGATGTCGCGGCCGGCGAGCGGGGCGTCCGGCCCGAGTTGCGCGTTGCCGCGCGGGTAGGCGTCGTCGTGGTAGGCGCAGAAGAGGAAGGGGTCGATCGTCGTCCAGGGGAATCCGAGGGGCTGGATGCGGACGATGGGGCTGGCGGTGCTCATGGTGCGGGCGTTCCTGGTGGCGTGGTCGCCCCGTCCGGTCCGACAGGGCAGTGCATCGAATGTGGGGGCAGCGAGCCGCCCTGAAAAGTGCGCGGCGCGGGACACAGTGGCCTCGCGCGCGCAACGCCGGGTAGGCGCCGCACCGGCGGCGCCGTTGGATCCCGACCTACAAAAGCGGCGCCGGCGCGCTTTCCAGAATGGCCCCAAGGAACAACAGCCGCCCGGGAGAACCATGGACGCCTCCACCGCCGAGGAGCTGAACACGCTCGAAGCTGCTGCGGCGACGGCCTCGCGTGCCCGCAAGATCGCGCACGACAAGCTGGTGCGGGCCTTCCGGGCGCAACTCGAAGGCGTCGGCCCCGGGCCGTCCGAGGCGCAGCTGCGGAGCTTTGCGCGGCTGGCGATGGCCGAACGGGCGCTCCAGAAGGAGCTGCGCTGCGCGGGCGAGCGCATCGGCGCCGCCGAATGCATGCCCGCCGCGCCCGACGTCGTTCAGTGATGGTGCCCGTGCTCGCCATGCACGTGGCGGTGGGCGATCTCCTCAGCGGTGGCCGCGCGCACGCCGGTCACCGTGAGGCTGAAGCGCAGCGCCTTGCCGGCGAGCGGGTGGTTGCCGTCGAGGATCACCTGCGGGCCCTTGATCTTCACCACGTTGAAGACCTGCGGCTCGCCCTGCTCGTTGCGCCCTTCGAGCTGGCCGCCCACCTTCACTCCGGGCGGGAATTCGCTCTTGGGAATCGTCCGCACCAGTGATTCGTCGCGCGCGCCGAAGGCGTCCTCGGGCTGCAGGTGCAGGGTCGACTGGAAGCCGACCTCCTGGCCCTCCAGCGCCGCCTCGATCCTGGGGAAGGTGTTTTCATAGCCGCCGTGCAGGTAGACCAGGGGGTTGCGCCCCTCGTCGATCAGCTTCTGGGTGGCGGGGTCGGACACCTTGTAGCGCAGGGTGACGACGGAATCTTTCTGGATCTTCATGGCGGGTGGGACGAGAGAGGCTGCTTGTAGACGCCGCGCAGCATAAAGGAAGCCGGCGCGTCCGCCCGGCGCCGGCCGCCAAGCCCCTCCCCGGCCGCTTGTGTTGCACGAGCGCCACAACCTCGCCTGCCTCCCGCATTCCTCGCCTCTTCCTCTGAGCCACAGGGTCTCGGCGGCCTCTCTGTGCAGCTGTTCTCAATTCTGAGAACTTATTTCGCAACGGCTTTGTCTCGTTTAGGCCAATGTGCTTACAAAATCCAACGCCGAATTCATCAATTTGTATCTTTAGTAAACATTAAAAGAGAAACCTGGAATGAACCGAGTCCACCGCATCGTCTTCAACCGCGCCAAGGGCGTCTGCCAGGCCGTTTCCGAGGTCGCCACTGCTGCGCGCGGCGGCGTCGGCGGCACATCGCCGGCCACGATTGAGCTTCATCGAATGTCAGTGCTTGCTTCGGCTTGCGTGATGGCCCTTGCAGCCTTGGCCGGAGGCACGGCGTGGGCCAACGGGGGCGCGGGCGGCGCCGGCACCCTCGCGGGCGCCACGGGCGGCGCGGGCGGCACGTCGGCCTCGGCCGATGGCCTGAATGGCGCGACCTCCACCACCGGTTCCGGGCAGAACACGGTCCGCGCGGCGGGGGGCGGTGGGGGCGGCGGTGTCATCGCCACCGGGTCGACGGCGGGCGATGGCGGGGCCGGCGGCAACGGCGGCCGCGGTGCCACCGGCCAGGGAGCCAGTGGTGGCGGCGGCGGCCAGACGGCCATTCGCGCGACTACCACCTACACAGCGACCTCTGCCCAGACCGGCGGGGCCGGTGGCAACGGCTTCGCTGCCTCGACCACGGACGGTGGCGGCGGTGGCGGTGGCGGTGGCGGCGCGGGGATCGTGTCGAACACGACGAGCAGCACGGTGACGGTCAAGTCCGTCGCGGTGGCGGGCGGCAAGGGCGGCAATGGCGGCGCGGCCGGCAGCGGCGGGAATGGCGGCGGCGGTGGCGGCGGCCAGGGCGGGACCGGCCTGCTGTCGTCCTCGGGCGGCAAGGTGACGATCGAGTCGGGGGGCACCGTCACCGGCGGTGCCGGCGGTGCGGGCGGCGCCGCCGCCAAAGGCCGTGGCGGCAACGGCGGCGACGGCGGCATCGGCGTGGACATCACCGGGAGCGGGACGGGCCGGACCCTCGAGAACAGCGGAACCATCGCGGGCGGCGCCGGCGGCGTCGGCGGTGCCGCGAACGGGACGGGCGGCGTCGCGGGCCTGACCGGCTCGGGCGGCGTTGGCCTCAAGGCCAGTGGCGCGGTCACCGTCACGAACAGCGGAATCATCCGTGGCGGCCTCGGCAACGGCGGCGGCGTCGCGGTCCAGGCCAGCGGCGGCGTGACCATCACGAACAGCGGAACCATCTCGGGCGGCAACTCGGCCGCCGCCATCCAGTTCTCCGGCGGCGGCAACACGCTCGAGATCCAGGCGGGATCGGCCATCACCGGCAACGTGGTCGCGAGCAGCAGCGACCGGCTGATCCTCGGCGGCGCGGCGGACGGCAGCTTCGACGCCAACACCATCGGCGCCGCGGCCCAGTACCGCAACTTCGGCAGCTTCATCAAGTCGGGCAACAGCACCTGGACGCTGACCAACGGCACCGCCGCGACGACGCCCTGGACGATCTCGGGCGGGACGCTCTCGATCGCTTCCGACAGCGCCCTCGGCGCCACCTCCGGCGTGCTGACGCTGAACGGCGGCGCGCTGCGCACCACCGGCGCCACGACCACGCTGGCCCGCAGCGTGGTGGTCGGCACCAGTGGCGGCACCATCGACACGAGCGCCGGGAACACGCTCACGATCGGGGTCCAGGGGGTGGGCGGCGCCCTGTCGGGCGCCGGGCGCCTGACCAAGCAGGGCGAGGGCACGCTGGTGCTGGCTTCCACCGACGGCCGCACGGGCGGCACCACGATCATGGCGGGCACGCTGCAGGTGGGCAACGGCGGCACCTCGGGTTCGCTCTCCGGCGACGTCGTCAATTCCGGCGCGCTGGTGTTCGACCGGTCCGACGCGCTGACGTATGCCGGCTCCGTCACCGGCGGCGGCACGCTGACCCAGCAGGGCACGGGCACGCTGACGCTGACCGGCACCCACACCTCCATCGGCGGCACCACGATCTCGGCCGGCACGCTCGTGGTCGGCAATGGCGGCACGGCCGGCTCGATCACCGGCAACGTGGCGAACGGCGGCGCGCTCGCCTTCGACCGCTCGGACAGCGTCACCTTCGCGGGCGCCATCCATGGCGCCGGTTCGGTCACGCAGCAAGGCAGCGGCACGCTGGTGCTCACGGGCAACAGCGGCTACACCGGCGCGACCACGATCGCCGCCGGCACCCTGCAGATCGGCAATGGCGGCACCACCGGCTCGATCACGAGCGGCGTCATCCACAACAGCGGCACGCTCGCGTTCAACCGCCTCGACGACACGACCTATGCCGGCCAGATCACGGGCACCGGCGCGGTGACGAAGCGCGGCGGCACCCTGACGCTGATCGGGGACAGCAACTACACCGGCAGCACCACCGTCAACGACGGCCTGCTGCGCGTCGACGGCTCGCTCGGCAACACGGCCGTCACGGTCCGCAACGGCGGCGCGCTGTCCGGCGCGGGTTCGATCGCGGGCACGGTGACCGTCTCCGACGGCGGCGTGCTGCGCGGGACGGCCGGCCAGACGCTGACCACCGGCGCCCTCACCTTCACCGGCGGCTCCTACCTCAGCGTCGGCCTCGGCACGCCGGGCAGCCAGGCGCTGTTCCAGGTCAACGGCGCGCTCACGCTCGACGGCCAGCTGTACGTCACCGACCTCGGCGGCTTCGGCGCGGGCGTGTACCGGCTCATCAACTACACCGGCGGGCTGACCAACAACGGCCTCGACATCGTCAGCGCGCCGGCGGGCTCGGACCTCTCGGTCCAGACCGCCGTGGCGAACCAGGTGAACCTGGTCAATACGGCGGGCCAGGAGCTCAAGTTCTGGGACGGCGCCAGCCCGTCCGGCTTCAACAACGGCGCCGTCGATGGCGGCTCGGGCACCTGGACCGCGAACGGCAGCAACTGGACGAACTCCGGCGGCACGATCAATTCCCCGCGCAATGCCGGCTTCGCGGTGTTCGAAGGCCCGTCCGGCACGGTCACCGTCGACAACACGCAGGGCGCCATCAGCGTCTCGGGCCTGCAGTTCGCCTCCAATGGCTATGTGCTGGACGGCGGCGCGCTGACGCTGGCCGGCACGCAGGCGATCATCCGCGTGGGCGACGGCACCGGCACGCCGGTCACCGCCGTGGTCAACAACGAGCTCACGGGCGGCGCGCGGCTCGAGAAGACCGACCTGGGCACCCTGGTGCTCGCGGGCGCGAACAGCTACACCGGCGGCACGCTCATCTCGGGCGGCACGCTGCAGCTGGGCAATGGCGGCACGACGGGCTCGATCGTGGGCGACGTCACCAACAACGGCACCCTGGCGTTCAACCGCGGCGATGCAACGACCTTCGGCGGCACCATCACCGGCAGCGGCGCGGTGCAGCAGATCGGCGGCGGCGTCCTCACGCTGACGGCGGACAACGACTACACGGGCGGCACCGCGATCGCCTCGGGCAGCATGCTGCGGCTGGGCAACGGCGGCGCGACGGGCTCGATCGTGGGCGACGTCGCCAACAACGGCAGCCTGGTCTTCGACCGCGGCAATGCCCTGACCCTCGACGGCGCGATCAGCGGCGGCGGCTCCGTGAGCCAGGTCGGCAGCGGCACCACCACGCTGACCGGCACCAACACCTATGCCGGCGGCACCACCATCACGGCCGGCACGCTGGTCGGCAGCGCCGCCAGCTTCGGCACCGGCCCGATCGTCGACAACGCCGCGCTGGAGATCCGCCAGCCCACCGACGCCAGCTTCGCCAACGCGATCTCCGGCAGCGGCAGCCTCACCAAGAGCGGCGCCGGCGCGCTGAACCTCACGGGCGACAGCAGCGGCTTCACCGGCAGCACGCTGGTGAGTGCCGGCACGCTGGCCGTCAACGGCAAGCTCGGCGGCACGCTCACGATGGCCAGCGGCACCACGCTCAAGGGCAACGGCACCGTGGGCTCGACCGTCGTGCAATCCGGCGCGACCGTCGCGCCGGGCAACTCGATCGGCCTGCTCAACGTCGCCGGCAACCTCACGCTGGCACAGGGCTCGACCTACCAGGTCGAAGCCTCGGCCGACGGACGCAGCGACCAGATCCACGCGACCGGCGCGATCAACCTGCAGGGCGGCACCGTCAGCGTGCTCGCCAACGGCAACTGGAACCCCAACTCCACCTTCTCGATCCTGAAGGCGGACGGCGGGGTGAACGGCGCCTTCGGCAGCGCGACGACCAACATGGCCTTCCTGGACCCGTCGCTCAGCTACGACGCGAACGGCGCGACGCTGACCCTCAAGCGCAACGACGTGAGCTTCTCGTCGGTCGGCAACACGACCAACGAACGCGCCTCGGGCGCCGCGGTCGAGGGCCTGGGCGCCGGCACGCTGTTCGATGCGGTGGTGCAGCTCGACGCGGCCACCGCCGCAAGCGCCTTCCGCCAGCTCACCGGCGAGATCCACGCCTCGGTGAAGTCGGCGGCCATCGAGGACAGCCGCTTCGTGCGCGATGCGAGCCTGGACCGCGTGCGCCAGTCCTTCGGCGGCGTCGCCGCACCGGCCGACCTCACGGCGAAGAACGGCGTCTGGGCGCGCGCCTTCGGCGCATGGGGCGAGATGAGCAGCGACGGCAATGCGAGCGTGGCGGACCACTCGACCCGCGGCATCCTGATCGGCGGCGATACGCAGGTGGGCGACGACTGGCGCGTCGGCGCGCTCGGCGGCTACAGCCGCGGCAATGTGGACGTGCACATGCTCAACGCCTCGGCCACCAGCGACAGCTACCACCTGGGCGTGTACGGCGGCCGGCAGTGGGGCGCGCTCGGCCTGCGCGCCGGCGCGAGCTACACCGACAGCAGCATCGACACCAGCCGCGTCGTGAGCTTCACCGGCTTCGCGGACGCGCCGACGGCCAGCTACCACGCGCGCACCGCGCAGGCCTTCGGCGAACTGGGCTGGCGCATCGATGCCGGCGGCGGCGCCGCGTTCGAGCCCTTCGCCAACCTGGCCTACGTGAACCTGCGCACCGACGACTTCGCCGAAGTCGGCCGCGCGGCGGCGCTGCATGCCGGCAGCGAGAGCACCGACACCACGTTCAGCACGCTGGGCCTGCGCGGCAGCAACAACGTCGAGATCGGCAGCATGAAGGCTTCCGTGCACGGCATGATCGGCTGGCGCCATGCCTTCGGCGATGTCGCCAAGACAGCGTCGGTCGCCCTGCTCGCGCAGCCCGCGTTCACCGTGGCCGGCGTGCCGATCGCGCGCAATGCCGCGGTGATCGAGGGCGGCCTCGACCTCGCGCTCAAGCCCAACCTGACGCTCGGCCTCACCTACGTGGGCCAGTTCGGCGACCGCGTGCAGGACAACGGCGTGCGCGCGAACCTGCTGTGGAAGTTCTGAGCGGCTACACCGCGCCGACGCTTCCCGTCACCGGCAGCACGATGCCGGTGATGTAGCTCGCACAGCACGGCGCGGCGAGGAACACATAGGCCGGCGACAGCTCCTCGGGCTGCGCCGGCCTTTTCATGTCCGTCTGCCGGCCGAAGTCCTTCACCTCCTCGCCCGGGCGGTCGGCCGGGTTCAGCGGCGTCCACACGGGGCCGGGCGCCACGGCGTTCACGCGGATGCCCTTGTCCAGCAGGTTGCTCGCCAGCGACTTGGTGAAGGCGTGGATCGCGCCCTTGGTGGTCGAGTAGTCGAGCAGCTGCGCGCTCCCCTCCAGGCCGGTCACCGAGCCGGTGTTGATGATCGAGCCGCCCTCGCGCAGATGCGGCACCGCCGCGCGCGCCATCTGGAAATAGCCGAACACGTTGGTGCGCAGCGTGAGGTCCAGCCGCTCGTCGCTGATGTCCTCGATGGACGCCGCGTGCAGCTGGAAGCCGGCGTTGTTGACCAGGATGTCGAGCTTGCCGAAGGCCTCGACGGTCTCCTTCACCGCGCGGTTGCAGAAGGCCGGGTCGCGCACGTCGCCCGGGATCAGCACGCAATGGCGGCCCTCGGCCTCCACGCAGCGCTTGGTCTCTTCGGCGTCGACCTGCTCCGCGCCGAGGTACACGATCGCGACGTCGGCCCCCTCGCGCGCATACAGCAGCGCCACCGCGCGGCCGATGCCGGAGTCGCCCCCGGTGATGAGCGCCACCATGCCATTGAGCTTGCCGCTGCCGACGTAGCCCGAGGCCTTGAACCGCGGCTGAAGGTCCATCTCGGCTTCGAGCCCGGGCTTCTTCAGATGCTGCGCGGGCATCGGGTTCTCGGGCTCGGGGCGGTGCCCGGCCTGCATGGGCTTGCCGGCGGACTCCTTGGCGGGCGAGGCGCGGTCCTTCGCATCCTGCTCGCGCTGCACCTTGCGGTGCTGCGCGGCGACATCGCCCGAAGCGGCGGGGCTGCGGGAGGATGTCGGCTTGTCGTGGGTGTGCTGCATGCGTTGCTCCTTGCGTGCAATGAGGGTTGGATGCGATTCACCGTAGGCAGCCGGGCGGCGCGCGCATGTCATCCAACGCCGCATGCGCCGCGCAGACTCGACGAAATCCCACAGCGCGCCGGGGACTGCGCCGATGCACGCGCCGCGCGCGCCACGCCAGAGTAGGGTCGCCGTTCGATGACACTCCGGAGCCGCCATGACTTCTTCCGCTACCCCTGACGCGAGCCCCGCCGGCAGCGACTCCTGGTGGGAGAAGCTCGGCCCGGGCCTCATCACCGGCGCCGCCGACGACGACCCGAGCGGCATCGCGACCTACACGCAGGCCGGGGCGCAGTTCGGCTACGCGCTCGGCTGGACCGTGGTGCTGACCTGGCCGCTCATGGTGGGCATCCAGCTCGCGAGCGCGCGCATCGGGCGGGTCACGGGCAAGAACCTGACCGAGACCTTCACGCGCTTCTGCCCGGGGTGGATCGTGGTGTCGCTCGTGCTGCTGCTCGTGGTCGCCAACGTCATCAACCTGGGGGCCGACCTCAGTGCCATGGGCGAGGCGACCGCGCTGGTGCTGCCGGGGCCCGCCGCCGCGTACGCGGTCGGCTTCGGCGTCGTCTCGCTGCTGCTGCAGGTGTTCGTCTCCTACGCGCAGTACGTGCGCGTTCTCAAGTGGCTCACGCTGTCGCTGTTCGCCTACGTGGGCGTGGTGCTGGCGGTCGAGGTCGACTGGGCCGCCGCGGCGCGGGGCATCTTCGCGCCCGCGCTGCAATGGAACCGCGAGTTCGTCACCACCGTGGTCGCCATCCTCGGTACCACCATCAGCCCGTATCTCTTCTTCTGGCAGGCCTCGCAGGAGGTCGAGGAGATCCGCCGCGTGCCCGAGGACCAGCCCCTGCGCCGCGCGCCCGAACAGGCGCGGCGGCAGCTGCGCCGCCTGCGCATCGACACCGTGGCCGGCATGGGGTTCTCGAACCTGATCGCCTTCTTCATGATCACGGCCGCCGCGGCGACGCTGCACGCGCACGGCCATGCGCGCATCGACACCACGGCACAGGCCGCCGCCGCCCTGCGTCCCATCGCGGGCGATGCGGCCTTCTTGCTCTTCGCGCTGGGCATCGTCGGCACCGGCATGCTGGCGCTGCCCGTGCTCGCCGGCTCCGCCGCCGACGCGGTGGCGAGCTGGTTCCATCTGCGCAAGGGATTGAGCCTGACGCTGTCGCAGGGCCGCAGCTTCTACGGCATCCTCGCCGCCGCCATGGCGATCGGTACCCTGATCAGCATCTCGGGGCTCGACCCGATCGCCGCGCTGGTGGGCGCGGCGGTGATCAACGCGGTCATCTCGGTGCCGGTGATGGTCGCCGTCATGATCGCGGCCTCCAGCCCGAAGGTGATGGGCGGCATCGTGCTCCCGCGAAAGTGGAAGCTGCTCGGCTGGCTCGCGACCGCGGCCATGGCGGCGGCATCGCTCGCGCTGCTGGCGACCTCGGTGCTTTGAGCCCACGCAGAGTGCGCCCGGAAAGGGAGGGCATCGCGCTGTATATTCATCCAGCGCGATGCTCCCCTCCTCTCCTTCTTCCTCCACGGCCGGGCCGGCCGCCGCCTGGACCGTCTCGGTCCGGACGCTGTGCGCCTTCGCCGCGAAGGCCGGCGACCTCGACCTGCGCTTCGTGCCGGCGCCGACCGCGCAGGACGGCCAGGCCGGGCACCGGCTGGTGCAGGGGCGCCGGGGGCCGGCCTACGAGAGCGAGATCAGCCTCGCGGCGAGCTTCGAGCGCCTGCGCGTGCGCGGCCGCGCCGACGGCTACGACCCGCATCGCCGTCGCATCGAGGAGATCAAGACCTTCCGCGGCGAGCTTGCCGCCATCAAGGCCAACCATCGCGCGCTGCACTGGGCGCAGGCCAGGACCTACGCCTTCATGCTCTGCGAGCGCGACGCGCTGGCGCGCGTGCAGGTGGCCCTGGTCTACCTGAACCTCGACACCGAGGAAGAAAGCGTGCTGGAGGAAAGCTGCACGCATGACGAGCTGCGCCAGCACTTCGAGGCGCTCTGCAGTCGCTTCGTGGCCTGGGCCGCGCAAGAGGCAGCGCATCGCGCCGCGAGCGACGAGGCGCTCGCCGCCCTCGCCTTCCCGCACGGCCGGTTCCGGCCCGGCCAGCGCGAGCTCGCGCAGGCGGTGTACCGCGCCGCGGCCTCGGGGCGCTGCCTGCTCGCGCAGGCGCCGACCGGCATCGGCAAGACGCTCGCCACCCTGTTCCCGCTGCTCAAGGCGCGGCCCGCGCACCAGCTCG
Organism: Variovorax sp.; assembly: GCA_017744285.1. Taxonomy (GTDB): domain Bacteria; phylum Pseudomonadota; class Gammaproteobacteria; order Burkholderiales; family Burkholderiaceae_C; genus Variovorax. The sequence continues at coordinate 36,296 of JAGIBP010000023.1, forward strand.
ACAAGATCTTCTTTCTCACTGCCAAGACCTCCGGGCGCTCGGTGGCGCTCGACGCGATGCGCCTCCTGGGCCGCGAACGCCCCCCCTTGCGCGTGATCGAGCTCACGGCCCGCGAGAAGGCATGCGAGCAACCGGGCCGCGCGTGCAACGGCGCGTCCTGCCCGTTGGCACGCGGCTTCTACGACCGCCTGCCGGCCGCGCGCGGCGAGGCGGCGCAGGCCGCCCTGCTCGACCGGCCCGCGCTGCGCCGCATCGCGCTGGCGCACGAGATCTGCCCCTACTTCCTCGCGCAGGAGATGGTGCGCTGGAGCGACGTGATCGTGGGCGACTACAACTACTACTTCGACGGCAGCGCCTTCCTCCATGCGCTGATGAAGGAGGAGGACTGGCGCGCCGCCCTGCTCGTCGACGAGGCGCACAACCTGCTCGATCGCGCGCGCGGCATGTACTCGGCCGAACTGGCGGCGGCGAGCGTCATGGCCGTCATGGAGAAGGCGCCGCTTCCGATCCGCAAGGCGCTGCGCCAGCTGGAGCGCGAATGGCAGCGCCTGCAGCGCGACCAGGCCGCGCCGTACGACGCGCGCGACGAGATCCCCGAGCCCTTCGCGCGCGCGCTGCAGGACGCGGTCGGCGTGATGGCCGAACACTTCACCGCCCACCCCGACGAGCCGCTCGGCCCGCTGCAGCAGTGCTTCTTCGACCTGCTGCGTTTCGCGCGGCTGGCGGATTCGTTCGCGAAGCATTCGGTCTTCGAATGCCGGCTCGAAGGCGATGCCCGCGTGCTCGCCATCCGCAACCTCGTCCCCGCGCCCTTCCTGGCAGGGCGCTTCGAGGCCTGCGTGTCGGCCACCTGCTTCTCGGGCACGCTCGCGCCCTTCGCCTTCTACCGCGACACGCTCGGCCTGCCCGGGGACACCGCCACCCTCGACGTCGATTCGCCCTTCCGCAGCGAGCAGCTCACGGTGCGCGTCGCCATGGACGTGTCCACGCGCTTTCGCGACCGCACGCGCTCGCTGGCCACGCTGGTGGACATCATCGCGGCGCAGTTCGCGCGCCGCCCCGGCAACTACCTGGCCTTCTTCGGCAGCTTCGACTACCTGGCCGATGCCGCCGCGGCCTTCGCCGACCGGCATCCCGACGTGCCGATGTGGCAGCAGTCGCGCGGCATGCGCGAAGGCGAGCGCGATGCCTTTCTCGAGCGCTTCGAAGCCGGCGGCCAGGGCATCGGCTTCGCGGTGCTCGGCGGCGCCTTCGGCGAGGGCGTCGACCTGCCCGGCGACCGGCTGATCGGCGCCTTCGTCGCGAGCCTGGGCCTGCCCACGCACAACGAGCCCAACGAAGTCATGCGCGAGCGCATGGAGGCGCTCTTCGGCGACGGCTACGAGTACACGTACGTCTACCCCGGGCTGCAGAAGGTCGTGCAGGCGGCGGGCCGCGTCATCCGCACCGAGACCGACGCGGGTGTGCTCTACCTGCTCGACGACCGCTTCGCGCGGCAGGAGATCCGCGCGCTGCTGCCCGCGTGGTGGCAGGTGCAGCCCCTGTTCGCCGCCGCGGCCTGAGCGTTCAGAAGTCGGCGCCGCGCCGCGCGCTGCTGCGGCCGATCTTGCGCAGCCGGGCCGAGAACTGCACCTGCGCCTCGAGTTCGCGCTGCCACAGCTCGTAGCCCGCGTCCCCCGGATGCAGGCCGTCGCGCGCATGCAGGCGGCGCGGGTGGCGCGCGAAGGGGTCGTCGTCGCGCTCCTGGAAGAGCGAGACGCACAGCGCACCGTTGGCCCGCGCCACCTGCGCCACCATCTCGCCCAGGCGACGCGAACGCGCGGTCAGCCACCAGCTCCAGGGCGGCAGGAACGCCCGCGCGCTGCCGAGGTTGCCCGGCGGCATGAAGACCACCAGGCCGGCGTGCACGCGCGCGCGCTGGGCGACGCGACGCACGCTGTCGCGCACGGCCGAAAGGCGCCTCATGCGGACCAGCTCGCTGCCGCCGCCGAGCACCAGCACGGCGTCGAAGGGCTCGTCGCCGCCCAGCTGCGCGAGGAAGTCCTCGAAGCCCGCGCCCGGCTGCGCCTTGTTGACCACCGTGAGGGAGGGGTTCGCCCTTGCCAGCAGGCCCGGCAGGCTCGCCCCGGGTTCGCTCGCGCCGACACCGGCGGCCGTGCTGTCGCCGACCACCAGCAGGCGCGTGCCCTCGGGGCGGGCCAGCCGCTCGAAGGCCCGGCTGCGCTCGGCCAGCCGCGCGGCGCGCGCCAGCCGCAGGGCCGCATAGCCGGCCGTGCCCGCCGCCAGTCCGGCCAGCATCGACAGGCCCGCCAAGGTTGCAATGTATGGACGCTTCACGCTCGCTCCTTTCGACCCATCGCAAGCCTAAAGGTAGCGGGATCGCGCCGCCGTAGGAAGCGGCCGAACGGCCAGCTGCGTCATGGATGAAAGTGCGCGCTGACGCACGGAGGCCGAATCCTCCTACCCGCCGCGCACGCGCCGGGCGGACCATCGAGATCCTCATCGTCAGAAGGAGTTGCACCATGCCAAGGGGTGACAAATCGTCGTACAGCGACAAGCAGAAGCGCCAGGCCGAGCACATCGAGAAGGGCTACGAGCACCGCGGCGTCGGCAAGGGCGAGGCCGAGCGCCGCGCCTGGGCCACGGTCAACAAGGAAACCGGCGGCGGCAAGAAGAGCGGTTCCGGACGCGGCAAGGCCGAGAACCACGCGCCGGCCCACAAGGGCGGCCAACTGGGCGGTGCCGCTTCCGCGTCGCGCAGCGCCGCCGAGCGCTCGGCCTCCGCGAAGAAGGCGGCCGCCACGCGCAAGCGCAACGCCGAGCACCGGGGCTGAGGCCGCGCCGCCTCAACCGTGCGGCACCGCCGGCAAGGTCTTCAGGTAGAGGAACAGCGCCCGCACGTCGGTGTCGCTCATCTCGCGCAGCGAGCCGAAGGGCATCACCTTCACCGCCGTGCCGTCGGGCCGATGGCCGGTCTTGAAGAGCTTCGCGAACGATTCTGCATCGGGATAGTGCGTCATCGCGCTGCCTTCGCCCGGCGTGAGGTTGGCGGCGGCCGGCCAGTCGGGCGGCCCGCCCGGAATCCTGCCGCCGTTGAGCTTGGCGCCATGGCAGCCCAGGCACATGTTCGCGACGTAGGCGCCATGCGTGGCGGTGAGGCCGGCCGGCACGGGCGCCTCGGGCGGGCGCGCGTGGTCGATCTTCGCGGCGGCGTCGTGCATCAGACCGAAGCCGTAGAAGACGCGCACCGGCAGCGGCAGTTCGACCACCGCGGCGCCGCCTTGGGCCGGTTCCATGTGGCGCAGGTGGGCGACCAGCGCGGCGAGGTCGTCGTCGGTGAAGCGGTTGTAGTCCTCGCTCGGCATCACCATCAGGGCGCGTCCCTTCGGATCGACGCCGTGGCGGATCGCGCGCTCCCAGTCCTGCGGCGTGTAGCCCGCGACCACGCTGCCCGGCCCGGGGCTGATGTTCGGCCCCGCGATGCGCATGCCTTTGCCGTCGTCGAGGAACATCGCGCCGCCGCCCTGGGCGCCGTGGCAGTCGACGCAGCCGCGCGAGGCGTAGAGATAGCGCCCGCGCTCGATCGCGCCTGCGTCGTCGCGGAACGCCACGCCCGTCACCGCGACGTCGACCTTGCGCTGCATCTTCGCTCGCGCCATCTGGTCGCCCGCGAAGATCGCCGCCGCGCCCAAGGCGATCAGCGCCAGCAGGGCGATCGCGATGCGGCGCAGCCAACGGCGGCCGGTCGGGGCGCTCACGCGACCTCCTTCGCCGGGCGCGCGCCGCCGGTCATCCGGTCCGCGATCAGGCCGGCGGCCATCTTCAGCTGCAGGCGCAGCTTCGGCTTGTGGCCCCAGGTGCTCGTCACATCGGTGCGATGCGCCTGCCACCCCTCGGGGTCGATGGTCTGCGTGCCCGCGCCGATCTCGAAGTCGAAGCCCGAAGGCGTGGCGCCGTAGAACGAGAAGGTGGCGTCGGGTGCGGGGTGCTGGCCCAGCTCCAGGCTCAGCGGCACCTTGTGGCGGCGCGCGCGCTCGAAGGCGAGGCCGATGTCGCACAGCCGCTCGGCCTGCAGCATGAAGTGGTGGATGCGCTGGCGCAGCGGCATGTCGAAGAGCGCCAGCGAATGGTGGCGCCCGTTGCAGTGCAGGAACACGCCGCGGATGGCCATCGGCCCGACCCGCGTCGCGAGGCGTTCGGTCACGCCGAAGCCGAGCAGGTCGACGTAGAAAGCCTCCATCCGGTCGAGGTCGCGGGACACGAGCACCGCGTGGCCCAGCCCCAGGTCGCCGGTGCGGAATCCCTCGGGAAAGGCCTCGGACGCGAAAGGCGTGGCCGCGCGCTCCGGCCCCGTGAAGAGCTCGACCGTGTTGCCCGCCGGGTCCGCGCAGCGAAGCAGCCGCTGCACGCGGCGCGCCTCGCACAGCGCCGCATCCCCCGCTGCGACGGCGCAGCCCGCGGCCTGCAGGCGCTTCGCCAGCCGGTCGAGCACCGCGTCGTCCGCGCACTCCAGGCCGAGCGCGGCCAGGTCGTCGGCCGGGCCCTCGCGCACGATCAGCCGCTGGCTCGCCTCGTCGACCCGCCAGCCCATGCTGCCGTCCGCGTTGGCGACCGGCCCCGGCAGGCCGAGCATGTGCTCGCAGAAGGCGGCCCAGCGCGCGGGGCGGCGCACTTCGAAGACCAGATGGCCGAGGCGGAGATCGGGCGGCATGGCAAACTCCTGTCTGAATGGCGGTGCGTCCAAAATTGGACGATGGGTGCAAAAATGGATGATCTTTCGAAATTTGGCGCCGGGTCAATATCACCTTTGCCAGAGGCCCTGGCCGAAAGTGTGTGGCGTCCGCGGCGGGGCCTGCTCAAGCGCGAGCGCACCCGCGTGCTGCTGGTGCAGGCGGCGATCCGGGTCTTCGGGGCGCGCGGCTACGCCGACGCGACCATCCAGGAGATCGCCGCCGTGGCCGGCATGACCACCGGCACCGTCTACAACCATTTCAAGACCAAGGAGGAGGTGGCGCGCGGCGTCGCGATGCTGCTGGCCGAGACGCTCTGCCGCCGCATCACCGACAGCCAGCAAGGCGTGGCCGAGGGCGCGCAGCGCATGGCCATCGGCATCCAGCGCTACATCTGGCTGGCGGAGCAGAGCCCGCAGTGGGCGCTGATGCTGATGGAGGTCTCGGCCGCCGCGCCGGACCTGCTGGCCGAGATCGCCGGCTACGTGCTGGCCGACTTGCGGCTGGGCGTGAAGCAGAAGGCATTCCGCGTGCCGAGCGAGGCCGCCGCGATGGACATGATCAACGGCTCGGTGCAGCAGGCGATGCGCACCGTCGCGCGGGGTTCCGCGCCCGCGAAGCACGGGCGAGAGGTGGCGACCTGCCTGCTGCGCGGCCTGGGCATGGAGTGGGCCGCCGCGAAACAGGTGGCCTCCCGCGCGCTGCCGGCCTTTCCGCCGATGCAGGCGGCCGAGGGGCCCGCCGCGAAGAAGGCCAGGCGCGCGGCCTAGCCCGCGTCCTGCGGTGCTTCGTCGCCTTCGAGCGGCGGGCAGGGCCAGTTCAGGAGTTCGGCCAGGCGCCGCGTGATCCAGCGCGCTTCATCGGGCGAGACCCCGGATTCGGCGCTGGCGAGGCCCGCATGGATGCGTTCGAGGATCTCGCTTTCGGAGGGCACCGAGACGTGATGCAGCGTCATGGCCTGCTGCACCAGATGATTCGCGAGGTCCTCGCACACCTCGTAGCGCGCCCGCACCACCGCGAGCGGCGCGGCCAGGCGCTGGCGCCGGTCGGTGTAGACCGCGTAGAACGAGGGTGGGATGTCGATCTGGTAGTCGTCTGACATTCGGTGCGTCACCAAAGAAAAACGCGCCCGGGGGCGCGTTCGGCGAAGGATGGCGCCCGATCGGTGCGCCGCCCGTGGGGGCGATCAGCCGCCCTTCTTGGCACGCTTGCCGGGGTTCTTCTTGCTGCGCGTGGCCACGCCGCGCTCCAGGCTCACCTTCTGGCCGCCACCCATCTTGGGCAGGCTGTAGCCGGGCATCGGAACGGGCTTCGGGGAAGCCTTGCGGTCGGCTTCGGTGCGGATTTTGTTGGACATGGATGGCTCTTTGATGAGATGGGCGAAAGGGGTGATTGTAATTAAGCCGCATCCTCGAGCAGCCGCACCTTGACGGACTTGCCCTTGACCCGGCCTGCGGAAAGCTTGCGGACGGCCTCGCGCGCGATGCGGCGGTCGACCGCCACGTAGGTGGAGAAATCGTTGACGTTGATCTTGCCGACCTGCTCGCGGGTGAAGCCCGCCTCGCCGGTGAGCGCGCCCAGCACGTCGCCGGCACGGATCTTTTCCTTGCGGCCGCCGGCGATCTGCAGCGTGGCCATGGGTGCCGTCAGCGGCGCCGCGTTCGATGCGCCGGCGGCGAGTTCGGCCAGCGGATGCCATTCGGACTCGCGGCCCTGCAGCTGCTCGATCTTTCCGACGGAACCCATCTCGTCCATGCTGGCGAGGCTGAGCGCCAGCCCTTCGGCCTCGCCGCGGCCGGTGCGGCCGATGCGGTGGATGTGCACTTCGGGGTCGGGCGTGACGTCGACGTTGATCACCGCCTCGAGCTGCGCGATGTCGAGCCCGCGCGCGGCCACGTCGGTGGCCACGAGCACGGAGCAGCTGCGGTTGGCGAACTGCACCAGCACCTGGTCGCGCTCGCGCTGGTCGAGCTCGCCGTAGAGGGCCAGCGCGCTGAAGCCCTGCGCCTGCAGCACCTGCACGAGATCGCGGCACTGCTGCTTGGTGTTGCAGAAGGCGAGCGTGCTGGTCGGGCGGAAATGGTTGAGCAGCAGGCTCACCGTGTGCAGGCGCTCGCTGTCCTCGACCTGGTACCAGCGCTGGCGGATCTTGGCGTCGTCATGCTGCGCCTCGACCGTGATCTGCTGCGGGCTCTTCATGAACTGCGCGGCCAGCCGCTCGATCCCCTCGGGATAGGTGGCCGAGAACAGCAGGGTCTGCCGCGCGGACGGGCATAGGCGCGCGACCTTGGCGATGTCGTCGAAGAAGCCCATGTCGAGCATGCGATCGGCTTCGTCGAGCACCAGCGTGTTGAGCGCTTCGAGGTCGAGGCTGCCGCGCTCGAGGTGGTCCATGATGCGCCCGGGCGTGCCCACCACGATGTGCGCGCCGTGCTCGAGGCTGGCGAGCTGGCCGCGCAGCGGAACGCCTCCGCAGAGCGTGACCACCTTGATGTTCTCGGCCGCTCGCGCGAGGCGGCGGATCTCGGTCGTGACCTGGTCGGCCAGTTCGCGCGTCGGGCACAGCACCAGCGCCTGCACCGCGAAGCGGCGCGGGTTGAGGTTCGCCAGCAGCGCCAGCGCGAAGGCGGCGGTCTTGCCGCTGCCGGTCTTGGCCTGCGCGATCAGGTCGCGGCCGAGCAGCGCCACCGGCAGGCTGGCGGCCTGGATGGGCGTCATCTGCGCATAGCCGAGCTGCGCCAGGTTCGCCAGCGTTTCTGGCGAAAGCGGCAGCGTCCTGAACTCGGTGGCCGGACCGGTCACGGCGGAAAGGATCAGCGGCGCTGGCCGTTGTTGCCGCCCGTGACTGGCGGAGGACCGCGGCGTTCCAGGTGACGGAACGTGATGCGGCCCTTCGTCAGGTCGTAGGGCGACAGCTCCAGCGACACCTTGTCGCCGGCCAGGATGCGGATGTGGTGCTTGCGCATCTTGCCGCCGCTGTAGGCGATCAGCTGATGGCCGTTGTCGAGCGTGACGCGATAGCGCGAGTCGGGCAGCACTTCAGTGACTGCGCCGTTCATTTCGATCAGTTCTTCCTTTGGCATGAATTACCTTTGTCAGTTGTCGTGATTGGACAAGAAAACGGGCGGCCGGTTCAAGCGCGGCCTGGCCGCGCGCTGGCGCCACGGAGGGCGTTCAGAGCGCGGTTCGCTTCAACAAGGTACGAAGACAGCGGGCGGCACGCCACGGTGCCCGGCCTGGCCATTTCAGCCCGCTGCGGAGCTGGCCTGATGGAGGAGTCTTGCGGCTGCGCACCGCGCCGACCCATCGGCGATCTGACGAAAACCCTCGTCGCGGTATCGAAACGAACCCGTCATTCTACTCGACTGGCACAACTGTTGCTTTTCAGTCGCATGACGGGGGTGCCGCTGGTCGTCGTACAACCCGGGCGGCCTCCTCGATAATTGGCCCATGTTGTCTGACAAGTCGGCGCGAAGCCGCCTCTTCTTCACCGACCGCCGCGTCGTCTTCCTCCTCGCCTCGCTGTGCTGCCTGCTCTGGGGCAGCGCCTACCCGGCCATCAAGAATGGCTACGCCCTCCTGCAGATCGAAGCGGGCGACATTCCTTCGCAGCTGGTCTTCGCCGGCTGGCGGTTCCTCCTGGCCGGCGCGGTGCTGGTGGCCTTCGCCGCGGCGAGCCGGAAGAACGTGCTCGGCTTCGATCGCCGCACGCTCGGGCAGATGACCCTGCTGGGCCTCACGCAGACGAGCCTGCAGTACCTCTTCTTCTATCTCGGCCTGGCGCACACCACGGGCGTGAAGAGTTCGATCATGAATGCGACCGGCACCTTCTTCAGCGTGCTGCTGGCCCACTTCATCTATCACAACGACCGGCTGAGCTATCCCAAGGTCCTCGGCTGCGTGGTGGGCTTCGTGGGGGTGATGGTGGTGAATGTCGGGCGGGGTCCGCTGCAGTTCGACCTCACGCTGCAAGGCGAGGGCTCGGTGGTCATGGCGGCGCTGGTGCTGTCGGCCGCGAGCATCTACGGCAAGAAGCTGTCGCAGCGCATCGACTCGGTGGTGCTCACCGGCTACCAGCTCGCGATCGGCGGGGCCGCGCTGCTGCTGGTCGGGCTGGCGCTCGGGGGCACGCTGCGCGGGCCGGGTCTCGGCGCGGTGCTCCTGCTGGGCTACCTGGTGCTGCTCTCGGCGGCGGCCTTCTCGCTGTGGACCACGCTGCTCAAGTACAACCGCGTGAGCATGGTGGCGGTCTTCAACTTCATGATCCCGATCTTCGGCACGCTGCTGTCGGGACTCTTCCTGGACGAGCGCTTCCTCGAATGGAAGAACGCCCTCGCGCTGCTGCTGGTCTGCGCAGGCATCTGGCTGGTGACGCGCGAGGAAGCGCCGGCGGCGCAACCGGCGCTCGGAGCCCGCTCTCCGTAGGCGCGCGCCGCTTGCGAGCGGGGCGCTTGCGGCGCACCATGGAACTCCATCGTTCCAAGGAGCGCGGCCATGCAAACGCAAGGATCGACCCCGCGGTCAAGACAGGTCCCGAGCCGGTTCCGGTCGCGTGTGCGGTGGCTCGGCTGCCTGATGGCGTGCGCCGCCGCGCTGGGGTGCCTGCCCGCGATGGCAGCCGGCTCCGCGCAGGAAACGCGCGCGATGAACGCACAGATCCAGGCGCTCAAGCGGGCCGGCGACGCGGTCGTCGTGCTCAACGTGACGGCGACCGAGGGTGCGACTTCGGCCGAAAGCCTCGGCCAGCGGCGCTCCGGATCCGGCGTGGTGATCGGGCCGGACGGACTCATCCTCACCATCGGCTACCTGCTGCTCGAGGCCGAGACCATCGAGATCGTGACCCAGGACGACCGCACGCTGCCCGCGCGCCAGGTGGCCTACGACCTCGCCACCGGCTTCGGCCTGGTGCGCCCGCTGGTGCCGCTGCGCGGCGTGGAGCCGGTGCCGATGACCGGTGTCGCGGGCCTGAAGGTCGGGCAGCCGCTGCTGGTCGCGACCGGCAGCAACAGCGGCACCGAAGTGGGCTTCACCCGGCTGGTCTCCACGCGCCCGTTCTCGGGCTACTGGGAGTACTACATCGAGACGGCGATCTTCACCACCCCGCCGGTGGCCAACCACAGCGGCGCTCCGCTCTTCAACGCACAGGGCGAACTGCTCGGGATCGGCAGCCTCTTCGTGCTCGAAGCCGCCGGTCCGGACCGCACGCTGCCCGGCAACATGTTCGTGCCGGTCGACCTGCTGCGCCCGGTGCTCGCCGAGATGGAATCCACCGGCCGCACGCGCGCGAGCGTGCGGCCGTGGCTCGGCGTCTCGTCGTCGGAGCGCGACGGGCATGTGGAGATCGTGCGCGTCGACCGCTCGGGCCCCGCGCTCGAAGCGGGCCTGCGCCCCGGCGACGTGGTGCTGGAAATCGACGGCATCGCGGTCGCCACGCTCGAAGCCTTCTACAAGCAGCTCTGGAAACGGCCGGGCGCAGAGGGCGACGTCGAACTGACGGTGCAGCAGGGCGCGGAAGTGCGCAAGGTCATGGTGCACGCCATCGACCGCATGCAGACGCTGCGCAAGCCCCAGGGGATCTGACGCCGGCCGTCAGCCGATGCCGAGCATCTTCTTGTTGGCGGCGGCGTCGACTCCGCCACCCGCGAAGTCGTCGAAGGCCCGGTCGGCCACGCGGATGATGTGGCTCGCGATGAACTCGGCGCCTTCGCGCGCGCCGTCCTCGGGGTGCTTGAGGCAGCACTCCCACTCGAGCACCGCCCAGCCCGGGAAGTCATAGGCCGCGAGCTTGGAGAAGATCGCGCCGAAATCCACCTGCCCGTCGCCCAGCGAGCGGAAGCGGCCCGCGCGATTCAGCCATGGCTGGAAGCCGCCGTACACGCCCTGCTTGCCGGTCGGGTTGAACTCCGCGTCCTTCACGTGGAAGATCTTGATGCGCTCGTGGAAGTGGTCGATGTAGGCGAGGTAGTCGAGCTGCTGCAGCACGAAGTGGCTCGGGTCGTACAGCAGGCAGGCGCGCGGGTGCTGGTTCACGCGTTCGAGGAACATCTCGTAGGTCACGCCGTCGTGCAGGTCCTCGCCCGGATGGATCTCGTAGCAGACATCGACGCCCACCTCGTCGAAGCGATCGAGGATCGGCCTCCAGCGGCGCGCGAGTTCGTCGAAGGCTTCCTCGATCAGGCCCGGCGGCCGCGGCGGCCACGAATAGAGGTACGGCCAGGCAAGCGCGCCCGAGAAGGTCGCGTGCGCGCTGAGCCCCAGGTGGGCCGAAGCCTTCGCGGCGAAATGCAGTTGTTCGACCGCCCATTGCTGCCGCCTGGCCGGATCGTTGCGCACTTCGGGTGCCGCGAAGCCGTCGAAGCCCGCGTCGTAGGCCGGGTGCACCGCGATCAGCTGCCCCTGCAGGTGCGTGGAGAGCTCGGTGATCGCCAGGCCGTGCGCGGCCAGCGTCCCCTTCACCTCGTCGCAATAGGTCTTGCTCTCGGCGGCTTTCTCGAGGTCGAAGAGGCGCCGGTCCCAGCTCGGGATCTGCACGCCCTTGTAGCCGAGCCCGGCCGCCCAGCCGGCGATCGCGTCGAGGGAATCGAAAGGTGCGGCATCGCCCGCGAACTGGGCCAGGAAGATGGCAGGCCCCTGGATGGTCTTCATCGTCTGTCTCCTCGGTTGGGCCCGCGATGATGCCACCGCGCCCCTCGTGCGGGCGTCGTCCGACTTCGCCATGCGGCCATGGCTGCCGGCAGGCGGCCCCGAAAACGTTTCAGAATGAACGCGAAGTCAACAGCGTGGCTCAGCCGCACGTTTTCCGGAAGATGGCACAAACCGTATCCGGCCGCTTGAAGATCGGCCTGTCCGCCTGTTTCTCCCATGCGGATCCCGCGCGCTCGCTGTTCACGAACAAGACCCTGCAGTACGTGGAGCAGTCGATCGCGCACTGGCTGATGTCGGCCGGCGCGATGGTCGTGATGGTTCCCTGCCCCACCGGCGAGACCGCGCGTGGCGACACCAAGCTGTCGCACTACGCCGAGTGGCTCGACGGCGTGGTGATGCATGGCGGCGCCGACGTCTGGCCGGGGAGCTACGGCGAGGTGCCGCTCAAGGACGCCTGGATCGGCGACCGCATCCGCGACCTCTACGACCTCGCGCTGGTCGAGGCCTTCGAGCAGGTCGGCAAGCCGATCTTCGGCGTCTGCCGCGGCCTGCAGCTGATCAACGTGGCCTTCGGCGGCACGCTCTACCAGGACATCGAGGCGCAGCACCCCAATGCGCAGCGGCATCGCGACCCGGTGGCCTACGACAAGAACTTCCACGAGATCAGCATCACGCCGAACTCGCGCCTCGCGAAACTCTACCCGGGCATGGAACGCACGCGCGTCAACAGCATCCACCACCAGGGCGTGAAGGACCTCGCGCCCGGCTTCGAGGTCGATGCCTGGAGCATTCCCGATCACGTGGCCGAGGCGATCCGCCGCCGGCCGGAACGCGGCCGCAGCTACATCGCGGCCACGCAGTGGCACCCCGAGTTCCACCAGTACGGCAGCACCGAGACGCTGGACGACACCGCGATCCTGCAGGACTTCCTGTGGGCTTGCGCGACCGCCAAGGTCAGCCCGCGCGGCCCGCTGCGCAGCGCGCCGGGGCGCATCCGCAACCGCGCGGCGCGCCTGCTGCGGCAGGCGCTGCTGATGCGCTGAGCGCGCTCGTCGCTCAGCGGCTCTGGTTGCGCGAGCCGCTGACCCCGGCGTCGATGGTGCCGAAGACGGTGATGCCGCTGGTGCCCGACGAGGACGCGGTACCGCCCTGCGACGCGCAGCCCGCGAGCAGGCTCAGGCAGAGTGCGATCGAGGCGGCGATGACGGCGGATAGCTTCATTCGAACGATTCCCTGGTTCAGCTCAGATGTTTGCCCACGATGCCGGCGAGCTCGAACATCGTGACCTGGTCCTTGCCGAACACGGGCTTGAGCTTCGCGTCGGCGTTGATGGCGCGCTTGTTGGCCGCATCCTGCAGGCCGTGGGCCTTGATGTAGTCCCACAGCTTCTTGATGACTTCGGTGCGCGGCACCGGTTCCGTGCCGATCACCGCGGCGAGCGCATCGCTCGGCTTGAGGCCGGCCGCGGGCTTGCGCGGCGCCTTGGGCGCGGCGGCCTTCTTGGCGGCCGCCTTCTTCGCCGGCGCCGCCTTCTTCGCGGCCGCGGGCGCGGCCTTGCCGAAGGTCTTGCGCGGCGGGAACTTGCTTTCCCTCGGCTCGAACTCGAAGGTCACCTTGCCCTCGTCCTTGTTCCAGGCCAGGAAGGCCTTGAACGCGCGGCGCGTGCGCATCGAGACGAACTTGTCGAGCAGGTCGGTCTTGCCGGTGGCCAGCAGCTTCTCGACCTGCGCGCGTTCCACCGGTTGCTGCAGGATGATCTTGCCGGTCTTGAAATCGCAGCTCGGCGTCGGCTGCGCATTCGTCGGCACCGACTTCTCGCAGACATAGTTGCTGCCGTGTTCGTACACGTGCGCGCCGCACTTCGGGCACGGGCCGAGCGAAGCCTGGCCCGCGAAGTCCACGATCTCGCCCGATTCGGCGTCCTTGTCGTCGCCGAAGTCGAACTCCAGCTTCCAGTTCTTCGCCTCCTCGTCGTAGCGCAGCACGATCTCCGAGGTGAAGGGCCAGCCCGCCTTGGAGCGGAAGCCCTCCAGCGGCCCGATGTGCTTGTCGCGCAGCAGCTGCTCGGCTTCCTGGACCTCGAAGGTGCGGCCCGCGGGCGACTTGCCGAACGAGAAGCCGCAGGGTTCCTGCCCGGGCTTGCCGGTGCAGGAGTAGCGGCGGTAGTTCTCGCGCACGACGCCGCCGCAGTTCGGGCACGGCGTCGCGAGCGTCGCGTAGTCGCCGGGCACCGTGTCGCGGTCGTATTCCTTGGCCTTCTTGACGATGTGCTGCGTCATCTCGGCGATCTCGCGCATGAAGGCTTCGCGGCTGAGCTTGCCGTGCTCCATCTGCGCGAGCTTGTACTCCCACTCGCCGGTGAGCTCGGCCTTCGAGAGTTCTTCCACGCCGAGGCCGCGCAGCAGCGTCATGAGCTGGAAGGCCTTTGCGGTCGGGATCAGCTCGCGCCCTTCGCGCAGGATGTATTTCTCGGCCAGCAGGCCTTCGATGATCGCCGCGCGCGTGGCCGGGGTGCCGAGGCCCTTCTCCTGCATCGCCTCGCGCAGTTCGTCGTCGTCGATGGTCTTGCCCGCGCCTTCCATCGCGCCGAGCAGCGTGGCTTCCGAATAGCGCGCGGGCGGGCGCGTCTTCAGGCCCTTGATCTCGGCCGACTGCACCTTCACCTGCTCGCCGGGCTTGACCGGCACGAGGCGCTTGCCGTCCTTGTCCTCGCCCTTCTCCTCGTCCTCGGCTTCCTTGCCGTAGATCGCGAGCCAGCCCGGCTTGACCAGCACCTTGCCGTCGGAGCGGAACGGGTACTTCTTGCCCGCGTGCTCCACCGTGCTGATGCGCGTGGTCACCTGGAATTCGGCGCTCGGGAAGAACACCGACAGGAAGCGCCGCACCACGAAGTCGTAGAGCCGCTGTTCGGCGTCCGAGAGGCCGCTGGGTGCCTGCAGCGTCGGGATGATCGCAAAGTGATCGCTGACCTTGGCGTTGTCGAAGATGCGCTTCGAGGGCTTCACGTAGTTGCCGTCGATCGCCTGCTGCGCGAAGGGCGCGAGGTGCCGCATGCCGCTCGTGGCGAGCATGCCCATCGTCTGCTTGACCACTGGCAGGTAGTCTTCCGGCAGCGCGCGCGAATCGGTCCGCGGATAGGTCAGCGCCTTGTGGCGCTCGTACAGGCTCTGCGCGAGCGCCAGCGTGGTCTTGGCGCTGAAGCCGAAGCGGCTGTTGGCCTCGCGTTGCAGCGAGGTCAGGTCGAACAGCGCGGGCGATGCCTGCGTGGTGGGCTTGCTTTCCTCCGTCACGCTCGCGGGCTTGCCGCGCGCCGCCTCGGCGATGGCCTGCGCCTCGCGCTCGCTCCAGACGCGATCGGCGCGCTGCTCCGGGTCGGCCACGCCGTCCGGTCCCGGCGGCGGCTTCTTCCATTGGGGGTCGAACCACTTGCCGGGGTACTCGCCGGCCTCGGCGAGGAAAGCGCCGTGCACCTCCCAGTAGTCGCGGCTCACGAACTTGCGGATCTTCTCCTCGCGCTCGACCACCACCGAGAGCGTGGGCGTCTGCACGCGCCCCACGGTCGTGAGGAAGAAGCCGCCGTCGCGCGAGTTGAAGGCCGTCATCGCCCGCGTGCCGTTGATGCCGACGAGCCAGTCGGCCTCCGAGCGCGAGCGCGCCGCGTCGGCGAGGCCGCGCATCTGCTGGTCGCTGCGCAGCTGCTCGAAGCCGTCGCGGATGGCCTGCGGCGTCATCGACTGCAGCCACAGCCTTTTCACCGGCTTGCCCAGCGGCGACTTGCCGCCCGCGTACTGCTCGATGAGCCGGAAGATGAGCTCGCCCTCGCGGCCCGCGTCGCAGGCGTTCACGAGTTCGGTCACGTCCTTGCGCTTGGCCTGCTTGACCACGGCACTGAGCCGGCCCTTGGTCTTGTCGACCGGCTTCAGGTCGAAGTACGGCGGGATCACCGGCAGGTGGGCGAAGCTCCACTTGCCGCGCTTGACGTCGTACTGCTCGGGCGCGTGGATCTCCACCAGGTGGCCCACGGCGCTGGTGACGATGTACTTCTCGTTCTCGAAGTACTCGTCGTGCTTGTCGAACTTGCCGGCAACGGGCGTCAGGGCGCGGACGATGTCCTGGGCCACTGAGGGTTTCTCGGCAATGACGAGGGTTTTGCTCACGGGATCGGCTGGCGCTTGCGGCGCCCCTCCTTGGGGTTCTTACAATCTGCGCTTTCCGCGCGCGTACACGCGCACGCATACGCGCACGTGTACGAATCCAAGTTAACACGTTTTCAATTCATGCCCGCCAAGACCCCGGCCCGGCCCCGCGCCGCCGCCCCCCGCGCCCCCAAGACGAATCGCCGCATCCAGGTCCGCAAGTCGGGCGTCCACGGCAAGGGCGTGTTCGCGCTCCAGGACATCCCGGAGGGCGAGACGCTCATCGAATACATCGGCGAGATCATCACGTGGAAGGAGGCCCAGCGCCGCCACCCGTGGAATCCCGAGGACCCGAACCATACTTTCTACTTCCACATCGACGACGGCCGGGTCATCGACGCGGCCGTGGGCGGCAACGCGGCGCGCTGGATCAACCATTCCTGCAACCCGAACTGCGAGGCGGACGAGGAGGAAGGCCGCGTGTTCATCAAGAGCCTGCGCAACATCAAGGCGGGCGAAGAGCTGAACTACGACTACGGGCTCATCATCGACGAGCGCTACACGCCGAAGCTCAAGGCGGAGTATCCG
>JAGIBP010000024.1 GCA_017744285.1 Variovorax sp.
GACAGTGAAACGCCTCAGCGCCGATGATAGTGCGGGTTCCCGTGTGAAAGTAGGTCATCGTCAGGCTCTTACAGCCCCAAAAAGCCCAGCCTCTCATGGCTGGGCTTTTTGCTTTTTGGACGCCAAATGGCAGGCGCTCTCGAGCGCGGATCTGGTACGGGATTTGCGAGAATCCGGCGGCGCGTTGGCGGGAAATCCTCGGGTTGTCGACGTCCCCGTTCAGCTCGATGTTCTTTTTCCAAGAGGGAATCTCATGTCGTCTTTCTGGTCTATCCGCGTCGGCTCTTTGGTATTGGCCGGCGCCGTTCTGCTCACGGCGGGATGTGCGTCCACCACGCCCGCCCGAGTTGCCGAGCCCGTGAAAGTCAAGGTGTTCGTTGCGGCGATGTTCGAGATCGGCCAGAACACGGGTGATCGCGCCGGCGAGTTCCAGCACTGGTACGAGCGCTACTGGAAGGGTGTCACGCCCATGGCGGTGCCGGGGGCACTGCAGCCTGTCTACTGCAACGCCGACGGCGTATGCGGCGCGGTTCTCGGCATGGGCAAGGTGAATTCGTCTTCGTCCATGCAGGCCATCCTGCAGAACCCGCAGTTCGATTTCTCGAAGGCCTACTACGTGATCTCGGGCGTGGCGGGCACCCCGCCGTCGCGCGGCACGATCGGCGAGGTGAACTGGGCCACCTGGCTCGTCGACTACGACCTCGGCCACCGCTGGGCGCCGGAGGAGAACAAGCCCGGCGAGCCGACCTTCATGCCGAGAAAGGGCTACGAGGAGTACCGCAGGTTCAAGCTGAATCCCGAACTCGTCGCCTGGGCGATGAAGCTCTCGGTCGACACGCCGCTGAAGGATTCGGAATCCGCCCGTGCCTATCGCCAGCGCTATCCGCAAACGGCCGCGCGGCGTGCGCCCTTTGTCGGAACGGGGACGCACATGACGGGCGACACCTTCTTCCATGGACCGGGCATGTCGAATCAGGCGCAATACATCGCCAAGCTGTACGGTGCCGACGACTATGTCATCACTGAAATGGAAGCTGCGGCAATCACGCTCGTCATCAAGCGCAGTCACGGCACCGGTCGCGTGATGAGCCTGCGCGGCGCAGTCAACTTCGACCAGGGAAATCCGCGCGAGACCACGCTGCAGCATCTCGACCCGGCGCCGGGCGAAACCGCGGGCGGCTTTGCCGAGACGGTGGAGAACATCGAACTCGTGGGCAGCCGGGTGGTGGACCACATCGTCCAGAACTGGCCGCAATGGCGCGACGGGGTGCCGCCCCTGCGGTAATTGGGAAGAGCGAGGCCGAGGGCCTAGAACAGCGAGGCTGTTCTGGCGCTCCCGCCTCTGCCGTCGCCCTGAGATGGGCGCCCTGCGCCGGTTCCGCCGGCTGGCTTCGTGCCATCGGCACCGAGTTCTCCGGCCTTCATCAATGCGCCCACCCGCACACCGAGCAAGCGCAAGGGCCGTTCAAGCGGCACCCGCTTGAGGCACTGTCCCGCGACGCGCCGGATTGCCTTGGCATCGGCTGTGAAGTGGTCGATGGTCTGGTCGCGGGTCGCAATCTTGAAATCGTCGTAGCGCAACTTGATGCCGATGGTCTTGCCGACGTAGCCCTTGCGCTGGAGGTCCTCGGCGACTTTCTCGCACAGTCGCGTGAAGATGGCACCGAGTTCCGCCCGGTGCCGGACTGCATGCAGATCGCGGTCGAAGGTGGTTTCGCGGCTCATCGACACGGGCTCGCTCTCGGTTACCACGGGCCGCTCGTCGCGCCCCCACGCGACTTCATGCATCCACGCGCCGGTGGCCTTGCCGAAGTTCGCGATGAGCCAGTCGCGTTCGCGCAGCGCCAGATCACCGATGGTGCGGATCTCGTGCCGCTGGAGCTTTTCGTCGGCCTTCGGGCCGATGCCGTTGACCTTGCGGCAGGGCAGCGGCCAGATGCGGCTTTGAAGATCGTCCTCGAAGATCACGGAGATCCCATTGGGCTTGTTGAATTCGCTGGCCATCTTGGCAATGAGCTTGTTGGGCGCAACGCCGATGGAACAGGTGAGCCCCGTGGCCTCGAAGATCGACTTCTGAATGAGCCTCGCGAGCACGCGCCCGCCCTCGCGCTGGCCGCCGGCCACATCGGTGAAGTCGATGTACACCTCGTCCACGCCCCGGTCTTCCATCACCGGTGCGATCTCCGTGAT
This sequence comes from Variovorax sp., assembly GCA_017744285.1. Classification (GTDB taxonomy): domain Bacteria; phylum Pseudomonadota; class Gammaproteobacteria; order Burkholderiales; family Burkholderiaceae_C; genus Variovorax. Next base: position 2,191 of record JAGIBP010000024.1, read on the forward strand.
GACCTGCTTGAACCGGCGCGAATAGCGGCGGTACTCGTCGAAATCGACGGGCAGGATGATGGCCTGGGGGCACAGCTTGGCGGCCTTCATCAGGCCCATGGCCGAGCCGATGCCGAACTGGCGTGCGGGGTAGGTCGCGGTCGTGATCACGCCTCGCCCGACGTAGTCCTTGAGGAGCGGGAAGGTGTGGAGCGGAATGTCGGCCAGCGTGCCACCCTCCGGCACGTCGCGCACCGCCTCGTCGACCTTGCGCCGCGCGCCGCCGATCACCACAGGCAGGCCCTTGAGCTGCGGATAGCGCAGCAGTTCCACCGAGGCATAGAAGGCGTCCATGTCGAGATGGGCGATGCGGCGGATGGGGGTGGCGGTCACGGCTGCCATTTTCGTCGCGCCGCACTGCTGCCTGGGGGTTGAGGGTTGCGCACCGCGGGCACCCGGTGCCATCATGCGGCGTATGCAGCCCGTTGCCTTCATGCTCTGGCGCCGCCTCGATGCCCCGGGGCACGATGTCTGCCGCCTGGATCGCAATGGCGACAACTGGCAGCTCGATGGCGCGGCTGCATTCCGCCACGAGGACGGGCGCGTTGCGCAGCTGCACTATCGTGTGCGCTGCGATCGCGCCTGGCATACCCAGTGGAGCACCGTGCGCGGATGGCTTGGCGCCGAGCAGATCGATGTCTCGATCGTTCACGACGCGCATGGCGCGTGGAAGCTCAACGACGCACCGGTGCCCGACCTGGGCCACTGCGTCGATCTCGACCTGGGATTCACGCCGGCCACCAATCTGCTGCCGCTGCGGCGGCTTCATCTCGCGACGGGCGAAGCGGCCGACGTGCCCGCGGCCTGGCTCGATCTGGAGAGTGGCAACCTGGTGGAGCTTCCGCAACGCTACGAGCGCCGCGGTGATGCCGACTACTGGTATGCCTCGCCGCGCTTCGACTACGCCGAGATGCTGGAGGTCACCGGCGAGGGCTTCGTGAGGCGCTATCCGAAGCTCTGGGAGGCCGAGGCCTGATCGGCCGGCCGTTTCTTTCCCTTCAGTGATCGTGATGCAGGTAGGTCGCCTGGCGGGGCAGCCGCAGGCTGACCAGGAAGGCGATCACCATCATGGCGGTGACGTACCAATAGAAGGCCGTCTCGTGGCCGATCGACTTGAGCCCCAACGCCACGTACTCGGCCGACCCGCCGAAGATCGCGTTCGCCACCGCATAGGCCAGGCCCACGCCCAGAGCGCGCACTTCGGGCGGGAACATCTCGGCCTTCACGATGCCGCTGATCGACGTGTAGAAGCTCACGATGGCGAGCGCCAGGATGATGAGCGCGAACGCCGCCAGAGGGCTCGTGACGTTCTGCAGCGCCCCGAAGATCGGTACCGTGAAGAGCGCGCCCAGCCCGCCGAACAGGAGCATGTTGGTGCGCCGCCCGATGCGGTCCGACAGCGCGCCGAAGGCGGGCTGCATGCACATGTAGACGAAGAGCGCGCAGGTCATCACGTAGCTGGTCGTCTTGATCGGCAGACCCACCGTGTTGACCAGGTACTTCTGCATGTAGGTCGTGAAGGTGTAGAAGATCAGCGATCCGCCGGCCGTGTAGCCCAGCACGGTGAAGAAGGCCGCCTTGTGGTGGCGGAAGATGCCGGCCAGCGAGCCGGCTTCCTTGTTCGCGCGCGATTCGGCCGACTGCGTCTCGTGCAGCGTGCGGCGCAGGAAGAGGGCCACCACCGCCGTGACCGCGCCGATCGCGAACGGAATGCGCCAGCCCCAGGCCTTGAGCTCGGCTTCGCTGAGCAACTGCTCCAGCACGACGATCACGAGCACGGCGAGCAACTGCCCGCCGATCAGCGTGACGTACTGGAACGACGAGAAGAATCCGCGTTGGCCGCGCAGCGCGACCTCGCTCATGTAGGTCGCCGTGGTGCCGTACTCGCCGCCCACCGAGAGGCCCTGGAACAGCCGGCAGACCAGCAGCAGGAAGGGCGCCCATGCGCCGATCGCCGCGTAGGTGGGCAGGCAGGCGATGGCGAGCGAGCCGGCGCACATCATGGTGACCGAGATCAGCATCGAGGTCCTGCGGCCATACCTGTCGGCGACGCGGCCGAAGAGCCATCCGCCGATCGGCCGCATCAGGAAGCCGGCCGCGAAGACACCTGCCGTGTTGAGAAGCTGCGCGGTCGGGTCGGACTTGGGGAAGAAGGACGGCGCGAAGTACAGGGCGCTGAACGCGTAGACGTAGAAGTCGAACCACTCGACCAGGTTCCCGGACGAGGCCGCCATGATCGCGAAGACGCGCTGGCGCTTTTCTTCGGCGGTATAGGAACGCGGTGCGGGCGGGGCGCCCTCGGCAGCGGACCCCGCTGCAGGCGTGACGGAACTCATGAACTGGCGCCTCTACGAATGTTGTTAGGGCAAACCCCGAGTTTGCCTCACGCTCGAGCGGCGCGCTGTCAGCCGAGGCCGTAACCCTGCTCAGAACGTGCCGGGCAGCAGGATGCTCGAGTCGACCTCGTCGATCTGCGTGCGGCCGCAGAAGGCCATCGTGACGTCGAGTTCCTTCTGGATGATCTGCAGGGCGCGGGTCACGCCGGCTTCGCCGAAGGCACCGAGCCCATAGAGGAAGCTGCGGCCGATGAGCACGCCGCGCGCGCCGAGCGCCCGCGCCTTGAGCACGTCCTGCCCGCTGCGCACGCCGCCATCCATCCAGACCTCGATCTCGCGGCCCACCGCCTCGGCGATCGCCGGCAGCGCCGCGATGGAGGAGGGCGCGCCATCGAGCTGCCGGCCGCCGTGGTTCGAGACGATCAGCGCATCGGCGCCGCTCGAGGCCGCGAGGCGCGCGTCCTCGACGTCCATCACGCCCTTGAGGATCAGCTTGCCGCCCCAGATCTTCTTGATCCACTCGACGTCGGCCCAGCTGAGGGTGGGGTCGAACTGCTCCGCCGTCCACGACGACAGCGAGGACAGGTCCTTCACGCCCTTCGCGTGGCCGGCGATGTTGCCGAAGGTCCGGCGCTTGGTGCCCAGCATGCCGATGCACCAGCGCGGCTTGGTCGCGAGGTCCATGAGGTTCCGCAGCGTGGGCTTGGGCGGCGCGGTGAGCCCGTTCTTGATGTCCTTGTGGCGCTGCCCGAGGATCTGCAGATCGAGCGTGAGCTGAAGGGCGGACACGTTGGCGGCTTTCGCACGCTCGATGAGCTGCTCGATGAACTCGCGGTCACGCATGACGTAGAGCTGGAACCAGAAGGGGTGGCGGCCCGTGGCCTCGGCCACGTCTTCGAGCGAGCAGATGCTCATGGTCGAGAGCGTGAAGGGGATGCCGAAGGCCCTGGCGGCGCGCGCGCCGAGGATCTCGCCGTCGGCGTGCTGCATGCCGGTGAGGCCGGTGGGGGCGATCGCCACCGGCATCGCGACCTCTTCGCCGACCATCGTCGTGCGCGTCGAGCGGCCTTCCATGTTCACCGCGACGCGCTGGCGCAGCTTGATCTTCTGGAAGTCTTCCTCGTTGGCGCGGTAGGTGCCTTCGGTCCATGCTCCCGAATCCGCGTAGTCGTAGAACATGCGCGGCACGCGGCGTTGGGCGATGACTCGCAGGTCTTCGATGTTCGTGATCTTGGAGAGGTCTGTCACTGGAGAGGCTCCTGGGTTGTCTGTTCGTTGCGCGATCCCTATTATCCGCAGGGCCTTCTCCGACGAATCGATACAACCGGGGGACACATTCCATGACGTGGCAGCAGGTCTACAACCCGTACGGAAACATGGTGCTCTCCACCGCGTTGGCGGCGATTCCAGTCGTCGTCATGCTGGTGTGCCTGGGCCTCTTGCACATCAAGGCGCACATCGCCGCCGGCCTCGGCCTGATCAGCGCGCTGCTGATCGCCATCTTCGCCTTCGGCATGCCGGCCGACCTGGCGGGCCGGGCGGCCTTTCTCGGCGGCATCACGGGCCTGCTGCCCATCGGCTGGATCGTGCTGAACATCATCTTCCTGCAGCAGCTGGCCGAGCAGAACGGCAGCTTCAAGGTGCTACAGGACTCGCTCTCGGACATCACCGAGGACCGGCGCCTGCAGCTGCTGCTGATCGCGTTCGCCTTCGGTGCATTCTTCGAGGGCGCGGCCGGGTTCGGCACGCCCGTGGCCGTGACGGCCGCCATCCTCATCGGCCTGGGCTTCTCGCCGCTGGCGGCCTCGGGCCTGTCGCTCATCGCCAATACCGCGCCGGTGGCGTTCGGCGCCCTGGGCACGCCGGTCATCACGCTGGCCAAGGTGCATGGCTACGACCTCATGGAAGTCACCGCGATGATCGGCCGGCAACTGCCCTTCTTCTCGCTGCTGGTGCCCTTCTGGCTCATCTGGGCCTTCGCGGGCCGCAAGGCCATGATGGAAGTCTGGCCGGCGATCCTCGTGACGGGCGTGTTCTTCGCGGTGCCGCAGTTCCTGGTGTCGAACTTCATCGGTCCCGAACTGGTGGACATCATTGCGGCCATCGTCTCGATGGTGGCGCTGATCCTCTTCCTGCGCGTGTGGCAGCCCAAGACCATCTGGCGATCGGTATCCCTCAAGGGGCACGCGCAGGACGGCGGCGAGGTGCAGCCCGCGGCCACCACCCGCACGAAGCATTCGCGCGCCGAACTGATCCGCGCCTGGACGCCGTGGGCGATCATGACGGTGTTCGTCTTCCTGTGGGGCCTGCCGCCGGTCAAGGCCTGGCTCAACGGCCTCTTCGCGCCCAACTTCACGATCGGCGGGCTGCACAACATGATCGAGAAGATGCCGCCCATCGTGCCGCAGCCGACGAAGGAGGGCGCGATCTACGGCTTCACGCTCCTGTCGGCCACCGGCACCGGCATCCTGCTGTCCGCGATCGTGGGCGGGCTGGTGGCGAAGTACAGCGTCGGCCAGCTCATCGTGGCCTACGGGCGCACGCTCAACCTCGTGAAATTCTCGCTCCTGACCATTGCGCTGATGCTCGCGCTGGGCACGCTCACGCGCTACTCAGGGCTCGACAGCACGTTGGGCCTGGCCTTTGCCAACACCGGCGTGCTCTATCCCTTCTTCGGCACGCTCATGGGCTGGCTCGGCGTGGCGCTGACCGGATCGGACACGGCCTCGAACGTGCTCTTCGGCGGCATGCAGAAGGTCGCGGCCGAGCAGCTCGGCCTCTCGGCCAACCTCATGGGGGCCGCCAACAGCTCGGGCGGCGTGATGGGCAAGATGATCGATGCGCAGTCCATCGTGGTGGCGTCGACCGCGACACGCTGGTTCAACCATGAAGGCGACATCCTGCGCTACGTGTTCTTCCATTCGATTGCGCTCGCATGCCTGGTCGGCATCCTCGTGACCCTGCAGGCCTATGTCTGGCCGTTCACGCGGATGGTGGTGCACTGAAGCGGCACGCTGCCTAGCGCCGTGACGCGGCGCCCGTCAGGGGGCAGAAGGGCCAACCTTCGATGCCCGCCCAGACGCACGCGCGGATCCACTCGATGACGACGCGGGGGTCCTGTTCTTGCGGCAGGGTTCTCATGCTGATCAACATCTCGCACCTCCTTGGCGCGCCATTGGACAGTTGAGACAGTGATACCGCGCGGATCGCATGGGCTCCAGCGGCTTCCGGCCCGCCCGGTCGTGGGCTGGGGCGATCAGGCGCTGTCCGCCAACCGGTGGCGTGCTCGCGTCGGCGGGTGCTGACAGGCGTCGGACAAAACCGCCGACGCCAGCGCTCAGCGCTTCGCCCCGGCCACGATGCCGGCACCGCGCACTTCGAGCTGCACCTGGTCCGCCACCTGGCCCCGCGCATCGACGAGTTCGACGACGTGCCGCCCCGGCCAGGGCAGCCACAGCGCGCTGCTGCCGCGTGCGAGGGGCTTGCCATCGACGCGCCATTGCACGGCGCGCCCTGCCGTCTCGAAGCGCACGCGCTGGCGCTCGGGCGGGATGTCCGGATCGAGCGCGATGATGGTGCCGTCCGCCGGCGACGTGATCCGTGGCGCCGAGCTGGCGTCGGTCGCTTGCGGGACGGGCGAGAACACCGCCTGCTCCGTGCCGGCGATGAACCATTCGCTGCGTGCGGCTTCGATCCCGTCGCCGAAGTGCACCGGCCTCGACACCACGCCGGCCGGCGGCGCGGGCGCGCGGCTGGGCACGCCGCGATGCAGGAACCCCATGAGCTCGGCCCAGACCGGCGCCGCGCCGCTGGTGCCGCTCACGTCCCACATCGGCGCGCCGCTCGCGTTGCCGACCCACACGCCGACCGTGTAGCGCTGCGACCAGCCCACCGCCCAGTTGTCGCGCATGTCCTTGCTGGTGCCGGTCTTCACTGCCGTCCAGAAGCGCGTGCCCAGCACGCTGTCGAGGCCGAAGGTGCGCGCGCGCGCGTTTGCGTCGCTCAGGATGTCGCCGACGATGAAGGCCGCGCGCGGGTCGATGGCGGCCGCATTGCTCTTCGGCCCGGAAGCGGATGGCGCCGGCAGGTAGCGCGTCGGCCCGTAGCGCCCGCCGTTCGCCAGCGTCCGGTACGCGTTGGCCAGGCCGAGCAGCGACACCTCCGCGCTGCCCAGCGCAAGGCTGTAGCCGTAGTAGTCGCCGCTCTGCGCAAGCGGCAGTCCCGCGGCACGCAGCTGGCGCGCGAAGGCCTCGGGCGACACCATGACCAGCGTGCGCACCGCCGGCACGTTGAGCGAAGCCGCGAGCGCGGTGCGCACCGACACCAGGCCCTTGAACTGCCGGTCGTAGTTCTGCGGAATGTAGAGGCCGCTCGCGGTGCTGATCTGCGCCGACGAATCGTCCAGCAGCGAGGCGGCCGTCAGGCGCCGCTCGGCCATGGCTTCGGCATAGAGGAAGGGCTTGAGCGTGGAGCCGGGCTGCCGCAGCGCAAGCACGCCGTCGACCTCGGCGGACCGGCTCAGCGCGCCCGACGAGCCCAGCCAGGCGAGCACCTCGCCGCTGGCGTTGTCGAGCACCACCACCGCACCGTCCTCCACGTTGCGTCCGCGCAGTTCGCGCAGGTGGCGCTGCAGCGATTCGAGCGCGAAGCGCTGAAGCGGCGCACGCAGCGTCGTGCGGATGTCGCCCTGTGCGCCCTCGCCATGCGCGGCGGCGACCGCGCGCCGCGCGAGGTGCGGTGCGATGCCCTCGGTGGCCTCGAAGCCGCGCCGCTGCAGCGCGGCGCCGGTGAACATGTCGATCGCGGCGCAGTCGGGCCGGCTCGCGGGTTCCATCGCGCGCATCAGCTCGCACGCGCGCTGGGCCACCAGCGCCGGCTTGGCGTTCGGCGCGCGCACCAGCGCGGCGGCCACGGCGGCTTCGCGCGCGTCGAGCCCGTGCGGCGCCTTGCCGAAGAGCGTTCGCGCGAGCGCGTCGATGCCGACGATCTCGCCGCGGAACGGCACGACGTTGAGGTAGGCCTCCAGGATCTGGTCCTTGCGCCATCCGCGCTCCAGCTGCTGGGCGCTGATCGTCTGCCCGAGCTTCTGGCCGAGGCTGCGGCCGCCGCCGCCGCGCCGCAGGTCGTCATCGAGCAGGCCCGCGAGCTGCATCGTGATGGTGGACGCGCCGCGCGTGCGCGTGTTCCACAGGTTGCCCCATGCGGCGGCCGAGACCGCGCGCCAGTCGACGCCGCTGTGTTCGTAGAAGCGCTTGTCTTCGCTCAGCACCATCGCCGTGCGCAGGGCCGGCGAGATGTCGGCGAGCGCGATCCACTGGCCGCGGCGAACGTCGGCATCGGTGCGCACTCGCTGCAGCAGCAAGCCGTCGCGGTCCAGCACGCGCGTGTCGGAAGGATGGAAGTCGCGCCGCACCTGCTCGAAGCTCGCGAGCGCCCAGGCGGCTTGCGCCGGCAGCGCTGCGAGCGCGTACAGGAGCAGCAGCAAGGGGATGGACGGGCGACGCAGCGACATGGCAGAGGAGAGAAGGCCGCGGGTGCGGCCGTGCGCCGGCGGAACGCGGCGCGAATCCGGATCCAGGTGATCAGGCCGGCCGGCGCGCCAGCAGGGCCCAGACCCCCGCCGCCGAGAGCAGCGAGCCGCCGGTCAGGTTGAAGCGCCGCTGCGCACGCGGCGAAGCCAGCAGCCGGCGCGCCGATGCGGCGAACGCGGCATAGAGCGTGGCGTTGAGCGTTGCCATGGCCACGAAGGTGATCGCCAGCAGCCAGAGCTGGTGCGGCACGTTCGCACGCGGGTTGATGAACTGCGGCAGGAACGCGACGAAGAACACGATGCCCTTCGGGTTGAGCGCCGTCACCAGCCAGGTGTTCGCGAACAGCCGCCAGCGCGACTGCGGCGCGGCCGGCGCCGCCAGCACGGCCGGCGCGATGCCCGCGCGCAGCAGCTTCACGCCGAGATACAGCAGGTAGAGGCCGCCGACCCACTTGATCACCATGAACCAGAACGCCGAGGCCGCGAGCAGCGCGCCCAGGCCGAGCAGCGAAAGCACCAGCGCGGTCGAGTCGCCCAGCGCGACCGCCGCCACCAGCGGCACGTTGGCGCGCCGGCCGTGCGCGACCGAGTAGCTGATGACGGTGAGGATGGTCGGTCCGGGAATGACCAGCAGGACGGCGGATGCGGCGACGAAGGCGAGCCAGAGTTGGAGGGACATGTGCAGAACTGCAGTGAGGAGGAACGGGGGGAATGCGGGCCGGACGAGCGCGTCAGAAGAGCTTCCACTTCAGGACGACGAAGGCGGCGCCCGCGAGCGGCAGCAGGTAGATGAGCAGGAAGATCGGCAGCTCCTCGCCGAACGAGTAGCCGGCCTTGGCGATGCCCATCCACATGTTGACGGCCGCGATGACGAACCAGAGGGCGGCGAAGGCGATGACGGCCACGCGCATGCCGTCGCCGAAGCTGCCCGCCATCGATTTGCCCAGCCCCAGGCACACGGCGAGCAGCACGAAGCCGCCGAGGATGAAAAGCAGCGTGCGCATCTCAGCCCTCCAGAACGAGTTGCGTCTGCGTCACCACCGCGCAGAGCTTGCCTTCCTCGGACCGGATGGTGGTCTGCCAGACCATCGTGGTGCGTCCCCGATGCAGCGCGACCGATTCACCCGTCACCGTGGTGTGCACCTTCGCGCCGCCGATGAACTTGGTGCTCGAATCGGTGGTGGTGGTGCGCTGGCCCTTCGGCAGGTTGAGCACGGTGCCGACCGCGCCCAGCGTGTCGGCGAAGGCCATGTAGGCGCCCCCGTGCATGATGCCGCCCGCCGTGCACAGATCGGGCCGCACCGCGAGATTCGCGACGATGCGCTCCGGCGCCAGCGAGACGAGGCGCACCCCCATCAGGCCGGGGAAAAGCGGATCGAGCAACTGCTGGACCTGTTCGATGGACGGCATGGACATGGGGCTCCTTCGCGATGAACCGATCGATGTTTCAGTGGCCGTGGCCGAAGCGCACGGCCGCGCGTTCGCGGGCCCGGGCAGCCTCGATCTCGCGATCGCGCGGATCGGCGGTGGTCACCAGCGATCCGATCAGCGCCCGGGCAGCGGCCGTGACGTCTTCCACCGCGCGCTCGAAGGCCGCTTCGTTGGCCTTCGACGGATGATTGAACCCGCTGAGCTTGCGCACGAACTGCAGCGCCGCCGCGCGCATCTCCGCCTCGGTGGCCGGCGGCTCGAAGTTGAAGAGGGTCTTGATGCTTCTGCACATGGGTGGGGTCCCGCGGTGGCGATCAGGTCTTGCATCATGCCTCGTCGCCCGCGCGAGGGGAACCACCCGCGCGCGCGTCACTTCGGCGCCTCCACCCGGATGCGCGCGTTGGGCGTCTCGCCGAACATCTCCGGTGCATAGAGCGCCTCGGCGCGGCTCGGCGGCAGCGCGAAGTCGCCCACGTTGTTGAGGCGCAGCGTGTATTCGATGCGCGTGAGGCCCTTGGGCAGGTACTCGTAGTAGCTGCGGAAGGCTTCGAAGCTGCGTTCCTCGAAGGCCGGCCAGGCGCTGCCGGCGCGCTTCTCGCCCTGCGTGGCGATCTGCGAATCGCGGCCGAGCCCGCTGCCGAGGATGGTGGCGCCGGCCGGGATCGGATCGGTGATCGCGACCCAGGTCATGTCCGCGCTCGCGTTCACCTCGAGGCTCACGCGCAGCACGTCGCCGCGCGTGTAGAGGCCCGGCACCGCCTGCTCGACCGGCGTGATGCTGCGCTTGAGCGCGTAGCCCGCCGCGAACGGCGCCTTGAGCGGCACCGCGGCCACCGACTGCAGCGTGAGCCACGGCTTGCCGCTGCCGGCCTGCGTGACGAGCAGGGTGTCGTGCGCGGCCGGCGACGCGGGCCACGGCATGAACATGCTGTTGTCGCGCAGTTGGCCCGGCGAGGCCGGCGCGCCGAAGGCGGTCGTCTGGTTCGGCGCGCCGCCCGCGTCGCCCGCTTGCACGCGTTCGACCCGGCTCCAGTCCACCTGCGCCTTCGCGGCGCCGAGGCTGGCCGTGGTGAGGCCGGTGACCGGCGTGCTCTCGAACTTCTTCGAGAACTTCTCCAGCGCCAGCCCGCCCCAGAGGTTCGCGGTGGTCGTGAGCCAGGCGCCGCGCTGCTGGCGGCCGATGAAGCCGTTCGCGAGCCGCGCAATGTCGTCCTTCCACGCCGGGTCATCCATCACCGTGAGCAGCAGGCGCGCGGCGTTAACGTCGCCGCCCGCCATCAGCCACCACCAGTGGTCCTCCTGCTCGGTGCTGAAGCCGACGCGCGTGCCCTGGTAGTTCAGGCGCGCCTTCAGCACGTTCATCGCTTCGTCGAGGCGCTGCGGGCGCTGCGGCACGTCCTGCACGCGCCGGAGGATGTTGATCCAGTCGATCACGGCGCTCGTCGGCCATTGGTTGGGCGCGATGGTGATGCTGCCCGTCATGCGGCCCTGTGCGCGGCCGTAGCGCGAGAGCGCTTCGAGCGCGGCGAGCTTGCGCACGTCGAGGTCCTTGCGCGGGCTCCAGAACTCGCGCTGGATGCGGCCTTCGACGAAGGCGATCAACCCCTGTTCCATCGGCGCGCGTGCCGCGTCGGGCAGCGCGAAGGCGGGGTCGAGCGCGGCGGCCTCGTTCGTGGCCGCGAGCAGGTAGGCGGTGAGGATGTCGCTGCCGCGGCTGGCCTCGCCGTCGCGAGGCGGGAAGTAGTTCGCGAGGCCGTCGCCGTCGAGATAGGCCGGCAGTTGCGCGACCACCGCCTGCCAGGCCTTGCCGTCGCGCAGGCCGACGGCCTTGCTCACCTTCTGCTCGAGGCAGATGTAGGGGTAGGCCGCGAACCAGTCGCGCACGCCGGTCAGGCCTTCGGCCAGCTTCGGTTGCAGCGCGAGGCGCACGCCGCCGCGGCCCGGCAGCGCGCCGGCGGGCGCGGCGACGTCGAGGGTGAAGGGCCCGTCGACCTGTGCCAGCGTGGCCTGCTGCACCGTGAGCGGCACCGCGGGCACGATGCGCTGGCGCACCTTGAGGGCATCGCGCGCACCGCTCACCGTGTCGCGCGCCTCGATCTCCCACAGGATCGCCTCGGCGCGCAGCTGCGCGAGCTGCGCGGGCGCGGTCACGGTCCACGCGATCTCGCGCGCCTCGCCGGCCGGGATCTCGACCGTTTGCGGCGCGAGCGTCAGCAGCGTGGCGCGCGGCGCGGCCTCGACCTTCATGTCTTTCTGCGTGGTGTTGCGCAGGGTGATCTGGGCGCGGAACTCGTCGTCCTCGCGCACCAGCGGCGGCAGGCCGCTGATGATCTGCAGGTCCTGCGTGGCGGCGATCGTTGTCTGTCCGGTGCCGAAGAGGCCCAGACCCGAGTCGGCGATCGCGACGATGCGGAAGGTCGTGAGCGCATCGTTGAGCGGCACCGTCACCGTGGCCTGGCCATTGGCATCGAGCACGATGTCGGGCTTCCACAGCAGCAGGGTGTCGAGCAGCTCGCGCGTGGGGCTCTTGCCGCCGCCGCCGCCGGCCGGCACCGCCTTGCGACCGTAGTGGCGGCGGCCGACGATCTCCATCTGCGCGGTCGAGGTGCCGACGCCCCAGCTGCGCCGCTGCAGCATGGCGTCGAGCAGGTTCCAGCTGTCGTTCGGCATCAGCTCCAGCAGCGCCTGGTCGACCGCGGCCAGCGCGACCTCGGCGCCCGCGGCGGGCTTGCCGTCGGGCAGCTTGCCGGTGATGGTGATCCGCGCCTGCCCGCGCACCGGGTAGCTGGGTTGGTCGCTCGCGACCTTCACGTCGATCTGGTGCGCCTGCGTGCCCACACGGATCTCGGCCAGCCCGAGCCGGAAGGCAGGCTTGCTCAGGTCCACCAGCGCGGTGGGCGCGACGTATTCCTTGCCCTCGTACCAGAACGCGGTCCACCATTCGCGCGGCGCGCGGAAGCCCCAGGTGAAGAAGCTGTACCACGGCACCTCGCGCAGGCGGCCTCGCAGCGCGAGCACGCTCACGTAGACGTTCGGCCCCCAGTCGGGCTTGATCTGCAGGCTCACCGTCGGGTCCTGCCCGTTGAGCTTGACCACGTGCGTCTCGACGATGCCCTCGCGCTCCACCGACAGCAGCGCGGTCGCGAAGCGGAAGGGGCTGCGCACCTGGAACTTCGCGACCTCGCCCGGCTGGTAGCTCTTCTTCTCGGGCAGCAGGTCGATGCGGTCGTGGTCCTCGCCGCCGAACCAGAGCTCGCCCTGCCGCGTGACCCAGACCGTGCCGGCGGCCCGGCTCTCGCGGCCGTCCTTGTCGCTCGCGACGGCGATCAGCTCGATCTCGCCGGGCTCCTTGAGCTCGGCCTCGCACAAGAGCAGCCCCCGCGCGTCGCTCGTGCCGCTGCAGACGGTGCCGATCTCGCGCGTCTCCGTGCGGTGGTCGTAGGTGTAGAAGCCGCCCACCATGCGCTTGCGGCTGGTGGTGGTGATGCGGGCGATGGCGCGGACATTGAGCGTCGTGCCCTCGCGCGGCTTGCCCGCGAGGTCGAGCGCGAGCGCCTGGAAGCGCAGCTTCCGGCCGGTCGAGACCCAGCCCTCGGTCTTGATGCCGGCCACCACGCCGGCGGGCCACAGGGTGTGCGTGCCGCGCAGCGTCTGGATCTCGCCGTTGGGGTCGGCGTAGCTGGCCTCGATCAGCAGCTCGCGCGGCGAGAACCTGGATGGAGGGATCTTGTCGATCGTGAGCCGGCCCGCGCCGTTGCGGTCGAGCGCCAGCGGCAGCTTGTCGGCGACCACGCGCGCATCGTCGTGGGCCGATTCGCTCTCCTCGGCGTTGCTCGCGGCCTCGCGGTCCTGGCGCGGCGGCGCGAAGCTGAAGGCCTCGAAGTCGGGGAACGACAGGGACTTGTCGCGTACCAGGGCCGACACCCGCACCGGCAGGCCGCCCGCGCCGCCGCCGGCCACGTAGTTGATCTGGAGGTCGAGCGGCACCGAGGTCGCCGCGATCAGCGGGTTCCTGCCGCTTGGCGCGATGCGGCCCTCGAACACCGGCAGGCGGAATTCCTCGACGCGGAACTGGCCGGTGAAGTCGCTGCGCGCGCCCTCGCCCGAGCCGCCGCGCAACTCGACCTGGTAGAGCCCGAGCTTGGCGGCTGGCGCAATCTCGAAGGTGCTGTCGGCGCTCTTCCCGCCGGTGGCGGTCCCGTGCCACTGGAGCGGCTGCGTGAACTGCTGGCCGCTGCCGACGTGCGTGACGACCAGCGTCCCGGGCACGCTCGCGGGCAGGCCGAAGCCGTTCTGGGTCTGCGTGCGGATCAGGTGCTTCATCGACACCGTCTCGCCCGCGCGCAGCAGCGTGCGGTCGAAGACGGTGTGGGCCACGCGGTCGGGCTCGGCCGCGTCGCTCGTGGGCACGTTGAAGCGCCACGGCTCGATGCCGCGCTGCCAGTCGGTCCAGGTGAAGGCGAGGTCTTCCACGCCTTGCGCGTCCTTGGCGCGCGCGCTGACGAAGTAGGCCGGTGCCAGCCCATAGGCATCTTTGCAGCCCGGTGCATCGGGCGAGATGCCCGAGAAGCGCACGAGCCCGTTCGCGTCGGTCATGCCTGAGGCCACTTCCTTGCCGTCGCAGCCCGAGACCCGCACGCTGGCGTGGGGAACCACTTGGCCCTTGTCGAGCGTGGTGACCCACGCCAGCGCATTCTCGCGGCCCAGCTTGAAATGCACCGCGAGATTGGTCGCGAGCGCGGTCGTGCGCACGTACATCGTGCGGCCGCCGCCGTGGCGTTCGTCCAGAAGCGCGTCGCCGAGCTTCTGCGACGCGATCTCGAGCACGTGGAAGCCCGGCGCGAGAGGGATGCCGATCACCTCGAAGGGGCGCGGGTCCGCGCCTTCCGTCTTGGGCATCTCAAGCGTCTTCACGCCGGTCTGGCCGGCGAGCAGGGACAGCATGCGCGTCTCGACGCGGTCGCGATCATGCTCGTCAATCACTTTTGGAAGCGGCCCCTTCACGTCGCGCGCAGCGGTCTTGCGAGCGACCACCGAGTAGCCGTCGTCGTAGAAGCGCACCTTGCGAGACCACGCGATGATCTCGGCATCGGTGGTCGGATTGAGATCGCTCACCCGTCCCGGCGTGAGCGCCTGCACCTGCAGCGCGGGCTCGACGCGGCGCACCGTGACCGGCATCAGCGCCACGCCGCCGGGCTCGGCGAGCCGCTCGATCACGCCGAAGGGCGAAGCCGCGAACTTGGCCAGCGGCGGCATCGCGCCGGTGGCGACCTTCATCGGGAAGCTGTCGGGCGCGTTCAGCGGGCGGCCGGAGACGTCCTCGAACTTCGGCGGCAGTTCGATGGTGAAGGGGGTCTGTTCGGGCAGGGGCGGGGTGAACTTCACCGCGTCGACCACGTCGTCGCCGGGCGCGTTGTCGTCGAACTTCGGCTTGAATTCCTTGCCGCCGCCCCGCAGCGTGATCTGCGCGGCCAGCGCGCGCGACACGGAGGCGTTGAAGCGCAGTTCCATCGGCCGCAGCGGCAGGCACGCGGACTGCGCGTTCTCGCGTTCGCAGCTGAACGACGCCGAGAAGGGTTCGCGCACTTCGAACGAGAGGCGCCGCTCGATGGTGTTGGCCACGCCGGAGGGCGTCGCCACGCCTTTGCCGTAGACCAGCTGCACCCGGCCGCCCGGCGGCAGCGTGCGATTGCATTGCAGCGTGACGAAGCGTCCGGGCTCCTTGGCGGCCTCGCGGTCGCGGCGCCAGGCCTTCAGCAGCGCGGCCCGCTGCTCGCCTTCGACGAGCCGCACGGGGATGCGCTCGCCGATGCCATCCGCCGCGCACCAGACGTTGTCCTTCACGCTCTGCGGCGTGGCCGCGCCATTGAGTTCGAGCATGAACAGCTGCTGTTCGTCGATCTTCCCGTAGCCGGGCAGCCAGTTGCGGATGAAGGGCCCGCCGGTGTTGAACTGCCAGCGCTCGGGCCCCGTGAGCGGCGATCCCGCGGGGGACTGGAAGCCCGCCACGCGCGCCACGGTGCAGCGCACGCCGGGCGGCAGGTCGCGCTCGAAGTCGAACACCCAGCGCCGATCGGATGTCCAGCGGCCGGTGCCGCGGGCGGCCTGCGCGTCGCTGCAGCTCACGGTCAGCGGCGCGGCCGAGCGCGCGTCGCCGAAGCGCGTCGCGGCCTCGTCGAAGCTGGCGACCACCTGCCGCACCTGCGCGACCTCTCCCTGCGGCGTGAGGCTGCCGATCTGGAGCGCATGCGCCGGCCAGGCGGCGGCCAGGAGACCCAGGGCGAAGAGGAGGCGGCGGGGCGGGGTCTGAGACGAGGTCGCGTGCACAGGCTTTTTTCTCCCTGATCTTGCGTGTGAGTGACGGAATGCGGCGTGCGCAGCGTAGCATCGCATCTTTTTTCGCCGGGCCGCCCCACGGCACAGGCGCTCCCTCGGGGTGCCGCGCGCACACCACGTGCCGAGCCTGGGGGCCTTTTGCATGCGACGCCTCTGGGAAATCGATGCCTTGCGCGGGCTGATGCTGGTGCTCATGACCTTGACGCACCTGCCGACCCGCCTCACGGATCCGCTGGGCCAGCCGTTCGGCTGGGTTTCGGCGGCCGAAGGCTTTGTCCTGCTGTCGGGCTTCACCGCCGGCCTGGTCTACAGCCGGGTCGCACGCGAGCGCGGCGTCGGGGCCATGGAGCGCGCGTTCTGGAAGCGGGCGTTCAAGGTCTACCTGGCGCAGGCGGCGACGCTGCTGTTTCTCTTTACCGTGATCACGCGGGTCGGACTGCGCATCGACCAGCCGGCGGTGAAGGACCTGGTCTCCTACTACCTCGCGCACCCCCAGCGCGCCTTCTGGAGCGGCCTGCTGCTGCTGTACGAGCCGGCGCTGCTCGACATCCTTCCGATGTACGTCCTCTTCATGCTGCTGAGCCCGCCCGTGCTGGCCCTGGGCATGCGGCGCGGCTGGGGCGTCGTGATGGCGGCGAGCGCGGCCATCTGGCTCGGTGCGCAGTTCGGCCTGAGCGAGTGGATCTACGGCTGGACCGTGGCGCTCACGCACATGGAGCTGCCGTTCCATGAGATGGGCGCGTTCAACACCCTGGCTTGGCAGCTGCTGTGGTGCGGCGGACTCTGGCTGGGCGCCAGCCGCAGTGCGCCGAACGCCCGCCCATGGCACCTGCCCGACGGCGTGGTGACGCTCGCCATCGGCGTGGCGGTGTGGGGTCTGCTGTGGCGACACCTCGGCGAGCACGGGCAGGCGCCGTTCGGTGCCGACATCCAGCGCAACCTCTGGTTCGACAAGTGGCAGCTGGGGCCGCTTCGCCTGCTCAACCTGCTGGCGCTGTGCATCCTCGCGGTGCGTTTCGGACCGGCGCTCGTGCGCTGGCTGCCGAGGCCGAGGGTTCTCGAGGTGCTGGGGGCCGCGTCGCTGCCGGTGTTCTGCGCGCACCTCGTCGCGGTGCTGCTCACGCTGACGCTGTTCGGAGACAACCAGTTTGCCCGGCCGTGGTGGGGCGATGCGCTGCTGCTGGCCGTGGTGTTCGGGGGCCTATACGCCGTCGCGCGCCTCACCCTGTGGCTCGACCGGCGGGGCCGCGCGGCCCGCAAGCCTCAGGCCGCGCCGAGGTAGGGAGCCACGACCCGCTGCCACAGGCGGTAGCCCTCGGCATTGAGGTGCAGCCGGTCGCCCAGGAACAGCTCGCCGCGGGGACGGCCGCCGGCATCGAGCATGGGGCTGAAGACGTCGATGAAGTCGGTGTTGGGGACGGTCTTGAGCCAGGCAGCGATGGCGGCATTGGCCTCGCGCATGGCCGGCAGCAGCGCCTCGCGCGACGGGCTCGGCTTGATCGCGATGTAGGAGATGCGCGTGCCCGGCAGGGCGGCGCGCACCGCGTGCACGAAGCGCTGGAGGTCTTCCAGCACCTGCTGGGGCGTGCGGCCTTCCTGCAGGTCGTTGTCGCCCGCGTAGAGCAGCACGTGGCGCGGCGCCAGGCGCAGCACCAGCGGCTCCACCAGCAGGCTGCAGTCGTGCAGGGTCGAGCCGCCGAAACCGCGGTTGATGACGCCGCCCGGCACCCAGGGGAAATCGCTCGGCAGCGTGGTCCAGAAGCGCACCGTCGAACTGCCGACCGCCACCACGCCGCCGGGCGCGCGGGCACGGTCGTCGGCGGCGAAGGCCTGCAGCTCGGCGGGCCACCGACCCTGTGCGGCGGCGACTTCGGCGGGTGGCGCGGCAGGAACCTCGCGGCGCTGCAGCGGCGCACAGGCCGCGAGGAACATGGCCAGGAGCAGTGCGGCGAGCGCCGGCATGCGGCGCCACGCGGGCGCGGGGAAGTCGGCGATGCGCAGGGACGGTGTCATGGGTCAGCGCAGCATATCGCCGAGCAGCGATGCGGCGCGCACGCGGTAGGCCTGCCAGCTGAAGGGTTCCGCGGCACGGCGGGCGGCTTCCCGGGCGCGTGCGAGCTGGACGGGGTCGAGCAACAGCGCGCGAACCTTGTTGCGGATGGCGTCCGCCGTGGGCTCGACGATCCAGCCGCTGCCCGGTGTCTGCTCGATGATCGCCTTGGCGCCCGTGAAGGTGGACACGAGCGCCGGCGTGCCGCAGGCCATGGCCTCGGCCACCACCATGCCGAAGGAGTCGAAGCGCGAGGGCAGCAGCAGGCAATCGGCCTCGGCCATGAGCGGATAGAGGGCCTTCTGGGGCACGCCCGGAAAGTACGAGGCGTGCGGGGTCGCCTTCAGCGTTTCCATCAGGTCGGCATCGCCCACGCCGCCGACGAAATGCAGTTCATAGGCCAGACCTTCCCGCGCCAGGGCGCCGAAGGCCTCGAGGATCAGGTCGACCGATTTGCGCCGGCTCAGCGCCCCGGCGAACAGGAAGCGCGGCACCGCCCGCGCCGAGGTTCTCGGCGGCAGGGCCTCGAGCGAAGGCAGCTCCGCGCCGAGCAGCAGCGGCCGGACCTTGGACGCGGCCACGCCTTCCGCGAGATAGCTGTCGGCGGCGATCGGCGAGCAGGTCAAGATGAGGTCGGCGCGCTCGACCTCCACGTCCTTGCGGCGGTTGACTTCGCGGTCGAACGGGGTTTCGGCGCCGCCGAGCAGGCGGGTGCCCAGGCGCTGGTGGATCGACGCCGCGTCCAGCACGCAGGTCGCGCCCACGGCCTTGGCCGCCTCGAAGGTGTGGTAGGCCGCGTTCTCGTAGGCGACGACCACCGCGGGCCGCAGCGCGGCGATGCGCTTCGCGGTCCAGGCGTCGAACCAGTGGAACACGCGATGCACCAGATCGCCCGGCGCCATGCCCGTCGGCAGCTTGCGGCCGAGGCGAAGGCCCATCTGGAAACGCATCGGGTGCTGCCTCAGGGCCGGCGGGATGTCCACCGTCTTGATCCGGCTGCGGAAGCTCTCGGGCATCCAGAACGGGGGCGCTTCGCCCGGCGACACCACCGGGACGCCCGCCCAATAGGCCCTCAGCCAGCCGTGCTCGTGCAGTGCGAGCGCCAGCTGGTGCGAGTGCTGCTGCATGGGGTTGGCCACCAGCACCGAACCGGGGGCGATCATGCGGCGAGCGTCACTTGCTGTTGCGTCCGATGCCCTGGTAGACGATGCCGGCGTCCCGCATCGTGGCCGGTTCGTACAGGTTGCGGCCGTCGAAGATGACCGGCGACTTCATCAGCGCCTTGAGCTTCACGAGGTTCGGGCTGCGGTAGGCCTTCCATTCGGTGACGATCACCAGCGCGTCCGCGCCGTCGAGGGCGCTCATCGGGTCCTTGGGCTCGCAGTAGCTGATGTTCTCGAGCAACTGCGGCGCGTCGGCGAAGTCGAGCGCCAGCACGCGGCGCGTTTCCTCGACCGCGATCGGGTCGTGCGCCACCACGCGCGCGCCCGCGCGCAGCAGCGCGTCGATCACCACGCGGCTCGGCGCCTCGCGCATGTCGTCCGTGTTGGGCTTGAAGGCCAGGCCCCACAGCGCGAAGGTGCGGCCGCGCAGGTCGGTGCCGAAGTGCGCCAGCACCTTGTTGGTCAGGGCGCGCTTCTGGTCGTTGTTCACCGCCTCGACCGATTCGAGCACGCGCAGCGTGTGGCCGTTCTCGCGCGCGATGCGGTTGAGCGCCTGGATGTCCTTGGGAAAGCAGCTGCCGCCGTAGCCCGTGCCGGCATACAGGAAGCTGTAGCCGATGCGCGGGTCGGAGCCGATGCCCTGGCGCACCGCCTCGATGTCCGCGCCCACGCGATCCGCGAGGTTCGCCAGCTCGTTCATGAAGCTGATGCGCGTGGCCAGCATCGCGTTGGCCGCGTACTTCGTGAACTCGGCCGAGCGCACGTCCATCACGCGCGTGCGCTCGTGGTTGCGGTTGAAGGGCGCATAGAGCTTGCGCATCTGCGCCAGCGCCTCGCGGCCGTCCTCGTCGTCGCTGCAGCCGATGACGATGCGGTCGGGCCGCATGAAGTCCTCGACCGCGGCGCCTTCCTTCAGGAACTCGGGATTGCTCACCACCGAGAAGCGCAGGTCGGCGCGGCCGCGCTTGTCGAGCTCTTCCTGGATCACGGCGCGCACGCGGTCGGCCGTGCCCACGGGCACCGTCGACTTGTCGACCACGACCTTGAAGCTGTTCATGTACTTGCCGATGTTGCGGGCCGCGGCCAGCACGTATCGCATGTCGGCGCTGCCGTCCTCGTCGGGCGGCGTGCCGACGGCGATGAACTGCACGTCGCCGTGCGCGACCGAGGCTTCCACGTCCAGCGTGAAGCCGAGGCGCCCGGCGTCCACGTTCGAGGTGACCAGGTCTTCGAGGCCGGGCTCGTAGATCGGGATGCGGCCCTCCTTGAGCATGGCGATCTTGCGCTCGTCCACGTCCAGGCAGAGCACGTTGTTGCCGATGTCCGCAAGGCAGGTGCCGGTGACCAGGCCGACGTAGCCGGTTCCGATGATGGTGATGTTCATGAGCTCAGTTTGCGCTGGGTTCGCAGAGAAGTTCGTCGAAGTAGGCGATGGTCTTTTTCAGCCCCTCTTCGAGCTGGGTGGCGGGCGCCCAGCCGCCGAGTTCCTTCTGCGCCAGCGAGATGTCCGGCCGGCGCTGCTTCGGATCGTCCGCGGGCAGGGGCATGCGCACCAGTTTGCTCTTCGATCCGGTCAGTTCGATGACCTTGTTCGCCAGCTCGAGCATCGAGAACTCGCCGGGGTTGCCGATGTTGACCGGCCCCGGCACCTCGTCGCCGGTGGCCATCATGCGCAGCATGGCTTCGACCAGGTCGTCCACGTAGCAGAAGCTGCGGGTCTGCTGGCCATCGCCGTAGATGGTGATGTCCTGTCCCTTCAGGGCCTGCACGATGAAGTTCGACACCACGCGGCCGTCGTTCATGTGCATGCGCGGGCCGTAGGTGTTGAAGATGCGCACCACCTTGATGCGCAGCTTGTGCTGGCGGTGGTAGTCGAAGAACAGCGTCTCGGCGCAGCGCTTGCCCTCGTCGTAGCAGCTGCGGATGCCGATCGGGTTCACGCGGCCCCAGTAGCCCTCGACCTGCGGATGGATCTCGGGGTCGCCGTAGACCTCGCTGGTCGACGCCTGCAGGATCTTGGCGCGCACGCGCTTGGCCAGGCCGAGCATGTTGATGGCGCCGTGCACGCTGGTCTTCGTCGTCTGCACCGGATCGTGCTGGTAGTGCACCGGCGAGGCGGGGCAGGCGAGATTGAAGATCTCGTCGACCTCCACGTACAGCGGAAAGGTCACGTCGTGGCGCATCAGCTCGAAGCGCGGGTGGTCCAGCAGGTGCTCGACGTTGCGCTTGGTGCCGGTGAAGAAGTTGTCGACGCACAGCACATCGTGGCCCTGTTCCAGCAGGCGGTCGCACAGATGGCTGCCGAGGAAACCGGCGCCGCCGGTGACGAGGATTCGCTTCGAGGCGTTGTATTGCCGCATGGGCCTGGTCACTCCGTAAGTTCAGTTCTGAGGTTGTTGCTGGCGCTTCTCGTACATCTTGGCGTCCACCAGCATGCGAAACCAAAGCGCCTGGAAGAACGCGAAGTAGAAGCCGGTCCGGCCGTCGAGGAAGCCGAGGCGAAAGACGTAGCGGTAAACGAAATAGCCGAGCGAGCGCAGACCCGTCGGCAATTTGTAGTATAGGTTCTTGATATAGCGCGTCCGCTCGCGCGCGTCGCCGAAAAGCCGTGGCTGCAGGATGTCGCCGGAGGCGGCGGTCGGGCCGAGCTTCTCGCGCGCCTCGGCGTCGCTCCATCGGTTGTGGCTCGCGATCCAGTCGGTGAGGCGGGCCGAGTTCTTGTCGTGCATGTAGCCGCGCAGCTGGCCCGCCGCGGCGGAGGTCACGAAGTGCTGGTCGTAGAGCCGCGCCTCGCATCGCCCCACGCCCGACCGGAACAGTCGAAGGTGCCAGGGGTTCACGCCGCTGAAGCGCAGCATCTTGCCCATGAAGTAGTCGCGCCGTCGAATCAGGTAGGCGTCGAAGCGGGGCTCGCCGGCCAGCAGGGTGTTGATTTCCGCCACCGCCGCCTCGTCGAGCACCTCGTCCGCATCCAGGTGCAGTTGCCACTCGAAGGCCTGCTCGACCTGCGAGATCGCCCAGTTGCGCTGGTCGCTGTAGTTGGCAAAGGCGCGCTGCACCACGGTGCAGCCCAGCTCCTGGAGGATGGCCGGCGTGGCGTCCGATGAGAAGGAGTCGACCACGTACACGTGGGTGCTCACCTTCTTCGCCTGCGCAACCGTTTCGCGAATGATCGAAGCGGAATTGAAGGTCAGGATGACGACGCAGAGAGGCTTGGGCATGGGCTTGGCTGGGATGGTGCTCGGATGCGAGCACCAATCATGCCAAACTTTAGCACTACATTTTTACATTTGGGAACACGTCCTACGGACAGTGTCCCCCGCCGTGTGGCGTAGTGCTCAGGCCAGGCGAGCGAGATGCCGGGCAATCTGCTGGCGCACCTGGGCCGGCGCGGTGCCGCCCAGGATGTCGCGGGCGGTCAGCGAGCCGCGCAGGCTGAGCACGCTGTAGACGTCCTTCTCGATCGTCGGATTGAAGCCCTGGAGCACCGCCAGCGGCAGCTCGGAGAGGTCGACCTTGTGCGAGATCGCGGCCTTGACCGCGTGCGCCACGGTTTCGTGGGCGTCGCGGAAGGGCAGGCCCTTCTTGACCAGGTAGTCGGCCAGGTCGGTCGCGGTGGCGTAGCCGCGCAGCGCGGCCATTTCCATCGCCTCCGGCTTGACGGTGATGCCGCCGACCATCTCCGAGAAGATGCGCAGCGTGTCCTTGAGCGTGTCGACGGTGTCGAACAGCGGCTCCTTGTCTTCCTGGTTGTCCTTGTTGTAGGCCAGCGGCTGGCCCTTCATGAGGGTGATCAGCGCCATCAGGTGGCCGACGACGCGGCCGGTCTTGCCGCGGGCGAGTTCGGGCACGTCGGGGTTCTTCTTCTGCGGCATGATCGAACTGCCGGTGCAGAAGCGGTCCGCGATGTCGATGAAGCCGAAGGACTGGCTCATCCAGAGGACCAGCTCCTCGCTCAGGCGGCTGATGTGGACCATGGCGAGCGAGGCCGCGGCGGTGAACTCGATGGCGAAGTCGCGGTCGCTCACCGCGTCGAGGCTGTTCTGGCAGACCCCTTCCATACCCAGGGCCCTGGCCACGGCCTCGCGGTCCAGGGGGTAGCTCGTGCCGGCCAGCGCGGCGGCCCCCAGCGGCAGGCGGTTGACACGGCGGCGCACGTCGGCCATGCGCTCGGCGTCGCGGGCGAACATCTCCACGTAGGCCAGCATGTGGTGGCCGAAGCTCACCGGCTGCGCCACCTGCAGGTGGGTGAAGCCGGGCAGGATCACCTCGACGTTCTTGCTCGCGAGGTCGAGCAGCGATTTCTGCAGGTCGACCAGCAGGCCGCCGATCAGGTCGATCTCGCCGCGCAGCCAGAGGCGCACGTCGGTCGCGACCTGGTCGTTGCGGCTGCGGCCGGTGTGCAGGCGCTTGCCGGCATCGCCCACCAGCTGCGTGAGGCGGGCCTCGATGTTGAGGTGCACGTCCTCGAGGTCGAGCTTCCATTCGAACTGGCCCGATTCGATCTCATCGCGAATCTGCTTCATCCCGCGTTCGATTGCGGCCAAGTCCTGCGCGCCGATGATGCCCTGGGCTGCCAGCATGGCCGCATGCGCCAGCGAACCCTCGATGTCTGCCTGCCACAGCCGCTTGTCGAAGAACACGCTCGCCGTGTAGCGCTTCACCAGGTCGCTCATGGGTTCGGAGAACAGGGCGGACCAGGCTTCGGATTTCTTGTCGAGTTGGTTCTGAGTCATGGGAGGCAATAATGGGTTGGTCACCCGGTGTCAGTTTCATTGATGCGCAACCTGTCGATTTTATCGGCCAGCCCCTCGCCATCGTCCAGGGCGAACGCGACCTCGGCCCCGCCAGCCGCGAAGTCCGCGCCCGCTCACGCGGGCTCGGTGGTCTTCGACGCCTGCCAGATCGGCGTGGTGCTGCGGGCCGTGCTGTTCGTGGAAGTGGTGGTGGCGGTCGCCGCGCTGTTCATGGCGCGCTCGGTCGCCGAATGGCTGCTGCTGGCCGCGACGGTGACGGGCGGCGCGCTGCCGGCCACCCTGCTCTGGCTGCTGGCGGGCTGCGCGCTGAAGAAGCCGCTGGGCCGCCTGGCCTTGCGGGCGCAGTACGTCGCCGGCGCCCTGCTCGGCGCGCTGGCAGGGCTGTACGGCTGCGGGCTGCTGCGCCTGACCGGCGTGGTCGCCGCCGCGCCCTGGCTGGCGAGCGCGCTGGCGGGGGCGCTGTTCGCGAGCCTCATCGTCTCGGCGCTGGTGCTGCGCGCGCGCGGGCGCACGCCCGCGGCGACCACGGCGCGGCTGGAGGAACTGCAATCGCGCATCCGGCCGCACTTTCTGTTCAACACCCTCAACAGCGCCATCGCCCTGGTGCGCGAGGAGCCGGCCAAGGCCGAAGCGCTGCTGGAGGACCTGAGCGAGCTGTTCCGACAGGCGCTCGCCGATCCGGGAGAGTCGGTCACGCTCGCGGACGAGATCGCCCTCGCCGAGCGCTACCTCGCGATCGAGCAGGTGCGCTTCGGCGACCGGATGCGGGTGCGCTGGGACATCGATCCGAACGCCAACCCCGCCCGGCTGCCGCCCCTTTTGCTGCAGCCGCTGGTGGAGAACGCGGTCAAGCACGGCGTGGAGCCCAGCCCCGAGGGCGCCCGCCTGCGCATCCGCACCGAGCGGCGCGGCGGCATGGTGCTGATCGAGGTCATCAACAGCCTGCCCCCCCTGCACTGGGCGGACGAGCCGCTGCCGCGCGGCCATGGCATCGCGCTCGGGAACGTGCGGGACCGCCTGCACCTGCTGCACGACATGCGGGCGCAGTTCAGTGCCGGCATGGACCAGAAACACTATCGCGTCCGCATCGCCATTCCAGCTGAACCATGACTCCTCTTCGTACCCTGATCGTCGATGACGAAGCCCTGGCCCGTTCGCGGATGCGCACACTGCTGGCCGAGTGCCTGGCGCCCGCTGCGGTGGTGTCCGGCGAAGCGGCGAATGGCGAGATCGCGCTCCGGCAGATCGCGAAGCTGCCGCTCGACCTGGTGCTGCTGGACGTCCACATGCCCGGACTGGACGGCGTCGAGCTCGCACGCATGCTGCGTGGCCGGCCGGGCGCGCCGGCGGTGGTGTTCGTCACCGCCTTTGCGGCGCACGCGGTGACGGCCTTCGAGCTGGAGGCGGTCGACTATCTCACCAAGCCCGTGCGCGTCGAGCGGCTCCAGCAGGCGCTGCAGAAGGTCGCGCGCCACCTGAACGACCGGCGCTCGCCGCCGGCTCAGGAGCCGCAGGACGTGCTCCTGATCCAGGACCGCGGCCGCACCGAGCGCGTGCCGTTGTCCGAGGTGATCTATCTCAAGTCGGAATTCAAGTACCTCACGGTGCGCACGGCCGAGCGCAGCCACATCTTCGATGGCTCGCTGTCCGACCTCGAGGAGCGCTACCCGAAGCGCTTCGTGCGGGTGCACCGCAATGCGCTCGTGGCGCGCAACGCGATCCGCGCCCTCGAGAAGTACGACGATGGCGAGGACGCGGAAGGCTGGGCCCTGCGCCTGGACGGCATTCCCGAGCCGGTGGTGGTCTCGCGCCGGCAGCTGCCGTCCGTGCGCGAGGTGCTGAAGGAGCCGCGATGAGCCGCCGTTGCCGGGCCGCGCGAGGGCCGATGCCGCAGCGCTGCTGCGCGGAGGATCCCCGATGAGCGACGGCCCCGAACCGCCTCCCGCGGAACCGGCGCCCGCTCCCCCGGCGCCTGCGGAACCCGCGCCTGCTGAACCGGCCGCCGAGCTCGAGCGCGTGCGCCTGGAGATGCCGGTGGACGTGCGCAGCGCGTCGCTGGTGGTGCTCGCGGTCCTCGGGAGCGTGTTCGCGCTGCACTGGGCCGCGGCCGTTTTCATTCCGCTCATGGTGAGCCTGATGCTGACCTATGCGCTGTCGCCCGTGGTCGATCGCCTGGAGCGCTGGCACATCTCGCGCTGGGTCGGCTCGGCCGTGATCCTCCTCGGCCTCGGCGGGGCGATGGGCTGGACCGGCTATTCGCTCTCGGGCAGCGCGCAGGACCTCGTCGATTCGCTGCCGGTGGCGGCGCAGAAGCTGCGGCTCGCGATGCGCGGCGACGGCCGCTCGAAGGACCCGAGCACACTCGACACCGTGCAGAAGGCCGCGGCGCAGATCGAGCAGGCCGCGGAAGAAAACTCCGCCAAGGTCGCGGCGCGCAAGGGCGTGGCGCGCGTGGTGATCGAGCGGCCGGCCTTCAACGTGAGGGACTACCTGTGGAGCGGCACGGTGGGCCTCATCGCGGCGGCCGGGCAGCTCACGATCATCGCCTTCCTGACCTATTTCGCCCTCGGCTCGGGCGACACCTTCCGCCGCAAGCTGGTGCGGATGACCGGACCCAGCCTGCAGCGCAGGAAGATCACAGTGCACGTGCTGGACGACATCACCAAGCACATCGAGCGCTTCCTGCTGGTGCAGATCTTCACCAGTGCCCTGGTGGGGCTGGCGACGGGGCTGGTGTTCTGGGCCATCGGCCTGGAAAGCGCGGCGGTGTGGGGCATCGTCGCCGCGGTGACCAACCTCATTCCGTACATCGGCTCGGTCATCGTCATGGCGGCGGCGGGGCTGGTGGCCTTCCTGCAGTTCAACAGCGTCCAGATGGCGCTGCTGGTCGGCGGCAGTTCGCTGGTGATCCACACGCTCGTGGGCAACCTGCTGCTGCCTTTCCTGACCAGCCGCACCAGCCGCATGAACCCGGTGGCGGTGTTCGTCGGCGTGATCTTCTGGGGCTGGCTCTGGGGCATCTGGGGACTGCTGCTCGGCATCCCGATCATGATGGTCGCCAAGGCCATCTGCGACCACGTCGAGGACCTGCAGCCCATCGGCGAGCTCCTCGGCGAGTAGGGGCCCCTAGCCCGTGTTGCGCAGCCCGGCGGCGACGCCGTTGATCGACAGGTGGATGCCGGTTTGCAGCCTCTCGTCGGTCTGGCCCGCGCGGTAGCGGCGCATCAGTTCCACCTGCAGGTGATGCAGCGGGTCGATGTAGGGGAACCGATGGCGGATCGACCGCTGCATCTCGGCGTTGCCCTCCAGCCGCTGCCGGGCGCCGGTGATCAGCGCCAGCGCGTCCGAGGTGCGGTGCCATTCGGCGTCGATCATCGAGAACACCTTCTGCCGCAGCTTTCGATCCGACACCAGCTCGGCGTAGCGGGAGGCGAGCGCGAGGTCGCTCTTGGCCAGCACCATGTCCATGTTCGACAACAGCGTGCGAAAGAACGGCCACTGCGCGTACATGCGCCGCAGCAGCGCCTGCCGCTCCTTGCGCGCGGCGGGAGTGGCCGCGTCGGCAAGAAAGCCCTCGATCGCCGAACCGAAGCCGTACCACCCTGGCAGCGTGAGCCGGCACTGGCCCCAGCTGAAGCTCCAGGGCACGGCGCGCAGGTCCTCGATGCGGTGACTCGGGTTGCGCGAGGCGGGCCGCGAACCGATGTTGAGTTCGGCGATCTCGCGGATCGGCGTGGCGCTGAAGAAGTAGTCGCCGAAGCCCGGCGTCTCGTAGACCAGCGCGCGGTAGGCCGCCATGCTGGCGGCCGACAGTTCCGCCGCGGCCGCCATGAAGGTGGCGGGCGCCGCCTTCGCCGTCGGCAGCAGCGTGGCTTCGAGCGTGGCCGCGACCAGCGTCTCGAGGTTGCGCCGGCCGATCTCGTGGTTGGCGTACTTCGAGCCGATGACCTCGCCCTGCTCGGTCAGCCGGATCTGGCCGCGCACGGTGCCGGGCGGCTGCGCCAGGATCGCCTGGTAGCTCGGCCCGCCGCCGCGGCCCACCGTGCCGCCCCGGCCATGGAACATGCGCAGGCGGATCGGCACGGGGCTCCCGGCGTTCAGTTCGTCGAACAGCGACACCAGCGCCAGCCCCGCGCGGTAGAGCTCCCAGTTGCTCGTGAAGATGCCACCGTCCTTGTTGCTGTCGCTGTAGCCCAGCATCACGTCCTGCTCGGCGCCCGAGCGCCGGATCAGCGCATGGATGCCGGGCAGCGCATAGAAGTCGCGCACGATCGGCGCGGCGTTGCGCAGGTCCTCGATGGTCTCGAAGAGCGGCACCACGATGAGGTCGCAGGTGGCGTTCTCGGACAGGCCTCCGCGCAGCAGGCCCACTTCCTTCTGCAGCAGCAGCGCTTCCAGCAGGTCGCTCACCGTCTCGGTGTGGCTGATGATGTAGTGGCGGATGGCCGCCGCGCCGAAGCGCGCCCGCGCGGTGCGTGCGGCGGCGAAGATCGCGAGCTCGCTGCGCGCGAGCGGCGAATACGCCGCGTCCGGCACGCGAAGCGGTCGCGCGTCGTCGAGCAGGCGCAGCAGCAGCGTCTGCTTGGCCTCTTCGGCCAGCGAGGCGTAGTCGGGCTCGATGCGCGCGGTGGCCAGCAGCTCGGCCACCACGGCCTCGTGCTTGTCGGAGCTCTGGCGCAGGTCCACTGTCGCCAGATGGAAACCGAACACCTCGATCGCGCGGATCAGCGGGTGCAGCCGCTGCATGGCCAGCACGGCGCCGTGCTGATCGACGAGCGATGCCTCGATCGTGCGCAGGTCGGCCAGGAACTCCTCGGCGCGCAGGTAGGGGTTCTGCGGCGGCACCGCATGCCGCGCCGCCTCGCCGCCGGTGAGCTCGCGCAGCGTGGCGGCGAGCCGCGAATAGATGCCGGTGAGGGCGAGGCGGTAGGGCTCGTCCACGCGGTGCGGGTTCTTGTCGGGCGAGCGCTCGGCCAGCGCCTGCATCTCCACCGACACGTCGACCAGCGCGGTCGACAGCGACAACTCGCCGCCGAGGTAGTGCACCTCGGTGAGGTAGTGGCGCAGCGCCAGCTCGGCCTGGCGGCGCAGGGCGTACTCGAGCGTTTCGGCCGTGACGTTCGGATTGCCGTCGCGGTCGCCGCCGATCCACTGGCCCATGCGCAGGAAGGGCGCCACCGCGGGCGCCGCGCCGCCTTGCGCGAGGGCGCGCTCGAGGTCGGCATACACGCGCGGGATCTCGCGCAGGAAGGTCGCTTCGTAGTAGCTCAGCGCGTTCTCGATCTCGTCGACCACGCTGAGCTTCGAGAAGCGCAAGAGGCGCGTCTGCCAGAGCTGCGTGACGCGGGTGCGCATCTGCTTCTCGTTCTCCGCGTACTCGATGGGCGTGAGCGCGTCCTTGCGGCCGGCGAAGGCAAGCTGGCGCAGCGCGATCTCGTCGCGCGCCGCGAGCAGCTGGGCGATGGCGCGCTCCGCATCCAGGATGCTCTTGCGCTGCACCTCGGTCGGGTGCGCGGTGAGCACCGGCGAGAGATAGCTGTGCGCGAGCGATTCCACCACCGCCTCTGGAGCGATCCCCGCCTTGCGGATGCGCGCCAGCGCGACCTGGAGGCTGCCTTCGGCGCTTTCGCCCGCGCGTTCGGCTTCGGTGCGTCGGCGGATCTGGTGCCGGTCCTCGGCCAGGTTCGCGAGATGGCTGAAGTAGGTGAAGGCACGGATCACGCTCACCGTCTCCGCGGCGCTCAGGCCCTTCAGGAGGCTCTTGAGGGCCCGGTCCGCCGCATGATCGGCATCGCGGCGGAACGACACCGACAGCGTGCGGATCTTCTCCACCAGCGCGTAGGCCGCCTCGCCCTCCTGCTCGCGGATCACGTCGCCGAGGATGCGGCCGAGCAGGCGGATGTCGGCGATCAGCGGCAGGTCTTCATCGCTGGCCTTGCGCTTGGCAGCTGCGGCGGGGGCGGGGCTCGTCTTCATCTCGAATCTTCTCCTCGTTGGCACGGCTGGGCAGGCCCTCGCGACCCATGGCATGGCCTTGCGAGGCCCATGGGCTGCGGCGGTCGTTGCTGCGGTGCAACATGCTAGCATCCCCGAGGTACTTCTCTCTCAATGGAACGGTCTTGAGCAACATCGTGATCGCCACGCGCGAAAGTCGCCTGGCCATGTGGCAGGCGGAGCATGTGAAGGCGCTGCTGCAAGCGCGAGGCCACACGGTCCGCCTCCTCGGAATGACGACGCAGGGCGACCAGATCCTGGATCGCACGCTGAGCAAGGTGGGCGGCAAGGGGCTCTTCGTCAAGGAGCTCGAACTCGCCCTCGAGGAAGGCCGCGCCGACATCGCGGTGCATTCGCTCAAGGACGTGCCGATGGATCTCCCTGCCGGATTCGCGCTGGCCTGCGTGCTGGAGCGCGAAGACCCGTGCGATGCGCTCGTGTCGCCGCTCTACGCCTCGATCGGCGAACTGCCGCGGGGCGCGGTGGTCGGCACGTCCAGCCTGCGCCGCGTCGTGCTGCTGCGTGCGCTGCGGCCCGACCTGCGCATCGAGCCCCTGCGCGGCAATCTCGACACCCGCCTGCGCAAGCTCGACGAAGGCCAGTACGACGCGATCGTGCTGGCGGCGGCCGGTCTCAAGCGACTGGGCCTCGAAGGCCGCATCCGCCAGATCTTCGAGCCGGATGCGATGCTGCCCGCTGCCGGGCAGGGCGCGCTGGGCATCGAGGTGCGCGCGGATCGCGCGGACCTGATCGAGCTGCTCGCGCCACTCGCGAGCCGCGCCGATGCGCTCGCCACCGCGGCGGAGCGCGCGGTCAGCCGCGCCATGGGCGGCAGTTGCTCGATGCCGCTGGCGGCCCACGCGCGATGGCAGCCCGACGGCAGCCTGCGCGTCGAGGCCGCGTGGGGCGACCCCGAAGGCGTCGCGCCGCTGTTGCGGGTGCAGGCCGAGGGCCCGGCGGGTGATTTCGCCCAGGCCGGCGCGCTTGGCGACGCGGCCGCAGGCCGCTTGCGCGCGGGCGGCGCGCACTGAGATGACGCACCGGCGAGTGATCGTCACGCGCCCCGCGCGCGAGGCATCACGATGGGTCGAGGACCTGCGCGCCGCGGGGCTGGACGCGGTGGCATTGCCCCTGATCGAGATCGCGCCGCCGGAGGATCCGGCGCCGGTCGATGCGGCGTGGCAGCGCCTGAAGGACTACCAGGCGCTGATGTTCGTGAGCGCCGCGGCCGCCACGCATTTCTTTCGCAACGCACGGGCCGGCGCGGCCGCGCATGCGCGCTTCTGGGCGACCGGCCCGGGCACCACGCGCGCGCTGCGCGATGCCGGGGTTCCGGCCGCCGCCATCGATGCGCCGGCCGCAGACGCGGCGCAGTTCGACTCAGAGACGCTCTGGCCGCTCGTTCGTGCGCAGGTGCGGCCGGGCATGCGCGTGCTGATCGTTCGCGGCGGCGACGCCTCGGGCCAGCCCGCAGGACGCGAGTGGCTCGCGCAGGAGATCGCCGCAGCCGGCGGCGCCTGCGATGCCGTGGCGGCCTATCGGCGGCTCGTTCCCGCGCTCGGCGACGAGGCGCGGCAACTGCTCTCGGACGCCGCGGATGGGTCGGCCATCTGGCTTTTCAGCAGTTCGGAGGCCATCTCGAACCTGCGCGTGCTGGCGCCCGCGATCGACTGGCGGGCGGCCTGCGCGCTTGTCACGCATGAACGCATCGCGCAATCCGCGCGCGCCGCCGGATTCGGCCAGGTGCGGGTGTCCCGCCCCTCGCTTTCGTCTCTGATCGCGTCGATAGAATCCTTCGCATGAGCGACGCTTCCGTCCTGATCGAGCCCGTGCCGGATCCCGCGGTGCGCGCCGCGGCGCCCGTCGATCCGGCGGCCGGCACGGCTGCGGCCGCGGCCCTTCTGTCCAGGATCCTGGTCGGCCTGGTCGCGATCGTGGCCATCGTGGCGCTCGTGATCGCCATTGCGCTGTGGCAGCGCGTGAGCGGCATGCAGGAGCAACTCGCGCGCCAGAGCGCCGATGCGCTGGCGCAGTCGCTCGAAGCGCGCACGCTCGCGCGGCAGGCCCACGAGGTCGTGCGCGATACCGCCGCGCGCCTGGCGCTCACCGAAACCCGTGTCGGCGAGGTCGCGCTGCAGCGCGCGCAGCTCGAAGACCTCATGCAAAGCCTCTCGCGCTCGCGCGACGAGAACCTCGTGGTCGACGTCGAGGCCGCCGTGCGGCTCGCGCTGCAGCAGGCGCAGGTGACCGGCAATGTCCAGCCCCTGCTGGCGGCGCTCAAGGCCGGCGAGCAGCGCGTCGCGCGCGCCTCGCAGCCGCGGCTCGCGCCGCTGCAGCGCGCGATGCAGCACGACGCCGACCGCCTGCGCGCAAGCGCCAGCGCGGACATGGGCGAGGCGCTCCAGAAGATCGACGAGCTGATCCGCAGCGTCGACGACCTGCCCGCGATCAACGCGGTCGCGATGCGTGCCGGCGGCAGCGCGCTCCAGGCAGAGCCCGTGCCGGCCGGCGGCCCCTGGTGGGAACGGATCCTGCAGGTGGTGCGGGCCGAGGCCCGCTCCCTGCTTCGCGTCGGGCGCATCGAGCGGCCCGAGGCGGTTTTGCTTTCGCCCGAGCAGACCTTCTTCCTGCGCGAGAACCTGAAGCTCAAGCTGCTCAACGCCCGCCTGTCGATCCTGTCGCGGCAGGTCGACAACGCGCGCAACGAGCTGGCGGCGGTGTCGGTTTCGCTCAATCGCTATTTCGATCCTTCTTCGCGCCGGGTGCAGGCCGCGGCCACGCTGCTCCAGCAGATCCAGGCGCAGGTGAAGGCCACCGAGCCGCCGCGCGCCGACGAAACGCTGGCCGCGCTGGCCACCGCCGCCGCAGGTCGATAGGGACTATGCGCGCGGCTCTCTGGCTCCTCGCACTGTTCGGCATCGCCGCCGCGGTGGCCCTCTTTGCGGGCAACAACCAGGGCACGATCACCGTGTTCTGGCCGCCATGGCGCGTCGACCTGTCGCTGAACCTGGTCCTGCTGCTCCTGCTCGCGGCCTTCGTGTTCCTGCATGCGGCGCTGCGCGGCCTGTCGGCGCTGTTCTCGCTGCCGAAGCAGGCGCGCCAGTGGCGGCTCCAGCAGAAGGAGCGGGCCCTGCACGCGTCGCTGCTGGATGCGGCGGTGCAGTTGCTGGCCGGCCGTTTCTCGCGTGCGCGCAAGGCCGCCCTGGCGGCGCTGGCCCAGGAGAGAGCGCTGGCCGCGCTGGATGCACGGCTCCCCCAGGCGCAGCAGGTCCGCGTGATGGCCCACCTGCTCGCTGCCGAGAGCGCGCAAGCGCTGCAGGACAGGCCGGCGCGTGATGCGCACCTGCAGCAGGCGCTCAACGACAGCGGCGAGCGCGGCGCGCTGGCCGCGCCCGAAAGCCGCGAAGGCGTGCAGCTGCGCGCCGCGCGCTGGGCGCTGGACGACCGGGACGCGCCGGGCGCGCTCGCTCGTCTCGAGGAATTGCCGCAGGGCGCGCAGAGGCGCACCCTGGCGCTGCGCATCCGCCTGAAGGCGGCGCGGCAGGACAGGCGCACGCTGGAGGCGCTCGAAACCGCGCGCCTCCTGGCCAAGCATGGCGCGTTCTCCGATGCCGCCGCCAAGAGCCTGGTACGCGGCCTGGCGACGGAGCTGCTGTCGGGCGCGCACGACCCCGCTCAGCTGCTGCGGGCCTGGAGCGAGTTCGAGAGCGCCGAGCGCGAGATGCCTGAAGTCGCCATTCACGCCGCCCAGCGCATGGTGCAGCTGCGCGGCGATCTCTCGGTGGCCCGCGCCTGGCTGCTGCCGATCTGGGACCGCATGATCCAGCAGCCGCAGAGTCTGGGCGATTCGCTGCGCGTGAAGCTGGTCCGGGCCCTCGAAGCGGGGCTCGATTCGGTGGACGGCGACTGGTTGTCACGCATCGAGTCGGCCCAGAAGAACAACCCGCGCGACCCCAATCTGCAGTACCTCGCCGGCATGGCCTGCATGAGGCGCCAGCTGTGGGGCAAGGCGCAACAGTTGCTCACACAGGCCGGCCTCGGCCTGCAGGATGCCGACCTGCATCGGCGCGCATGGCAGGCGCTCGCCCAACTCGCCGAGGCGCGCGACGACGCCGATCAGGCCTCTGCCGCCTGGAAGCGCGCGGCTCAGACCGAGAGCCCCTGACTCGGCCTTGCTGCAGGCGGCCTTTGTGCTCCTGAATTCATAGCAACCGGCGGCGGCGGGAACTGACCTTGTCATCAAATTTCCCGTTTTCGTGAAGTCTTTCGATGTAATGCATGTAGGCATTCATCTAGCTTACGAACTACGCCAAGAAAGCGTTTGAGTCGCTACCTTTCCTGAGGTACAGTCGTAACTGTTTGCAAAAGTATTCATTTTGGGGTCACCATGCGGGGTCGGTTTTGAAACGCTACTTCTTCCAGGCCGCTTGTGTCGCCGCCGGTTTGCTGGTCCAGGGCTGCGCGCCGCTGGGCCCCGGCTTCAGTTCCTCCAGCGCTGACGCTGCCAAGGCGGTCTCGCCCGCGGGGTTCTCGACTTCGGAGATCGATCCGCCTCCCGCAGGCGCCATCACCGAGATCACGCCCGAACTCATCCGCGCCCAGCGTGCCGCCACGGAGAAGTCCACGGTCGGCCCTGAAGTGCTGAAGCTCATCGGGGAGGTCGGTCCCTACCGGATCGGTCCGGGCGATGTGCTCGGGATCCTGGTGCTGGACCATCCCGAAATCCTCTACAGCTCGCCGCCGGCGTCCGGCGGCGGCGACACCGCCTCGGTGTCCGCCGCACCCGGCTATATCGTTTCGGCCACAGGGCAACTCAGCTTCCCGTACGCCGGCACGCTGAACGTGATCGGCATGACCGTGGAGGAGGTGGAGCAGGCGCTCATCAAGCGGCTGTCGCGCGTCTTCAGGGATCCGCAGCTGAGCGTGCGCGTCAATGCCTTCCGCAGCAAGCGCGCCTACATGGAAGGCGAGATCCGCACGCCGGGCCTGATGGTGTTCAGCGACATCCCCATGACGCTGGGCGAGGCCATCAACCGTGCCGGCGGCGTGCTGCCCACGGGTGACCGCTCGGCCATCGATCTCACGCGCGACGGCAAGACCACCCAGCTCAACCTGATCGCGATGGCGGATGCCGGCATCGACCCGAGCCGCATTCCCCTCAAGCCAGGGGACATGGTGAATGTGCGCGGCCGCGACGAAAGCAAGGTCATGGTGATGGGCGAGGTGACCCAGCAGCTCGGCGTGCCGATGCGCAATGGCCGGCTCAGCCTGAGCGACGCGCTGATCGAAGCCGGCGGCGTCAACCTGAGCACCGCCAATCCGCTGCAGATCTTCGTGATCCGCAACGAGAAGGCGGGCGGCCAGTCGATCTTCCATCTGGACGCCAAGACGCCGACGGCCATCGCGATGGCGGACGGTTTCGCGCTGCGGCCCAAGGACGTGGTCTACGTCGATCCGGTGCAGCTGGTGCGCTGGAACCGCGTGCTCAACCTGATCCTTCCGACGGCGACGACCTGGACGTCCTACCGGGGCGTGGTCACGCCGACGAGCTCTTCGCGATAACGGGCCGAACGTGACCATCCGCAACGTCCTCGTCGTGTGTCTGGGCAACATCTGCCGCAGCCCGATGGCGCAAGGGCTGTTCCAGAGCGCGCTGCCCGACGCGCGGATCGATTCGGCGGGGCTCGTGGCGCGCGAGGGCCAGCCTGCCGATCCGATCGCCTGCGAGCTGATGGGCGAGCGCGGGATCAGCCTCCAGACGCATCAGGCGCGGCAGTTGAATTCGCAGATGTGCCAGAACGCCGACCTGATCCTGGTGATGGACCGGGAGCAACGCCGCGCGATCGAGGAGCGCTACCAGTTCGCGATCGGCAAGGTGTTCCGGCTGTGCGAGTTCAGCGACCAGGACGTTCTCGATCCCTATCGCGCGGGCCGCGAGGCCTTCCAGCGCTCCCTGTCTCTCATCGAAGATGGCGCCCAGCAATGGGCCCAACGAATTTCCAGAGTATCCCGTTGATGAACTCCACTCTCACTCCCAAGGCCAATCCCAGCACGTTCGAGGCATCGGACGACGAGGAACTCGACATCGGTCGCTACCTCGAGGTGCTGCAGGCCAACAAGTGGCTGATCGCCGCCATCACGCTGGTGGTGTTCGCGGGCGGGTTCATCTATGCCTTCCTCGAAAGGCCGGTGTACGAGGCCAACCTGGTCATCCAGGTCGAAGACGCGGAAGGCGGCGGCAAGGGCATCCTGAACGAGGCGGGCGGCCTCGTCGACGTGAAGGCGCCGGCCAGCGCGGAAATGGAAATCATCCGGTCGCGGATGATCGCCACGCAGGCGGCGGAGGCGGCCAAGATCTTCGTCGCCTCGAGTCCGCGCTACGTGCCGTACATCGGCGGCTGGATGGCCCGTCGCTCGACCGGCCTGTCCGATCCGGGGTTCCTCGGCTTCGGCGGCTACGTGTCGGGCCAGGAACGCATCAACGTCTCCACCTTCAATGTGCCGGAGGCGCTGGACGGCGCACTCTTCACCGTCACAGCGAAGGGCGACGGGCAGTACGTCCTGTCGGGTCCCGGGCTCAAGGAGCCGGTCGCTGGCACGGTCGGCACGCCGCTGAAGACCGCGAGCGCCCAGGGGCCGATCGAGCTGAAGCTCGACGAGCTCGCGGGCAAGCCCGGTGCGGAATTCAATGTCCAGGCCTTGCCCAAGCTGCCCACCATCATCGGCCTGCAGAACAGCCTGAGCGTCTACGAGCGCGGCAAGGCCTCGGGGATCATCAATGTCTCGCGGCAGGACGTCGATCCCTATCGCCTCACGCGCGTGCTCAACGCCGTGGGCTCGGAGTACGTGCGCCAGAACGTCGAACGCAAGGCGGCGGAAGCGCAGAAGACGCTCGCCTTCCTGGACGTGCAGCTGCCGCAGTTCAAGAAGCAGCTCGAAGCCTCCGAGGACGTCTATAACCGCTATCGCAACCAGAAGGGCACCGTGGACTTCAGCCAGGAGGCCTCGCTGGCGCTCACGCAGTCGGTCGACCGCCAGACCAAGCTGCTCGAGGCGCAGCAGCGCCGGCGCGAACTCGAGGCACGCTTCACCTCGGCCCACCCGCTGGTGCAGACGCTCGATGCGCAGATCGGCGCGCTGAAGGCCGACATGGCCGAGATCCAGCAACGCATCAAGAGCCTGCCCGAGGCGCAGCAGGAGGCGGTGCGCATGGAGCGCGACGTGAAGGTGAACACCGAGCTGTACCAGTCGCTGCTCAACAATGCGCTGCAGCTGCGGCTGGTGAAGGAGGGCAAGGTCGGCAATGTCCGCGTGCTCGACGAAGCGATCCTGCCCCTGTACCCGATCAAGCCGAACCGGAACGTCATCATTGCTGCGGCGCTCGCGCTGGGCCTGTTCCTCGGCATCGTGGCGGCGTTCCTGCGCAATGCGTTCGTCGAGCGCCGGATCCGCGATCCGCACGAGGTGGAGGCCAACAGCGGGCTGCCGGTGTTCTCGTCGATCCCGGTGAGCTCGAACCAGGATGCCATCGCCAAGCGTCGCCTGAGCGGCGCGACCGGTGTGCGGCTGCTGGCGATCGAGCACCCCGACGACCCCGCGGTGGAAAGCCTGCGAAGCCTGCGCACGGCGATGCAGTTCGCGATGCTCGAGTCATCGAACAACCGCGTGCTCATCACCGGGCCGACGCCCGGCGTGGGCAAGAGCTTCGTGTCGGCGAACTTCGCCGCGCTGATGGCGTCGGCCGGACGGCGCACCCTGCTGATCGATGCCGACCTGCGGCGCGGCCACACGCACCAGTACCTGGGCCTGCAGCGCCACGGCGGACTGTCGGAGCTGATCGCGGGCAGTCTCACCATCCAGCAGACCGTGCACCGCCAGGTGGTCCAGAACCTCGACTTCCTGGCCACCGGGCAGCTGCCGCCGAACCCGGCCGAACTGCTGGTCTCGGAGTCGTTCAAGACCACGCTGGAGCGCCTGTCGGAGCAGTACGACCTCGTCGTGATCGACACGCCGCCGGTGCTGGTGGCCGCCGACACGAGCACCGTGGCGGCGCACACCGGCACCGTGCTGCTGGTGGCGCGCGCGGACCTGTCGACCATGGGCGAGATCAAGGAAAGCACGCGGCGCCTCGCGATGAGCGGCAAGTCCGCGACCGGGGTGCTGCTCAACGCGATGAACCTGGGCCGCCGTTCGCTGGCGGCGTCGAAGTACGGGCGCTATCGCTACACCCACTACAACTACGAGAGCATCCTGCCCGAAGAGCAGTGAGGCAGGGCGGGCCGGCCCGCCGCCGGGTCAGCGGCGCGCCGCGCCGCCGATGCACGCCGCGAGGTCGCGCTCGAACTGCCTGAGCACGGCATCGCGGTCGAAACGCTCCTCTGCATAGGCGCGCGCACGCGCGCCGAGCTCGCGCCGCAGCGCCGGCTGCGAGGCCAGCGACAGCACCGCCTCGGCGAAGGACTTCGGATCGTCCGGCGGCACGGCGATGCCGCAGGTTGCCGTCACCTGGCCGAGTTCGGTCTCGGGCCGCGCGCCGGCAACCACCGGCCGGCCGCTGCTGAGGATGCCGGTGAGCTTGGAAGGCATCACCAGATCCGCCGCATCGGCGCGCTGCGGCAGCAGGTGGATGTCCGCGAGGCCGAGCAGGTCGCCCAGGCGCTCCATCGGCTGCAGGTCGAGAAAGCGCACGTTCTTGAGCGATTCGCAGCGTTTCATGAGATCGGCCCGCCCCGCGCCGTTGCCGCAGAAGACGAACTCCAGATCCGGATGGTCGGCCAGCATCGCGGCCGTCTCGGCGAGCAGCTCGAGCCCCTGCTTGGCGCCCATGTTGCCCGAATAGAGCGCCACGATCGCGTCCGAGCGGATGCCCAGTTCGGCCCGGTAGGGACTGTCCGCCGTGAGCGGCCGGATGCTCGACACGTCGGCCCAGTTGGGCAGCGAGACCAGCCGCGCATCTTCGGTCCCCTTGCTGCTCGCGCGCTCCATCATGCGCATCGAAATGGTCGAGATGCGATCGAAGCTGCGCATGAGGCGGCGCTCGGCCCGGGCGACCAGCGAGCGCACGCGCGCGCCCTTGAGCAGGCCGAGCTCGAAGGCGGCGTCCACCTCGTAGTCCTGGATGTGCAGCCAGGCCTTGGCCGACCGAAGCCTCGCGAAAGCCAGCGCGGCCGGCGAGCAGAACAGCGGCGGTTCCGTGACCCAGACCACGTCCGGCTTCCAGCGCCATTGCGCCAGCAGCGCGGGAATGCTGGAGAGCGCGAAGCTGGCGAGGTGGACGAGCCGCTTCGTTCCGGTGACCTTGCGCGGCACCCACAGCGGGGTGCGGATGACGGTCGCGCCGTGCCACTGTTCCCGCGTGTACCGCCCGGCGCCGTAGCCGGGCCAGACGGCCCAGTCGGGGTAATAGGGCGGCGCGGTGACCACGCGCACCTCGTGGCCCTGGGCGGCCAGCCAGGCGACCATCTCGCCGGTGTACTTGCCGATGCCGGTGAGTTCGGGTGCGAAGTTGATGCCGTAGACGAGCAGTTTCATGGACCCTCGGGCAGCGTTCCGGAGTTGATTCGGGCGCCGTCGAGAGGGCCGAATTGCGATGCGCCAGGCGAGTGGTCGCTGACGATGCGGATGAGTGTTTCGGCCACCTGGCTGATCTGGAAGCGCTGCTGGAAGCAGCGCAGCGCGGCGATGCGCATGGCCGCCACATCGGCGCGCGGCAGCGCGAGCCACTGGCGCAAGGTCGCGACCGTGCCTTCGAGCGTGTCGGGGCCGACCAGCCCCGCACCGTCCTGCTGGATCTCGCGCCAGATGTTCACCTTGTCGCTGATGAGCACGGGTTTGCCGCAGGCCAGTGCTTCCACCACGGCGATGCCGAAGTTCTCCTGGTGCGACGGCAGGCAGAACACGTCGGACGCGTAGAACGCGCCCCACTTGAGATCGCCGGACAGCATGCCGGTCCACGTGATGCGCGCCTCGATGCCGAGTTGCGCTGCCCGCGCCTTCAACTGGCCGACGATCCCCTCGTCGCCCGGGCCCGCCATCACCAGATGCAGGTTCGGCGTGTCGGCCAGCACGCGGGCGAAGGCCTCGATGAGCAGATCGCCGCCCTTTTTCTCATGGATGCGCCCGAGATAGAGCAGCAGCCGCCGGTCCTGGAGCTCGGGGTGGGCCGCGAGAAAGCCGGCCGAGAGGGCGCGCGCGTTCATCGGCGGCGCCGAGGTGCCGTACGAGCCGACCACCTCGCGCGCCCTGTAGAGCCAGAACGACTGCCGCGCCAGCACGCGTTCTTCCTCGCAGGTGAAGATGACCGCGGCGGCATCGCGCAGCACGCGGTACTCGCCCCAGGGCCAGTACAGCCACTTCTTCAGGTGCTTGAGCGGATAGCGGCGCTTGAACCACGGGTCCAGCATGCCGTGCGTGTAGACGAAGTAGGGCGTCGTCGAGTGCCGCAGCGCGCGCCAGGCGGCCAGGCCCGTGTATTGCCAGAGGCCGTTGACGATGACCGCGTCGTAGTCCGCCGCATGCGCCTGCAGCCACGGCACCACGCGAGGGTTGTAGTGGTAGCCGCCCGACGACGGCCCGAGCGCGGTCACCTGGCCCGCAAAGCGCTGGACGAACTCGGCCTCGGGGCTGTCCAGGCACAGGATGTCGCCGGGGTGCCCGATCGCGGACAGCGCATCGCGCAGTCGCCTGACACCTTCGATGGGCCCGCCGCCATGGGGATCGACCGATGGAACGAAGTGGAGCAGTCTCACGGTAGCGTCTACAGGCCCCTAGGCGCGTCCACGAAAGATTTCGAGCGTCGGGAACCGGAACAGCAGGAGCGCGAAAGCCAGGATGATCCCGATCATCCCGTTCGCGGTGAGCTGCCCGCTGGCGGTCCAGGTGATGATGGCCATCGCGGCGGTCAGCCAGACGATGACCGGGAAGGGCGAATTCGTCTTTCTCGACAGGCGCAGGCTCTTGGCGACGCCGATGACGCTCACCACGAGCTTCAGCACCACGTAGACGATGCCCAGCAGGCCGCCTTCGAGCAGCAGGCGCCCGCCCTCGGATTCGGCGAGCGTGATGGCACCGCCCGCGCCGCCGCGCACGTAGTTGGCCAGGTTGGAGCCGTAGCCGATGCCGGCGCCGAGCCAGTTGAAACTGTTGAAGACGTGAGGCTCGGCGACCAGGATCGTGACGATGCGTTCCCAGAAGTCTTCCACCGCCGAGGCTTCCTCGAAGCGCGTCTGCGTGACGAGGATGGCTTCCTGGAAGAAGAGCGTGAAGATGCCGAACAGCGCGAGCGCGACGACCACCGCAACCGCCGCCGTCGGCTTCTGCTTCATCTTGGAGAAGGCCAGCCGGCCGACCAGGTACACCATGAACATCATCGCGGACGCGATCACCGTGGTGCGCGATCCGCTCACGAACGAGCCGGCCATGAAGGCCGCGAAGGTCGCGATCGCGAGCAGCTTGTGGCTCGTGCGGCGCTTTCTCGCCGACAGCAGGCCGAACACGACCGGCGCCACCAGCGCGATGAACATCGAATACCCGGTCGTGAAGCTGAAGGTGCCGGTGGTACGAACCACGCCGCTCACGGCCACGAAGACGCTTTCCTCGTCGCCGTCCAACTGGGTGTTGATGCGCGAGCCGGGCGGCGAGAAGTGCTGCACCACCGCCAGCGGCGCCATGATCAGCGTCATCCAGGCCGCCATCAGGATGAAGGCGCGATAGTCCGCCTCGTTCATGGAGGCGGCCGCGGCAATGGCGAACCAGGTGTAGAGCAGCCAGAAGCGCAGCCCGAGGATGAAGATCACCGGCGAGCTTTCGCCGCCCGCGAGCTGCAGCAGCCCCCATCCGAACACCAGCAGCGACCACGCGAACAGGGCTGCCGTGATCTTCCGGTTGCGCCGGAGGTGGCCACGCCGCCACGCCATGACGATCAGCGCCAGGGCCAGCAGATCGCGCATCGCGATCAGTGGAAGCGTCGCGGCGCCCGTGGCCCATTTGCGC
This sequence comes from Variovorax sp., assembly GCA_017744285.1. Lineage (GTDB taxonomy): Bacteria > Pseudomonadota > Gammaproteobacteria > Burkholderiales > Burkholderiaceae_C > Variovorax. The sequence continues at coordinate 43,818 of JAGIBP010000024.1, forward strand.
ACGGCCCCTTCATAGACGAGGATGAAGAAAACCGCCAGGAAGATCTGCCCGGCGCGGCTCATCGTCTGAGGCCTGCTCAGCGCTTGATGGGGATGACCGGCGAGGGTGGCGCTCATGATGTGGAGTTCTCGTGGCCCACCGGGGCCTTGTCACCCGATGGGAATGCGTCGGCCGAGGTGACGAGCGCGCCTTTGCTGCGTCCCACCCAGGCTTCGTACGGGGCCAGGAAGATCACCGGATCGTAGTCGAGATCGCGGGGCCGCACGTCCAGGCGCACGGTGGCAGGGTTGCCGGTTGCGACCGCCAGGGCCGGCACGTCCTTGGTGACGACCGCGCCGGCGCCGACCACCGCACCATAGCCGATCGTCACGCCCGGCAGGATCGTGGCGCCGACGGCGATCCAGGCGTAGTCCTCGATCCGCACGGGCTTCCTGAACTGGCGCCACGCGGGGTCGCCGACATGGTGGCTGCCGGTGAGGATGGTCACCCGGTCGTTGATGACCACGCGCGATCCGATGCTGACCTTCTCGAGCGCGACGATCTCGGCCGAATGGGCGATGAAGCACCGCTCCCCGACGCTGAAGTTGGCGCCCGCGCCTTCCAGCTTGGGCGAATCCAGCACCGACAGCGCGCCGATCTGCATGCCGCGCGCGCGCATCCTGCGCCGCCGCAGCGTGATGATCATGAGCGAGCGGAAATGGAGCGCCCGCTTGGCCCACACCACGAACCAGCGCTTCGAGCCGAGCGGCGGGCGTTCCCGCGAGGTCCAGAGGAACTGAAGTTCGTTCATTTGCGCACCTCCGCGGCCATGGCCTGGAGCGCGCCGATGTGGGCGTCGACTCGATGGGGCTCATACCACTTGCGCGCCTCCTGCCCGATGCCCCGGGTGTCGGGGTTCGATGCGGTGAGCGCCTCGAAGCCCGGCACGTAGTGAACGTGCGGCGAGAGGCCGTCATGGACGCCGTAGTCCTTCGCCAGCAGCACCGGGCAGACGCCGTGCGCGCAATAGGCCGCGAACACGCCGCTCTTGGAGACATAGTCGGTCGGATAGGCCAGCGCCCCGCAGGCCGCGGCCGACAACTCGGCACTGACCTCCTCGACGGAGAGCATGCCGTGCGACACCACGCCTTCCTGCTCGAGCCGCTGCCGCAGCGCGGCGTCCTGCGGCGGCGCGCCGATGTCGTGGATCTCGAGTCCCGCCTGGCGCGCCCGGCGAAAGATGTCGCCGTCGGCCCACTGGTACACGTTGGCCCGCACCCCCGAACTGCCGAAGACGACCAGCCGCGGCAGCCTCGGCGTCTCGATGGAGGCCGGCTCCCCGACGTTCGAGAACACCGGGAGCACGCGATGCGGCGTGCCGTTGCGCTGACCGAGCAGCCACCGCGCGGACTCCTCGCGGTTCGTCAGCCAGAAGTCTGTGAGCGACACCAGCTCGCCGGCGATGCGCTTCTGGACCCCGTGCAGCCAGAATGCCGAACCCCATGGCGGACCGGAAGGCGCGAAGAGCTCGTGAAAGACGACGCCGAACGACCTGAACTGCCGGCGCAGGCTGGCGATCCTGCGGATCAGCCACAGGGGCACGCCGCGCTTCTGGAAGCCGTAGCCGCTGAAATGCAGCAGCATCAGATCGCCCGACCAGGATGACGAATCGGTGCCGGGCGTCAGTTCCATGAGCGGCGCCCCGAGCGGGCCGCCGACGACGCTCGCGTAGTCCTTGACGCCGCCGCTGCCCGGAGGGATGAGCGAGATCGAGGAGCCTTGCATCACTGGGATCGTATCGACAGATCCCCGCTCACGCGACCAGTTCTTCGCTGCGGAAATCTTCGTACGCCCTGGCAATGCCTTCGCGCAGCGGGACCCGGGGCATCCAGCCGAGCTCGCGAATGCGGGAGATGTCGAGCAGCTTGCGCGGCGTGCCGTCGGGCTTGCTCGTGTCGTACTGGATCGCGCCGCGATAGCCCACGACCTCGCTGACCAGGCGGGCGAGTTCCGCGATCGACAGGTCCTCGCCCGCGCCGACGTTGATGTGGCTTGTCATGACCTCGGTGTGGGAGGCATAGACCTCGCGGGGAAGGTCCATGACATGGACGCACGCGTGGGCCAGGTCGTCGACGTACAGGAACTCGCGCTTGGGCGAGCCGGTCCCCCAGATCACGACCGACGGTGCGTCGGACATCTTGGCCTCGTGGAAGCGGCGGATCATCGCCGGCAGCACATGGCTGTTCTCGGGGTGGTAGTTGTCGCCCGGGCCGTAGAGGTTGGTCGGCATCACGCTGCGATAGTCGCAGCCGTACTGGCGGTTGTAGCTCTCGCACAGTTTGATGCCGGCGATCTTGGCGACCGCATAGGGTTCGTTGGTCGGTTCCAGCTTGCCGGTGAGCAGGGCGTCCTCGGCCATCGGCTGCGGCGCCATGCGCGGATAGATGCAGCTCGATCCGAGGAACAGCAGCTTGGACACGCCGCTGCGCCACGACTCGTGGACGATGTTCGCCTCGACCATGAGGTTCGAGTAGATGAACTCCGCCGGATAGGTGTTGTTGGCGTGGATGCCGCCCACCAGGGCGGCCGCCATGTAGACCTCGCGCGGCTTTTCCTTGGCGAAGAAGGCCCGAACCTGCGACTGGTCGGTCAGGTCGAGTTCTGCGCGGCTGCGCGTCAGGATGTTCGTGTAGCCCTTGCCGGCGAGGCTGCGCACGATGGCGCTGCCCACCATGCCGCGGTGGCCCGCCACGAAGATCGGCTTCTGAAACTCGTTCATTCGGATTCGCCTTGATGTCCTGAGCTGCGGAAGAGGCAAGTCAGGCGAGCTTGCGGTCGCCATCGGCCCCGCCCAGCGCGGTTTCCGCTTCTTCGAAGCGCACGATGTCGTCGTCGCCGAGGTAGCTGCCCGTCTGGACCTCGATCACTTCGAGCGTGGTCTTGCCCGCGTTCTCCAGGCGATAGACCGCTCCCACGGGGATGTAGATCGATTCGTTCTCCTTCACCAGCCGCGTTTCGCCGTCGCAGACCACGTGGGCCGCGCCCTTGACGACCACCCAGTGCTCGGCACGGTGGTGATGCATGCGCAGCGCCAGCCGCGCGCCGGGCTTCACGGTGAGCCGCTTGACCGCGAAGCGCTCGCCGTCGTCGATGCTGTCGTAGGCGCCCCACGGACGCGGGATGCGGCGGTGGCGCGTCGCCTGGCTCTGCCCCTGGGTCGTCAGCAGCGCGACGACGTCCTTCACCTGCTCGGCGCAGTCGTTGTGGGCCACGAGCAGGGCGTCGGGCGTGTCGACCACCAGCAGATCCCGCGTTCCCAGGGCCACGACCGGGCGGATCGGGGCATGGATGAAGGTATGGGTCGCGTTCATCGCGAAGCCCTGGCCGCTGATGCGGTTGCCGCCGGCGTCGCGCTCATGCAGGTCGGCCACCGCATTCCAGCTGCCGACGTCGCTCCAGCGTCCGCTGAAGGGGATGACGGCCACGCGGTCCGATTTCTCCAGCACCGCGTAGTCGATGCTCTGGCTGCGGCAGCGCTCGAACGCCAGCCGCTCCATGCGCAGGAAGTCGCCGTCGACCTCGACGGCCGCGGTGGCGTTCCGGCACGCATCGAGGATGTCGGGCGCATGTTGTTCCAGGGCCTGGATCAGCACCTTGGCCTGCACGAGCAGGATGCCGGCGTTCCAGAGGTTGCCGCCCTCCAGCAGCAGTTCCTCGGCGCGCGTTGCGGCGGGCTTCTCGATGAAGGCTGCGACCGCATGGCCGGCCTCCGCGGCCAGCGCGCCGCCAAGCTTTGCGCCCTGGCGGATGTAGCCATAGGCCGTGCTCGGAAACGTGGGCTCGACCCCGAAGGTCACGAGGTAGCCCTGCTGGGCCGCCGGGATGCCGCGGCGGATCGTTTCGACGAAGCCCTCCGCATCCGGGATATGGTGGTCCGCAGGCGCGAAAAGCAGCAACTGGTCGGGCGGGTTCAGCAATGCCGTGGCGGCCATGGCCGCGGCCGTGTTGCGGGCCAAGGGCTCCAGCAGCTGCCGCCCGCTCACCTGGGCCGCTTCGATGCCCTCCTGGACCAGGAAGCGGTGCTCTTCCGCCGCCACGCAGGTCACTTCCGGATTCAGCTTGCGAAGCCGCTCCAGCGTCAGGAGCAGCAGGCTCTTGTCGCCCACCAGCGGGACGAACTGCTTGGGCAGCGTCTTGCGCGAGAGAGGCCACAACCGGGTACCGCTTCCCCCGCAAAGGACGACGGGGTGCACCGATGTCACCGCGAACCCTCCCCGGTGACGACGGCGCGCACCGTCTTCAGGAGGATCTTGACGTCCAGCCAGAGCGACCAGTTGTTGACGTACTCCACGTCGAGCTCGACCCGGCGCGCATAGGAAAGCCGGTTGCGCCCGCTGACCTGCCACAGCCCGGTGATGCCGGGACGCATGGAGCAGTAGTGCTCCCATCCCTTGCCGTACAGGCTGCGCTGGCGTTCCATGCACGGACGCGGACCCACCAGGCTCATGTCGCCCTTGAGCACGTTCCAGAACTGGGGCAGCTCGTCGAGGCTGAGCTTGCGGATGAACATGCCGATCGGCGTGATGCGGGGGTCTTTTTCCAGTTTCTGGAAGGTGTCCCATTCGGTGCGCGCCATGTCGTTGCGGCTCAGGAATTCGTCCAGCACGTCTTCCGAATTGCGCACCATCGAGCGGAACTTGTAGAAGCGAAAGCGCTGCCCGCCCGCGCCGAGCCGGTTCTGCCAGAAATGGACCGGCCGACCCATGCTGACCGCCACGCTCAGGGCCACGATCACGTAGAGCGGGCCGAACAGGGCGAAGAAGGTCAGGGCGCCCGCGATGTCCATGGACCGTTTGGCGATGCGCTCGAAGGAGCTCAAGCGGCGTGGCCGCGCAAAGGTGGCCGGTGCCGGAGAGCCGCCCCCATCGGGAGAAAAACGTCGGACCACGTTGCCGTTTGCGGTCGAGTCGGAACGAAACATTTGAAATTCTCCCGTCACGGGTGCTGCTTCAATCGGAGGGCGTTGCAGTGTAACGCTTTACTACTATTAGCAAGAATTTGAACATATGCTGCTGCCCTTGTCGTGTCAACTAAAGCCGTACATCGTCCGCCGAACGGCCTAGTCTCTGCCTCTGCACGGTGCATCCGGCGACTCGATGATGCATTGCAACATGTGTCGGTTGAGTGTAGTCCTTTTGTTTGACAATATGTTAACGCTGGGGGGCCTGAATGTGTTGTTTCCAAACGCCGTTCGTCGAAATGTGACTTTGTGCAGGCGCTGGTTCTTGTGCGACGCAGCATCACAACTCGCATCGAAGCGCGAAGTCCGGATACAGCTGAGCGGACCGCCTCGGCCGTTGCGCCGAGCCAAGAAAAAAGCCCGGTGCTTTCGCACCGGGCTTTCCGGGAGACCAAACACGCGGCGGCCAGCGGGCCGCCACGGAATCTCAACCGTGCATGCCGGACGCCGGTCCTGCCTGCTGCTGCTCGAAAGGCAGCACCATGCCGGCGAGATCCCGGCGGGTTTCGACCAGCACCAGGGGGCCGTCGTCGATCACGATCGCCGGGGGCCGCTCGCGCGGCACATGGACCGGCTTGGGTTCCGCTTCGATGGCTGCGCGAACCTGCGCGACGCGTTCCGCGTCGGAGTTGACCCAGTGCAGGCCCGAGCCTTCGGCGATCTGGGCGAGTTCGTCCAGGGGTAGTACGAACGGCTGAACCTTGGGCATCGTGCGCGTCGAAGGCGCGGCCGCCGGCACGACGATCGGTTCGGCAACCGGCGCGAGCGCAGCCGCTTCGGAGGCGACCGGCGTCGGGAGGGCCTTCGGGGCCCGATCTTCGCGCGGTGCGGGTTCTTCCGATGCGGCGGCGATCGATGCAGTCTCGCCCTCGTCGCGCGGGGCGCGCTCGCGGCGGTCGCGCCCGTAGCGGTCGCGCGAGCGGCCGCGGCGTTCGTCGCCTTCGCGGCGCGGTGCGGCCTCGGTGCCCGGGGCTTCGCCGGCAGCGTCGGCTTCTACCGGCGCGCTGCCGAAATCGGCAGCGACTTCCTCGGTCGACAGGGCCTCGGGCCGCGGGGCGCCTTCGCCGCGCCGTTCGCGGCGGCCTTCGCCGCGCTCGCCGCGCGGTGCACGCTCTTCACGGCCGCTGCGGCCACCGCGTTCCGCGCGTTCGCCTTGGGCGGCGTCGGCGCCAGCCTCGCGGGGTTCGCTGACGCGCTCGCGTGCGGCTTCGCCATTGCGTTCGCCACGTTCGCGGCGTTCGCCGCGGCCGCGCGGCGCACGTTCCGCCGATGCTGCGTCGCTGACCGCGCCGCCAGCGGCGAGCGCCGGGGCTTCCAACTGGACGTCCGCGGCTTCCACGGCTTGCTGGCGCAGGTCGTTCTCGCGGCGCTCGCCGCGTCCGCGGCGCTCGCCTTCGCGGCCCGGGCGGGCCTCGCGCGGCTCGCGTGCCTGGCCTTCGGCGCGGGCCTCGCTGCGGCCCTCACGGCGTTCGCCTTCGCGACGCTCGCCTTCGCGACGCTCGCCGGAGCGGCCGCCGCGACGCTCGCCATTGCGTCCCTCGCCGCGTCCGCCGCGGCGCTGTTCGCCTTCGCGCTGGCCGCGCTGCCCTTCGCCGTCACGGCCGCCGCGGCCTTCGCGACGGGGCTTCGGTGCTTCGACCGGGATGGCAGCCGGTTCGGGCGCGGGTGCCGGCGCGGCGCCGAAGAGGCGCTTGATCCAGCCGAAGAAGCCGGTCTCGGCCGACTTGGCCTGCACCGTGGTGGCGGCGACCGGGGCCGGCGCCGGAGCGGGGGGCTGTGCGGCTTCGGGTTTCGGCGCCACGACAGGCGCCGGTGCGTCCGGCAGCACGCCCTTGATGACCGGCGTCTGCCGGTTGGTCGGCTCCTGCGAGCGGCGCGTCACCGCGGTCGGGTCCTCGAACTCGTCGGCCATCTTGTAGCTGGCCTCGATGTGGTCGAGTCGCGGGTCGTCGTGCTTGAGGCGCTCGAGCTTGTAGTTGGGCGTCTCGAGCGTCTTGTTGGGCACCATCAGCACGGAGACGCGCTGCTTGAGCTCGATCTTGGCGATCTCGGTGCGCTTCTCGTTCAGCAGGAAGGAGGCGACCTCGACCGGCACCTGCACGTGCACGGCGGCGGTGTTGTCCTTCATCGACTCTTCTTGAATGATGCGCAGGATCTGCAGCGCGCTCGATTCGGTGTCGCGGATGTGGCCCGAGCCGCCGCAGCGCGGGCAGGGGATCGACGAGCCTTCGGAGAGGGCCGGCTTCAGGCGCTGGCGGCTCATTTCCATCAGGCCGAACTTGCTGATCGAGCCGAACTGCACGCGGGCGCGGTCCTGCCGCAGCGCGTCGCGCAGGCGGCTTTCGACCTCGCGGCGATTCTTCGACTCGTCCATGTCGATGAAGTCGATCACGATCAGGCCGCCCAGGTCGCGCAGGCGCATCTGGCGCGCCACTTCGTCGGCCGCTTCGAGGTTGGTGCGGGTGGCGGTCTCCTCGATGTCGCCGCCCTTGATGGCGCGGGCCGAGTTGACGTCGATGGACACCAGCGCTTCGGTGTGGTCGATCACGATGGCGCCGCCCGAGGGCAGTTGCACGGTGCGGGCGTAGGCCGACTCGATCTGGTGCTCGATCTGGAAGCGGCTGAACAGCGCGGCATCGTCGCGGTAGCGCTTCACGCGGGCGGCATGCTCGGGCATGACGTGCGCCATGAACTGCTGCGCCTGCTCGTAGATGTCGTCGGTGTCGATGAGGATGTCGCCGATGTCGTGATTGAAGTAGTCACGGATGGCGCGGATGACGAGCGACGATTCCTGGTAGATCAGGAAGGCGCCCTTGCCGCCCTTGGCGGCGCCGTCGATGGCGGTCCACAGCTTGAGCAGGTAGTTCAGGTCCCACTGCAGCTCGGGCGCGGTGCGGCCGATGCCGGCGGTGCGCGCGATGATGGACATGCCCTTGGGGTATTCGAGCTGGTCCATCGCCTCCTTGAGCTCGGCGCGGTCCTCGCCCTCGATGCGCCGGCTCACGCCGCCGCCGCGCGGGTTGTTGGGCATCAGCACCACGTAGCGGCCGGCCAGCGAAATGAAGGTGGTGAGGGCCGCGCCCTTGTTGCCGCGTTCCTCTTTCTCGACCTGGACGACCAGTTCCTGGCCTTCACGGATGACTTCATTGATGCGGGCCTGGCTGGGCGAGACGCCTTCGGCGAAGTACTGCTTGGAGATTTCCTTGAACGGCAGGAAGCCGTGGCGGTCCTCGCCGTAGTCGACGAAGCAGGCCTCCAGGCTGGGCTCGACGCGGGTGACGACGGCCTTGTAGATGTTGCCCTTGCGCTGTTCGCGGC
>JAGIBP010000025.1 GCA_017744285.1 Variovorax sp.
GTAGGCCGCCTGCTCGCCGTCGAGGGCCGGCGGGCCCGACACCGAGAGGCGCTCGGGGCAGCTCACCTTGCTCCACACGTTGCTGTGCTCGCGCATGAATTTCTCGAACAGCGCGAACTCGGGGCCGTCCACCGGCTTGGTCACGTCGGGGCGGCCCATGTGGTCGACCACCACGGTGGTGGGCAGGCTGGTGAAGAAGTCCCACAGCTCGGGCAGGTCGACCGCCTCGAAGTAGATCACCACGTGCCAGCCCAGCTTGGCGATGCGGCCGGCGATCTCCATCAGCTCGTCCTTGGGCGTGAAGTCCACCAGGCGCTTGACGAAGTTGAAGCGCACGCCGCGCACGCCGGCGGCGTGCAGGGCCTGCAGCTCCTCGTCGGTGACGCTGCGCTTGACCGTCGCGATGCCGCGCGCCTTGCCGCCCGAGGACTGCAGCGCATCGACCATGGCGCGGTTGTCGGCGCCGTGGCAGGTGGCCTGCACGACCACGTTGCGCGCGAAGCCCAGGTGATCGCGCAGCGCGAAGAGCTGCGCCTTGCTGGCGTCGCAGGGCGTGTACTTGCGCTCGGGCGCGTAGGGGAATTCGGCGCCGGGGCCGAACACGTGGCAGTGCGCGTCGACGCTGCCGGGCGGAACCTGGAACTTCGGCTTGCTCGGGCCGGTGTACCAGTCGAGCCAGCCGGCGGTCTTCTCGAAGGGGCCACTGGTGGGTTTGCTCATGTCGGTGTCCTTCAGTCGATGTATTTGAGTCCTGCGGCGGCCAGCGGCTCGCGCATCTTGTACATGTCCAGGCCGAGCACGCCGCTGGCCAGCTTGTCGCGCTTCTCGCCTTCGTTGGCCTCGCGCTTGCGGGCGGCTTCGAGCGTCTTGGCGGCCAGCGCGCGGGGCACGCAGACCACGCCGTCGTCGTCGGCCACGATCACGTCGCCCGGGGTCACCAGCATGCCGGCGCAGACCACGGGGATGTTCACCGAGCCGATGGTGGCCTTGATGGTGCCCTTGCTGCTGATCGCCTTGCTCCAGACCGGGAACTCCATTTCCTTGAGCGTCTTGACGTCGCGCACGCCGGCATCGATGACGAGCGCACGTGCGCCGCGCGCCTTGAAGCTGGTGGCGAGCAGGTCGCCGAAGTAGCCGTCGGTGCATTCGGCCGTGATGGCCGCGACGACGATGTCGCCCGGCTGGATCTGCTCCGCCACGACATGCATCATCCAGTTGTCGCCGGGATGCAGCAGCACGGTCACGGCCGTGCCCGAGACCTGCGCGCCGGCATAGATCGGGCGCATGTAGGGCTTGAGCAGGCCGACGCGGCCCATGGCCTCGTGCACGGTGGCCGAGCCGAGCGCGGCCAGCGCGTCGGCTGTCTCGCGGTCGGTGCGCTGGATGTTGCGGTAGACGACGCCGAGTTCGTACATGGTCATTTCTCCTGTCAGATGGCTTACTTGCCCTTGGCCTTCAAAGCGGCATCCAGGCGCGGGAACACGCGCCGCGCATTGCCCTCGTACACCAGATAACGCTGCTCGTCCGTGAGGTTGGCCGTCGCGCTCACGTAACGCTTGGTGTCGTCGTAGTAGTGGCCGGTCTCGGGATCGATGCCGCGCACCGCGCCGATCATCTCGCTGGCGAACAGGATGTTCTCCACCGGGATCACCTTGGTCAGCAGGTCGATGCCGGGCTGGTGGTACACGCAGGTGTCGAAGAACACGTTCTTGAGCAGGTGATCCTTCAAGAGCGGCTTCTTCAGCTCCTGCGCGAGGCCGCGGTAGCGGCCCCAGTGATAGGGCGCCGCGCCGCCACCGTGCGGGATCACGAACTTCAGCGTCGGGAAATCCTTGAACAGATCGCCCTGGATCAACTGCATGAAGGCCGTCGTGTCGGCGTTGATGTAGTGCGCGCCGGTGGTGTGGAAGCAGGCGTTGCAGCTCGTGCTCACGTGGATCATCGCCGGGATGTCGTACTCGACCATCTTCTCGTAGATGGGGTACCAGTGGCGGTCGGTCAGCGGCGGGCTCGTCCAGTGGCCGCCCGAAGGATCGGGGTTGAGGTTGATGCCGACGAAGCCGTATTCCTTGACGCACTTCTCGAGTTCGGGAATGCAGGTCTTCGGATCGACGCCCGGCGACTGCGGCAGCATCGCCGCGCCGATGAAGTGGTCGGGGAAGAGCTGGCTCACGCGATGGCACAGCTCGTTGCAGATCGCGGCCCAGGTGCTCGACACCTCGAAGTCGCCGATGTGGTGCGCCATGAAGCTCGCGCGCGGGCTGAAGATGGTCAGGTCGGAGCCGCGCTCCTTCATGAACTTCAGCTGATTGGTCTCGATCGACTCGCGCAGCTCGTCGTCGCTGATCTTCAGGTCGGCGGGATTGGGTTTGGCCGACGGGTCCTTGATGCCGGCGATCTGGGCGTTGCGCCAGTTCTCCAGCGCCTTGGGCGCGGTCGTGTAGTGACCGTGGCAGTCGATGATCATGTGCTTGCTCCTTGTTTGAACGGATTCCAGGTTACTCGGCGCTTCGCGCTACTTCCAGCGCACCCACTGGCACAGCCCAGCCCAGGGCACCCGCGGAACCGGCTTCGCCGGGCCGCTGGGTGCGCCCCCCTCCCGACGAAGTCGAGAGAGGGGGGAGCCGCGAAGCGGCTTGGGGGGTGCTCTCATTCATGCCGGGTCCATGCCCTGGCGCCGCTTGGCCTCGGCCGCTTCGGGCGAGGCCATGAAACTCAACAGCCGGCGCACCGCGTCCGCCTTCGGCGAGCCCGCGACGACGCCGGCCGAAAAAGTGGTGGTGACTTGGATAGCGGGCGGCAGCGGGCCGACGACGTCGATGCCTTGGAGGCTGATCAGTTCGCTCAGTTGCTGGAAGCCCAGCGCCACCTTGCCTTCGGCCACCAGCGAACCGACCGGGACGCCGGGCGGCGCCTGCACCGTGCGCTCGCGCACCTGATCCGCGATGCCCCAGCGCTCGAAGAGCTTCTGCAACGCGACGCCGCTCGGGCCGGTGGAATAGCCGATCGTGGACGCATTCGCCACGGCCTGACGGACCGCGTCTTCCGAGCCCAGGTCGGGGTGCGGCGTGCCGGCGCGCACGGCCACCGCCACCCCCGAATGCACCAGGTCGACCTTGCTGCCCGGCTCCACGCGCCCCGCGGCCTGCAGCTTGTCGATGGCGTCCGATGCCAGGAAGACGACGTCGAACGGCTCGCCGGCCTGCACGCGCTTGGCGGCGTCCACGCCGCCGACCGACTCGATCGCGACCGGCTCGCCGCCGCGCGCCTGCCACGCCTGGGCCAGGTCGGCGAGGACCTGACGGGTCGCCATGGACGAGATACCTCGCAGCGAAGAGGTCATGTGCTTTGTCTCCTGAAGGGTGCGTTGCGCGGGCGCGAGCGGGGAAATGGAGCTCTCATTGTCCGAAGCGGGGCAGCGTCTGAACAGCACCATCTCCGGCTATCAGTTAGACCAGACCGGCATATCTGCCGATATGATTCCCTCATTTCGTGATAGCTTTTCTTCCCCAACGTCACGGCTGACATGGACCTCAGGCAGCTTGAATACTTCGTGCGCGTGGCCGAGCTGGGCAGCTTCACGCGCGCCTCGCAGGTGCTGGACATCGCCCAGCCCGCCCTCTCCCGACAGGTGCGATTGCTCGAAGTGGAACTGCGCCAGAACCTGCTGGTGCGCAACGGTCGCGGCGTGACCCTCACCGACGCCGGCAACCTGCTGCTGGAGCACGGCCGGGGCATCCTGCACCAGGTGGCCCGCGCGCAGGAGGAGCTGGCCGTGGAGCGCGGCGGCCTGGCCGGGCGCGTGGCGCTCGGCCTGCCGCCGAGCGTGGCGCGGGCCTATGCGGTGCCGCTGATCCGCGCTTTCCGCCAGCGCCTGCCCCAGGCGCAGCTCTCGATCACCGAAGGCCTGAGCGTCGCCATGCAGGAGGCGCTGGCCTCCGGCCGGCTCGATGTCGCGGTGCTCTACAACGCGCAACCGACCGCCGGGCTCGACATCCTTCCGCTGATGGAAGAAGAACTCGTGCTGGTGCAGCAGCGCCCGCTCGGCCTGGCGGAAGACCCGCCCCTGCCGGTGCCGCTGCGCCAGTTGGCCGATCTGCCGCTGATCATCCCGAGCCGCCCGAACGCCATCCGCATGCAGGTGGAATCGGAGCTCGCGGCCCTCGGCCTGATGCCGCGCGTGGTGCTGGAGATCGATGGCGTTCCCGCGATCCTCGAACTGGTCGCCGAGGGCCTGGGCAGCGCCGTGCTGACCCGGCACGCGGTGGCGAGTTCGGTGCGGCCCTCGGCCTACAGCGTGCGGCCGATCGGCGAGCCCTCGCTGCGCGTGCGGGCCTGGCTGGTCACCAGCGCGCAGCGGCCGGCCACCCGCACGCAACAGGCGGCGATCGCCCTGCTGAAAGAAGTGCTGGCGAACGGCTGAGCAACCGGCCCGCGCCTGCGCAATCGACGACCCTCGGCGGTCGAATACACTTTCGGGCGGCAAGAACACAAAGACAGGGAGAACGAAATGCCGATATTTGCCAGCCCCAAGAAATCGCGCCTGCTGCAACTCAAGCAGGCCACCCAATACCTGATGCAGCACATCCGGATGTCCGGCAACTGCGAGTGGCGAACAACCCAGGACGAGAGCACGCAGCAAGGGCTCCTGCTGCTCATCAACACCTACCACGTCGTGCCGATGCAAGAACACGGCAAGCTCCGGGCCTACTTCAGTCGCAAGCTGACCGAAATGGGTGCGCTCGACAAGGAGGAGCCGCTGGTCGTGAAGATTCGCGACAGCCGCGCACTCTCGATGTCCATGCAGCCACCGATCCGCGTGAGTTCGAGCGACGTGGCCGCCATGCTGATTGCGGCCAATCCGCCGGTATCGAAGGGCGCCCAGGCCGATCGACTGGCCGAGCTGCGCAAGAAACTGGCTGAGGAATCCCGGCAGCTCCTGTCCGGAGAACTGGTCGACGACAGCAAGGCCGGCGACGCGTTCCAGCCCCCGGAAGATTTCCAGGTGACCGACCTGGGCAAGATCCGAGCCCGGTGAATCCCTAGATCTTCTCGAGTCCCGCCTTCGCGATCACTTCGGCCCAGCGCTTCGTGTCCGAGGCCAGCAGCTCGCCAAGCTGCGCCGGCGTGCTGCCCTGGGCGCTCAGGTTCAGCGCCTGCAGCTGCTTCTTCACGTCGGCCTGCGCCACCGCCGCCTGCACCTCGCGGCTGAGGCGCTCGACGATCGCGGGCGGCGTGCCGGCCGGCAGCGCGAGGCCGTTCCAGGACGTGACGTTGAAGTTCGCCATGGCACCGCCGCTCTCGCGCACGGCCGGCACGTCCGGCAGCTCGGGTGCGCGTTCGCGTCCCAGGACGGCCAGCGCGCGCAGCGACTTGCCCTGCAGGTGCGGCATCAGCGGCCCGAGGATGTCGACCAGCAGGTCGATCTCGCCGCCGATCACCGCCGAGACCACCGGGGGCGTGCCATTGAAGGGAACGACCTGCGCCTGGATACCGGCCGTGAGCTTGAACAGCTCCGCCGCCAGGTTCTGCGTCGTGCCGATCTGCGGCGTGCCGATATTGAGCTTGCCCGGATTGCTGCGCGCATAGGCCAGCACGTCGGCCAGGGACTTGAAGCGGCTGTTCTGCGCCACGGCGATGCCGAGGTCGAAGCGCGCCAGCTGGGACACGGGCGCGAAGTCCTTGAGCGTGTCGAAGGGCAGCTTCTTGAAGAGCGCCGCGCTGACGGCCGTGCCGCTGGAGATCAGGAGCATGGTGTAGCCGTCTGCCGCGGCGCGCGCGACCATTTCACCGGCCACCACGCCGCCGGCGCTGGGGCGGTTGTCGATGACCACGGGCTGTCCCAGCGCGGCCGCCAGCTTCTGGCCCACCGCGCGCGCGGTCAGGTCGGCCGCGCCGCCGGGACCGTTCGGCACCACCAGCCGCAGCGGGCGCGAGGGAAAGGCGGCCTGGGCCCACGCCGGCAGAGCCGTGGCCGCGGCGGCCAGGGCGCCGGCACCCAGGACGAGGTGGCGGCGAAGGGGGTCGACTGGCGTGGAAAGGTCTCTGCGATCGGTCATGGATGGGCTGTCTCGAAAATCAAAGCCGGCGAGCGTAGCACTTCGCGCCGCGCGCCGCGGCGCCACGCCCGGCGTGAGTCCGGGAGAATCAGGCGATCTTTTTTCGTTCCACTCGATTTTTCTGAAGGTGCCGTGATGAGCCGAAGCTGCGTCGTTCTCTTGCCAGGTCTGCTTTGCGACGAGGCCGTCTGGCCGCACCAGCGCGCAGCCCTGGCCCCGGCGGACTGCTTCATCCCCTCCTATGGCCTCGCGAACGACATCGGCGAGATGGCGCGCGGCGTGCTCGCGAGCGTGCCGGCGCAGCGCTTCAGCCTCGCGGGCCACTCCATGGGCGGACGCGTGGCGCTCGAAATCGTGCGGCTCGCACCCGAGCGGGTCGAGCGCCTGGCCTTGCTCGATACCGGCATCGAGCCGATCGCCGCGGGCGACGCCGGCACCCTCGAGCGCGACAAGCGCATGGCCCTGCTGCGCATCGCCCGCGAGCAAGGCATGCGCGCGATGGGCGAGCAATGGGCGCGCGGCATGGTCCATCCGCGCCGGCTGGAGACGCCGGTGTTCGCCGAGATCCTCGACATGATCGAGCGCCGCACGCCCGAGGTCTTCGAGGCGCAGATCCAGGCCCTGCTGGGCCGCCCCGATGCGACACCGGTCCTCGCGGCCCTGCGCTGCCCGACCCTGATCCTGTGCGGCCGCCAGGACGCCTGGAGCCCGTTCGAGCGCCACGAGCGGATGCACCGGATGTGTCCGGGGTCCGCGCTCGTCGCCATCGAAGAGAGCGGGCACATGAGCACCATGGAACAGCCCGAGGCCGTATCCCGGGCGCTGCTCGACTGGATGCGCGGCTGAAGCGGTTCAGGAAGAGCGCGTCGCGCGCCGGGCGCAGGCCTCGAGCTGCGCGCGCATCCAGCGGTGCGCCGCGTCCTCGTGGTAGCGCCGATGCCACACCATGTACATCGGCAGCGGCGGGCAGGCCACCGGGGGCGCGACGCTCGCGAATTCACGCAGCAGCCCGAGGCCCAGCCGCGCGGGCGCCGTCGCGAGCAAGGGGCTGCCACGCAGAAAGGCCGGCAGTCCTGCGAAGCCCGGGACCGTGACCGCGAAGCGCCTGTGCACGCCGGCCTCGGCCAGCGCCTCGTCCACCGCGAGCATGCGGCGCGGCTCGTAGACCACGGTGACGTGGTCCGCGGCCAGGTAGTCGCGCCGGCCCTGCGGCGCCTCGCGCGCGGCCGCGTCGTAGTAGACGCGCCAGCGGTCCTCGAAGAGGCGCTTTTGCATCACGTCGCCGCCTTCGGGCGGGCGCGGGCTGACCACGAGGTCGCAGCCACCATGGCGCAGCATCTCCAGCGTCGGCACGTCCGACGGGATGATGCGCAGCGCCACGCCCGGCGCGAGATCGCGCAGGCGCGCCGCGAGCGCGGGCAGCAGCACGTCGCGCTGGAAGTCGTTGGCCGCGATCGCGAAGGTGGTGCGCCATTCGGCGGGCTCGAAGTGGCTGCCGCGTGCGAACGCCTCCATGCCGGCGAGCAGTTGGCGCGCCTGCACCGCCAGCTCGTGGGCGCGCGCGGTCGCGACGATGCCCCGGCCGGACTTCACGAACAACGGGTCGCCCGCAATGGCCCGAAGGCGCCCCAGCAAATGGCTCACCGCCGACTGGGTGACGCCCAGTTGCGCCGCGGCGCCGGTGATCGAACCCGCCTCCACGACCGCGAGCAGCAGCCGCAGGAGCCGGGCGTCGAGGTTGTATTCATCGATTCTCCTCATGGGATTGATGATGATCGATCTGTTTATCCGTGGCAACGGAAGATCGACACTGGGGCCGACCCATCGACCAGGAGACCCCATGGACGCACCGATTCCCGGCACCACGCTCTTCGACGGCGACCAGGCGAAGAAGGGCTACGCGCTCAACAAGATGTGCTTCTCGTTCAACGAGGAAGCCAATCGCAGGGCCTTCCTCGCGGATGAAGAGGCGTACATGCGCCGCTTCGGCCTGAACGAGCAGCAGGCCGCCGCCATCCGCGCGCGCAACGTGCTGCAGCTGATCGAGGCCGGCGGCAACGCCTACTACCTCGCCAAGTTCGCCGGCATCTTCAAGCTCGACATGCAGGACATCGGCGCGCAGCAGACCGGCATGAGCAAGGAAGCCTTCCAGGCCAAGCTCGACGCGGCGGCACGGCAATAACCATCCCTTCGGAGAGACACCATGGCCAGGATCATCGGCGGCATCGGCACTTCGCACATTCCCGCGATCGGCGGCGCGATTCACAAGGGCTTGCAGAACGAGCCCTACTGGAAGCCCTTCTTCGGCGGCTACCCTCCGGTTCATGACTGGCTCGCCACCGCGCGGCCCGACGTGGTCGCGGTGTTCTACAACGACCACGGGCTGAACTTCTTCCTCGACAAGATGCCCACCTTCGCGGTCGGCGCGGCATCGCAGTACGTCTCGGCGGACGAGGGCTGGGGCATTCCCACGCAGCCGCCGGTCGCAGGCTGCCCCGACCTGTCGTGGCAGTTGGTCAACACGCTCGTCGAGCGCGAGTTCGACATCGTGAGCTGCCAGGAAATGCTGATCGACCATGCCTGCACGCTGCCGCTGAAGCTGCTGTGGCCCGACGCCGGCGACACCTGGCCGGTGCGCATCGTGCCGGTGTGCATCAACACCGTGCAGTTCCCGCTGCCCAAGGCGAGCCGCGTGTATGCGCTCGGCAAGGCCGTGGGCGAGGCGGTGGCGTCATGGGGTTCGGACCAGCGCGTGCTGATGATCGCCTCGGGCGGGCTGTCGCACCAGCTCGACGGCACGCGCGCCGGTCACATCAACAAGGCCTTCGACCTGCAGTTCCTCGACAGCCTCGTGAGCAACCCGGAATGGGCGACGCAGTTCTCGATCCACGAGCTGGTGGAGAAGACCGGCACCCAGGGCATCGAACTGCTGATGTGGCTGGCCATGCGCGCATCGCTCACGGCCGCGGGGCCCACCGTGCGCAAGGTGCACGGCAACTATCACATTCCGATCTCGAACACGGCCACGGCGCTGCTGGCGCTGGAGGTGTAAGTCAGGCTAGGCCGGCTGCGCCGCAGCCCGACGGCTGCCGGCCCGCCGCAGCATCTGCGCGAACGCCTCTGCCGCCGGCGACAGGGCCAGCCCCCGCCGCTGGTAGACGAAGAATTCGCGGTTGAGCGCCGGCGCGCGCAGCGCGATGAAGCGAATGCCGA
The DNA here is from genome assembly GCA_017744285.1 of Variovorax sp. Taxonomy (GTDB): domain Bacteria; phylum Pseudomonadota; class Gammaproteobacteria; order Burkholderiales; family Burkholderiaceae_C; genus Variovorax. The sequence continues at coordinate 9,273 of JAGIBP010000025.1, forward strand.
AGTTGCCGGCGAAGCCACGCGCATAGTCGGGCACCGTCGCCACGCCCATGCCGGTTCCGACCAGAGCCAGGGCGGTCGTCAGATACCCGACCTCGGTCGCGGTCTGCATCGACAGCGAGGTGTCGTGCTCGTGCAGGCGCTGTTCCACGTAGCGGCTGAAGTCGCCCGAATACACGACCCAGCGCTCGTTGCGCAGTTCGTGCCACGACACCGACTGGCGCTCGGCCAGGGGGTGCGTGGCCGCGCACACCAGCCGCATCGGCACGTTCATCAGGAAGCTGCGCGTCACGTCGTCGCCCGTCGGGCGCTCGGGGCCGATGCCAAGTTCCGCATCGCCGCGGCGCACGGTCCCCACGATGTCGTCCGCCGTGGCGTCCACCAGGCGCAGGCCGACGGTGGGGTGGGCCTGCTCGAACCGGCCCAGCACGCCCGCGACCCAGGTGCAGGCCATGAGCTGCGGCGCGACCACGCGCAGCATGCCGCTGCGCAGGGTGCGCAGATCACTCGCGCCTTCCTCGAGTTGCCGCAGGTCGTCGAGCATGCGCCGCGCGAGCGGCAGCAGCTGGCGGCCGGCCTCGGTCAGCGTGATGGCATTGCGCGTGCGGTCGAACAGCTTCAGCCCCATGGTGTCCTCGAGCTGCTGCACGAGCATGCTGACGGCGGACTGCGTCAGGTTGAGCTGTCGCGCGGCGACGGTGAAGCTGGCGGTACGCGCGACAACGGAGAACGCACGCATCTGGCGAAGGGTGATGCTCATGGGCGCACCATTGTCGCGCGCCAGCAGCCGGTGCATCAATATTTCTGATTTCCGCATCAAATGAATTCGTTTGATTGATGCCGAGGGGATCCACACAATGCGCTCCCTATGCACATCGCCGTCATCGGTACCGGCATCGTCGGCACCTGCACCGCCGCCTGGCTGCAGCGCGACGGTCACCAGATCACCTTCATCGATCCACGCGAGCCGGGCGAGGCCTGTTCGTTCGGCAACGCCGGCTCCCTGTCCCCCAGTGCCTGCCTGCCGGTCGGCATGCCGGGCATGTGGAAGCGCGTCCCTCAATGGCTGCTCGATCCGCTGGGACCGCTCACGGTTCGCTGGCGCTATGCGCCGGCCGTGGTGCCGTGGCTCGTCGCCATGCTCCGCCACTCGTCGCGCGACGAGGTGACGCGCATCGCCACGGCGCTGCGCCGCCTGCTCGAGCCCATCTTCGAGTGCTACTCGCCGCTGCTGCAGACGGCCGGGGCCGAGGGCCTGGTGCGCCGCACGGGGTGCCTCTACGTGTATTCGTCGCGCGAGAAGGCGGCGCAATGGACCTGGGGCATGAACCTGCGGCGCTCGCTGGGCGTGAAGATGGTCGACGTCGGGCAGGAGGAGCTGGAGTCGCTCGAGCCCGACCTCAAGGGCCGCTTCCGCTTCGGCATCCTCGCGCCGGAGAACGGCTCGACGCTGGATCCTTCCGCGCTCGTGAAGGCGCTGCACGCGCATTGCCTCGCGCAGGGTGCCGGCTTCGTGCGCGAAAGCGCGACCGGGTTCGAGCGGCAGGGTCGGCGGGTCACCGCGGTGCGCACCAGCGATGGCGCCAGCACGCCGGTGGATGGCGTGGTGGTCGCCGCCGGCGCCTGGTCGGCCCGGCTCGCGGCGCAACTGGGTTCGCGCGTGCCGCTGGAAACGCAGCGCGGCTACCACGTGACGGTGCACAGCTCCAATCTCCAATTGCGCCATACGGTGATGGCGGTCGAGAACAACCTGATGGTCAATCCGATGGCGATGGGCCTGCGGCTGGCCGGCACCGTGGAGTTCGCCGGGCTGAAGGCGCCGCCGCGCTACGAACGCGCGCAGGCCCTGCTGCGGCTCGGCCAGCAGCTCTTTCCGCATCTCGACACGAGCGAGACATCGCAATGGATGGGACATCGCCCGTGCATGCCCGACAGCCTCCCCGTGATCGGCCGCGCGCGCCATGCGGAGAACGCATGGCTGGCCTTCGGGCACGGCCACATGGGCATGTGCATGGGCGCGAGCACGGGGCGCGAGGTGGCGCATCTCGTGGCGGGGCGGCCGACGCAAGTGGACCTCGCCCCCTTCAGCCCGGACCGATTCCGATGACTTCCATGCAGGACATCGCCCTCGTCTGTACGTACGGCTTCGCCGACGTGCTGACGCTGGCGCGGCAGAACCGCCCCGACCCCTATGCCTTGCATGTGCCCGCATCGACCTGGCCGCAGCGGCTGCCGCCCGAGTGGCGCATCGAGGCGCGCGGACGCATCGACGCCGCGGGCGCCGAGGTCGAGGCGCTGGACATCGACGGCGTGCTGGCGCGGCTGGCCGCGCTGCCGCGCCCGCCCAGGGCCGTGGCCATCAGCCTGCTCTTCGCCCATCGCAACCCCCTGCACGAACAGGCGCTGGCGGGGCGCATCCGCGCGCTCTGGCCGGGCTTGCGGGTGGCCTGCTCGCACGAGGTCCTGCCGCAGGACGGCGAGTACGAGCGCACGCTGGCGACCGTCGACGCCGCGGGGCTCCAGGGGCCGGTTCACGACCCGGCGCGCGGGCCCGTCCACGCCGATGCGCTGACGCAGCAGCTCGAGCAACTCGCCGATCGCATGCAGCAGTGCCTGGTCGAGAAGGCGGTATCGAGTGTCGTGCGCGAGGCGATGGACTGCGCGGCCGCGATCTTCCTGCCCGATGGGCGCCTGGTGGCGCAGGCACGGACGCTGCCGCTGCTGCTGGGGAGCCTCTCGCCGGCGGTGGCCGGCCTGCTGCGCGCGTTTCCGGTGGCCGCCATGGCGGCCGGCGACGGCTTTCTCCTGAACGACCCATGGCACGGCGGCACGCACCTGCCGGACCTGACGCTGGTGCGCCCCGTCTGCGTCGACGGCGGCGTGGTCGCGCTGGTCGCCTGTGTGCTGCACCACCAGGACGTCGGCGGCATCGCGCCGGGATCGGTGCCGACCGACGCGACGAGCATCCATCAGGAGGGCTTGCGCATCCCCCCGCTGCAGCTGTGTCGCGACGGTGTGGTCGACGGGCCGCTGATGCGCCTGCTGCGCGCCAACAGCCGCATGCCCGACAACCTGGAAGGCGACCTGGCCGCGCAATGGGCCGCGCTGGCGCAGGGCGCCGCCGAGCTGGCCACACTGTGGCAAGCCGAGCGCGACGTTGCCGGGCGCTGCGCGGCGGCACTGGCCGCCTCGGAAGCGGCGGCCCGCGCGGCGCTGCGCGCTGCACCGGATGGCGACTACGGCTTCGATGACGCACTGGACGGCGATGGCCTCAGTGCCGCGCCGGTCCGCGTGTCGGTCTGCATCCGCAAGCGCGGCGACAGCGCGGAGCTGGACCTGCGCGGCTGCGCGGACCAGGCAACGGGCCCGGTCAACGCTTCGCGCGGGGCCGTGCAGGCGGCTGTCGCCTACTTCGCGCGCGTGCTGGCGCCGGAGGCCGCATGCAACGACGGGAGCCTCGCGCCGCTCGCGCTGCGCACGCGGTCCGGCAGCATCGTGGACCCGCGCTTTCCGGCGGCGCTCAATGCACGCACCAACCTGGTCAAGCTGCTGGCCAATGCCTTGCTCGGCGCCTGGTCGCGCGCGCTGCCCGATCAGATGCCCGCACCGAATGCGGGCGAGGCGGTGGTGCTCTCGCTCGGCGGAAGCCACGCCGACGGACGGCCCTGGCTGCTGACCGAGATCATCGCATCGGCCGCCGGCGGTGCGCCCTGGGCGGAGGGGGGCAGCGGCGTTTCCACGGACGTGGGCAACGCGCGCAGCACGCCGGCGGAAGTCATCGAGGCCCAGGCGCCGCTGCGCATCGAGCGCGTGGCCGTGCGCGCGGGCTCGGGCGGTGCGGGCCGCCATCGCGGCGGGGACGGCGTGGTGCGTGTCTACCGCCTCCTGCATGGCAGCGGCAGCATTTCCTATCGCGGCGAGCGCCACGGCATCGCGCCGCAGGGCGCCGCGGGAGGGCTTCCGGGCCGCCCCGCCACCGCACGCATCGAACGGGCCGACGGCAGCGTGGAGACGCTCGCCGCAAAGGGGCGCGCGCAATGGCAGGCCGGCGACCGCCTCGTGATCGAGACCGCGGGCGGCGGCGGCTGGGGACGGCCCGCGGCCGCGGAGTCGTCCGCATGACGCCGCGCCCCGCGCGTCTCCCTGCCAGCCAGGCACGACCGGTGCATGGCGGTGATGTTCCTCGCGTCTTTTTCTGGAGTGCTTCATGAAGTCCCTGTTGTCCCGCCGCCAGTCGCTGCGCCATCTCGCCGCTGGCGCCTCGTCCGCCCTGGCCCTGCCCTTGCTCGCCCCGCTGGCCGCGTGGGGCGAGGGGACCAGGACCGTGCGCATCGTGGTGCCGTTCACGCCCGGCGGCAGCACCGACCTGCTGGCGCGCCGCATCGGCGAGAAGCTGGCCGCCGCCTGGAACCAGCCCGTGATCGTGGAGAACCGCGCAGGCGCGGGCGGCACGGTCGGCGCCGACTTCGTCGCCAAGTCCGCGCCGGACGGCACGACGCTCCTGATGGGCGTGACCGGCAGCAATGCCATCGCGCAGGCGCTGTACCCCAAGCTGCCGTACGACGTGATCAAGGACTTCGCTCCGGTGTCCATGGTCGTGAGCGCGCCGCTGGTGGTTACCGTGAATCCGGCGGTGAAGGCCAACACGCTCGCCGAGTTCATCGCCCTCGCCAAGGCCAGGCCGGGTGCGGTCAGCTACGGCTCGGCCGGCAACGGCACCTCCATGCACCTGACCGGGGAGATGTTCAAGCAGGCCACCAGGACCTCGATGGTGCACATCCCGTACCGGGGCAGCGCCGGCATGCTGTCGGACCTGATGGGCGGCCAGATCGAGGCCACCTTCGGCGACCTGCTGGTGGTCATGCCGCAGCTGGAGGCCGGCAAGCTGCGCCCGCTGGCGGTCACCTCGAAGCAGCGCAACCCCCTGCTGCCCCATGTACCGACCGTGGCCGAAAGCGGCTACCCCGGCTTCGAGGCGCTCTCGTGGCAAGGCCTGTTCGCGCCCGCGGCGACCCCGCCGGAGCTGGTCGCGAAGGTCAGCGCAGAGGTCAACAAGGCCATCAAGTCGCCGGACATCCAGGACTACTTCGCATCGCGCGGCTTCCTGATGGAAGGCACGACGCCGGCGGCGTTCAGGACCTTCCTCGACGCCGAGGTCCGGAAGTGGTCGGCGATCGTGAAGACCTCCGGTGCCAAGGCGGACTGATGGCGGCGACCGCGCAGGCGCCCATCGAGCGCATCGGCACCGTGGTCCGAGGCGGCCAACGCCAGCCGATCTCTGCCGCCGTGGCGTGGGACCGGCTGGTGTTCGTCTCCGGGCAGGTGCCCATGGCTGGGGGACGGCCGAGCCACCCGGACATCGCCGGCCAGACACACGCCGCGCTCGACAGCATCGCCGCGATCCTCGCGCAGGCGGGCTGCACGCTCGCCGATGTCGTGAAGACCACGGTGTGGCTCACCGAGGCATCGGACTATGCGCGCTTCAACGAAGCCTACGCCGAGCGTTTTTCTCCGGAAGCCGCACCGGCGCGGTCGACGGTGATCGCCGGACTGATCGCTCCTGTGAAGGTGGAGATCGAAGCGGTGGCGGTCCGGCCCGATGCGCCGGCGGCACGCTTCAGCGAGGCCGGCTCCTGAGCAGCCTTCCATGCCCGGGCGCCAACTCGCCCAGCCCCAGCACATCCAGGAGTTGCCAGAAGGTGGCCAGGTTGCTGGTGATCACCGGCACGCCGAGTTCGGCCTCCAGGACCGGCACCGCATGAAGCGTCGGCAGATCGGTGCAGGAGACGATCAGGCCGTCCGCCCCCGGCTGCCAGCTCGCGCGCACATGAGCCAGGACCTGCTCGGGCGGAAGCCGCGCGATCCGCACGTATTCGTGTACGCCCCCGGCCCCGATGCCCAGCCCCCGGATGCCGAGCACCTCCAGCCCGTTGGCCTGCAGGAACTCGCACTCGTGCGCGTTGAGTGCATCGTGATAGGGCGTTGCGACCGCCACTCGCCGACATCCCAGCGACCGGGCCGCATGCACCAGCGCTGAAGCGGTCGCGACGCACGGCAGCCCGCAGCGCATCGTCATGGCCGCGGCAACGCCGTCCAGCGGCGCCACCATGGACCCGGCGGTACAGCCGTACGCGATCGCATCGACGCAGGCCGCAGCGAGGTCGTCGACGGCCTTGGCAATGTCCGCGTCGAGCGCCGCGCGGCCCTCGGCGGAGGTCGTGTCCAGGTGCAGCGCCATGCGCGTGACATGCAGCGACACATCGTCCATCTCGCGCAGCAGCAGCTGCCATTCGGCCTCGTTGACGCTGTTGGTCGGCGGCACGATGAGGCCCAGCCTGGCGCGGCGCCCGTACGTGGTGAGTGGGCGTGACATCGGCCGGCCAGCCGCTCAATCGGCCTTGAAGCCGGAGGCCTTGACGGTCGGCTCCCAGAACGCGCGCAGGGCACGGTGCTTCTGCTGCGCCTCGGCGGGCGTGCTCGCCACCGCCGTGAAGTTCAGGGCGGCGATGCGGTCCCTCAGCTGGGCATCGGTCAACGCCGCCGCGACCGCGGAACTCCACTTGTCGACCACCGCCGCGGGCGTGCGCCCCGGCAGGCAGACCGAGAACACCGATGTGGCGGTGAACGCCTTGTAGCCCAGTTCCGGCAGGGTCGGCACCTCGGGCAGCAGCGCGGAGCGGTTGTTTCCCGTGATGGCCAGGATGCGGATCTTGCCTGCCTTGTGGTATTCGGCCAGGTCGCCCAGGTACGAGATGCCGGCATTCACGTGGTCGCCGGCCAGCGCCGTGAGCATGGGGGCGCCGCCCTGGAAGGGCACGTCGCGCATCTCGACCTTGAGTTCCCTGCCGAGCATCAGCCCGAGAAGATAGGTCGGCCCGCCGAGCGCGCCATGGCCGAAATTGGCCTGGCCCGGATTGGCATGAACCATGTCCACGTACTGCGCGAAGGTCTTCGCCGGCGACGAGGCCGGCACCGCGATCCCCATGGGCGATTCCGCAACGGTCGAGGCGACGATGAAGTCGGTGTCCGGGTCGTAGTTCAGCTTGCGAAAGACCAGCGGGTAGATGCTGCTCAGGAAGTCCGGGCACATCATCGCGACGCTGCCGTCCGTCGGCGCCGCCTTGAGGTGGTCCACCGCGATTCTTCCGCCCGCGCCGGTCTTCGTGTCGACGATCACGGTGCGCCCCAGGGGGCCCTGCAGCTTTTCCGCCAGCATTCTCGCGATCGTGTCGAGCGTCCCGCCGGCGGCGAATCCGACCAGGATCTTGGCCGGCGGCTGAGTCGATTGGGCCTGAACCGCAGGCACCAGGAGAGCGGCGGCCGCCACGCTGGCGACCAGGGAGCGCGTAAGGCGTTGAAGTGCTTTCATGATCTTCCAAAGTTGAAGTTGTGCTGAAACGATCGAGCGGATTACACGATGATGTCCGGACATTTGTAAATAGAGTCGGGCCCGGTCCGGCGCATCGAATGCCGCTGCCTTGCCATGCAGAAAGCGTGCCATTTCCGGATGCTTGATCCGTGTCGTCACTGAATCCATAATGCGTCCGGACAACTTCCATCGACACGAGACCGCCCTCGAGGCGCCCGGCCGGACCATGAACTTCCCTCTCCTGCCCATCGATCGCATCGGCTCGCCGCTGCGCCACAAGATCGAAACCGTCGAGGCGCTTGGCGGCGACACGCGCTTCTTCCGGTTCGCCGCCAACGCGCCGCACATCGTCCGGCTGTACTGGGTGCAGTTCTACGAGGAGGTCTTCTTCAAGGGCGTGCTGCCCGTGCGGCTCAAGGAGATCGCGAGGCTGCGCCTCGCCGCCCTCAATGGCTGCTCGTTCTGCCAGGTCGGGGATCGCGCATCGGCCCTCGCCCACGGCGTGAGCGAGCAGGAGGTCGAAGCCCTCTTCGGCGACGGGCAGTCGGCCAGCTTCTCGCAAGCCGAGCAGGCGGCCGCCGATGCCGCCTCGCGCATGTCGAACTTCGACCCCGAAGGGGTTCTGGGCGAGGACCTTCGGCAAACGCTGCAACGCTGCTTCCAACCCGCCGAACTGGTGGAACTGCTCGCGGTGATCGGCATCCTCACCGGCATGGCGCGAATGCTGCTCGCGAGCGGCTTCATCACCCGCACCTGCGAAGTGCGGCCGGAATGAAGCCGTCGGGCGATGCAAGGCGGCCACGGCGGCGCCGCGGCCTCAGCCCCCGAGCAGGTCGATCAATGCCAGGCAGTCGCCCGCCTGCTCGAATGCCGACAGCCATGCGATGGCGTCCTCCATCGCCGCTTCGCCGGCCGGCGTCGCCGCGCGGCTCAGGCGCCAGCACAGTCGGAACTTGTCTTCGCGCTCGCGCCGGGTCAAAGGCATGTCCGGATGCCCCCATGCGCACGGCAGCGCGCGCTCGAAGACCCGGCCATCCGCGAGCTCGACTGTGAGTTGCTGGGGATAGAACGCATTCGGATCCGGATTCGCCACTTCGACCACCGAGATCCTGCGTGCCAGCGCCTCGGTGCGCGCGTCGGCCAGCCGCTCGGGCGTGAAGCTGCGCGGGTCCACGTTGCCATGGATCAGCTCGCTCGCAGCCACGTACGGCGTGCACAGCCGCGCGTAGTTGGGCGCCGGGTTCGAGACCATCGGGCGGCCGACGAGCCGCACGCCCAGGGGCGGCATGCCCACGGTGATGCGGGCGACCTGCGCTTCCACCGTGCCGCGTGCAAGGCCGAGTTCGGACTGCAGCAGCCGCAGCGCGTGGATCGCGCCATGCGTGACCCGGCCGCTCGGAAAAGGCTTGTGCGAGAGCCGCGTCACCTTCCAGGGGGCGCCCATCGCGGCGAGCGCGGCCGCGATGTCCCCGCCGCGCTCGAACAGGTTGAAGAACCCGAAACGCCCATCGATCACCTCGACCGGCGCCGTGATGCCGAGCGATGCCATGTCGTAGGCCTGCAAGGCGTTCCGCGCCGCGAAGCCCATCTGCATGGCCAGCATCATCGAGCCCTCTTCGTGCGCCTGCATGGGCCCGCACATCTGCGAATAGGCGATGCCGAAGGCATGGCGCAGCTGCTCGCGCGGCAGCGGCGAAAGGGACGCCATGCCCGCCAGCGCCGAGAACACGCCCGTGGTGGACGGCCGGAAGAAGACCATCGCGCTGCGGCACGCGAGCGCCAGGGTACAAGACACCTCGATCGCGACCGCGAAGGCGGCCAGCATCTGCCTGCCCGATGGCGCGCGGCCCTGCCGGGCCAGGACTTCGGCCTGCGCCATGAGCGCGGCGAAGACCGGAGCGGTCGGCAGGATCACGCCGGGCTCGTACACGCAGTCGTATTCGAGTGCGTGGCACTGGTAACCGTTGAGCAGCGCCGCCGCCGGCGCAGCCGCTCGCCTCCCCGTGTTCCACACCGAAACGCCATCGCCGCCACCGCCCCACCGGGAAGCCGCTTCGAGCAGCGCATCCATGCGCGGCGCGAGCGCGCCCGCGCATGCCACCCCCACGGTGTCGAGGAAGAAGACGCCCGCGGCCTGCCTCGCCTCCACGGGCAGGTCGTCGTAGCACGTCGCCTCGATCAGGTCGAGGAAGCGTTCGATCGAATCGGCGAAGACGGCGGGCTCAGCAGAAGACATGGGCTGGCATTATGAGATGTCCGTACAACAAAAAGCAAGAGCGGCCAGGAGCCTCGCGCACGCGATCTCAGAAGACTCCAAACCGGCGCTTGACCGGGCTCTCGCGAGTTCGTACATTATTTGTGCGTACAAATTACCAAACAAGGACAAGGAATCCATGTCGACAGACACTGAGAGCGGCACACGCCGCATCCGTGCCAGCTATGGCCGGTACCTCGAGGACTTCGAGGTGGGCGACATCTATGAGCACCGTCCCGGCCGCACGATCACCGAGGCGGACAACATCCAGTTCTCGCTCCTCACGATGAACGCCCACCCCATGCACTGCGACGTGGCGTTCGCCCAGAAGAGCGAGTTCGGCCAGCTGCTGGTCAACAGCGGCCTGTCGCTGGCGATCGTGCTCGGCATGACCGTCAACGATGTCAGCGCCAAGGCGATCGCCAATCTCGGCTGGAACGAGATCAGGCTCACGGCGCCGGTGTTCTGCGGCGACACGCTGTACGCGGAATCGCAGGTCCTGGAGATTCGCGACTCGCGCAGCCGCCCGACGCAGGGCATCGTCACCACACGCACGCGCGGCTTCAAGCAGGACGGCACGATGGTGATGGAGTTCGTGCGCATGTCCCTGATTCCCAAGCGCGGACACGGCGTCGGCGACTGACGCCGCGGCGCTCTTTTGTCCGGTCCCGCATCAAGCAGCAAGGAAACCCATGAACCACCGCCACGAGCAGGCCCCCGCGCACGATCCCGAGCAGGAGGCCATGATTCTCGAAAGCCTCGATCGCTTTCTGGCCCAGCAAGTCAAGCCCCACGTGCACCAGCTCGAGCACGACGACATCTACCCCGCCGAGATCGTCGAGCAGATGAAGGAGATGGGCCTGTTCGGCTGCCTGATCGCGCCCGAGTACGGCGGACTGGGCCTCTCGACCACGACCTACGCGAAGATCATCGAGCGCATGTCGGCCGTTTGGATGTCCATCTCGGGCATCGTCAATTCGCACCTGATCATGGCCATGACGGTCCAGCGCAACGGCACCGAGGCACAGAAGCGCCGCTTCCTGCCGCGCTTCGCCACCGGCGAGCTTCGCGGCGGCGTCGGGCTGACCGAGCCCGATGCCGGCACCGACCTGCAGGCCATCCGCACGGTGGCGCGGCGCGAGGGCGACCACTACGTGATCAACGGCAGCAAGATGTGGATCACCAACAGCCTGCATGGCAATTGCCTCGCCCTGCTGGTCAAGACCGACACCAAGGCCGAGCCCCGGCACAAGGGCATGAGCCTGTTCATCGCCGAGAAGGGAGAGGGCTTTCGCGTCAGCCGCAAGCTCGAGAAGCTCGGCTACAAGGGCATCGACACCTGCGCCCTCGACTTCGAGGACTACCGCGTGCCGGCCGACTGCCTGGTGGGCGGCGCGGAGGGCAAGGGCCTGCAGCACGTTCTGGGCGGCCTCGAGTTGGGCCGCATCAACGTGGCCGCGCGAGGCCTGGGCATCGCGCAAGCCGCGCTGGACGAGGCGGTGGTGTATTCGCAGGTCCGCAAGACCTTCGGCCGCCCCATCTGCGAGCACCAGGCCATCCAGCTCAAGCTCGGCGAGATGGCCACGCGCACCCAGGCCGCGCGCCTGCTCGTGTATGCGGCTGCCCAGGCCTACGACCGGGGCGAGCGCTGCGACATGGAAGCCGGCATGGCGAAGTACTTCGCCACCGAAGCGGGCCAGGAGAACTCGCTGGACGCCATGCGCATCTTCGGCGGCTACGGCTACTCCAAGGAGTTCAACGTCGAGCGCCTGTACCGCGACGCGCCCCTGCTGCTCATCGGGGAAGGCACCAACGAAATGCAGCGCATCATCATCGCGCGCCAGCTCGTGGAACGGAATCCGGCATGAGCGAAGCCGCGCACGCCCCGGCAACTTCGCACGCCCAGCCGCTGGCCGGCGTGCGGATCATCGCCATCGAGCAATACGGCGCCGGGCCTTTCGCCACGCAGCACCTGGCGGACCTGGGTGCCGAGGTGATCAAGATCGAGAACCCGCACGACGGCGGCGATGTGGGCCGCGCCGTCGGACCGCACTTCTTCGGCGCCGGCGACAGCCACTTCTACCAGTCGTTCAACCGGAACAAGAAGAGCATCACGCTGGACCTGAAGCAGCCGCCAGGCCAGGAGGTGCTGCACCGCCTGGCGGCGCAGGCCGATGCGGTGTTCAACAACCTGCGCGGCGACCTTCCGGCGCGGCTGGGGCTCACGTACGACGCACTCTCGGGCGTCAACCCGGCGCTCGTCTGCGGGCACCTCTCGGCCTACGGGCGCACCGGTTCGCGCGCGGCCTGGCCGGGCTACGACTACCTCATGCAGGCCGAGGCGGGCTATCTCGCGCTCACGGGCGAGCCCGACGGCGCGCCCGCGCGCATGGGCCTGTCGATGGTCGACCTGATGACCGGCACCGCCGCCGCAATGGGCATGCTGGCGGCCATCCTCGCCGCGCGGGCCACCGGCGTCGGGCGCGACGTGGATGTCAGCCTGTTCGACGTGGCGCTGCACAACCTGGCTTACGTGGGCACGTGGTACCTCAACGGCGCGCCGGCCACCCGGCGCGAGAAGCGCTCGGCGCACCCGTCGATCACGCCCTGCCAGCTCTACAAGACACGCGATGGCTGGATCTTCCTGATGTGCAACAAGGAGAAGTTCTGGCAGCTCCTGTGCGAGGTGCTCGGCCGCGCCGAATGGCGCGACCTGCCCGAGTACGCGACCATGGCCCAGCGCCTCTTGCACCGCGACCGGCTGACGGCCGCGCTCGACGACGTGCTCGGACAGGATTCCACGGCGAACTGGATGAGCCGTCTGGCAGGCAAGGTGCCCGCCGCACCGGTCTACGACGTCGCGCAGGCGCTGGACAACGCGTTCGTGGCCGAACAGGGGCGCGTGCTCGAGTTCGCGCATGCGAATGGGCCGATCCGCATGGTCGCCTCGCCGGTGCGCGCAGGCCCCCACCCCGTGCGGGCCGCACCGGCCCTGGGCGCGGACACCGACGAGGTGCTGCGCGAGGCCGGCTTCGCGCCCGACCAAGTCGCAGCCCTGCGCGGCGAAGGCGTGATCTGAGCGCCCTGTCGCCCGCTGCCGCCCTCCACCCCCAACGCCCCGCTCATCATGAACACGCTCTCCGCTGCCCCCGAGCCCGATGCCCTGCCGTCGCCCCAGGCGGGCGGCAGCGGCCCACCGCAGCGGACCGCCATCTCGACGGAGTTCGATGCGGGCACGCACCTGTCGGGCGGCGACTTCACGGCGCCGGGTCGCGCCGTGATGTCGCTGTCCAGGGTCTTCGTCTGGATGGCGGTGCTGGGCGTGGCCTACATGACACTCGCCACGGCCTACGACGTCTTCGTGCGCTATGTGTTCCACGCGCCGACCAGCTGGGCCACCGAAACCAGCACCTACGCGCTGATCCTCACGATCTTCTGCGGCGCCGCGCACACGCACCTGAGCGACAAGAACGTGCGCATCCATTTCGTGCTCGATCGCCTTGGCGAACGCGGCGCGCGCGACCTCAAGCTCGTCTGTGCCTGGCTGGCCCTCGTGTATGTCGCCATCGCGGCGTGGCAGGGCATTCTCATGGTCGTCACCGACTACACCCACGGCGCGCGGCTCTTCGGCCTCCTGCTCACGCCGACCTGGATGCCCAAGACCCCCATCGCCGCGGGCCTGTGCCTGCTGGCGGCGGCGATCGTCGCCGAGATCGACCGCACCCTGGCCGGCACGGTGGCGCACTGGCGGCGCCTTCTGCCGTATGCGCTGGGCCTCGTCGTGATCCTGGCGCTGGCGGCCTTCGGGCGGACCCCGCCGGTGCTGCCCGGCACGCGGCTGGACCTGGGCAGCGTGCTGGTGCTGGCGGCGGTGCTCATCGGGGCCTTCGCTTCCTGCGGTGCGCGCGTCGGGGCCGGCGTGCTGGTGATCTGGGCCGCGTCGATCGCGCTCTTCGTCGGCGGGCAGTCGCTGGGCGCGGGCGCCCTCACCGCCATCCTCTTCGTGGCCATCATCTTCTTCATGGCGCTCGGCGTGCACGTGGCCTTCGCGCTGGCGATCGTGGGCATGCTGTCCGTGTACTTCATGACGCCGGTGCCTTTCCCCATCACCCTGCCCGACCGCGCGTGGTCCGGCGTCAACAGCTTCTCGCTCACCGCGGTGCCGCTCAAGGTGCTGATGGCCATCATCCTGGTGAAGACCGGCATGACCAACGAGCTGTTCTCCATCATGGCGAAGCTGCTGCGGCGCCTGCCGGGCGGGCTCGCGCACGCGGCGACCGTGGGCTGCGCGATCTTCGCGGCGCTGTCGGGGTCGAGCGTCGCCACCGCGGCCACGATCGGCACCGTCGCCTGTCCCGAGATGACGCGCCGCCGCTACAGCGACCGCCTCACCTACGGCACCGTGGCCGCGGGCGGAACGCTGGGCATCCTGGTGCCGCCCAGCATCGCGATGATCATCTACGCCACCACGGTCGGCGTGCCGGCTACCAAGCTGTTCGTCGCCGGGATCGGCCCGGCGATCCTCATGACCCTGGCGTTCATGGCGGTGATCGTCGGCTGGGTCCTGCTCAAGCCCGACGCCGCGCCCCGCGTGTCCGACCAGGCCGTCGCCCAGACGCGGCAGGGCACGATCGACGCGGTGCTGGTGCTGCTCATGATCGGCGCTGTCATCGTCACGCTGTATGCGGGCGTCGCCACCGCGACCGAGACCGGGGCCATCGGTGTCGTGCTCGCCGTGCTGCTGGGTACCGTGCGCGGGCGCATGTCGCGCGCGGTGCTGGCCGACTGCTGCGCGAACGCGGTGTCGGTCACCTGCTTCATCTTCCTGATCATCGTCGGCGCCAACATCCTCACCTTCGGCTTCGACTACCTGAAGATCTCCCAGCAGATCATGGCAGCGGCCACCGAGGCGCACGTGAACCGCTGGCTGGCCTTTGCGATCATCGTGGTGGTGTATGTCGTGCTCGGCGCCTTTCTCGACTCGATCTCGATGCTGGTGCTCACGCTGCCCGTGGTGTATCCGGTGATGATGTCGCTCGGCTTCGACCCGCTGTGGTTCGGCGTGGTGCTCATGATCATGGCCGAGGTGGGCCTCATCCATCCACCCATGGGCATGAACCTTTTCGTGCTGCAGGGCATTGGCAAGAACGTGACGATGCGCGAGATCACCCTGGGCGCCCTGCCGTTCCTGGTGGCGATGTTCGCCACCGTCATCATCCTGTGCCTGTTCCCCGAAGTGGCACTGTTCCTCACGCAGTTCAGCGATTGAGGCTTGTTCTTACCTATCCGACCGAAAGTCTTCGACATGCAATTCCAGAAAGGCAAGAAGGCCTATGAATGGCCCGGCGGGGCGCACCTGGCCCTGTCCATCGTCGTCAACGTCGAGGAAGGCGCCGAGGCCAACATCCTCGACGGCGACAAGCACCCCGAGCCGGTCGACGAGATGGGCATCGCGCTGCGCCACGCGATCCGCAATTACGGCAACGAATCGAACTACCGCTACGGCATCGCGCGCGGGGCGCCGCGCGTGATGCGCCTGCTGGAGCAATACGGCATCCGCGCGACGTTCACGGCCTGCGCCCAGGCGCTCGAGCGCGCGCCGCAGCTCGCGGCCGAGATCGTGCGCCAGGGCCATGAAGTGACCTCGCACGGCTGGCGCTGGGCGCACCAGTTCCGCATGTCCGAAGACGAGGAACGCGCCTACATCCGCCGGGCCGCCGATTCGATCGAGAAGACCACCGGCAAGCGTCCGCAGGGCTGGCTCTCGCGCTATCTCTTCACGCCCAACACCCGGCGCCTGCTCAAGGAAGAAGGCTTCACCTACCACATGGACGACTACGGCGACGACGAGCCCTCCTGGGACACCGAGGACGGCAAGCCGATCGTCGTGCTGCCCTACCAGGTCGACAACAACGACATGAAGATGTGGAGCGCCCCGGCCCATACGCCGGCGCAGTGGCTGGAGTATGCGATCGACAACTTCGAGTGGTCGCTGCGCGAAGGTGCGCACGAGGTCAACATGATGTCCATCGGACTGCACCTGCGCATCATCGGCCGCCCGGGACGCATCGGCTACCTCGAGCGCTTCCTGGCCCACGTCAAGGAACGCAGCCAGCAGCCGCACGGGCCATGGATCGCCACGCGCGAGGAAATCGCGCGGCACTTCGCGCAGTGCGTTCCCTGCCCCGGCCGGTGAGCCTGCCCGGGAGGGCGCGCCGGCATGCTGCCTTCCCTACAATCGGCCCATCCATGCCCCAACCTGAGCCTTCGATGGGAACGAAACCACAGTACAGGAAGATCGCGGACAGCCTTGCCAAGGAGATCCAGTCTGGCCGCTACCCCGTCGGCTCGACACTTCCCACCGAGAAGGAGCTGTGCGAGAGCTTCGGCGTGAGCCGGCACACGGCACGCGAGGCGCTGCGCCGCATCGAGGACATGGGGCTCATCACGCGTCGCCAGGGGTCGGGCACCACGGTCGTGGCGAGCACGCCGCCGGTGCGCTACGAACAGAGCATCGAGAGCATCGGCGACCTGATGCATCAAAGCAGCGCCAGCCGGCTGCAGGTGGTCGAGTGCATCGAGGTGCCCGACGACTTCAACGAATTCGCCAGCCAGATCAGCCTGATCACGAAGATGCGCTGCATCCGCGTGCGCTCCATCCGGTACCCGCGCAACGACGTGCGCCCGCTCGCGGTGCAGGACCTCTATGCCGCCGTGTACACGGCGGCGCAGGCGCGCAAGCTGCTCAACCCCGACACCGCCGCGCGCGAGATCGTGGCGATGTGCGACACCTCGCGCCTGGACCGCATCGAACAGGTGTTCAGCGCCGTGAATCTCGCGGCGCCGGACGCCAAGCTGCTCCATGTGAAGACGGGGCTCGCCGCCTTCCAGACCGTGCGTCACTACTACGACCTCGGCTCGCGCCTGGTGGCCGTGAGCCATGCGCTCTACCAGGGCGAGCTCTTCAAGTACGCCTCCACGCTGCGCGGCAGCGCCGCGCAGCGCGGGATCAAGGCCGCCGCCTGACGTCTCTAGGGTCCGGGCGGCGCGGCGCGGGTCCAGCCCTCCTTGTCCACGCGCTGCGCATTGGCCGGTGGGTAGACGTCCCTCAGCCATTGCGGCCCGCCGTGCGCCACCCAGGCGCCGGTCGCGATGCGTGAGACGGCCACGATGGCGGCGAGGTCCTCGTCCCGCATCGTGTGGCGCGCCTGCGCGGCCATCACGAGCTGCCCGAGGAATTCTCCGCGCCAGATCATCGGCGCGAACAGCGTCGAGCCCATCCGGGAAGTCTTCAGGTACTGGCGGAAGGCCCCGTGGTCGTCGGTGTTCTTCAGGATGAGCTTGCGCCGGGTCTGGTAGACATGCCCCGGGTGGCCGCCGTCGATCGGCACCAGCAGGCGCTCCTGCTCGGCGGGAAAGCCCACGTTGCCCACCAGCATGTGGTACTTGCGGTCCGGCGCGACCATGAAGGCGCCCGCGATGAAGTACTGGCGCTCGCCAGGCCGCAGCGCGCCCTCCCGCAAATGCGCCTCGCGGTCGCCGAGATGGTCATGGCATGCCCGCGCCAGGATGCGGATCGCGGACTCGGCGCCAGCGGCGTTCAGCGCCTCCTGGCCGGCCACCTCCATCCAGGCCAGGATGCCCTCGTCGGGCGGCATGTTCCCGGCCGGCATTCAGAGCTTCGCCTTGAAGTCGTTGATCTGCTTGACCAGCGCGCGGCCGTCGGTGCCCGCCTTGTCGTTGAGCGAGTACCAGGTGTCGTACACCGGCTTGACGTTCGCCGGGCTGAAGAGCTTGGCGAGTTCCTCGGGCGGGGCGACGTAGAGCGTCATGCCCGACTTCACCAGCCGGTCGATGTTCTCCTTGGAGAATTGCGCCGCGCGGGCGAAGTGCTCCTGCTCGATCTTGCGGAATTCCGCCTCCACCAGCGGCTTGAGGTCGGCGGGCAGCTTCGTCCACACCTGCTGGTTCACCACGAACGACCACGGCACGATGGTGCCGATGCGCCAGATCGACAGCTGCTTGGCGACCGACGCAAAGCCGAAGCCGTTGGCCGTGCCGACCGAGGTCATCACCGCGTCCACGATGCCGCGCTGGAGCGCGGTCGTGATCTCGCCGAAGGGAATCGGCGTGGGGACGCCGCCGATGGTGCTGATCAGCGTGGCGGCTTCGGTGTTGTGGACCCGGAACTTCTTTCCCGCGAAATCGGCCACCGTCCTGATCGGCGCCTTGGAGATGATGCATTGCTCCTCGAACACGCCCGTGGCCACCTGGCGCGCGTTGTACTTGGCGGCCCAGACCTTCGCGACCTCCGCGCGCAACATCGGGTCGAGCATCTTCTGGTAGGTCTCCTGGTCGGTGATGAGCCCCGGCAAGGCGCCGAAGTTCACCAGGGGCGCCTCCGCACTGAGCCAGGGCGACACGGCGAACGACGCATCGAGCCGCCCGTCGCGCACGGCCGCGGGCTGTTCGGCCCCTGCCACCAGCGTGTCGTACAGCTCGATCTTCAGGCGGCCCTGGGTGGCCGCTTCGATGCGCGCGGGCACCGTCTTGATCGTCTCGACGTAGAGGCTGCCCGGGGCGTTGGTGTAGCCGACGGTCCACTTGACGTTCTGCGCCATCGCGGCGAGCGGCAGCAGCGCGCCGGCAAGGAGAAGGGTCAATGTGCGCTTGGGTTTCATGGAACAAGCTCCTCGGGGTTCGTGGATGGGACTTTAAGATGTACGTACAAATGATCGACCTGCGTGTTGTGAATGTCAATACAAGGACATACACTGAGCCCCTCGATTCGATCCATGCATCCCGCTATTTGTCTGGACATTCATGCCAAGCACGCCTTTTTCCCTGACCCGCTGGAGCGATGGCGCCGCCGTCCCGGTGCCCGCCGGGCAGCACGTGGCCGTCCTGCGCGACGGCCCTGTCGCGCACATCGTGCTGAACCGCCCCGAACGCCGCAATGCGCTCGACGCCCCCATGTGGCGTGCCGTCCGCGACGCCGCCCTTCGGATCGCAGGCGACACCGACGTCCAGGTCGTGACCCTGCGCGGTGCCGGCGAGCAGGCGTTCTGTGCCGGCGCCGACATCCACGAGTTCGAATCCGTCTATGGCGCGCCCGCGTCCGCGCGCGCACACAACACCGTGATCCGCGAGGCGCAAGACGCGCTGGCGCGGCTCGATCGGCCAACGATCGCGATGGTCCGGGGCGATTGCGTGGGCGGCGGCTGCGGCCTCGCGCTCGCGTGCGACCTGCGCTTCGCGGCGTCGGATGCGCGCTTTGCCATTTCGCCGGCTCGCATCGGCGCGGCCTACGGCTTTCCCGAAACGCAGCGGCTCGTGGCCACGGTCGGCCCGAGCCGCGCGAAGGATCTGCTCTTCAGCGCCCGCGTCGTCCAGGCCGAAGAGGCGCTGCGCATGGGCCTGGCGGACCGTCTCGCCGCGCCCGCGGGCCTCGACGCGGAGGTCGCACGCTACGTCCAGGGGCTGCTGAAGAACTCGTCGCAGTCGATCTCGCTGATGAAGTCGATGGTCCATGCCGCGTTCACGGCCGACGCGGACGCGCTGGCCCGCATCGAGCAGGCGTACGACCAGAGCTTTCACGGCACGCATTTCCGGGAGGGCTACACGGCCTTCATCGAGAAGCGCGCGCCGCGCTTTCGCTGACGTGCGCGGCGCGGGGTCCTAGCGGCCGGCCTGCACGACGTCCAGCAGCGGCGCCAGCAGCGCGGGCGGGAAGTCCCGCGACATCGCGGCCTCGTCCGCCAGCAACGTGCGCGCCGCTTCCAGGGCGGCCGCGAGCCGCCCCTCGGCCACGCCGCCGTAGGCCATGAGGTTGGCGGCCTTGTGCAGGACGGCCGCCGCGTCCAGCGGCCGCTCGGGGTCGCCCAGCGCATCCGCCACCTCGTGGCGCAGTTCTCGCCCGTCGGAAAGCCGCATCGTCACGCGCGCGCCGTAGTGGCGCGGATAGGCGCGATCGATCCGCGGGTCCGCCGCCACCTCGACACGGCGCGCCGCCTCGCGCAGATCGGGCCGTTCGATGCAGGCGTCATCGAAGTGCGAAGGCGAGAGCGGCCCCAGCGCGGCCGCCGCCGCGACGCAGTACTGCAGCGAGAACTTGGCCTCGGTCCGGGTGCGCGGCTCCGGGTTGTCGCAGATGGTGACCGCATCGCCAAAGCTCTCGACCCGCGCCTGCACGAAAGGAATCGGGCGATGGCCCAGCGCTGCTCGCAGCGCGAGCACGCCATCGATCGTCGCGTGGGTGTGGCGGCAGGCGGGCCAGGGCTTGAAGGAGGTCTCTTCGATCAACCACGCGTCGGCCGGCGACAGCACCGCATCCGGATGCCCGTCGCGGCACAGGCCGGCGAAGAAGCCCCGCTCGCCTTCGAGGATCGCAGAGGCGCCGGTGAAGCCCGCCGTTGCCAGCGACGCCGAGTTCAGCCCCGCCCAGCCGGCATGCGCCGTATGAAGCTGCTTGGACATCACCGGCTCCAGCCGGCACTGCCAGAGGCCGGCGGCCTGGGTGCCGGCATTGCCCAGGGCCCAGAGGGTCTGCGCGTCGTCCAGCGCGAGCAGATCGGCCGCCGCGGCCGCTGCGCCGAAGGTGCCGCAGGTCGCGGTGGTGTGCCAGTGGTGGTAGTGGGTGCGGCCCACGGCCCGGCCGATGCGGATCATGACTTCGTAGCCGCGCACCACCGCATCGAGCACCTGGCCGGCGCTGCGGGGGCGTTGGCGCGCGAGCAGCGCGAGCGGCGGCATGACGGCCGGCCCGGGATGCAGGATTCCCTGCCGGTCGAGATCGTCCATCTCCTCGATGTTCGCGGGGCCGGCATCGAGCAGCAGCGCATGGAAAGGGTCGCGCACGGTCCCGAGCAGCGCCGGCACGGCGGCGCCCTCGATCGGCGGCCGCCACCGCGCGATGGCCTGGGCGGCCGGCGCACGGGCCGCCGCCGCCACGCAGCCCATCCAGTCGATCCAGTGCAGCAGCGCGCGGCGGCGGCACGCGAGCGCCACCGGACGGCGGCACAGTGCGACGAGGCCGGCCGTCAGCGACGCTGATGGGGCGTGCTGCCGCGAGGGTTCGGGCGTGGCCGGATTCAACTAGGTCGCCTCCTCGATGTCGCGCGCGATGCGCGCCGCCTGGCGAAGCAGGCGCCAGTCGCCCGCGCGCACGCCGACGAGCTGCACGCCCACCGGCAGTTCGCCCTCGCCGACCGGCACCGGCAGGCTGATCGCCGGGCCGCCGGTGAAGTTCGCGAGTGCCGTGAGATCCGCCTGATGGGCCGGAACCGGCGCGTCGAACCTGAACGACGTCTGCGGCGCGGTCGGCAGCAGCAGCATCTCGTGTTCGCGCTGCAGATCGGCGAGGCGCACGCCCGCGTCGATGACCACGCCGAGCGCCCGCGCGAGATCCGTGGCGCTCTTGCGGCCTGCATAGTCCAGCAGGGCGCGCAGATCGGCCGGCACGTCGTTCGCGCGCTGCGCGAGCACGGGGCCCAGCAGCCCGAGCAGTTCCGCCTCGCACAGCAGCAGGCCGGCGCGGCGCACCGCACCGAAATCGTGGAAGGAGAGGTCGACCTCCCGCAGCGTCCAGCCGCGCGAGCGCAGGCGGGCGAGCGTGCGCTCGAAGGCCCGCGCGACGACGTCCGTCAGGCCCAGCTGCCCGGGCTTCGCGGGGACGGCCAGGTGCATCGGAAGCGGCTCTGCGCCGTCCTGCGGGCCACCGGGGGTGCGCGCGAACGCAAAGGCCTGCGTCACGTCGTCGACCGAGCGCGCGAGGATGCCCACGTGGTCCAGCAGCCTGCACAAGGGCACGACTCCGTCAGTGGAGATCTCGCCGAAGCTCGGCTTGAAGCCGACCACGCCGCAGTACGCGGCCGGAATGCGCACCGAGCCCATGGTGTCCGTGCCCAGCGCGATCGCGCACAGGCCCGCGGCCACCGCCGCGCCCGATCCGCCGCTGGAGCCGCCGGGCGTGAAGCCCGCGCGGCGCGGGTTCTCGCAATCGCCGAAATCCGCGTTGCGGTTGGTGGCCCCCAGTGCCATCGGGCTCATGTTGAGCTTGCCCAACGCCACGAGGCCAGCCGCCTTGAGCCGGCGCACCACCGGCGCGTCCGCGGGCTCGGGCGCGGCGTTCAGGGCCCGCAGTCCGGCATGCGACGGGAACCCGGCCAACGCGATGTTGTCCTTGACCGCGAAGCCGATGCCCGCCAGGGCGCCGCCCGTCGCCTCACCCGCGCAGTCGTCCTCGGTCTGCGCGACATAGGCGCGCAAGCGGGGGTTCTCCTGCGCGATCCGGGCGCGCTGCGCGGCGATCAGTTCGCTGCCGCGCCAGAGGCCGCGTGCGATGCCCTGCGCCTGCTCGCAGGCCGTGGCCGAGAGCGCGTCATGCAGCCTCATGGCGTCAGCGCTTGTCCAGGAGGCGCACCGGCTTCTGCCGCACCTCCACGCCCGTGAGCGCCGCGAGGCTGCGCGGCGCGACCAGTTCCACCTCGACCTCGACACCGAGCTTTCGCTTCAGGAGCTGGCGCGCTGCCGACAGCCGCTCGGCGCTCGACGCCTGCGCGCATTCCACGCTCACCAGAAGCGCCTCGCGGCCGGAGTCCTCGCGCGTGAGCGTGCAGATGTATTCGCCGTTGAATCCTTCGACGTCCACCAGGATCGACGCGAGCGCCTGGGGAAACACGTTGATGCCGCGCAGCTTCACCATGCTGTCGCTGCGGCCGAGAAAGCCTTCCATGCGGCGGAAGGGCAGGTTCAGGCGCGAAGGACCCGGCAGCACGCGCGTCACGTCGTGCGTGTTGAAGCGGATGATCGGGAAGATGTCGGACGTGAACAGGCACGTCACGATCAGGTCGCCCGCATCCCCCGCAGCCACCGGACGGCCGCTGTCGACGTCGCAGATCTCCAGCCAGTGCGCGTCTTCCATCATGTGCATGCCGTCGTGGTCGGGCCCTTCGGCGCCGATGAGGCCGGTGTCGCCCACGCCATACCAGTCGAACAGTTCGACGCCGCCCCACGCCTGCGACAGGGCCTGCCGGGCGTCCTTGGCGAGATGGCCCGAGATCATGCGCACCGGGATGTCGCGTCCCGGCACCAGGCCGTTCTCGCGGGCCACGTCGGCCAGGCGCTTGATGTAGTCCGCGAAGCCGAGGATGACGGTGGCGCCGAACTGCCGCATGTATTCCACCTGCTTGGCCGAGGGCGTCTCCACGCCCGTGCCGGCGGGGAAGTACACCGCGCCGGTGTAGTGGGTCACGGCCTCGCGGATGTAATGGCCGCCATTGACCGGGCCGTGACCGTAGACGGAGTGCACCATGTCCGTCGGCCGCATGCCCTGCAGCAGGTAGGCGCGCGCCAGGAGCAGGTTGTGCACTTCGCGCGAGCGCGGACTGAACAGCAAGGGCTGCGGCCGGCCCGTGGTGCCGCTGGTGGCGTGCAGCACCATTGGATGGATCGCACCGTCGACCGGGATGTCGCGCCCGTGGTGGTCCCCGAGCGGCGGGCAGCGTTCGAGCGACGCCATGATCTCTTCCTTGCCGAAGGGGGGCAGCTTGTGCAGGTCCGCGAGCGAGGCGATGTCCGCCGGACGCACGCCCGCGTCGCCCCACAGGCGCTGGTAGAACGGGATCTCCCAGGCCCGGCGAAGCTGGCGCGCGAAGAGCGCCTCCTGATGCGCGCGCAGCACTTGCGGCGGCATGCCGGCAAAGCGTTCGAGAAACTGCGCGCCGATCGGAAACTCGCGCATCAGCGACGGGATATCCACGGCTTCGAAGTAGGACAGGTGCTTCATGGTTCCTGCAATGTTGTACCGACATATTCTTGATCGCGACTTCAACAAATGCAAGAATCTCTCCAGCAGATTCGATCGATTTTTACGGACGTCCATAATTTGTATGGACATCTTTCCCTACTCATCAAGGACCGCGAAAGGGTCGCACGCGCATGAAACTCGAAGGCTTCAGGGTTCTCGACCTCTCCATGTTCCTGCCCGGACCGTACCTGACCACCGCGATGGCGGACCATGGCGCGGAGGTGATCCGCATCGAGCCGCCCACGGGCGAGCCCTCCCGCGAGATCGGCAAGAGCGAAGGCGATCTGACGGTGTGGTTTCGCAACACCCACCGGGGCAAGCGCAGCGTGGTGCTCGATCTCAAGCGCCGCGAAGGCGTGGATGCCTTTCTTCGCCTCGCCAGCGAATCCGACGTGGTGCTCGAAAGCTTCCGGCCCGGCACCGTGGACCGGCTCGGCGTCGGCTACGAGGCGGTGCGCGCCGTCAATCCGCGGGTGGTCTATTGCGCCATCTCCGCCTTCGGCCAGACCGGCCCGAAAGCCGGTCGGATCGCCCATGACCTGAGCATCCAGGCCGACACCGGGCTCGTGAGCCTGAGCCGCACGCCGGACGGCCAGCACGCCCTGCCCTGCATGCCCGCGGCCGACATGGCCGGCAGCTTCGTGGCGCTGAGCGCCATCCTGATGGCGCTTCTTCGGCGCGAGAAGACCGGGCGCGGCGACTACATCGACATCTCGATGCAGGACAGCCTCGCGTCATGGACGGTCAACGTCGTGAGCCCCGTCTTCGCCGAGGACCGGGAACTGGACACGACCCAGGAGCGTTCGCTGGGCGGCGCCGCGTTCTACAACCTCTACCCCTGCGCCGACGGCCGCGTGCTCTCGCTCGGCGGCAGCGAGGTGAAGTTCGCCGCCAACCTGCTGAATGCGCTCGGGCGCCCCGACCTGATCGATCTGTGCCGCCAGCCCCCGGGCGACGCGCAGCGACCGGTGCGCGAGTTCCTCGCGCAGACCTTCGCCGCCCAGCCCCTGGCGCACTGGGAAGCCTTCCTCTCCCGGCTCGATGTCTGCTGGGCGCCGGTGCGGGGCCTCAAGGAGGCGCTCTCCAGCGAGCACCTCGCCGCGCGCGACATGGTCGTTCGCACGCCCGAAGGCCACGGCATGCTGGGCACGCCGCTGCGTTTTCGCGACGAGCCCGGCCGCGTCTCCCACCACGCGCCGGCGCTCGGAGAGCACACCCGCGAGGTGCTGTCGCGCACGCCCGGGAGCACGGACATCTCTCGATAGAACCTCCCGCAGCTCCGGCGACGCGACTCGGGGAAATCCCTCCCCTCGCGACCCTTGAATCGGCTGGCGTCGTTCAGATAATGCGCATTAGCAATTCGCTAATACGCATTATCAAACTCCGCCCGCCATGGCCGCTGCTCCCCGTCGCGTCACCCAGTTCGACATCGCCCGGCTCGCCGGCGTGAGCCAGGCGACCGTCTCCCTGGTGCTCAACGGCGCCGAGAACGCACTGGCGCGCATCCCGCCGGAAACGCGCGAGCGGGTGCAGAAGATCATGCGCGAGACGGGCTACGTGCCCGACCCGATCGCGCGGCGCATGGCCAGGGGCGCGAACCGCATCCTGGGCGTGTTCACCTACGAGCCGGCCTTTCCGAGCGCGCAGGCGGACTTCTTCCTGCCCTTCCTGTTCGGCATCGAGGAAGAAGCGCAGGCGCTCGGCTACGACCTGCTGCTGCTCACCGGCACCGGCCAGGGCGCGCAGCGCAAGATCTTTGCCGAGGAAAGCCGCCTGCGCATCGCCGACGGCTGCATCGTGCTGGGCCGCGCCTTCGACCCCGACGAACTGCGGCGGCTCGTGGCGGGCGACTATCCCTTCGTGGCGATCGGGCGGCGCGAGGACGCGGGCGCGCCGGTGCCCTACGTCGGCGCCGACTACGCCACGCCCACCGGCCAGCTGGTGCAGCAGGCGCGCGCGCTCGGCCACACGCGGCTGGCCTACCTCGGCGCCACCGAAACCGCCGAATCCACCGCCGACCGCTGGCGCGGCTTCCAGGCCGCGCTCGGCAAGGACCTGCTTCTCGCGCTGCACATGACCGACACCGCCGGCAGCGACGCCGAGTTGCTGGACAAAGTCCTGCACAGCGGCGCCACCGCCGTGTTCTGCGTCGAACTCGCCGACGCGATGCGGCTGGAGGCGCAGGCCCGCGAGCGCGGGCTGCGGCTGCCGGACCGCCTGTCGGTGATGGCGCTGGGTTCGCACGTGCGCGCCGAAGGCAGCCGCACGCATTTCGCGTCTTTCCGCATCCCGCGCGAGGAGATGGGCCGCGAGGCCACGGCGATGCTGGTGCGGCGCATCGAAGGAGGCGCCCGGGAGCCGGTGCGGCAGATCCTGCTGCCCTGCGAGCCGATCGTCGGCGACACCCTGGGGCCGGCGCCGCGCTGACCGACAACGAAGCGAGACACACACGACATGCAAGAACTGAAGACCGACATCCTCGTCGTGGGCGGCGGCCTCGGCGGCGTGGCCGCCGCGCTCGGCGCGCTGGAAGCGGGCCGCCGCGTGGTGATGAGCGAGGAATACGACTGGATCGGCGGCCAGCTCACCAGCCAGGCCGTGCCGCCCGACGAACACAGCTGGGTCGAGCAGTTCGGCGTCACGCGGCGCTACCGGCAGTTGCGCAACGGCATCCGCCAGTACTACCGCGACCACTATCCGCTCACCGAGGCGAGCCGCGCCTGGGTCGACCTGAACCCCGGCGCCGGCTGGGTGAGCCGCGTGTGCGCGGAGCCGCGCGTGGGGCTCGCCGTGCTCGAAGCGATGCTCGCGCCCTACCGTGGCGCCGGCCTGCTGACGGTGCTGCAGCCCTACCGCCCGGTGGCGGCGGACACGCAGGGCGACACGGTGCGCGCCGTCACGCTGCGGCACCGCGACACCGGCCGCGAGATCACCGTGGAAGCGCGTTACGTGGTCGACGCCACGGAGCTCGGCGACCTGCTGCCGCTCACCGGCACCGAGTACGTCAAGGGCTTCGAGAGCCAGGCCGACACGGGCGAGCCGAGCGCGCCGCACGAGGCGCAGCCGGACAACGTGCAGGCGGTGTCGATCTGCTTTGCCATCGACCACGTCGACGGCGACCACACCATCGACAAGCCGAAGAACTACGACCACTGGCGCGCCGTGCAGCCGGACTTCTGGGGCGGGCCGCTCCTGGGCTTCAGGGCGCCGCATCCGCGCACGCTGGAGATCGTCGAGCGCAGCTTCACGCCCAACCCGGACGACGACCCGCTGCGGGTGGACGCCGACCAGCGCAAGGGCGGCGGCGACCACAACCTGTGGACCTTCCGCCGCATCGCGGCGCGGCGCAATTTCGTGGGCGGCGCCTACGCTTCGGACATCTGCCTGGTGAACTGGCCGATGATCGACTACATGGAGGCCTCGATCATCGACCTGCCCGAGGCCGACAAGGCGCGCCACCTGCAGGCCGCGGCCGAGCTGTCGTATTCGATGTTCTACTGGCTGCAGACCGAAGCACCGCGCGTCGACGGCGGCACGGGCTTTCCGGGCCTGCGCCTGCGCGGCGACGTCACCGGCACCGGACACGGCCTCGCGATGGCGCCGTACATCCGCGAGAGCCGGCGCATCCTGGGCGTGACGCGCATCGTCGAGCAGCACCTGTCGCAGGCGGTGCGCGGCGACCAGGGCGCGGTGGCCTACCGCGACAGCGTGGGCGTGGGCATGTACCGCATCGACCTGCACCCCTCCACCGGCGGCGACAACTACATCGACGTGCCTTCGTGCCCGTTCCAGATCCCGCTCGGCGCGCTGCTGCCGCGGCGCATGACGAACCTCCTGGCCGGCGGCAAGAACATCGCCACCACCCACATCACCAACGGCTGCTACCGGCTGCATCCGGTGGAGTGGAACGTCGGCGAAGTGGCCGGGCGACTGGCCGCGCACTGCCTGGCCACCGGCACCACGCCGCACCAGGTACAGGCCTCGGACCCGCAGCTCGCGGCGTTCCAGGCGCGGCTCGAACAGGCCGGCGTGGAACTGCGCTGGCCCGACGTGCGGGCCTACTGATCTTCATCGACCGACATCCACCAGAACCGAGGAGACACGACATGGCCCACCCGATCCGCAAACGCACGATGCTGGCTGCCGCCCTGGCCGGAACCCTCGCGCTGTCGCTCGCCGGCACCGCGATGGCGCAGGACGTCAACCTGCGCATGACGCTCTGGAGCGCCAACGAGGCGCACCTGAAGCTCTTCAACGAGATCGCGGAGGGCTTCAAGAAGCAGAACCCGAACGTCAACGTGCGCTTCGAGCCGCTGCCCTTCGAGACCTACACCACCGCGCTGACCACGCAGATCGCCGGCGGCAACGCGCCGGACATGGCCTGGATCTTCGAGACCGCGGCCTACGACTTCGTCAACTCGGGCGCGCTGGTGCCGCTCACGCCGGTGCTCGACGCCACGCCGGGCTACAACCTCGGAGAGGTGCCCGCCAGCGCCACCGAGCGCTGGACGCGCGACGGCCAGCTCTACGCCTATCCCTTCTCGACCTCGCCCTTCGCCGTGTTCGTCAACAACGACCTGATCAAGAAGGCGGGCGCGAAGACGCCGGCCGAGCTGATCGCGGCCGGCCAGTGGACCTGGCCCAATGCCATCGCCACCGCCCAGGCGGTGGCGCAGTCGCAGCCGGGCAAGGCCGGGCTGGTGGTGCGCGACTTCAATTACCAGGCGTGGCAGTTCCTCTCGTCGGTCACCTACGGTTGGGGGGCCACGCCGTGGAGCGCCGACGGCAAGCGCTGCACGCTCGCCGACAAGCCGATGGTGGATGCGCTCGCCTTCGTGCACGACGCGGTGTTCGACAAGAAGGCCATGCCCGGCCCCGGCCAGAGCGTGGACTTCTTCGCCGGCGATGCCGCGATGACCATCACGCAGATCAGCCGCGCCTCGCTGCTGCCCAAGGACAAGGAGAAGGCGTTCTCGTGGGACCTGGTGCCGCTGCCCAAGGGACCGGTCGGCGACTACGCGCTCGTGGGGCAGGCCGGCGTCGGCGTGCTGAAGGCGAGCAAGAACGCGCCCGTCGCGGCGCGCTTCGTGGCCTACATGACGAACCCGGAGAACTCCGCCAGGCTCGCGCAGTTCTTCCCCTCGGCGCGCAAGTCGCTGCTCAATGCGCAGACGCTGGCCAAGACCAACGCGCTGCTGACGCCGGCCCAGCTCGACACGGTGGTGGTCTCGGGCATCTCGACCGGCAAGCTCATGCCCGGGCACACCGACTTCGCGCGCCTGCAGCAGATGGTGCGCTCGGGCCTGGACGCGGTCTGGCAGCCGCAGGCGAACATCCCGGCCGCGATGCAGGCGGTGTGCGGGCAGATCGCGCCCCTGCTCGCGAAGTAAGCCCGCAGGCGATGCAGCACGCGACGAGCGAACCCCGGCAGCACGCGCCGCGTGCGTTCTGGACCATGGCGCGGCGCGACAGCGCGGCCGGCCTCCTGTTCGCCGCGCCGCAGCTCGCGGGCATCGCGCTCTTCGTGCTGCTGCCGCTCGCGCTGGTGTTCTGGTATTCGCTGCACGAGTGGAACGTGCTGGCCAACAGCTTCACCTACACCGGCCTCGAGAACTACCAGCAGCTCCTGCAGGACCCGACGCTGCCCGGCGTGCTCGGCGCCACCGCCCTCTTCAGCGGCGGCCTGGTGGTGTTCAACCTCGCGCTGGCCCTGCTGCTCGCGGTGCTGCTCAACCAGAAGCTTGCCGGCATCACGCTCTTGCGCACGCTCTTCTTCTCGCCCGTGGTGGTCTCGCTGGTGGCCTGGACCATCGTGTGGGGCTTCCTGCTGCAGCACAACGGCGGCATCAACGGCATGCTCGCGCTCGCGGGCATCGAGGGGCCCAACTGGCTGCGCTCGCCCGGCACCGCGATGCTGTCGGTGATCGTGGTGCAGGTGTTCAAGAACGTCGGCCTCAACATGGTGCTGTTCCTCGCCGCGCTGCAAGGCGTGCCGCGCGAACTCTACGAGGCCGCGCGCATCGACGGCGCGCCGGCATGGCGGCAATTCCGGCGCATCACGCTGCCGCTGATCAGCCCCACCATCCTCCTCACGGCGATCATCACCGTCGTCGGCTCGCTGCAGGTGTTCGCGCAGATCGCGGTGCTCACGCAGGGCGGGCCGGGCGTGTCGACCACGGTGCTGGTGTACTACCTGTACCAGCAGACCTTCCAGTTCCACCGCTTCGGCTACGGCTCGACGCTGGCGGTGCTGCTGTTCGCCATCGTGGCGGTGCTCACGCTCGCGCAATGGCAGTTGCGCAGGAGGTTCGTGTTCCATGAACAGTGAACTCCCGCCGCGCGTGAAGGTCGCGCTCTACGGACTCATGTGCGTGCTGCTCGTGCCGTTCGTGTTTCCCACCTGGTGGATGGTGACGTCCTCGCTCAAGCCGATCAGCGAGATCTTCGTCTTTCCGCCACAGCTCTTTCCCGCGCACCCGGACTGGAGCAGCTATGCCCAGGTGTTCAGCATCCAGCCCTTCGCGCGACAGTACTGGAACTCGGCCTACATCGCCGTCATGGTGACCGTGGGCACGCTGGCGGTGTCGTCGATGGCAGGCTACGCCTTCGCGCGCATCCGCTTTCCGGGCGCCGACGCGCTCTTCGTCGTGGTGCTCACGGGCCTGCTGATCCCCTCGGAGGTCACGATCGTGCCGCTGTTCCAGCTCTTCCTGAAGCTGGGGCTGGTCAACACGCACTGGCCGCTGCTTCTGATCCCGGTGTTCGGCGCGCCCAGCGTGTTCGCGACCTTCGTGATGCGTCAGTTCTTCATCACGCTGCCGGCGGAACTCGAAGAGGCGGCGCGCGTGGACGGGCTCGGCCGCTTCAAGATCTTCCGCACGATCGCGCTGCCGCTGGCGCGGCCCGCGCTGGCCTCGGTGGCGATCTTCACCTTCCTGCACAGCTGGAACCTGTACCTGGAACCGATCGTGTTCCTGTCGACGCCGGGCATGTTCACGCTGCCGCAGGCGCTCACGCAGTACACCGACGCCTACGGCGGGCCGATGTGGAACATCCAGCTCGCGGCGGCCACGCTCACCGCGCTGCCGGTGCTGGTGGTCTTCGTGCTGGCGCAGAAGCAGTTCGTCGAAGGCCTCGCGCACACCGGCTTGAAATAGCCGTCCCGTTCAATCTCGTTCCCCACGCGCATTCATGGCAGACGTCCAACTCGCCCAGGTCCGCAAGCACTACGGCGGCACCCCGGTCATCCACGGTATCGACCTCTCGATCCAGGACGGCGAGTTCGTCGCCCTGGTGGGCCCGTCGGGCTGCGGCAAGTCCACGCTGCTGCGCATGATCGCGGGCCTGGAGACCGTCACCGAGGGCCGCATCCGCATCGGCGCGCGGGACGTGACCGAGCTCGACCCCAAGGACCGCGACATCGCGATGGTGTTCCAGAACTACGCGCTCTATCCGCACATGACGGTGGCGGCCAACATGGGCTTCTCGCTCGAGCACCGCGGACGGCCCAAGGCCGAGATCGCGCAGCGAGTGCGCTGGGCGGCCGACATCCTCGGCCTCGCGTCCCTGCTCGAGCGCTATCCGCGCCAGCTCTCGGGCGGCCAGCGCCAGCGCGTGGCGATGGGGCGCGCCATCGTGCGCGACCCGCAGGTCTTCCTGTTCGACGAGCCGCTGTCGAACCTCGACGCCAAGCTGCGCATCGTGATGCGCGGCGAGATCAAGGCGCTGCACCAGAAGCTCGGGACGACCACCGTCTACGTCACGCACGACCAGGTCGAGGCCATGACCATGGCCGACCGCATCGTGGTGCTCAACGCCGGCCGCGTCGAGCAGGTGGGTGCGCCGCTCGCGCTGTTCGACCGGCCGGCCAACCGCTTCGTGGCCGGCTTCATCGGTTCGCCGGCGATGAACTTCATTCCCGGGCGCTGCACGCCCCAGGGCTTCGCCGGGGCCGAGGGTCTCTTGCTGCCGATGCCGGGCGCGGCCGCGCACGCCGGCCGCGAAGCCGTCTGCGGCGTGCGGCCCGAACACCTCGAACCCTGCGCGGCCGGCCAGGGCCTGGCGGCGCAGGTGCTGGTCGTGGAACCGCTGGGCTCGGAGACGCAGCTCAGCCTGCGGCTGGGCGGGACGACGGTGATCGCGCTCGTGCGCGAGCGCATGGCGGTGGCGCCGGGCGACACGGTGCACCTGCGGCCGAAGGCGGGCGCGCTGCACCTCTTCGACGCCGAGGGCGAGGGCTTGCGCCTCGCGTGAGCAGGGCGCGCGCTGCGCCCCGCGCTGGCTCAGGCAACGGTGTCGATGAGGCTGCCGGACGTCGGGCCGGCGTTCTTCGAGCGGCCGTTCTGCGCCGTCGCCGAGGCGCTGGCCGCCTGCACGCCCTGCTGCGCCGCCTTCTGCACGGCAGCCGCCTGGAGCGCGGCGATCTGCATCTCGATCAGCATGATCTGCTGCGAGATCAGCGTGGCCTGCTGCTGCTTCTCCTCGGTGATCTCGCCGTCCTGCAGCTTGGTGAGCTGCTTCTGCAGCGCTGTCAGCTTGTGCAGCAAGGCGGCGATCTTGGACGCGGTGTCGGTGGGCGTGGATGACGCCCCGTTCGAAGCGACTGCGGAAACCATGGTTCCTCCTAAAGGTCTTTCGAATGCTATCGGCCGATCTGGGAGAAATTGAAGAGGCCGGATCGGCCCACGGATTCGATCAGGGCCTCGAAGCACCGGCCGCCGGCACCGGCAGATGCAGGCGCAGGCGGGTCTCGCCGGGCCGGGAGCGAACGGCGAGCCTGCCCCTGAGCGCCGCGGCGCGGGCCCTCATGTTGGCCAGGCCCCGGCCCGCCCGTTCGGCTTGCGTGTCGAAGCCACGGCCGTTGTCGCGCAGTTCGATCTCGATGAGGTCGCCCTCTGCGGCTTCGGCGGGCAGCAGCCGCGCGTTCAGCACGGCCTGCGTGGCCGCCGAGTGCGCCACCATGTTGGAGAACGCTTCGTACAGCAGCATCTGCACCTGGTGCGACTCCCGCGCGCTCCAGCCCGGCATCGCAGGCAAGGGGCTCACGTCCCACTGCAGGTCGATGCCGGCGGACGCCAGGCGCGGCCCGAGCCGGTAGCGCACGGAGCCCAGGGCCGAGGCCACATCGGCCTCGCCGTCGTGCATGGCGTCGACCGTGAGCTTGAGCTGGTCCACCGCCTCGCGCAGGTGCAGCGTGACGTCTTCACGCGCGGCGCCAGGCTGCTGGGCCATGCGCAACAGCCCCACGAGCTGGCCACCGAGGCCGTCGTGCAGGTCGCGCATGAGGCGCTGGCGTTCCTCGAGGGCGCCGCGCGCCTTCTCGCTCTCCCGCTCCCGCGCAAAGGCAGCCTCCAGCGCGGCGTTGCGCTCGACGAGCTGCGCCTCCAGCGAGGCGTTCATGCCCGCCATGGCGCGGGCGTCCTTGCGCATGCGCTCGGCGATCACCCACGCCAGCGAGATCGCGAAGCCGACCCAGGCGAAGCGGATCCAGGGCACCATCTCGTAGGCCTGGGGCGAGTAGCGCATCACCCACATGTCGCGCGCGCCGCACAGCACGACCGTCACCACGGCCACCGCGAGCACGCGGTGCTCCAGCACGGCGCTGCGCCGCGCCACGCCGAGCACCGTGGCCATCATCCCGAGGCCGACCAGCAGGTTCAGCACATGCCAGAGCGGCATCAGCCACAGCACGGGCACCAGGATGCCGACGGCGGCCGCGACCGGGGCGAGCCACGCCATCAGGCCCAGGAACCGCGCGAGGCGCGTGTCGTCCCGCCCCACCACGGCCATGGCGAAGCGGCACAAGAGCGGCACGGCGGCCTGGAAGGCCGCCAGCGGCACCACGCCCCACCAGGGCCAGGCCAGCGGCGCATGCGTGAAGAGCACGCGCACGGTCTGCACGGACCACAGCAGTTCGCCCAGTCCGTAATAGAGATAGATCGACTCGCGCTGGCGCAGCCACACCAGCAGCGACAGCGCCCCCAGCACCCCGCTCACGATCGCGATGAAGCGGCCGCCGCTGATCTGCCAGAAGTTGGCGCGCTCGTAGAGCGGCCGGATCTCTTCCACGCCGCCCGCCACGATCGGCGACAGCCCGCCCTGGCGCGCGGCCTGCGCGGCGATGACGATTTCCACCCGCCGCGGCGCGGTCGACCCCGAGGGAGGCAGCACGAAATACTGCGGCGTGAAGGAAGCATCGTCGTAAGGCCCCGGCGGGAAGGCGCCGAAGCGCGCCACCTCCTCGCCGTCCACCAGCACGCGGAAGCTATTGCCCACGCGCGACACGAACAGCGCCAGCGGCGCGGCGGGGTCCGTCACCGGCAGCTCGAACGCGAAGCGGGCCTCGCCGTCGACCGCGCCCTGCCGCTGGTCCCAGTGGTAGGGAAGCGCCACGGTCTGCGGCTTCCCGGCCGCAGCAGGCGTCTCGCCATGGCGAGTGAGCGCAAGCGCCGCCTCATCGACCAGGGTCAGGGCCCGTGCCGAAGCACCCCATCCCAACCCCGCGAGAGCGAATATCAGTGTGAACAGGCGCCACCGCAGCGCTTCTTTTTGTCGACCCATTGCGCGGCCGACTTTAGCAACAAATGCTTACGAGGTTGGCAGGCGCCCGCGGCGCCGCAAGCGGGTCCTCATTCCGGCTTGATGCCCGCCACCTGCACCAACTGCGCGAAGCGCTTGTATTCGTCCTGGTAGAAAGCCCTCAGCTCCTCGGGCGTGCCGCCGATCAGGTCGTAGCCCAGGCCTTCCAGCTTGGCCGCCGCCTCCGGCTGCTTCAGCGCCTCGCGCATCGTGGCGGCGAGCTTCGCGATGACCGCTCTGGGCGTGCGGGCCGGCGCATAGGCGGCGATCCAGCCGGCCATGCCGAATCCCTCGTAGCCCTGCTCGCCAAAGGTCGGCAGATCCGGCAGCACCTTGGTGCGCTGGGGGCCGGAGATCGCCAGCAGCTTCACCTTGCCGGCCGGGCCGTGCACCTTGGCCGTGCCCTGCGAGAAGAAGGACAGGTCCAGGCTGCCGCCGATGACGTCGTTCATGGCGCCGAGTTCGCCGGTCTTGTAGGGCACGTGCGTCAGCGCAATGCCGGCCTGCTTCGCGAACGCCTCGCCGTACAGGTGCGCGCTGGTGCCCGGGCCGAAGCTGCCGTAGCTCAGGGGCTTGTCGGCCTTCTTCGCGTACGCGACCAGTTCCTTCAGGTTGTCGAACGGTGCGTCCGCCCGCGCGTACAGGGCGATGTTGCCCGCGGCCAGCAGCGACAGCGGCTCGAAGTCCCTGACCGGGTCGAAAGGCAGCTTGAGCCGGGTCAGCGCATTCGTCAGTTGCCCGGTCGAGGAAGTGATGAGGACCGTGTAGCCGTCGGGCGGCGACTTCGCCACGTAATCCGTCGCGATGATGCCGGAGGCGCCGGGCTTGTTCTCGGTGACCACCGGCTGGTTCCAGAGGCGGCCCGCCTGGTCGCCCAGGATGCGGCCGAACAGGTCGAGGTTGCCGCCGGGGTTCGACCAGTTGACGAACTTCACGGGGCGCGCCGGAAAGGTCTCCTCGGCCAAGGCGCGAAGCGGCAGCAGCGAAGCGGCCAGCACGGCATTGAACGCCCGGCGCGTGGTGGGTAGGGTGTGTCGTGTCACGGTTGCCTCTCGTCGGGTCGTCAGGCGGGGCGCTCGCCCTGGATGGTGGTGCGCACGAGGTAGCGGCGCTTGCCCTGGTAGTCGAAGATCGCGCGGTGCTGGGTAAAGCGGTTGTCCCACAGCAGCATCATGTCCGGATGCCACTCGATCCGGCAGCCGAATTCGGGCCGGTCGTACAGCGAATAGAGGTACTGCAGGAGCGGCGCACTCTCCTCGGCCGTCCAGCCTTCGAAGCGCTGGGTGTAGACGCGGTTCACGAACAGGCCCTTGCGGCCGGTGCGCGGATGCGTGCGCACCACCGGATGCGCGGACTCGCGTTCGCCTTCGTCCATGCTGGTGTTCGCGCGCATGTTCAGCCGCACCTCACGCTCCTGCGAGGCCTTGCCGAACACGCGCGTGGCGCTGTGCACGGCCTTCATTCCGGCCAGCATCTGCTGCAGCGCCGGCGAGAGTGACTCATAGGCCAGGCACATGTTCACGAACGCGGTGTCGCCGCCGAAATCCGGCAGTTCGACCGCGCGCATGGCCACGCCCAGCGGCGGCGCGGACAGGAAGCTGCTATCCGAATGCCAGTTCTGGCCCGCGACCTGCCCCTTGACGTGCGTGGCCTCGGCCAGCACCTCCTGCAGCTTCGGGTAGCCCTCCACCAGCGGGATGTGCGGCAGGTCCTGGTGGTCGCCGAAGACCTCGCTGAAACGCATGTGCTGCTCCGGCGACAGCGGCTGCTGGCCCGGGAAGGTGAGCAGCAGGTGGTGGTCGAAGGCGGCCTGCACCACGTCGCGCTGTTCGGTCGCGAGCGGCTGGCGCAGGTCGATGCCGGTCACGCGCGCGCCGAGCGCGCCGGTGATCGGGCGGATCTGGATGCCGGTGCGCGCTTGCGCGTCCTCCAGCGACAGGGGGTGGCGGGCAGTCATTCTCGTGGGCTCCTGGTGGTGGGGGATGCGGATTCGTCGGCGCGGATCTGCTCCTGCAACAGGTGCAGGCAGCGCCAGAGCGCCTCGCGGTCGGCCGGTGCCAGCGTGCGCAGCAGACGCGCCTGCGCGCGTGCGGCGCGCGGCAGCACCTGCGCATGCATGCGCTTGCCGGCCGGCGTGACCGACAGCACGATGCGCTGCGCATGCGCCGCATCGCCTTCGGCCTGCAGCAGGCCGCGTTCGCGCAGGTTGCGCACGGTGCGGCTCACCTGCGCCTTGTCGAGCGAGGAACGCTGCGCGACCTCGCCGAACTGCACCGGCCCGTAGCGGCGCACCAGCGCCAGCACGCGCCAGTCCGACACGGTGAGCCCCTGCGCGTCGAGGTATTCGCGCGCCGAGGTGCGCTGCAGCGCGTGCGCGAGGCGCACGACCTTGAAGCTGAGGAACTGCTCCAGCTGCAGGTCGTCGCCCGAGTCCTCGAGCCGGCCCCAGGGACAGGGTGGAACCTCGCCCTTCATCGCGACAGGCGGAGATCGGCCACGCCGCCGCTCGCGCGATCCGTATAGAGCGACTGCACGTCATAGCTCGCCTTGCGGCCCGTCACCGGAATGCCGCAGGCGCCGCCGTTGAAGTAGTTCAGCACCGGCGGCACCGTGCGGAAGCCCGGGTGCCCTTCGAGCCACAGCCGGAAGATGCGGCGCGGCGGCCGGCCCTCGGGCGGGTCCGTGAAATGGGTGCGCGCATGCAGCACGGTCAGGTTGTTCACGAGCACGATGTCGCCCGGTCCCATGCGGAAGTGGATGCGCAGCACCGGCGAGGCGGCGAGTTGGTCGAACAGGTCGAGCGCCTCGACCTGGGCGTCGCTGAGCGGCCGGCCGAGCTCCTTGTGGCCGGCGGCGATGGGGCTGCGCACGTAGCGGCAGGAAAGCCGTCCGTCGCCGCTGCGCGCGAACACCGGCACCGGCTGCTCCGACACCGCGGCGTCGCCGGACCGGCCTTCGCCGAAGCGGTGCCAGTGGAAGCCCTCGTACAGCAGCGCCAGCAGGTCGGGACGCTGGCGGGCCATCTCGTCGTGCACGCTCACCGCGCTGACCAGCACCGAATCACCGCCCACCGCCGCGGGATGGACGCAGGCGAGGCCGA
Source organism: Variovorax sp. (assembly GCA_017744285.1). Classification (GTDB taxonomy): domain Bacteria; phylum Pseudomonadota; class Gammaproteobacteria; order Burkholderiales; family Burkholderiaceae_C; genus Variovorax. The sequence continues at coordinate 46,378 of JAGIBP010000025.1, forward strand.
TGAGGTCCGAGGCCGGGTCGGTGTGCAGCCGCAACTCCTGGCTGGTGCTGAACTGGCGCGGGCTCGCCTGCTGGCGCGAGGTGTCCATGACGTCGACCAGCCGCGCCCCCTGCCCCGTCTGCGTCACGGGGACGCCGACCGCGTGCGCGATGGCCCAGGTCGCCATGCGCGCCTGGTCCACGCTCCAGCGGTCGAAGGGCAGGCCGCGCAGCAGCACGAAGCCGCGGCCGGATTGCAGTTCGTGCCGGATGTCGGCCAGGGCGCGCTGCAGTGCCGGCGTGAGCGCCGGCGCCGGGCCGGGATCGGACGGTTCGTGCGCGGCGGCGGCGGGCGCGCTCGCAATGGCTTCGAAGCCCGCGAGTTCGTCGGGCGCCCACCAGCGCGTGTGCTTCGCGGGGTCCTGGCAATCGCCGGCGCGCCAGCGGAACGGGGCGTCGGCGGCAAGGCTGGGGCCGATCGGGTGCGTCATGGGCGGAGCGTCCTTTCGCGTCGAACTATTGATGAATCAACGGTTATCGTAAGGACCGGCGCCGCAAGCCGTTATCAGGGAAAAGCCGGGGTCGCGCAGGCCTTCGCGGCGACAGCAAGCGGCGAACCGATTTCCCGCGCCCGATGGCGAAGCCGTCCTACCCGGGCCGCGAGCGAGGATGCACCACCATGGGCTTCCCACTGTCCAGCAGGAAGCCTTCGCATGTTGACCTCCTTCAGCCTCGATCCCTCGATGGTCTCGACTCTCGGCGGCACCTTCTATCCGACGGGCTATTCGATGGTGATGTTCCCCGACGAGGCGAGCGCCGTCGCGGCCGGACGCGAACTGAGCGCAGGCCTGGGCGAGAGCGGCGACATCTTCCTTCTCACGCCGGCCACGATCCTCTCGCAGATCACGCCCACGGTGGCGGATGCCGACGATCCGCTGCCTTCCGCGGGCACCGAGGGCGCGACGGTGCGGGCCTACACGAAGCTGGCCCGGCAGGGGCACCATGGCCTGCTCGTGAAGACGCCGGACGAGGCCACGGTCGAGAAGATGATGGACGTGGTGCGGCGCTTTCCCTACGCCATGGCCCAGCGCTACCGCGCACTGGTCATCGAGGACCTGTGACGGTCCTCGTCGAAGCGCTCCAGTTGCTCGTGGCAGGGCGGCGCCGCACGAGCGCCGCTTCCGAAGCGCAAAGCTGAGACTTAGTTCTCACCCTGTTCGCGTTGCACTCTGGACCGCCGTCCTCCGCATTCCTAGGATCGGGCGAGCGCACCGGCCACCGGAAGGCCTGCGGCACGCACATGAACCCCATCGATCTCGGCATCGTCCATTTCCTCAACCGATACGCGGGTGCCTGCCACGCCTTCGACACCATCATCTTCACCTGGGCGAACAACAACCTCGTGAAGGCCGCGCCGCTGCTCGTGGTGATCTTCGGACTCTGGTTCCAGAAGGGCGAGGCGGCCGAGACGCTGAGCCGGCGCGTCGCGATCGTCGCCCTGCTCGCCGCGGCGTGCCTCGCGGCCGCGACATCGGTCGCCTTGTCGCACCTGCTGCCCGAGCGCCCCCGGCCGCTCGTGAACCCGGCGCTGGACTTCGTGCTTCCCTATGGCATGGGGCGCACCGGGTGGGAACGCGTGAGCTCGATGCCCAGCGACCACGCGGCGATGTACTTCGCGCTGGCCGCCGGCGTGTGCTACGCCTCGCGGTTCTGGGGCCGCCTCGCCCTCTTCTACAGCGTGGTCTTCATCTGCTTTCCGCGCATCTGGCTCGGGCTGCACTTCCCGTCCGACCTCGCGGCCGGTGCGGCCATCGGCATCGCCTTCGCGTGGCTGATGCACCGGCCCCTCATGCGAACGCGTGTCTGGCAGCCGCTCCTGGACTGGGAAGCGAGCAAGCCGCACATCTTCTACCCGCCGATGCTGCTGCTCACGATCATCATCGCCGGCCTGTTCCACGACGCGCGCGACGTGCTGCACGTGCTGACCACGACCCTGCCGAAGGGCTGAGGCCGGCCCGGTCAAGCTCGAGGCGGGTCGCCCGGGCCCTCCTCGTCGCGCGAACGCCCGGCCACGCGGTAGACGCTGCGCGGACGCCCCTCGTGCTGGGCCCAGTGCCGCTCGATGACCCGCGCCTCCTCGAGCACCTTCAGCACCCGATAGAGCTTGGACATCACCATGGGGCTGCCCTGGTCGAGCAGCGCCTTGTAGAGCGCGTTGACGTCGAGGAACTCCTGGTCGACGGCGATCAGCGCGTTCAGCACCGTGGCATGCGCCGTCCCGACGCGCCGGGCGCTGGTGGGACCCAGCCGGGTCCGGATCTGCGCGATCAACTCGGACGGCGACAGCGCCCCCGCGATGGCGGCATGGCGCGCGGCGGCGGGGTCCAGGGTTTCGGGAGTCATGCGGTCTGTTCTGCCATCGATAGTAGAACGCCAGCGTACTACTTTTGAAACTGGCTCGAAAGGAACCGGCCGGTTGCAATCTGCCGTGACCCGGCAAAAGCGTAGGGGTCCCGGCTGCTACACGATTCTTTCAAAATGTATACTCCGCCACCGAATCCATTCGGCGAGCCAGTTCATTCATTGAATAGCCAGCCTTCCACCGACGCGGCCCCGGTCGCGCATTCATGGAGGCCAAATTGGCTCGTACTTCCCGCCGCCGCAAGGCGGCTCCCCGTTCTTCGTTCGCCACCGCATCCGCAGCGCGCCTGCCGCTCTCGGGAGAAGTCGCCGCGTTTCCGCTCGGCGCCATGATGCTGGCCGCCTCGGTCAGCAGCTGGGCCCAGTCGGGCGCGGTCGCCGACACGCCCACGCTCGGCACCGTGACGGTGACCGACCAGGCCGAGATCCAGGGCCGCGACCAGCTGCAGACCACGCGCACCAACATCGGCCGCGGCACGCAGGACATCCGCGACATCCCGCAGTCGCTGAACGTCATCACCGAGAAGCTGATGGACGACGCCAAGCTCGACACGCTGAAGGAAGCGCTGCACTACTCCGCGGGCATCACCTTCGCCGCGACCGAGAACGGCACCGACCAGGACATCCGCCTGCGCGGCTTCCCCGTGGCGACGGTGGGCGACCTGCTCATCGACGGCATGCGCGACCCCTCGCAGTACGACCGCGACACCTTCAACCTCGATCGCATCGAGGTGCTGCGCGGCTCGGCGTCGATGATCTTCGGCCGTGGCTCCACGGGCGGCGTGATCAACCAGGTGACCAAGAAGCCCCTGCTGGCCGACCAGACCGACGTGATGGGCACCGTGGGCAGCGACGGCTTCTACCGCGCCACAGCAGACATGAACAAGCGCCTGGGCGAAGA
>JAGIBP010000026.1 GCA_017744285.1 Variovorax sp.
AGGTCGGTCTCGGCGCCGTCAACGGTGACGAACACCTCGCCGTGCTGGAACGGCGACATGGTGCCCGGGTCGACGTTGATGTACGGATCGAGCTTGATGAGGGTGACTTGGAGGCCGCGCGATTCGAGCAATGCGGCCAGAGAGGCGGAGGCGATCCCCTTGCCCAGGGAAGACACCACACCGCCGGTGACGAAGACGAATTTGGTCATGCCAGTTCCGGACGCGTGTCCGGGAAGTGGGAAATGGGGATTGTAGAGGACAGGCACCCGCTAAACTGGCCCGATGCAACAAGACCTCACGGGCAAGCACATCGTTCTGGGCCTCACGGGCGGCATCGCCTGCTACAAGTCGGCCGAGCTGTGCCGGCTGCTGGTGAAGGCCGGCGCCACGGTGCAGGTCGTCATGACGGAGGCGGCGGCGCAGTTCATCACGCCGGTCACGATGCAGGCGCTGTCGGGACGGCCGGTCTACACCTCGCAGTGGGACGCGCGCGAGGCCAACAACATGCCCCACATCAACCTGAGCCGCGAAGCCGACCTGATCGTGCTCGCGCCGGCCAGCGCCGACTTCATCGCGCGGCTGGTGCAGGGCCGCTCGGACGAACTCCTGAGCCTGATGTGTCTCGCGCGGCCGATCGAGCGGGTGCCGCTGCTGATCGCGCCCGCCATGAACCGCGAGATGTGGGCCCATCCGGCCACCCAGCGCAACCTCCGGCAGGTCGACGCGGATGGCGCCCGCGTGCTCGGTGTCGGCAACGGCTGGCAGGCCTGTGGCGAGACCGGCGACGGCCGCATGCTCGAGGCCGAGCAGCTCTTTGAGGAAATCGTGGCCCAGTTCCAGCCCAAGGTGCTTGCCGGCCGCCATGTGGTGGTGACCGCCGGGCCGACCTTCGAGGCGCTCGATCCGATCCGCGGGATCACCAACCATTCGTCGGGCAAGATGGGCTTCGCCATTGCCCGTGCCGCGCGCGAGGCGGGGGCCGAGGTCACGCTGGTCGCCGGCCCGGTGCACCTGCCGACGCCGCGCGGCGTTCGGCGTGTCGACGTGCAGTCGGCCCAGGACATGCTCGGCGCGACGCTCCGGGCGGTGCAGACCGCGTCGATCTTCGTCGCGACCGCCGCCGTGGCCGACTGGCGGCCGGCATCCCACAGCGCGCAGAAGATCAAGAAGGACGGCAGCGGCCAGCCGCCGGTGCTGCACTTCGTCGAGAACGAGGACATCCTGCTCACGGTCGCCCAGGGCGCGCGCGCCAAGGGCGGGGAGCTGTTCTGCGTCGGGTTCGCGGCGGAGAGCGAGAACCTCGTCGAACATGCCAAGGCCAAGCGCGAGCGCAAGGGCATCCCGCTCCTGGTCGGCAACATCGGCCCGCTGACCTTCGGGCAGGACCACAACAGCCTGCTGCTGGTCGATGCCAAGGGCGTGCGCGAACTGCCGCGCGCCCCCAAGCTCACGCTGGCGCGCGAACTCGTGGCCGAGATCGCGGCGCGGGTGCCGGACCCTGCGCGCGCAGTCGTCAAACCATGACATCAACACGCATCCAAGAAAGACCCGTTCAGTGAAAGTCGACGTTCGCATCCTCGATCCACGCATGCAGGACCAACTGCCTGCCTACGCCACGCCCGGCAGCGCCGGGCTGGACCTGCGGGCCTGCCTCGATGCGCCGATCACGCTCGAGCCGAACGCCTGGCAGCTCGTGGGCACCGGCATTGCGATCCATCTCGCGGACCCGGGCTTCGCGGCGCTGATCCTGCCGCGCTCGGGGCTGGGGCACAAGCACGGCATCGTGCTCGGCAACCTGGTCGGGCTGATCGACAGCGACTACCAGGGCGAACTCAAGGTGAGCGCCTGGAACCGCAGCAACACGCCCTTCGTGCTGCAGCCCATGGAGCGCCTGGCGCAGCTGGTGATCGTCCCGGTGGTGCAGGCGCAGTTCCGGGTGGTCGCGGAATTCCCGCCGAGCGAGCGCGGCGAGGGCGGGTACGGCTCCACGGGCAAGCACTGAGCCGGCCGCGATGTAGGCCCAGGCCTGCGCGAATTCGGCGCCGCGTTTCGCGCACGTAAAGACGGGAACCCGACAGCGGGCGGCGGCTCGAAAGTGACAACATGTGAACGTCGTCATCGCATGCGACGTCCGTGCGTTATCTGGTCCATCAGGAGCGACTCCGGAGCGCGCCTGTTTTGAGGAAACCACCCAACATGAAGATCTCGATCCGTCCGCTGGCCGCCATGGCTTCGGTACTCGCGCTGACCACCCTGACGGCTTGCGTCGCACCGCAGCCGGTCTACCAGACCGGGCGCTATCCCTACCAGCCGGCGCCGGCCATGGCGCCCGGCCCCTATGTCGAGTACGGCCGTGTCGCCAACATCGAAGTGATCCAGAGCCAGTCCTCGGGCGCGCCGACCACGGGCGGCGGCGCCATCGCTGGCGGACTGGTCGGCGGCGTGCTCGGCAACCAGATCGGCCATGGCAGCGGCCGCGCTGCCGCGACTGCGCTCGGCGTCGTGGGCGGTGCGCTGCTCGGCAACAACATCGAGGGCAACGCCAATGCGCCGCGGGTCTACCAGAGCTACCGCGTCTCGATCCAGACCGACAACGGCGGCTACCGCGCCTTCGACGTGCCCTCGCCGGGCGACCTGCGCATCGGCGATCGCGTGGTCATCAACAACGGCCAGATCTCGAGGTACTAGAGGGTGCCCTGAAAGGGTGGTTTTCGAGTCCTGTTTGGAGGCGTGAGCGCCATGGTTAGCCGGCCCGCAAGCAGGTGAAGGTGCTGGCTGCGGAACGATCCGGGCTCGCGCAGGACCTGCAGTTCGCAGTGCTGCAGAGCGCCGGCACAAGGCAAAGTTGGGCGGCCGGGCCCACGGCTTGAACAGCCACTGAAGGCGGCGGCAACTTGCCGCCCCGGGCGCGTGCCGCGCGATGTCAGTGCAACAGGTCGTTGCCCGGCGCGGTCGGCGGGATCTTGAAGAAGCCGGTGCCTGCGGTGCCGCGGCCGATCTCCTCTTCGGTCGCTTCGCGCACCGATTTCACGGTGATGTCGAGCCGGATCGCGATGCCCGCGAGCGGATGGTTGCCGTCCAGCACGAGGTGCTCGGGATAGATCTCGCTCACGGTGTAGAGCACGTCCTTCGGCATGTCGGGGTTCACGCCCTGGGGCAGCGCCGCGCCGTCGAAGGTCATGCCTTCCTCGGTGCCTTCGGGGAAGAGCGTGCGCGGCTCCAGGAAGAGCAGCTGGTCGTTGAAGTCGCCGAAGGCCTGCTCGGGTTCCAGCTGCAGTTGCACCCTGGCGCCGGGCCCGTGGCCGAGCAGCACCGCTTCGATGGCGTCGAAGAGGTCGTCGCCGCCGATCAGGAATTCGACCGGGTCATCGAGCACGTCCAGCACCTCGCCGAGGGTGTCCTTCAAGGTCCAGGTGAGGCCGACCACGCATTGTTCAGTGATTTCCATAAGCGAGAATTCTCCCATGGAGATTGATCAACCCTTGCGCCTGCTCGGTGGTCTGAGCGCCCAGCAGTTCATGCGACGCCACTGGCAGAAGAAGCCGCTGCTGGTTCGTCAGGCCGTGCCCGAGATGGTGCCACCGATCGCGCGCGGCGACCTGTTCGACCTCGCTGCCCGTGAGGATGTCGAATCGCGCCTCATCCGCCACGGTGCCAAGGGCTGGACACTGCGGCACGGCCCGTTCTCGCGGCGCGCGCTGCCTTCGCTGCGCCAGGCCGCATGGACACTGCTGGTGCAGGGCGTCGACCTGCACCACCAGGGCGTGCATGCGTTGATGCAGCAGTTCCGCTTCCTGCCCGATGCACGGCTCGACGATCTGATGATCAGCTATGCCAGCGATGGCGGCGGCGTCGGGCCGCACTTCGACAGCTACGACGTGTTCCTGCTGCAGGCCCATGGCAGGCGCCGCTGGTCCATCGGACGGCAGCGGGACTTGAGCCTGCAGCCGAACGTCCCGCTCAAGATCCTGTCGCGCTTCGAGCCCGAGGACAGCTTCGTGCTGGAGCCGGGCGACATGCTGTACCTCCCGCCGCGCTATGCGCATGACGGCGTGGCGGTGGGCGGCGACTGCATGACCTATTCGATCGGCCTGCGCTCGCCCGCGGCCGAGCCGCTGGGCGCGGACCTGCTGGCGCGCATTGCCGAAGCGCGGGCCGACGAGCTGCAGGACGCGGTGGGGCAGGCCATGGCGCATTACCGCGACCCCTCGCAACCCGCCTTGCAGAACCCCGCCGAGATGCCGCCCGCCTTGCAGGCCTTTGCGCGCGAAGCGGTGCTGGCGGCCCTGCGGGACAGCGAGGTGATCGACCGCGCGCTCGGCGAGTCCATGACGGAGCCCAAGCCCACCGTGTGGTTCGACGCCGGCGAACCGCTCTCGGCATCGAGCGGGGTCGCGCTCGACCGCCGCACGCGCATGCTGTATGACGCGCGCCATCTCTACATCAACGGGGAGAGCTTTCGTGCCTCGGGCCGCGATGCCAGGCTCATGCGCCGCCTGGCAGACCAGCGCATGCTCGAGCCACGCGACCTGGCAGGCGCAAGCGACGATGCGCTGTCGCTTCTGAGCGACTGGTGCGAAGCGGGGTGGCTGCATGCGCAGTGACGACGACGGCGATCCATCGGCCGGCTTGCCCGAAGGCGCCTTCGATGGGCGCCATGCCTTCGAGGCCCGCTTGCGCAGCGCGTTCGCGGCCGCCGCGCAGCAGCAATGGCCCGAGTTCGTCTGGAGCGATCCGGACTTCGTCGATTGGCCGCTCGGGGAGCGCAGCGTCATCGACGCGCTGCAGGGCTGGGCCTCGGCCGGCCGCCAGCTCGTCTTGGTGGCGCAGCGCTTCGATGTGGCCGAGCGCGAGCATGCGCGCTTCGTGCACTGGCGCAGGATGTGGAGCCACATCATCGACTGCCGCGTCTGCAGCGGACCGGGCATGCCGCAGGTGCCGAGCGCGATCTGGACGCCGTCATGGTTTCTGCACCGGATCGACGTCGATCGTGTGCGCGGCGTCTGCGGGCGCAGTCCGGAGAGCCGGCGCGCCGTGCGCGAGCGCATCGACGAGTGCCTTCGCCATGCGAAATCGGGCTTTCCGGCGTCCACGCTGGGCTTGTAAGCCAATGCCGCGAATCACACCCTGAAACGGGCCTCTGCGGGGATGCAGGTCTAGAATTTTTTGACCGAGACCTTCACCAAAGGAGCCGTGAAATGAACAAGCAGCTATTGCTCGCATCGCTGGTCGCCGCTGCCGCGCTGACCGCCTGCGGAAAGAAGGAAGAACCGCCGCCGGCCGTGGTGGCCCCGCCGGCCGCGCCTGCGGCGCCGGCACCGGCGCCCGCTGAGCCGCCCGCCTCGCCGGGTGCTTCCACCACGCCGTCGCCTGGGTCGCAGTCCGCGCTCGATGCGGCGAACTCGGCGACCGAGGCCGCCAAGAAGCAAGCAGAGACGCCGCCCAAGCAGTGAGCCTGTCCCGCGCGCATCGAATCGAAGGCCGCCTCCAGGCGGCTTTTTTCTTGTGCGGCGTTTTCTGCGCGAGGCCTCGGGCTACAGGTCGAGCCAGGGAGAGCCGTCCGACGCAGTCGCGGTCAGCATCTCGTCGTCGCGGGCGCCGAGCGCCTCGGCCATGACGCGGCGAACGATCTCGGGCTTGTTGTTCTGCTCGCTCAGATGCGCCCCGAGCACGTGGCGAAGCCCCGAATGCAGCGCGCTGCGCGCAATGGCTGCCGCCGCGGCGTTCGACAGGTGTCCGTAGTTGCCGCCCACGCGCTGCTTCAGGAAGGGCGGATAGCGCGAGCCCGCGAGCAGGTCGCTGTCGTGATTGAACTCGAGCATCAGCGCGTCGAGATGCAGGAGGCGGCCCAGCACATGCGGCGTCGCGTGTCCCAGGTCGGTGAGGATGCCGAGGTGGCGCGCGCCATCGGTGCAACGCAGCTGGAGCGGCTCGCGCGCGTCGTGGGGCACGGTGAACGGCTGGATCAGCATCTCGCCGATCTCGATGTCGGCGCCATCGCGCGCGAGACGCAGCTGCCCCTCGAAGTCGCGCCCGCCCGTCTCCAGCCAGGTGCCTTCGCTCATCCAGACCGGGATGCGCTCGCGGCGCGACAGCGCATGCGCGCAGCCGATGTGGTCGCCATGCTCATGGGTGATGAAGACCGCGTCGATGTCGCTCGCGGCCAGCCCGGCGCGCGCGAGCCGCGCGTCGAGATGACGCAGCGCAAAGCCGCAATCGACGAGGAGCCGCGAGGTCCGCCCGCCGCTGCTCGCTTCGACCAGCGTGGCGTTGCCGGCACTCCCGCTGCCCAGGCTGCGAAAACGCAGCATTCTTCCCTCAGTGCAGTGGCTCGAGCCGCGTCTGGTGCGACTCGCGCGCCATGAATCCGGCGCGACCGAGGCCAGGGCGCCCGCGGAGCCGCATCCGCCGGGCCGCCGGGTGCGCCACCCTCCCGCCGAAGGCGAGAGAGGGGGGAGCCGCGCAGCGGCTCGGGGGGCGCTTCATTTCAGATCGTCGGCGATGACCTGGACGATGCGCTGCGCGTTCGCCGAGCTGTCGGGCGCGCCCGATCCATCGAGGACCGACACGGTGCTCGTGTTGCCCGAGCCCTTGACCTGGATCCGGAACTTGAGCGGCGCATCGTTCTTGCTGGAGCCGAAGGTGAACAGCTTGCCGAAGAACCCCGGGTCGCTCTTGTTCGGGTTCGGCGGAACGTAGCGCACGAAATAGGTGCCGGCGCTGCGATCGCGGTCTTCGACGGTGAAGCCGGTGCGATCGAGCGCCAGGCCGACACGGCGCCACGCGCGCTCGAAGCCTTCGCCGATCTCGACGGTCGGCTGGCCGTTGACGTTGCTGACCTTGGCGGTCTGCGCCGGTGCGCCGGCCGCGACCAGCGCCTTGGACTGCTCCTGGGAGACGCCGAGCTTCACCATCAGGCGGCGCAGGAATTCGGTCTCGAGCTCGGGATCGGTCGGGCGCGGCTGCCACATCGTCTGGTCCTGGCGGGCGGTGCTGTAGACCTCCTGCATGCCGCGGTGGCTGATGAAGATCTCGGTGCCGTTGGGCGTGCGCTCCATGCGCGTGCGGAAGCGGTCGAGCTCGCTGGTCGAGTACATCGAGTCCATGAACTTCCCGAGCGTGCCGCGGATGATGTCCTGCGGCAGCTTGCCGCGGTTCTCGGCCCAGTCGGTTTCCATGATGCCGAGGTTGCGCTGCTCGGTGGTGATCAGGAAGCCGCTTTCCTGCCAGAAGTCCTTGACCGGGTCCCAGAGCTGTTCGGGCGTGCGGTTGACGACCAGCCAGCGCTGCGAGCCGGCGCGTTCGATGCGGACGTCGCCGACCGTGGTCACGGCCGTCGGCATGCCCGGGTTGTTGGCCAGGCCGGCCTGGTACGTGTTGGCCGAGACCGCGCCGCCGGGGATCGCGTAGCGGTTGTCGCGCGAGAGCTGCGTCAGGTCGGGCGGCACTTCGAGGGTGGGGGCCTTGCCGGCGCTCTTGTAGTCGATCTTGTCGCTCTCAAGGACCGTGCATGCGGCAAGGCTGGCGACCACGGCCAGCAGTGCGAATCGCGAGATGGTGTTCAACGTCGTATTCCTTCTGGGAATGTCTAGCTCAAGGGAGGGCGCTCATCGCCCGCAGTTTCAGAGCGCAGTTCGAGCAAAAGGTTGCTCGCATTCGCGAACTGCGCGCTCAAGTTTCCGATCAGCCCTTCAGGAGGCCGCTGGCTCGCAGCGCGGCCTCGACGGCCGGGCGGCTGGCTTCGGCGAGCTCGGTGAGGGGCAGGCGCAAGGCGCCGCCGCACAGGCCGAGCCGTGCCATGGCCCACTTGACCGGGATCGGATTGGGTTCCACGAAGAGGTTGCGGTGCAGCGGCATCAGCTCGAACTGGATCTGCATCGCGCGCTTCACGTCGCCGGCGATGGCGGCCACGCACAGCTCGTGCATCTTGCGCGGCGCCACGTTGGCGGTGACGCTGATGTTGCCCTGGCCGCCGCACAGCATGAGCGCCACGGCGGTCGGGTCGTCGCCCGAATACACGGCGAAATTCTTGGGCACCTCGCGGATCAGCCACTGGGCGCGCTCGATGTTGCCCGTGGCTTCCTTGATGCCGATGATGCCGGGCACGGTCGCCAGGCGCAGCACGGTGTCGTGCGCCATATCGGCGACGGTGCGGCCGGGCACGTTGTACAGCACGATCGGGAGGTCGCCGACCGCTTCGGCGATGGCCTTGAAGTGCTGGTACTGGCCTTCCTGCGTCGGCTTGTTGTAGTAGGGGACCACCTGCAGCTGGCAATCGGCGCCCACGCTCTTGGCGAAGCGGGCGAGCTCGATCGCTTCCTTGGTGGAGTTGGCGCCGCAGCCCGCCATGACCGGCACGCGGCCGCGCGCCTGCTCGACCGAGACGCGGATGATCTCGCAATGCTCTTCGACGTCGACCGTGGGCGACTCCCCGGTCGTGCCGACGACGCCGAGGCAGTCCGTGCCTTCGTCGATGTGCCAGTCGATCAGCCGGCGCAGGGCGGGATAGTCGACGCTGCCGTCATCATGCATCGGCGTGACCAGTGCGACGATGCTGCCTGTCAGTTGCTCCAAGGGGGCTCTCTTTGTCGGTGGACGAAAAGCGAACATTCTACTGATGCGCCGCTGCCGGCGGCACCGGGGGCGGCCCGCACCGGGGAAGGGGGTTCAGGCCGCGTTCAGAAGGTGGCGGGGCGGTGCGGCGGGCGGCTGCGCCGCGGGCCGCACGGCGGCGATCCGTTGCGCGAAGCGGTCCGGCGCCGCCAGGAAGCCGTCCTCGTACGCCACCACCCGCAGGCCGGCGCAGGCGGCCAGCAGCTCGCCGGGTTTCAGCAGGAAATCCGGCCGCGACGGCTTGCCCACCGTCTCGTTGCCCGCAGCGAAGGTTTCATAGAGAAGCACGCCGCCGGGCGCCACCGCGGCCACGATGGCCGGCATCAGCGGGCGCCAGAGATAGTTGGTGACGATCACGCCGCCGAAGGCCTGGGCCTGGAACGGCCAGGGGCCCTGCTCGATGTCGGCCAGCAGCACCTGCCCGTAGGCCGCCGCCGCGTCGAGCGCCTCCTGCGAGCGGTCGACGCCGGTCGCAGGATGGCCGCGCCCGGCCGCGAAACGCATGTGCCGGCCCGAGCCGCAGGCCACGTCCAGCACCGTGGCACCCGGCGCCAGCAGGTGCCACCAGCGCTCGATCCAGGGCGAGGGCGCGAGGGCGGCGTGGTTCAAAAGCAGGCCCAGAGCTGGTCGACCAGCATGACGAGGAAGCCGGGGCGGGTGTAGAGCGCGAACACGGCCGCGAGCGCGAGCGTCGCCCCGGCCAGCCAGCCGGCGCGCACGAGACGATGGCGGATCGCGGTCGACATGGGAGGATCAGGCGGGCCGCGGCGCCGGGCGCGCGATCGCGCCTTCCTTGACCGGCAGGTTGATCAGCGCCGCGAAGATGCCCAGGGCGATCGCGAGGTACCACACGATGTCGTAGCTGCCGGTGCGGTCATAGAGATAGCCGCCCAGCCACACGCCCAGGAACGAGCCGACCTGGTGGCTGAAGAACACGATCCCGCCCAGCATCGACAGGTGCGCCACGCCGAAGATCTGGGCCACCAGGCCGCTGGTCAGGGGCACGGTCGATAGCCACAGGAAGCCCATCACGCTCGCGAAGACGTAGACGCTCGCGGGCGAGAGCGGCGCGATCAGGAAGAGCGCGATCGCCGCCGCCCGGGCGAGGTAGATGGCCGCCAGCAGCTTGCGCTTGGCCAGGCGCGCGCCCAGCGAGCCGGCGACGTAGGTGCCGAAGACGTTGAACAGCCCGATCAGCGCCAGCGCGTAACTGGCCACCTCGGGCGACAGGCCCTTGTCCTTGAGGTAGCTCGGCATGTGCACGCCGATGAACACCACCTGGAAGCCGCAGACGAAATAGCCGGCGGTGAGCAGCACGAAGCTCGGGTAGCCGAAGGCTTCGCGGATGGCCTGGCCGATGGTCTGGCTGCGGCGCACCATGACGGACTCGTGGCGCGGCTCGCGAAGCCCGAAGGCCAGGGGGACGATCATGAGCACCATGACCGCCAGCACGATCAGGGCGGTGTGCCACCCGAGGCGGGCGATGAGCTGCCCTTCCACGGGCACCATGAGGAACTGGCCGAAGGAGCCTGCGGCGGCCGCCACGCCCATCGCCCAGGAGCGCTTTTCGGCGGCGATCTGCCGGCCGATCACGCCGTAGATCACCGCGTAGGTCGTGCCCGCCTGGGCCGCGCCGATGAGGACGCCCGCGGTCAGCGCGAAGACAAAGGGAGTCGGGGAGAACGCCATGCCCAGCAGGCCCAGCGCGTAGAGCACGGCGCCGGCGATCAGCACGCGGAAGGCGCCCAGCTTGTCGGCCAGCATGCCGGCGAACACGCCGATCAGGCCCCAGGAGAGGTTCTGCACCGCGATGGCGAAGGAGAACGCCTGCCTCGACCAGCCCTGCTCCTGCGTGATCGGCTGCAGCCAGAGTCCGAATCCGTGCCGGATGCCCATCGACAGGGTGACGATCATGGCCCCGCAGAGGAGGACTTGCTTGAGGCTGAGAGACTGGCTGGCGGTCGGATGCATGGCGGGCAATGTACCCAAAAGGCGCCCGCGCCGCCGGCCCAGGGGCAAAGCGATTGTTGATATTTGCGCATCCCATTGATGCCGCGCCCCGGGCGGCCGGCACCGGCGTCCTAGAATCCCGCGCCATGGCAAGCAAGGAACCAGGCAGTTACGGCGAGGCGTCGATCCGCGTCCTCAAGGGGCTCGAGCCCGTCAAGCAGCGGCCGGGCATGTACACCCGCACCGACAACCCGCTGCACATCATCCAGGAAGTGCTGGACAACGCCGCCGACGAGGCGCTTGCTGGGTACGGCAAGAAGATCAAGGTCGTGCTGCATGCCGACGGCTCCGTGAGCGTGGAAGACGACGGCCGCGGCATTCCGTTCGGCCTGCATCCGGAAGAAAAGGCGCCGGTCATCGAACTGGTCTACACCCGCCTGCACGCGGGCGGCAAGTTCGACAAGGGCTCGGGCGGCGCCTACAGCTTCTCGGGCGGGCTGCACGGCGTGGGCGTGTCGGTGACCAATGCGCTGTCGAAGCGGCTCGAAGTCACGTCCTACCGCGAAGGCTCGGTCGCGCAGATCGCCTTCGCCGCGGGCGACGTGGTCGAGAAGCTCAAGGTGCGCCCGCAGGACAGCGCCGCCGGCGACCGCCGCCAGGGCACCACGGTGCGCGCCTGGCCCGATGCGAAATACTTCGAGTCGGCCGCGCTGCCGGTCCACGAGCTCACGCACCTCTTGCGCAGCAAGGCGGTGCTGATGCCCGGCGTGTCGGTCACGCTCGCGGTCGAGAAGACCAAGGAAACCCAGACCTGGCTCTACAAGGGCGGCCTGCGCGACTACCTGATGCAGACGCTCAACGGCGAGCCGGTGATCCCGCTCTTCGACGGCGCGGGCCATGCCGACAAGAACGCCGACAACTTCGCCGAAGGCGAGGGCGCCGACTGGTGCGTGGCCTTCACCGAGGAAGGCCAGCCGGTGCGCGAGAGCTACGTCAACCTGATCCCGACCAGCGCGGGCGGCACGCACGACAGCGGCCTGCGCGACGGGCTCTTCAACGCGGTCAAGAGCTTCATCGACCTGCATTCGCTGCTGCCCAAGGGCGTGAAGCTGCTGCCCGAGGACGTGTTCGCGCGCGCCTCGTACGTGCTCTCGGCCAAGGTGCTCGATCCGCAGTTCCAGGGGCAGATCAAGGAGCGGCTCAACTCGCGCGACGCGGTGCGGCTGGTCTCCAGCTTCGTGCGGCCGGCGATGGAGCTGTGGCTCAACCAGCACGTCGATTACGGCAAGCGGCTCGCCGAACTCGCGATCAAGGCCGCGCAGACGCGCCAGCGCGCCGGCCAGAAGGTCGAGAAGCGCAAGGGCTCCGGCGTGGCGGTGCTGCCCGGCAAGCTGACCGACTGCGAAAGCCGCGACATCGCGCACAACGAGGTCTTCCTGGTCGAGGGCGATTCGGCCGGCGGCAGCGCCAAGATGGGCCGCGACAAGGAATGCCAGGCCATCCTTCCGCTGCGCGGCAAGGTGCTCAACACCTGGGAGGTCGAGCGCGACCGGCTCTTCGCCAACACCGAGATCCACGACATCTCGGTCGCGATCGGCGTCGATCCGCACGGGCCCGATGACACGCCCGACCTCTCGGGCCTGCGCTACGGGAAGATCTGCATCCTCAGCGATGCCGACGTGGACGGCTCGCACATCCAGGTGCTGCTGCTCACGCTGTTCTTCCGCCACTTCCCGAAGCTCATCGAGGCGGGCCACGTGTACGTGGCGAAGCCGCCGCTCTTCCGCGTCGATGCGCCGGCGCGCGGCAAGAAGCCGGCCTCGAAGGTGTATGCGCTCGACGAGGGCGAGCTCACCGCGATCCTCGACAAGCTGCGCAAGGACGGCGTGCGCGAGGGCGCCTGGAGCATCAGCCGCTTCAAGGGCCTGGGCGAGATGAGCGCGGAGCAGTTGTGGGAAACCACGCTGAACCCCGACACGCGCCGCCTCTTGCAGGTGCGCCTGGGCCGCTTCGACGTGTCCGGCACGCAGGGCGAGATTACCAAGCTGATGGGCAAGGGCGAAGCGGCCGCGCGGCGCGAGCTGATGGAGCTGCGGGCCGACGAGGTCGAAGTCGACATCTAGTGCGGCCGGGGCGCGCGTCGAACAATTTGTGACGGTGCGGACGTCGTGCGTTGACAGGCCCCGGGCATAGTGCCGCATGGCGAAATCGATGACGCTTCCCGGTTGGATGCTCGCGCTGCTGTCGGCCCTCGTGCTGGCGGCCGCGCCGCAAGCCGCCCGGGCGACGGACATCTTCGGTTACGTCGACGACAAGGGCGTGGCGCATTTCGCCTCCGAGAAGCTCGACGAACGCTACCAATTGTTCTTCCGCGGCGGCCAGAGCTTCGACACCGCGGACGGCCTGGGCCGTGGCCGCGCGCCGGGCAGCGCCAAGGTGCCGCGCGCCTCGCAGGCACTCGTGGCGATGTTCGAGGCGTCGCCGAGCTACAAGCCCGCCCAGGGCGCGCTGCGCGAGGCCGCGCGCCGTCATTCGATCGACTACGAACTGCTGCAGGCGCTGATCGCCACCGAATCGGGCTTCGACGCGCAGGCCGTGTCGCCCAAGGGCGCGCTCGGGCTCATGCAGGTGATGCCCGCAACGGCCGAGCGCTATGGCATCGCGGCCGACCAGCGCGCCTCGGTCGAGAAGAAGCTCTTCGACCCGCGCATCAACATCGCCACCGGCGCGCGCTACCTGCGCGACCTGATGCAAATGTTCCAGGGCGACCTGGAACTCGCCCTGGCCGCCTACAACGCGGGCGAGGGCGCGGTGCAGCGCGCGGGCAACAAGATCCCCAACTATCGCGAGACGCAGAACTACGTGGCGACGGTGCTCCAGCTCTACGCCTACCTCAAGCCCTCGGCGGCGATCGGCCGGGGCCGTGCACCGGCGCGCATCCGCATGGAGATGGGGGTGCCGGCGGGGGGCGCCCTCGGTCGTGGCAATATGCCGCCCGACGCGCGCGTCGCGCCGGCCCTGCCGGCGCCGTGATGCCGCGCATTTTTCGAAAAGGGTGAACGCGCCGACGACAGGCGCTCGCCCGCCATTCTTCTGACTTTCCTGATTCCATGGACCAACCCACGCTCGATTTCCAGAGCCCTGAAGACGATGGCTCGCTGACGCTGGCGGACTACGCGCAAACCGCGTACCTCGAGTACGCGCTGTCCGTCGTCAAGGGCCGCGCCCTGCCCGATGTCAGCGACGGCCAGAAGCCGGTGCAGCGTCGCATCCTCTATTCGATGTCGCGCATGGGGCTGGGCTTCGGCGGCGCCAACGGCACCGTGGGCGCCAAGCCGGTGAAGAGTGCGCGCGTGGTCGGCGACGTGCTCGGCCGCTTCCACCCGCACGGCGACCAGGCGGCCTATGACGCGCTGGTGCGCATGGCGCAGGATTTCTCGCAGCGCTACCCGCTGGTCGACGGCCAGGGCAACTTCGGCAGCCGCGACGGCGATGGCGCGGCGGCCATGCGCTACACCGAGGCGCGTCTCTCGCGCATCACGAGCCTGCTGCTCGACGAGATCGACGAGGGCACGGTCGATTTCATTCCCAACTACGACGGCTCGACCGACGAGCCGCGGCTGCTGCCGGCGCGCCTGCCCTTCGTGCTGCTCAACGGCGCGAGCGGCATCGCGGTCGGCCTGGCGACCGAGATCCCGAGCCACAACCTGCGCGAGGTGGCCGACGCCTGCGTGGCGATGATCAAGTCCAACGGCAAGCTGAGCGACGAGGAATTGTTCACGCTCGTGCCGGGGCCGGATTACCCGGGCGGCGCGCAGATCATCAGCAGCGCGGCGGACATCGCCGAGGCCTATCGCACGGGACGCGGCTCGCTCAAGGTGCGCGCGCGCTGGAAGATCGAGGAACTCGCGCGCGGCCAGTGGCAGGTGGTGGTCCATGAGCTGCCGCCGGGCGTGAGCTCGCAGAAGGTGCTCGAGGAGATCGAGGAGATCACCAACCCGAAGGTGCGCGCCGGCAAGAAGGCGCTCACGGCCGAGCAGACGCAGCTCAAGGCGAGCGTGCTCGCGGTGCTCGACGGCGTGCGCGACGAGTCGAGCAAGGATGCGCCGGTGCGCCTCGTGTTCGAGCCGAAGACCTCGCGCATCAGCCAGGAGGAGTTCATCGGCACGCTGCTCGCGCAGACCTCGCTGGAGACCTCGTCATCGATCAATCTCACGATGGTCGGCATCGACGGCAAGCCGACGCAGAAGTCGCTGCGGCAGATGCTGAACGAGTGGATCGCGTTCCGCGAAGTCACGGTCGAGAAGCGCTCGCGGCATCGCCTGGGCAAGGTACAGGACCGCATCCACATCCTCGAAGGCCGGCAGATCGTGCTGCTGAACATCGACGAGGTGATCGCGATCATCCGCGCCGCGGACGAGCCCAAGGCGGCGCTGATCGCGCGCTTCAACCTGAGCGATCGGCAGGCCGAGGACATCCTCGAGATCCGGCTGCGCCAATTGGCGCGCCTGGAGGCGATCAAGATCGAGCAGGAGCTCCAGGGCCTGCGCGAGGAGCAGAAGAAGCTCGAGGACATCCTCGGCAGCCCGGCCGCGCTGCGCCGCCTGCTGGTGAAGGAGATCGAGGCCGACGCGAAGACCTTCGAGGATCCGCGCCGCACGCTGATCCAGGCCGAGAAGCGCGCCGTGGCCGAGGTGCGCGTGGTCGACGAGCCGGTGACGGTGATCGTCTCGCAGAAGGGCTGGGTGCGCACGCAGAAGGGCTGGGCGAGCGAGCGCGCCGCCGGGTCGGCGCCGCCCGAGTACAGCTTCAAGTCGGGCGACGCGCTCTACGGCGCCTTCGAGTGCCGCACGGTCGACACGCTGCTGGTCTTCGGCACCGCCAAGGACAAGAGCGTGCGCGTCTACAGCGTGGCGGTGGCCTCGCTGCCGGGCGGCCGCGGCGACGGCCAGCCGGTCACGACGCTGATCGACCTGGAGAGCGGCACGCACGTGGCGCACTACTTCGCAGGGCCGCAGGGTGCGAACCTGTTGCTGTCGAGCAGCGGCGGCTACGGCTTCATCGCGGCGGTCGAGAACATGGTCTCGCGCCAGAAGGGCGGCAAGGCCTTCGTCGACGTGGGCGAGGGCGAACAGCTGTGCCGGCCCTCGCTGGTGGGCGGCGCGGGCGGCGCCGAGCCGCTGCCGCCGGCCACGCACGTGTGCTGCGCGTCGACCGGCGGGCGCATCCTGACCTTCGACATCGGCGAGATGAAGGCGCTGCCCAAGGGCGGCCGCGGGCTGACGCTGATCGACCTGGAGGCCAAGGACACCCTCGCCGGCGCGGCCGCCTACACGCGCAGCGTGAAGATTGAAGGCATCGGCCGCGGCGGCAAGGAGCGCGACGAGACGCTGGAAATCCGCACGCTCAACAACGCGCGCGCCGCGCGGGCGCGCAAGGGCAAGGCGGCCGACCTCGGCTTCAAGCCCGCGAGCGTCACGCGCGTGCAGTAGCGGCAGGGCACGGAGAACGCCATGGAAGTCGGTGTCATCGGCCTGATCGTCGCGCTCGTGAGCGGGCTGGCGAGCTTCGCGCTCGGCCGCTGGCTGTCGAAGCGGCGGCGCGAGAAGAAGGCATTGGAGGCGCGCGCCGCCGAGTACGCCTCGCAGAGCCGCCAGGTGCGGCGGGCGCGCGAGAGGGAGCGTGCACGCCGGCGGTGAGGCGCACCCTCAGTCGGTGAAGGACCGCACCCGCAGCGGCAGGACAGGCGGCTCCCAGCGGTAGTCGTCCGCCAGCACGTCGCGCCCCGGGTGCTGGCCGTCCCAGCGCAGGTGCAGGAGATCGGCGAGCGTCCAGCCGGTCCAGTCGGCTCGGAACGGGCGCAGCGCGGCCTCCGCGGATGCAGCCGGCGGCCGGTCGTTGCGCCACACCATCGCCGGAATGCGGTAGCCCGATTCGGTGGCGGGGCTGTGGCCCGCGCGGTCGGTGCCGTGGCCCACTTCCTGGCCATGGTCCGAGAGATACATCCAGGCGCGGTACTCGTTCGAGCGGCCGGCGGTGCGCGTGAGCTGCAGGGTCTCGGAGACGACGAAGTCGTGATAGAGAAGCGCGGCGTCGTACTCCTGGCGGAAGCGCCGCACCCAGGCGGAGCGGCCTTCCTCGATCAGCTGGGCCTCCACCATGTCGGGGTGGTCGTCGAAGGGGTTGTTCCCCGCCGGAAAGCGAAGGCTGTAGTGCGGATGCGCGCCCAGCAGGTGAACCACGATGAACTTGCGTTCGGCCGGGTCCTCCAGCGCCTCCTGCACGCAGTCGAGCAGTTCGCCGTCGAGCGATGCGCTCGCGCGACCGGGCGTGCGGTTGACGAGGTCCACCACGTCGGCGAGCCGTGCGTGCTGCTGCTCGATCGCGATGTCGTCGTGGTTGCTCATCCACCAGACCTTGTAGCCCGCCGCGCGTGCCAATGCCAGCAGATGCTGGGGGGGTGTGCCGCCGTCGTCGGCGGGCTGCCCGAAGCCGAACATGTTGCGCAGCGCGGGCAGGGTGCTCGCGTCCACCGACCATGCGTTGCGCAGCACCACCATCCTGTCGCCCTGCTGCCGGTGGTACGCGACGAGCCGGGGTGTCGTGGCCCGGCGGTAGCCGTACAGCGCCAGGTTGTCGCGGTTGATGCTGTCGGTGACGACGAGCACGACGGTGGACGGGCCGTCGCGCGTGATCACCGGGGCCGCGGTCCGGGCGCGCGCCAGGGCCGCCTCGCGCTCGCGCTGTTCATCGGCCCAGCCTGCGCGCAGGGCCTGGATCGATTGCGCCCAGCCCGTCCAGAAGACCATCGGGTGCAGGCGCCGCCATGGTTTGCTCGCATAGGCCGCGGCGCAGACGAGCAGCACGCCCGCGAGCAGGAAGACGGCGCCGCGCGACGGGCGCGCGCGTGCCCGGCCGTCGGCGCCGCGCGCGAGCCGCCAGGCGCAGACGCCGGCGGCCAGGAGCGCGAGGCACCACAGCAGCCCGGTGCGCCAGTGCATCGCCAGGTACTCGCCCGCTTCGCGCGGATTGGAATTGGCCGCGGCGCCGAGCACCAGCGCGCCGTCGGGCGCGGCCTGGTAGGCCTCCAGCAGATAGGCGCGCGCCGCGCCATCGAGCGCGAAGGCCATGACCCACAGCGACACCGCGGCGCGGCGCAGGCACCGCACTGCGGGGCTGCGCAGCGGCCAGGCGAGCCAGCAAAGAAGGGGCAGGAGCAGCACGAGCATCTGCGCCACGCGCCGTCCGTCGTGGCCCAGCAGGATGAAGAGGCCCGCGATGCCCGACAGCGCCGCCACGGCGGCCCAGGGGCTCCCGAGCGTGCGCTCGGGCCATGGCGGGCGGCGCCCGGCGAAGTCCAAGGAGGTGCGCATGGAGGAAGCCACGTTCTGGAGGAAGCGGGATTCTCGCGGCGCGCCGATTCGCGCGCCGCCGCATTCCGCTCTCCCGCGAAGGGCCATCGGAGCGGGGCGCCGCTGTCGTTCGCCCGTCCGAAGCCATAGGCCTTTCGCGCCATTGCTGCGCCGTGCGTTGCATGAAATATTGCGTCGCACAGGCACGAGGAGCGGCATGGACGACACCATCCAGAAGCTGGTCAGCGAGCGCCGCCGCGCGCTGTACGGCGTCGACGATGGCCACCGCGCCTGGGGGCTCGCGCTGTCCGGCGGCGGCATCCGCAGCGCCACCTTCTGCCTGGGCCTGCTCAAGGCCCTGGCGGAGCACCGCCAGCTGCTGAAGTTCGACCTGATGTCCACCGTCTCGGGCGGCGGCTACATCGGCGCCACGCTCGGGCGGCTGTGCACCGACGCGAGGTCGACGGACGACGTGCGCGAGATCGAGCGCGCCCTCGGCGACGTCGATCGCGCGCGTTTCGGCTGGTGGCTGCGGGCCAATGGCCGCTACCTCATTCCGGGCGGGCTGCGCGACACGCTCTTCGCCGGCGCGCTCTACCTTCGCAACCTGCTGGGCACGCACATCGAGCTCGCGATCGCCGCGAGCCTCATCGGCATGGTGCTGGCCGCGACCAACCTGCTGCTGTGGGACGCGGTGTTCCGCGCGGTAGACCTCAACAGCGTGCCGCCCGACTCGGTCGCGAGCGTCGCCGATCTCGACGCGGTGCAGTACGTGCGCCTGCTCGCCGAGTGGGCCACGCAGTGGCCGACGCTGTGGTTCACGCTGGTGGGGCCCTTCATCGCATCGATCGTGCTCGCGTGCGCCTACTGGTCGGTGCGCGACAAGCCGTCCAGCGGCTCCATCCTGCTGCAGATCGCGATGTGGCTCGCGCTGGGCATCGGCGCCGGGCTGATCGGCGATCCGCTGGTCCGGCGCTACAGCGGGCCGATGTGGATCGCGCCGGCCTTCGTCGGCTTCGCGGCGTGCTGGGTCGTGGCGCTGGTCTGGGTGCTGTTCAACAGCCACAGGCAGTCGCCGGCCGCGTTGCGCAACGTGCTCACCGACAGGCTCGCGTCGGTGATCAATACCGCCCTGCTGATCGTGATGCTGGGCCTTCTCGACCGCAGCGCCTGGTGGCTCGCGGCGGAGGATTCGCAGCAGCGCGTGTCCTACGGCGCGGTGCTGCTGGTCGCGGCCGCGGTGCTGCGCGGCGTGCTGCCGATGCTGCTGTCGCACCGGCAGGAGCTTCCGGGCATCGGCAAGTCGCTGATGCTCACGCTCGCGAGCCTGCTCGGGCTGGTGCTCGCCTTCTGCCTGGCGGCCTGGTGGATCGGCGTGGTCTACACCGTGACGCTGCTGCCGGTGTTCACGCCCGCGGGGCTCGACTTCACGCGCGGGTGGGCGTGGCTCGGCACCATCGCGGTGATCATCGGCAGCTACGCGGTGGTGACCGGGCGCAACTTCGGCTTTCTCAATGTCTCGTCGCTGCACATGTTCTACAAGGCGCGCATCGTGCGCGGCTACCTGGGCGCCGCCAATGCGCGCCGGCTCGGCGCGAGCCCGGTGGACCAGGTCTCGGGGCTGGAGCCGCCGCAGGTGCCCGTGGGCGAGGTGGATGCGCACGACGACATCTCGCAGCTGCGCTATGCGCCGCACGCGCACGGCGGACCCGTGCATCTCGCGAACATCACGATCAACCAGACGCACAGCACCAAGGACAAGCTCTTCAACCGCGACCGCAAGAGCCAGCCGCTCACCGTCGGCCCGCTGGGCTGGATGCAGGCCGGCGGCGCGCCGTGGACGCAGGCGCACGGCGACGGCGCGCTCACGCTCGGCGCGTGGACCGCCATCTCGGGCGCGGCCTTCGCGCCGGGGCTGGGCCGGCTGACCAAGCGGGGCCTGGCGACGCTCTCGGTCTTCGCGGGCCTTCGGCTCGGCTACTGGTGGAACAGCGCCGAGGCCGGCGTCGCGCAGCGCGGCGCGGTGGTGCATGCGAGCCCGCTGCTGATGAAGACGCGCTACCTGCTGCTCGAATGCTTCGGCGCCTTCCCCGGCAGCAGCTCGGCCAGCTGGTACCTGAGCGACGGCGGGCATTTCGAGAACACCGGCGCCTATGCGCTGCTGCGGCAGGAGGCCGCGCTGATCGTGATCGCGGACTGCGGCGCCGACCCGGACTACCGCTTCTGCGACCTCGAGATCCTGATCCGGCGAGCGCGCATCGACCTCAATGCCGAGATCACCTTCATGAAGCCGCGGCCCGGCGCGGACTGGAGGCACCTCGAAGCCTTCGGTTCGCTCAACGACCTCGCGTCGGCCAGCAGCCAGGCCTGCCTGGCGCTCGCGCAGGTGCGCTACGCGAGCGGCGCGACAGGGCAGATCGTGCTGGTCAAGCCGAACGTCTCGGCCGCGCTGCCGGTGGACCTGGTGAACTTCAAGGCCGCCAATCCGCTGTTCCCGCAGCAGCCGACCACCGACCAGTTCTTCGACGAGGCGCAGTGGGAGAGCTATTTCCGCCTCGGCGCCGAGATCGGCGCGCGGCTGGAGGACGAGATGCTGTCGCACGTGGCGATGGGCGCGGTCGGCCTCTTCGTGCCCGACGACGGGCAGCCGAACGCCGTTGCGCGCGCCGCCGCCACCGAGGGGGACAAGGACAGCGCCGCCGCCGCGGCCGTCGGCTCGATGAGCCGCCTGCAGGCGCGCGTGCTCAAGGCCGGCGCGGTGACCGCCTCGATCGGCATCGGCACTGCCGCGACCTTCGGCGTCGCGGCGTGGCAGGGCATCGACAGCTGGCGCGGGCAGCGCGCGGAACAGGAGCGTTCGGAGAACGGCGCCTTCAAGGAGCTGACCGAGCGCTGGGCGCATCTGCACAGCAGCAGCGCCGGCGGCGATGCGCCCGCCGCGCTGGCCGCGGAACTGCTGCGCACCGGGGATCTGCTGTGCCGCGAAGGCAGCGACAACTTCATGGCCCGGTTCCGTCTCTCGGTGCGCATCGTCGACGACGCGAAGCAGGCCTGCGGCAGCGAGTCGCCGCGCTCGCCCGCCTGCGCCCGGCTGCTCGATCCGGGCAACGGCATCGACTGCCTGCAGCCCGCGCAGGCGCCGCCGTGCGCGCCGCGCTACTGGGCGCGCGACTACACCGGCCAGACGGGCTCCAAGCAGAACTGCAGCGGCACGCTGCCCGCGCCCTGGCCGGTGGCCGTGTGGGTGCGCGACCGGTTCACCGGCCCGCGCGGCGAGGAGACGCGGGCCGCCGCGGCGCCGCCAGCGGCCCCGCCCCCCGGCGCCGCCGCTCCGGCCCCGTATCCGCCCGCGCTCGCGCTACCGCCGCCCGACGTGTGCGATGGCGCCGTGGTCTACATCCAGACCTACGGGTCCGCGCTGCGCGACAAGGCGCGCGCATGGCGCGGACCGTGGCGCGGGCTCGGCGCGTCGGTGCCGCCGATCGAAGACGTGCTGAGCACCTCCCGCCGCGCGGGACGGGCGCCGCCGGTGGGGCACCCGGACCCGACGGTGGTCATCCGGGCCAAGTCGGCGCAGGCCTGCGCGCAGGCACTGGTGCAGACCGCCAGCTCGCCCACGGACCAGCCCTGGGTCATCAAGCTCCTGCCGCGCGCCAACGCCGACCCGAACGCCATCGAGGTGTGGCTGCCGCGGACCAAAGACTCGGCGCCGAGCTGACGGTGCCCGCGCATCCCACGGTCCTGCCGCTAGTCGCCGCCGGCCTTCCATACCCGGGCGAGCACCGCGAGCTTGGTGCGGAAGGTGGCGCGCTCGTCGGACAGTGCGTCGATGAAGTCCGAGAGGCGCTTGGACTTGACCATGGTGTAGAACGTGAGCCAGGTCGTGAGCACGAAGATGACGCCGAACCACGCGAGCTTGCGGCCCAGCGGCGCGTCGGCCTCCGCGAGCAGGTTCATGCCGAGGAAGCCGGTCGTGATGGTGCCGATCAGCCCGAAGAGCGTGACGACCGTGAGCCGCACCACCGTGTTGGCCTGGCGGCGCAGGCTGTCGGCGTCGAGGTAGGTGTTCATGTCGGCGATGCGCTCCTTGACCTCCTGGTAGAGCGGATCGAGCCCGAGATGCGTGGCGCACAGGTGCGACAGCGCGCGTACCTGGGCCTGCTCCGAGACTTCGTGGAACCAGTAGCGGTGGGTGAAGCGCAGGAAGCCCTCGAAGGCCGCGCGGATCGCGCGCTTGAAGTTCTTGACGCTCGCGACGTTGTGGATGTCGAGCATGCGCAGCGCCTCGACGAGGCGGTCCGAATACATCAGGAGCGCCGCCTTCTGGAAGTGCGCGATCAGGAACAGCAGGAAATGCTGGTGACGGAACTGCGCCAGCACGCCGCGGTCGCGGCAGCAGAAGAACGCCGAGCTCGCCTGCCCGACGACGATCAGCGCGCGCCCATTGCACAGGTAGCGCGTGTTGGGCGCGGCGCCCGCGTCGATCCAGAAGCGGTCGTAGCAGTAGCGCTGCTCGAAGTCGGCCATCGTGTCCTCGGCGAAGGGCAGGGGGCCGGCGCCCGACACCGCGGGCTCCGCCGAGCCCGAGACCAGCGCGAGCCGCACGAAGTCTGCGCGCGAGAGGCGCCTGGGATCGTCGAGTGCGAGGTAGGCCATCACCGGCATGCGGTAGTACTCGATCTGCCGATAGCGCAGCTCGCCGGCCGCGTCGGAGTGATCGAGCACGAGCGGCTGCATCAGCCATGCCCAGTGCGCCGCGATGCGCGGCGCGCGGTGCTCGGCCACGTGCGACAGGAAGGCGTCGCGCTGCTGCGCATCGGAGCTCGCCAGTACGCGGCCGTCCGCGCCGAGCCATTCGACGCTGTGCATGCAGTGCAGCGCCTCGCCCTGCGCGTCCCAGCCGCCCGGATAGGCGCGGCCGAAGCGGTAGAGGATCTCCTGCGCCTGCCGCAGGCTCAGGTCGTCGGCGCCGATCTCGACATTGAGCATCACCACGTCGACGTCGAAGAAGAAGTAGAGGTCCACGTGCACCACCTGCAGCGTGACGGGTGGGTCGCCCGGGTGCGCCGCCACGCGCACCGCGCGCACGTCGTGGCGCCGGAAGACGCGCATCGGCGAATCGCCACCGCCCTCGGGCCCGGCGGCGCGGCCGCGGCGCCCGTCGCCGTAGAGGAAGCGCTGCACGTAGGGCAGGAAGCTCACGAACTCGTTGTAGTGGCGCTCGTGGAAGCGCTCGCTGCTGCCGGTGTATTCGTCGACCTCCTCGCGCCAGGGCGATGCGTCGCCCATGTCGAGCAGCACCTGCCACGGGCCGCGCCGCGTGAGCTGCGCGTCGCGCCGCACCATGAGGCGCACCGGCCACAGCAGGTTCTGTCGCAGGTGGTGCACCGCGGGGCCGGCGTCCCTGTCTGTCTGCTGTGATCTCTCGTCTGTTGTGGTGTTCACCAGCATCGCGCCAGTGTAGGGATGTGGGCAGGCTAGGGGAATCCCTAGGCTGGTGCTGAAACCGGTTTCAAATATACTGGCGCCCACCGCGGCGAAGGGCGTTCGCCGCGCCATGCACCAACCCTGAGCACGCACCGAGGCCTCTTCCCCCGTGAACTACCAATTCCAGTTCGACGCCGTCTTTGCCGCCTGGCCGCTCTTGCTCAAGGGCACCTGGATCACGATCCAGCTTTCGCTCGTGGCGACGGCACTGGGCCTCGTGGTGGCGATCTTCTGCGCCTGGGGCAAGGTCTCCGGGCCGAAGTGGCTGCGCTTCATCGTGAACGCGTACATCGAGGTGATCCGCAACACGCCGTTCCTGGTGCAGCTGTTCTTCTTTTTCTTCGCGCTGCCCGCGGTGGGCCTGCGCTGGTCGCCCTACACGGCCGCGCTCACCGCGATGGTGGTGAACCTCGGCGCCTACGCGGCCGAGATCGTGCGCGCGGGCATCGAGTCCATTCCCAAGGGACAGATCGAGGCGGGCCGGGCGCTCAATCTCAAGGGCTGGGAGATCTTCCGCTTCATCATCATCAAGCCGGCGCTGAAGGCCATCTATCCGGCGCTCGCGAGCCAGTTCATCCTGCTGATGCTGAGCTCGGCCGTGGTGTCGGTGATCTCGGCGGACGACCTCACCTCGGTGGCGGCCAACCTGCAATCGCAGACCTTCCGCAGCTTCGAGATCTACATCGTGGTCGCGGGCATCTACCTCGCGCTGGCGCTGGCGTTCTCGGCGCTCTTCAAGCTGATCTACCGGCGCACGCTCAACTATCCGGATCGGCGCTGAACACCATGCGTACCTTCGGCTTTCCCGAATTCCTGTTCATCCTCGAAGCGGCCAAGTGGACGCTTGCGCTCTCGGCCATCGCGTTCGTCGGCGGCGCGATCCTGGGGCTGGTCATCGCACTCGCCCGCACCTCGGAGAACAAGGCCGCACAGTGGCTTTCCACCGGCTTCATCCAGGTGTTCCAGGGCACGCCGCTGCTGCTGCAGCTGTTTCTCATCTTCTTCGGCGCGCCGGTGCTGGGCTTCGACATCAACCCCTGGATCGCGGCCGGCGTGGCGCTCATCCTCAACAGCGCGGCCTTCCTCGGCGAGATCTGGCGCGGCTGCATCCAGGCGATTCCCCGCGGGCAGTGGGAGGCGGCGCACGCGCTCAATCTCGGCTACACCGCGCTCATGCGCGACGTGGTGCTGCCCCAGGCCTTCAAGATCGCGCTGCCGCCCACGGTGGGCTACGTGGTGCAGATCATCAAGGGCACCTCGCTCGCCGCGATCATCGGCTTCACCGAGGTCACGCGCGCGGGCCAGATCATCAACAACGCGACCTTCCAGCCGCTGCAGGTCTTCACCACGGTGGCGGCGATCTACTTCGTCATCTGCTGGCCGCTGTCGCTGCTGGCGGCGCGCATGGAGCGTCAGCGCGCCCGCGCGCTGGCCCGCTGAATCTCTCTTTTCTTTTTCCACGTTCTCAACTCAGGAGACCCGCATGATCCGTTCGACCACCCGCCGCGCCGCCGTCGCAGCCCTGGGCCTGGGCGCCTTCCTCACCGCCTTCGCGCCGCTCGCCACCGCACAGACCGTCGCGGACATCAAGAAGAAGGGCGAGATCACGATCGGCATGCTGGTCGACTTCCCGCCCTACGGCACGACCAACGCGCAGAACCAGCCCGACGGCTACGACGCCGACGTCGCCAAGCTGCTCGCCAAGGACTGGGGCGTGAAGGCCAACATCGTGCCCGTCACCGGCCCCAACCGCATTCCCTTCCTGCTGACCAACAAGGTCGACCTGCTGGTCGCCTCGCTCGCGGTCACGCCCGAGCGCGCCAAGCAGGTGCAGTTCTCGCAGCCGTACGCGGCCGCGACCATCGTTCTCTACGGCAAGAAGGGTCTGCCGATCAAGAGCGCCGCCGACCTCAAGGGCGTGCGCGTGGGCGTGGCCCGTGCCAGCACGCAGGACGTGGCTGTGACCAAGGCGGCTCCGGAAGGCACCGAGATCCGCCGCTTCGACGACGACGCCTCCGCCATGCAGGCGTTGATGTCGGGCCAGGTCGACGCGATCGGCGCCTCGACCACCGTCGCCGCGCAGATCGCCAAGCGCGTGCCGGCCGACACCTTCGAGAACAAGTTCACCCTGGTGCAGCAGAACATGGGCATCGCGATGCGTCCGGGCCAGGATGACCTGCTGAAGAACGTGAACGAGTTCATCGCGAAGAACTCCGCCAACGGCGAGCTCGGCAAGCTCTACAACAAGTGGCTGCAGACGGATCTGCCGAAGTTCCAGTAAGCCCAGCTCGACCGGAATACCCATGACCGACGCAGTCACGACGCACGCGAGCGCGGACACCATCATCCAGCTCGAGGCGGTGAACAAGTGGTACGGTACCTTCCAGGTGCTGACCGACATCGACCTCTCGGTGCGCAGCGGCGAACGCATCGTGATCTGCGGCCCCTCGGGCTCGGGCAAGTCGACGCTGATCCGCTGCATCAACCGCCTCGAGACGGTGCAGAAGGGCCGCATCGTGGTCGACGGCATCGACCTCACCGCCGGCGGCAAGAACGTCGATGCGGTGCGTGCCGAGGTCGGCATGGTGTTCCAGCAGTTCAACCTGTTCCCGCACCTCACGATCCTGCAGAACTGCACGCTCGCGCCGATGCGCTCGCGCGGCATGACGAAGGCGCAGGCGGAAGAGGTCGCGATGAAGTACCTCACGCGCGTGCGCATCCCCGACCAGGCGCACAAGTACCCGAGCCAGCTCTCGGGCGGCCAGCAGCAGCGCGTGGCGATCGCGCGGGCGCTGTGCATGTCGCCCAAGATCATGCTGTTCGACGAGCCCACGTCGGCGCTCGACCCCGAGATGGTCAAGGAAGTGCTCGACACCATGATCGGCCTGGCCGAGGACGGCATGACGATGCTGTGCGTCACGCACGAGATGGGCTTCGCGCGCAGCGTGGCCGACCGCGTGATCTTCATGGCCGACGGCAAGATCGTGGAGCAGGGCGCGCCGGCCGAATTCTTCGGCCACCCCAAGCACGAGAAGACGCGCCAGTTCCTCGGCCAGATCCTGAGCTCGCACCACTGATGGCCACGCCGGTCCTGATCTCCCTGTCGTCCTTCGGCGCCGCCGAAATCGGCCGCCACGGGCAGCTGTGGTGTGCGCAGCTCGCGCGGGCCGCCGGCGCGGACAGCGTCGAGGTGCGCGGCGAGCTGCTGCGCGATCGTGCCGCGGAGTTGCCGGCGCTGGCGGGCCTGGCCGCCGTGTATTCGAGCCCTGATGGCCTGTTCGCGCCGGGCGGCGAGCTCGACGAAGCGGCGCTCGCCCGCGGCCTCGCGGCGGCGTCCACGCTCGGCGCGGCGCGGCTGAAGATGTCGATCGGCGATTTCGGCGTTTCGTCCCGCGCCTGGCTGCCCGGCCTCGAGGCCCGCCTGGCCGGGAGCGCGGTCGAGCTCGTCATCGAGAACGACCAGACCGTTGCCGCGGGCACGCTCGCGGCCTTGGAGGCCTTCTTCGACGCGGCCGACCGCGCGGGGCTCGACCTGGGCATGACCTTCGACATGGGCAACTGGCACTGGCTCGGCGAGTGTCCGCTGCAGGCGGCGCAGGCGCTGGGCCGCCGTGTGCGCTATGTGCATTGCAAGGGCGTGCAGCGCCTGCCGGCCAAGTGGGTCGCGGTGCCGCTCGCCGATTCGATCGCGCCCTGGCGCGCGGTGCTGCGCGCGCTGCCCGGCGATGTGCCGCATGCCATCGAATATCCTTTGATCGGCGACGACCTGCTCGCCGTGACGCGCGAACAGATCGCGCACATCCGATCCCTGCGAGCCCTCCCATGACCCCCTTCGCCTTCGATGTGGCCCTGTTCGGCGAGGCCATGCAGCTGCTCGTGGCCGACCGCCCCGGCCCCATCGAGAACGCCACGGCTTTCCACAAGCGCACCGCGGGCGCCGAAACCAACGTGGCCATCGGCCTCGCGCGCCTGGGCCTGAAGGTCGGCTGGGCCAGCCGCCTGGGCACCGACTCGATGGGCCGCGCGCTGCTCGCGACCATGAAGGCCGAGGGCATCGATTGCTCGCACGTCATCTGCGACGCCACGCAGCGCACCGGCTTCCAGTTCAAGGGCCGTGTGACCGACGGCAGCGATCCGCCGGTCGAATACCACCGCAAGGGATCGGCCGCGAGTCGCATGGGGCCGGCCGACGTCGATGAAGCGTGGCTGCGCTCGGCGCGGCACCTGCACGCGACGGGCGTGTTCCCCGCCATTTCCGACACCAGCCTGCAGGCCGCGATCAAGTCGATGGACGTGATGCGCGCGGCCGGGCGCACGATCTCGTTCGACCCCAACCTGCGTCCCACGCTGTGGTCCTCGCCGGAGGCGATGCGCCAGGCGATCAACGATCTCGCCGCACGCGCCGACTGGGTGCTGCCCGGCATCGAGGAGGGACACTTCCTCACCGGCCAGGAGGCGCCCGAAGGCATCGCGCGCTTCTATCGCGAGCGCGGCGCGAAGCTGGTGGTCGTCAAGCTCGGCGCGAAGGGGGCCTACTACGACAGCGACGCCGCCGGCACCGGCTTCGTCGAAGGCTTTCCGGTCGCACAGGTGGTCGACACCGTCGGCGCCGGCGACGGCTTCGCGGCGGGCGTGATCAGCGCCTTGCTCGAAGGCCGCTCGGTGCCCGATGCGGTGCGCCGCGGCGCATGGATCGGCGCGCGCGCCGTGCAGGTCCTCGGCGATACGGAGGGCCTGCCCACGCGCGCCCAGCTCGACGAGGCCGGGATCGAGTCGCCCGGTGCGGCTGCAGCAGCGGCCGCCGGTCGTGCGCGCAAGAACATCCTCGTCTTCCGCGAACTGCCCGACGACCAGCTCGCGCGCCTGCGGGCCGAACACGAGGTCACGGTCGCCAACCCGCGCATCGAGGCCGAGCGCGCGGCCTTCGACGCCGCGCTGCCGCTCGCGCAGGGGCTGATCGGCTCCAGTTTTCCCATCGACGATGCGCTGCTCGCGCGCGCGCCGCGGCTCGAAGTGGTGTCCAGCGTCTCGGTCGGTGTCGACAACTACGCGCTCTCGGCGCTGCATGCGCGCGGCATCGTGCTGTGCCACACGCCGGGCGTGCTCGACGAAACGGTGGCCGACACGGTGTTCGCCCTGCTGATGGCCACCAGCCGCCGCGTGGTCGAACTCTCCAATCTCGTGCGCGAAGGCGGCTGGACGAAGAACATTGGCGAAGACCTCTTCGGCTTCGATGTGCATGGCAAGACGCTGGGCCTGCTGGGCTTCGGCCGCATCGGGCAGGCGATCGCGCGCCGCGCGGCGCTCGGCTTCGGCATGCCGGTGCTCTACCACGCGCGGCGGCCGGTGGACCTCGCCGCGCAGGCGCCCGAGCTGCAGGGCCGTGCCCTGCACACGCCGCAGGACGAGCTTCTTGCGCGCGCCGACTTCGTGGTCGCGATGCTGCCGCTTTCGGACAGCACGCGCGGCATGATCGACGCGCGCATGTTCGCCGCGATGAAGCCCGGCGCGATCTTCATCAACGGCGGACGCGGCGCCACCGTGCGCGAGGACGCCTTGCTCGCGGCACTCGACAGCGGCCGGCTGCGCGCCGCCGGACTCGACGTGTTCGCCACCGAGCCCCTGCCCCAGGACTCGCCGCTGCGCACGCACCCGCGCGTGACGCCGCTGCCGCACATCGGCTCGGCCACGCACGAGACGCGCCATGCGATGGCCGAGCTCGCGACGACGAACCTGCTGCGCGCGCTCGCGGGCGAGCGTCCGCCGGCGGTCTACGACACGGCATCGGCTTGAGCGCCCCGATGCAACGCCCGAGCCGCGTGACCATCGCCGACGTCGCGAAGGCGGCCGGCGTGTCCAAGGCCACCGTCTCGCGCTTCCTCAACCACCGCGAGCGCCTGCTGAGCCCCGACATCGCCGCTCGGGTCGAGGCCGCCATCGCGCTGCTCGACTACACGCCCAGCCCGATGGCGCAGGCGCTGAGCCATGGGCGCTCGCGCCTCATCGGCCTGATCGTGGCCGACATCACCAATCCGTATTCGGTCGCGGTGCTGCGCGGCGCCGAGAAGGCCTGCCAGGAGGCCGGCTACCTCGTGATGCTGTTCAACCTCGGCAACGACATCGACCGCGAGCGCGAGGCCATCGACGCGCTCGCCGGCTACCAGGTCGACGGCTTCATCCTCAACACGCTGGGCCGCGGCAAGGCCCTCGCCGACGCGGAGGCGCTGCATGGCAGGCCGGCGGTGCTGGTGGACCGGCGCCATGTGGGCATGCACACCGATTTCGTTTCGCTCGACAACGCGCTGGCGATGAAGTCGGCCTGCGGTCACCTCGTGGAAGGGGGCTTTCGCGAGCTGCTCTACATCACCGAGCCGCAGAAGGGCGTGAGTTCGCGGCGCGAGCGCGCGACCGCGTTCGCCGCCTGCGTGGACGCGCACGAGCCGCGGGTCGCGGGCGAGGTGTTCGAGTGCGCCGCCGACGACACGGAGGGCCTCGACGCGGCGCTGCGGGCCCTGTGCAAGCGGGCCCGGCGCGGCCGCCGCGCCGCGGTGCTCGCGGGCAATGCGGTGGTGACGCTGCGCGTGGCGAGCGCGATGGCGCGGCTGGGCCTGCGGTTCGGCGCCGACATCGGCTTCGTCGGCTTCGACGACGCGGAGTGGGCCCCGCTGATCGGCCCCGGGCTGAGCGCGATCGCGCAGCCCACCGATGCCATCGGCCGCGCCGCCGCGACCTGCCTCATCGAGCGCCTGCGCGGACTCGAAGGGCCGCCCCGGCAGTTGCTGCTGCCCGGGGAACTGGTGGTTCGGGGCTCGTCGACGCCGGCCTGAACGGCGGTTCGGCCGCGCCCGGCGCGCGACGGTGATCGTTTCGAGCGGATGGCCCGTCGTTTCGTCGAGAAGCGGCCCCGCTTCGACCCTCTGGCGGCTTCCGCCTGCCTGCGCCGCGCCCTAGAGTGGATCGCATCGAAGCGTTTCGGGGAGATCCACATGGCAGCAGCGCCCGTCATCCGCAAGGTCCTCGTCCTCGGCGCCGGCAAGGTCGGCGGCACCGTCGCCGACATGGTGGCCGAGTACCACCGCCTGCCGGTCACGCTCGCGGACCGCCAGCATGCGCGGCACGAACCCGACGACCGCCTGGTGAGCCGCATCCTCGTCGACGTCGAGGACGCGGCGTCGCTCGCCTCGGCGCTGGCCGGGCACGAGGCGGTCATCAACGCGCTGCCGTTCTTCCTCGCGGCGCGCGTCGCGGCGGCCGCGCAGAGGGCCGGCGTGCACTACTTCGATCTGACCGAGGACGTCGCGGCCACGTCCGCGATCCGCGCGCTGGCGCGCGATGCCCGTTCGGTGCTGATGCCGCAGTGCGGACTCGCGCCGGGCGTGATCGGCATGCTCGGCGCGCATCTCGCGGGCCGCTTCGACGCGCCGCGCGACCTGCACCTGCGCGTGGGCGCCCTGTCGCGCCACGCGACCAACGGCCTGCGCTACAACTTCACCTGGAGCATCGACGGGCTCATCAACGAGTACTGCCATCCGTGCGCGGCGATCGTGCAGGGCGAACGGGTGTCGCTGCCGCCGCTGGAAGGGCACGAGACGCTGGTGCTCGACGGCGACAGCTACGAGGCCTTCAACACCTCGGGCGGACTCGGCACGCTCGGCGAGACGCTCGCGGGCCGGGTGCGCAACCTCGACTACAAGACGATCCGCTATCCGGGGCATCGCGATGCGATGAAGCTGCTGCTGCACGACCTGCGGCTGGTCGAGCGCCGCGACCTGTTGCGGCAGGTGCTGGAGAACGCGGTGCCGCACAGCCGCGAGGACGTGGTGATCGTCTTCGCCGCCGCGTCGGGGATGCGCGATGGGCGCTTCGAGCAGGAGACGCGGCTGGCCCGCATTCACGGCGGGCGCCTGCGGGGCGTGGACCGCACGGCGATCGAGCTCGCGACGGCGGCCGGCGTGGTCGGCGTGTTCGAGCTGCTGCGCACCGGCCGCCTGCCGGCCAGCGGCTTCGTGGGGCAGGAGCAGGTGGCGCTGCAAGACCTTCTCTCGACGCGCGTGGGCAATTGCTATGCGGCGCTCGCCGAGCCCGGCGCGGGCGCGGCGCGCGCGGCACCGCAGCGCGCCGCGCCCTTCGCACATACTTGGCCCCCCCAGGCGCGACGCCGGGTCCGCAAGGAGCCACGCCCATGAACGACGCCCACGATCCTTCCGCGCTGCTCGCGCGCTGCGGTATCGCCGCCCGCGAGCGCACCGGCGGCACGCTGGCCGCGCGCTCGGCCATCGACGGCGCGGAACTCGCGCGACTGCACGAAACGCCCGAAGCCGCCATGCCGGAGGTGATCGCGCGTGCGGGCGCGGCCTTTCGCCAGTGGCGGGAGGTGCCCGCGCCCGCGCGGGGCGAACTCGTGCGCCTGTGGGGCGAGGAGCTTCGCGCCGGCAAGGCCGACATCGGGCGGGTGGTGTCGCTGGAGGTCGGCAAGATCGCGCAGGAGGGACTGGGCGAAGTGCAGGAGGGCGTCGACATCTGCGAGTTCGCGCTCGGGCTGTCGCGGCAGCTGCACGGCAGGACCATCGTTTCGGAGCGGCCGGGGCACCGCATCATGGAGCAGTACCACCCGCTGGGTCCGGTCGCGGTCATCACGGCCTTCAATTTCCCGAGCGCCGTGTTCGCATGGAACGCGGCCCTCGCGCTGGTGTGCGGGGACCCGGTGATCTTCAAGCCCTCGGAGAAGGCTCCGCTTTCCGGACTGGCGACATTCAGGGCCCTGGAGCGCGCCATCGCGCGCTTCGGCGAGCGTGCGCCCGCGGGGCTGGCGCAGATCGTGATCGGCCGCGCGGCCCAGGCGCAGGCGCTGGTCGACAGCGATGGCATCGCGCTCGTCTCGGCGACCGGCTCGACCCGCATGGGTCGCGAGGTCGGCCCGCGCGTGGCGGCGCGCTTCGGGCGGCGCATCCTCGAGCTCGGCGGCAACAACGCGATGATCGTGACGCCGGCTGCAGACCTCGACATGGCGCTGCGGGCCATCCTCTTCAGCGCGGTCGGGACGGCGGGCCAGCGTTGCACATCGCTGCGGCGGCTCATCGTTCATCGCTCGGTGAAGGAGGCGCTGGTCGCCAGGCTGCTCGCCGCCTATGAGAACCTGCGCATCGGCCATCCGCTGGAGGAGGGGACGCTGGTGGGTCCGCTCATCGACGAAGCGGCCTTCGACGCGCTGCAGCGCGCCATCGCCGAGGTCGAGGCGCAAGGCGGGCGCATGCTCACGGGCGGCCAGCGCGTGCTGGCCGATCGCTTCCCGAAGGCCTTCTACGTGCGTCCCGCGATCGCGGAGATGCCGACGCAGACCGAACTGGTGCGCCGCGAGACCTTCGGGCCGCTGCTGTACGTGCTGGCCTATGACGATCTCGATCAAGCCATCGAGATGCACAACGACGTGCCGCAAGGGCTGTCGTCCTGCATCTTCTCGAACGACATGCGCGAGGTCGAACGCTTCATCTCCGCTTCGGGCTCCGATTGCGGCATGGCGAACGTCAACATCGGGCCCAGCGGGGCGGAGATCGGTGGCGCGTTCGGCGGCGAGAAGGAGACGGGCGGCGATCGCGAAAGCGGCTCCGATGCATGGAAGCAGTACATGCGGCGCACGACCAACACGATCAACTACTCGACCGAGCTGCCGCTGGCGCAGGGCATCACCTTCGGCTGATTGCGGCCGCTACGCAGCGAGCCGCACCGGAACGCGCCGGCGTCCGAACCCGGGCCGGAATGCGCCGAAGCGCCCTGCCACCGAGGTGCCGCAGTGGGGGCAGGTGCCGTCCTCGCCGAGGCGATAGTCGAGCACTTCATACCAGTCGCGCCGCACCAGCGGCGCGTGGCACGAGGGGCAGAAGGTGGTGCCGCCCTCGATGTCGTGCACATTGCCCGTGTAGACGTGGTGCAGGCCATTGGCGAGCGCGATGGCCCGGGCGCGCTTCAGCGTGGCGGGCGGCGTGGGCGGCACGTCCAGCATCTTGTAGTCCGGATGGAAGGCCGTGAAGTGCAGCGGCACGTCGGGGCCGAGGTGGTCGGAGATCCAGCGCGTCATCGCGTCGATCTCGGCGCTGTCGTCGTTGTGTCCCGGGATCAGCAGCGTCGTGATCTCGAACCAGCAGCGCGTCTCGTGGCGCAGGTACTGCAGCGTGTCGAGCACCGGCGCGAGCTGGGCGCCGGTCTGCTGGAAGTAGAAGCGCTCGGTGAAGCCCTTGAGATCGACATTCGCCGCGTCCATGCGGTCGTAGAACGCGCGGCGCGGCTCGGCGTGCATGTAGCCGGCCGTGACCGCGACGCTCTGCACGCCGAGCGCGTGGCAGGCGTCGGCGGTGTCCATCGCGTACTCGGCGAAGATCACGGGGTCGTTGTAGGTGAAGGCCACGCTTTGAGCGCCGCTGTCGCGCGCCGCCTGCGCGATGCGCTCGGGCGAGGCCGCATCCATGAGCCGGTCGAGTTCGCGGCTCTTCGAGATGTCCCAGTTCTGGCAGAACTTGCAGGCGAGATTGCAGCCGGCCGTGCCGAAGCTCAGCACGCTGCTGCCGGGAAGAAAGTGGTTGAGCGGCTTCTTCTCGATCGGATCGATGCAGAAGCCCGAGCTGCGTCCGTAGGTGGTGAGCACCATCGCATCGCCGACGCGCTGCCGCACGAAGCACATGCCGCGCTGGCCTTCATGCAGGCGACAGTCGCGCGGGCACAGGTCGCACTGGATGCGCCCATCGTCGAGGCGGTGCCACCAGCGCCCGGGCGAGTCCATCGGCTCAGGCCTCGAAGGCGATCGCGCCATAGCCGACCACGCGGTCCTGGCTGCCGGCGGTATCGCCGGAGTTGCGCAGGTCCAGCAGGCGGGGGTGGAGGCCATGCCGCCGTGCGACCAGCAAGGCGCCGTTGATCGCCTCCGATCCGCAGGCCTCGTGCGGCGTGAGTCCGGCATCGAACTGCAGGATGCGCTGCACGGTGGCGAGGTCGGCTGCCTGCGCCTGCGCGTAGGGCAGGTAGTGCGACAGGTCGGAGCTGATGACGATCAGCGTTTCATCGCCGCCCCAGAGGCGTTCGAGCACCTCGGCCACCGCCGGGGCGCCGGCATCGCCGACCACCAGCGGCAGGAGCGCGAAATCGCCGAGCGCCGCCTGCAGGAAGGGCAGGTGCACCTCGAGCGAATGCTCCTGCGCATGGGCACGGTCGCTGCGGATCACCTGCGGCAGGTCGGCGATGCGATCGAGCATCTCGCGGTCGATGGGAATCTCTCCGAGCGGCGTCTGGAACACCTCGGCCTGCGGTGCCGCAAGACCGCTCACCCAGACGCGATGCGCAGGACCCAGCAGCACCACCCGGCGGATCGCCGTGGTGTGCGGAGGTCCCAGCAGCGCGTAGGCGCTCGCCGCGATCGGGCCGGAATAGACATAGCCCGCGTGCGGCGCGATCAGCAGCTTGGGCGGCGGTTGCGATGCATCGCCGGCCGGCTCGATCTCACGCAGGAAGCCTTCGACCTGTCTGCGCAGCGCCAGCGGCGCGGCTGGATAGAACAGGCCTTCGACGGCGGGATGGCGCACGGCGGGCATGGAAGCGGTTCCGGTCGTTGAATTTGAACCTTCCCGATTCGAAAATCAACGCCGGTCCTTGATGTCCATACACCGGAGAGCACCATGAACGAAGAAGCCTTCAACATCAGCATCCGCAAGTTCCTCAAGATGGTCGGCGTGAGTTCGCAGCGCGAGATCGAGCAGGCCGTCGCCAGGGCGCTTGCGGCGGGATCGATCAAGGAGAACGCCGCGATGCCGGCGAAGATGACGCTGGAGGTTCCGGGGCTTCAGCTCAAGGTGGGGTTCGACGGCGAAATCCACCTGGACTGACGCGGCACCGTTCAGTTGGCGGGCGGGGCCGGAACCGCGCTGCGCCGGTCCAGCTTGCGGCTGAGCACCACCGAGGTGTGGGTGTGCTGGATGCCGTCGATCTGGCCGATGCGGTCGAGCAGGGCGTCGAGCTGCTCGTTGGTCTCGCAGCGCAGCAGCACCATGTAGTCGTACTGGCCGCTCACCGCCGAGACTTCCTCGACTTCGGGCAGCCGCTCGAGCGCGCGCACGACGGCGGCACCCGTCTTCGGCGCCACGCTCAGGCCGCAGTAGGCGCGCACGGCCGCCTGCTCCAGGCGCTGGCCCAGGCGCACGCCGTAGCCGGCGATCACGCCGGCGCGTTCCAGGCGGGCGATGCGCGCGACGATGGTGGTGCGCGCCACCCCGAGCTTGCGCGCGAGCAAGGCGGCGGATTCGCGCGCATTGGCCTGCAGCAGGCTCAGCAGGTGGCGGTCGGTGTCGTCCAACGGGCGAACAGGGCTATTCGATTTCCGCGATCAGCTCGATCTCGACGCAGGCGCCGAGCGGGATCTGCGCCACGCCGAAGGCGCTGCGCGCATGCGCGCCCTTCTCGCTGCCGAACACCTCGGCGAAGAGCTCGCTCGCGCCGTTGGTCACGAGGTGCTGCTCGGTGAAGGCGGCCGTCGAGTTCACCAGGCTCATCACCTTGACGATGCGCTTGACCTTGTCGAGGTTGCCGACCGCCGCGTTCAGCGTGCCGAGCAGGTCGATCGCGATGGCGCGCGCGGCCTGCTGGCCTTCCTCCGTCGTCATGGTGGCGCCGAGCTGGCCCACCCATGGCTTGCCGTCCTTCTTCGCGATGTGGCCGGACAGGAACACCAGGTTGCCGGTGCGCACGAAGGGCACGTAGGCGGCGGCCGGAACGGCGACGGGCGGCAGCGTGATGCCGAGGCTCTTGAGTTTGTCCTGGATGCTCATGGGGATTCCTTGTGATCGGTGGGCGAAGGGGTGGAAGAGGGATTGTCGATGGGCAGCACCGTCACGCCGACATGCAGCGCATGGCGCGCGCCGCCGTGCAGCACGCCGCGCATCGGCGAGACGTCGGCGTAGTCGCGGCCGATGGCCAGCGTCACGTAGTCCTCGCCGGGCTGGCGGCCGTTGGTCGGGTCGAAGTCGACCCAGCCGCCGGGGCCGTCTTTGCCGGGCAGGTAGACCGACACCCACGCATGCGAGGCGTCGGCCCCGACCAGGCGCGGCCGGCCCGGCGGCGGCTGCGTGAGCAGGTAGCCGCTCACGTAGCGCGCGGGCAGGCCCAGCGTGCGCAGGCAGGCGATCATGATGTGCGCGAAGTCCTGGCACACGCCCCGGCGCTGCGCGAGGGCCTCGACCGCCGGTGTGCTGATCTCGGTGCTGTCGGCGTCGTAGTCGAAGTCGGCATGCATGCGCAGCGTGAGGTCCATGGCCGCGTCGAAGGTCGGCCGCCCCGGCGCGAAGGAGGCCCGCGCATAGGCCGCGAAGTCGTCGTGGCGCGGCGCGTAGCGCGACGGGAACAGGAAGTCCGCCGCCGGGTCGTAGGGCGCGCCCTTGGCGTAGCGCAGGCGTTCGCGCACCGCCTCCCACGGCAACTCGCGCGCCACCTGGGGCGGCAGCCCGGGCACGGAGGTCTCGACCACGCTCTCGGCCGTGACCATGAGTTCCTCGTGCGTGGAGTCGAGCGCGAAGAAGGCGCGCGCGTTGCCGTAGACGTCGGGCGACTCGCTGCGCTGCGCGGGCTCTGGCGTGATCGTCAGCGTGTGGCTCACGAGCCGCTGCGAGGCCGTGTTCATCGGCTTCAGGTGCGCGAGGTGCTGCGCCGTCTCGACCGGCGGCGTGTAGTCGTACTGGGTGGCGTGGGTGACGTGCAGCAGCATGGCCTAGGCGCCCACCGAGCGCAGCGATTCGGACGTGAGCGTGAAGTAGCGCGTGCCGATCGCATCGGAGACGTGGTAGGCCGCCGTCTCGCAGGCGGCGCACAACTCGACCAAGGCGCCGTAGCCCGCTTCGGGACCGGCCTCGCACAGGAGCTCCAGCGTCCAGGCGTCGGGGTCGGGCAGTTCGTAGGACAGGGCGGTGAGCTTGCCCGGCGCGCTGCCCGCGAGCCGCGAGATGCGCTTGCGCAGCGTCTGCGTGACCCAGGCGAGCGAGCGCGGGTTGTCGCCATCGAGCACCAGCAGGTCGACCATGGTGGC
Source organism: Variovorax sp. (assembly GCA_017744285.1). Lineage (GTDB taxonomy): Bacteria > Pseudomonadota > Gammaproteobacteria > Burkholderiales > Burkholderiaceae_C > Variovorax. The sequence goes on from JAGIBP010000026.1 coordinate 37,462, forward strand.
CACGTCGCGGCGCTGCTGGTAGCGGGCATGGAAGGTGATGGTGCTGTCGAACAGCGCGACCATGGCCTCGAAGCCGGCGACCTCGTGCACCGCGCCGCTGTCGAAGCCGGCCGCGAGCGTGCTCGACAGGAAGGCCAGCCGCTCGATGTGCCGCCCGATGGACAGGAGCCGCCAGGCGTCGTCGCGCGTCATGCGGTCGGTCTGCGCGCCGGTCATCGCGGCCAGCGCGGCGCTCGCGGATTCGAGCAGGCGCAGCGCGGCGCCGGCCTCGTAGCCGGCTTCGCCCTTCTCGCCGGCCAGCTCGGCCGCGCGGCGCAGGAAGTCGGCCTCGGCGCGCACGATCTGGTTCCAGTGGTCCTGCGACAGCCGCTCGCGGATGGCGGCCGCGGCCTGCCGCACGCAGCGCAGGCTGAAGCCGACGCTGCCGCCGGTGGCGACGTCGCCCAGTTCCGCGATGAGCGCGCGCTGGAACACGCGGCGCGACCTCGGCAGGCTCGGCACGTCGCGCGGCACCAGGGCGTTGCGTTCGGCCAGCTGATGCAGGCAGCTCAGCACGGCGCGCGAGGAGACATCCTCGCCGCCGAGCAGGTCGAGCGTGACCCGCGCGAGCCGCACCGCGTTCTCGGCGCGCTCGGTGTAGCGGCCGAGCCAGAACATGTTTTCCGCCGCGCGGCTGGTGACCGGCGCGCGGTGCCGCGCCAGCGAAGCGGGCGTGGCCTGCGGCTGCAGCAGCGTGGTCATGTCGACTTCGCCCAGCGTCTGCACCCAGACGTCGGCGCTGCTGCCGCCGCGCTGCATCGAGGCAATCTGCGCATCGGGCCCCGCCAGCCGCGCGAGCCCGCCGGGCAGCACGCGCCAGGACTGCGGACCGTCGCTGATCGCGAAGCAGCGCAGCAGCACCGCGCGCGGCGCGATGTGGCCGCGTTCGGCGTCGTGCGTCCAGGTCGGCATCTGCGACAGCGGCAGGTAGCTCTGCACGGTGTGTTCGTCGGGCTGGCGCATGATGCGGCCCGCCCATTCGTCGAGCGCGCGGCGGTCCATGCGGGTGCCGAGCACGGAGTCGAAGCTGGTGTGCGAATCCTCCGCCGGATAGGTGGACTTGATCGCGCAGTCGGCGAGCAGCGGCAGCACCGCCTCCATGGCCGCGCGCTCGCCGCACCACCAGGTCGCGAGCGCCGGCAGCGCCAGCTTCTCGCCGAGCAGCCGGCGCGCCAGCGCGGGCAGGAAGCCGAGCAGCGCGGGCGATTCGAGGAAGCCCGAGCCCGGCATGTTGGCCACCAGCACGTTGCCCGCGCGGATCGCCTGCAGCAACCCTGGCACGCCCAGCGTGGAGTCGGGCCGCAGTTCGAGCGGATCGAGGAAGGGATCGTCCAGCCGCTTGATGAGGCCGTGCACCGGGCGCAGGCCCTGCAGGGTCTTGAGGTACAGCCGCTCGCCGCGCACCGTCAGGTCGTTGCCTTCGACCAGCGTGATGCCCAGGTAGCGCGAGAGGTAGGCATGCTCGAAGTAGGTCTCGTTGTAGGGCCCAGGCGTCAAGAGCGCGATGTGCGGCGGCTGTCCGGCGGGGCACATGCGCTGCAGGCCTTCCATCATCGCGTGATAGGTGGCGGCCAGGCGCTGCACGTTGAGGCTTTCGAAGGCCTGCGGGAACTGCCGCGTGATCGCCAGCCGGTTCTCGAGCAGGTAGCCCAGGCCCGAGGGTGCCTGGGTGCGCTGCGAGACCACCCACCAGTTGCCGTCCGGCCCGCGCGCGAGGTCGAAGGCCGCGATGTGCAGCCAGGTGCCGCCGGGCGGCGTCACGCCGTGCATGGCCCGCAGATAGCCCGGATGCCCCTGGACCAGCGCGGGCGGCAGCAGGCCCTCGGCCAGCAGGGTCTGCGGTCCGTAGACGTCGGCCATCACGCGATCGAGCAGGCGCACGCGCTGCTGCAGGCCGGCTTCGATCTGCGCCCAGCTGGCCGGCGAGACGATCAGCGGAAAGAGGTCGAGCGACCACGGCCGCTGCGGGCCGTTGGCGTCGGCATAGACGTTGTAGGTGACGCCGTTGTCGCGGATCTGGCGCTCGAGGCTGGCCGCGCGGCGCGGCAGGTCGTCGAAGCCGCCGGGGCCGAGCTGTTCGAAGAAGCCGGTCCAGGCGGGCGCGAGCGGTGCCGGTTCGCGGGCGGCGGCATCGTCCTCGGCGGCGGCCGGCACCGAGGTGGCGTCATGCAGCGCAGCGGGCTGCGAGGGCGTGCCCTGCCTTGGTGCGCCCGGTGGGGTGGCACTGCCGCGCAGCTCGTCGAAATGCCCCGGCGCGGCCGCGGGCGCCAAGGCGGACGCCAGCGCGGCGGGCGCCTCCAGCGCCTGCGCATCGAAGAGGGAAGGGTTGTGCGAGTCCACGGTGGGCCATTGTCACACCGTGGACACGCAAGGCGATGAGTGCTAGCGCCGCAGATCCAGCGTGAACGGAAACTCACGGCTGCCGATGAGCTCGATGTTCGCCGGCGGCGTGTTCATCAGCCCCGGCGTGTGGCCCATGCGCGAGAAGCGCGCGTGGCGGCGGCTCTCGGCTTCGTAGGCGTTCACCGGGAAGGTGTCGTAGTTGCGCCCGCCCGGGTGCGCGACGAAGTACTGGCAGCCGCCGAGCGAGCGCTTCATCCAGGTGTCGACGATGTCGAAGACGAGCGGGGCATGCACGCCGATGGTCGGGTGCAGCGACGAGGGCGGATTCCACGCCTTGTAGCGCACCCCGGCGACGAACTCGCCCGCGGTGCCGGTGGGCTGCAGCGGCAGCGCCCGCCCGTTGACGGTGATCACGTGGCGGCTCTCGTTCATCCCGGTCACGCGCACCTCGATGCGTTCGAGCGACGAATCGACATAGCGCACCGTGCCGCCGATCGCGCCTTCCTCGCCCATCACGTGCCAGGGTTCGAGCGCGTTGCGGATCGAGAGCTCCACGCCCATGGCTTGCACCTGCCCGACCAGCGGGAAGCGGAACTCGAAGTGCGGCGCGAACCAGTGCGGATCGAACGCGAATCCGGCCTGGCGCATCTCGCTGATGACGTCCTCGAAGTCCATCTTGACGAAGGTGGGCAGGAGGAAGCGGTCGTGCAGCTCGGTGCCCCAGCGTGTGGCCGGCGCGGTGTAGGGCGCGTCCCAGAAGCGGGCGACGAGCGCGCGCAGCAGCAGCTGCTGGGCGATGCTCATGCGCGCGTGCGGCGGCATCTCGAAGGCGCGCAACTCGAGCAGGCCGAGGCGGCCGGTGCTCGAATCGGGCGAGTAGAGCTTGTCGATGCAGAACTCGCTGCGGTGCGTGTTGCCGGTGACGTCGACCAGGATGTTGCGCAGCGCGCGGTCCACCAGCCACGCCGGCATGGCCTGGCCGTAGGCCGCGCGGCTGCGCGCGATTTCCTTGAGCGCGATCTCCAGCTCGTAGAGCTGGTCGTTGCGCGCCTCGTCGATGCGCGGGGCCTGGCTGGTCGGCCCGATGAAGAGGCCCGAGAACAGGTAGCTGAGCGACGGATGGTTGTGCCAGTAAAGGAGCAGGCTGGCGAGCAGCTCGGGGCGGCGCAGGAAGGGGCTGTCGGCCGGCGTCGCGCCGCCGAGCACGAAGTGGTTGCCGCCGCCGGTGCCGGTGTGGCGGCCGTCGGTCATGAACTTCTCGGCCGACAGGCGCGTCTCGAAGGCGGCGTCGTAGAGGAACTCGGTGTGCGCGACGAGCTCGCCCCAGTTGTGGGCCGGATGGATGTTGACCTCGATCACGCCGGGGTCGGGCGTGACCTGCAGCAGCTTCAGGCGCGTATCGCGCGGCGGCGGGTAGCCTTCGAGCACGACCTTCACGGCGAGCTCCGCGGCCGTCGCCTCGACGGCGGCGAGCAGGTCGAGATAGTCCTCCAGCCGCGCCAGCGGCGGCATGAACACGTACAGCACGCCCGACGGCGTGCCGACCTTTTCCGCCGCCGGCCCGTTGGCGCGGCGCGGGTCGCGCACCTCCACGCACAGCGCGGTGCGCGTGATCCAGGCGGCGGATTCGCCGCGGCGCGGATGGCGCGTGGCGGCGCCTTCGCCCGCCGCGCCTTCGCCGCCCGGCGTCTGCAGGCGAAGCGCGGCGGGCGCGCCCTGCGACGCGCCGAAGGCATACGGCACCGCGCCGCGATCGGCATCGGCCGACGCGCCGGGAACGCCGGCATAGCGCGCGCGCAAGGCGGCCGAGGCCGGCAGGCCCTCGCTCGGCGCCATCGGGTCGCGCTCGACGAGGTAGGGGTAGTCGCCCTGGCTCGCCCAGGGCTGCGAATCGAGCGGCAGGCGCCAGCCCATCGGCGAATCGCCGGGTACCAGGTAGAGCCGGTCGTCGCGCAGGAACCAGGGTCCGGTCTTCCAGCCCGGCCCCTTGAGCGCCGGCGCGCCGTTGGCGGCGTTCGCGGCCTCGATCGGCAGCATGTAGCCGATCACCGCATCGAGTTTCTGCGTGAACACGCGGCGCAGGCGCATGCGCTCCAGCTCGTCGTCGAGTTTCGAGTCGAAGGGGTCCACGTTCACCGGCAGCCGCCGCTCGCGCCAGAGGTAGTAGTAGACGTCCTCGTAGCCCGGCTGGATGTGGCGGTCGGTGAGGCCCAGGCGCTGCGCCAGCGCGGTCGTGAAGCGCCGCGCGTCCTCGCTGGTGTAGTGGGTGGGATCGCGCTCGTCGGCGAACAGGGAGGGGTCGTGCCACGCGGTCTCGCCGTCGGCGCGCCAGTAGATCGACAGCGCCCAGCGCGGCAACTGCTCGCCGGGGTACCACTTGCCCTGGCCGAAGTGCAGGAAGCCGCCCTGGCCGTATTCGGCGCGCAGTTTGTGCACCAGCGTGGTGGCGTAGCCGCGCTTGGTGGGGCCGAGCGCCTCGGTGTTCCATTCGGGCGCATCGCGGTCGGTGGTCGCCACGTAGGTCGGCTCGCCGCCCATGGTCAGGCGCACGTCGCCCGCTGCGAGCCGCCGGTCGACGGCCTCGCCGAGCGCGAGCACGCCGGCCCACTGCGCCTCGGTGTAGGGCTTGGTCACGCGCGGCGATTCGTAGATGCGCGTGACCTTCATCTCGTGGCCGAACTCGACCTCCGCGTCGTCCACCAGCCCTTCGATCGGCGCGGCGCTCGACGGTGTCGGCGTGCAGGCGAGCGGGATGTGGCCTTCGCCCGCCAGCAGGCCCGAGGTCGCGTCGAGCCCGATCCAGCCGGCACCGGGCAGGTAGACCTCGCACCAGGCATGCAGGTCGGTGAAATCGACCGTGGTGCCGCTCGGGCCGTCGAGCGACTTCACGTCGGGCGTGAGCTGGATCAGGTAGCCCGAGACGAAGCGCGCCGCGAGCCCGCAATGGCGCAGCAGCTGCACCAGCAGCCAGCCCGAGTCGCGGCACGAGCCGGAGGCCTTGGCCAGGGTTTCTTCCGGCGTCTGCACGCCGGGCTCCATGCGGATCAGGTAGCCGACGTCCTGGTGCACTTGCTGGTTGAGCTGCACCAGGAAATCGATGGTGCGCTGGCCGTGGCGGTCGATGCGGTCGAGGTAGGCCTGCACGAGCGGCGTCGGCGCATCGGCGACGAGGTAGGGCGCCAGCTCCTGTGCCTGCGCCTCGGTGTACTCGAACGGGAACTGCTCGGCCTGCGGTTCGAGGAAGAAATCGAAGGGGTTGTAGACCGCCATCTCCACGACCAGGTCGACCGTGACCTTGAAAGCGCGCGTCTTCTCGGGGAACACCAGCCGCGCGAGGTAGTTCGCGAAGGGGTCCTGCTGCCAGTTGATGAAGTGCTGCGCGGGCTCGACGCGCAGCGAGTACGAGATCACGTTGCTGCGGCAGTGCGGCGCGGGGCGCAGCCGGATCACCTGCGGGCCCAATTGCACCGGCCTGTCGTACCTGTAGTGCGTGACGTGGTGGAGCGCGGCGTGAATGGACATGTTGGTTCCGTGCGTCGGTCGTGCCTCGGGTGAGACGCATACTAGCCGCACAAATAGCAATTAGCGCGCCACGAAAGGGCGCGCAGGGAGCGAGTTGCGGTATGCAGGAATGGAACGTGCGCGGCCTCCGTGTGTTGGCCGCACTGGTCGGCTCCGTGCTCGGCGCGGCGCTGCAGTTGCGGCAGCCGGCGCTGTGGCCGGCGGCGGCCTATGCGGCGCTCGCGGCGGCCGCGGCGGGCGGCTGGCTCGCGCTGCGGTCGCTCGCGCGAACGCGGCACGGCGCGTGGGCGCTGCCGGCGGCCGTGCTGGTCGGCGCGTTGGCCGGAGGCGGCCTCGCGGGCTGGCGCGCGGCGGCCTATGCGGCCGATGCCTTGCCGGCCGGCATCGAGGGTCAGGACCTGTGGCTCACCGGCGTCGTCGCGGGAATGCCCCAGCGCAACGAGAGCGGGCTGCGCTTCGGATTCGAGGTCGAGTCCGCGCGCTGGAGCGGCCAGGACGCCGGCGGGCGGACCCCGCCGCGGGTGCCCGGGCGAATCTCGCTGGCCTGGTATGCCGGTGCGCCCGGCGAGGCGCCCGGCGCCGCGGTGCATGCCGGCGAACGATGGCGCCTGCCGGTGCGCCTGAAGGCGCCGCACGGCACCCTCAACCCGAACGGATTCGACTACGAGCTGCGGCTGTGGGAGCAGGGCGAGCAGGCCTCGGGCTACGTGCGAAGCGGCCCGCGCGATGCCGCGCCCGAGCGCATCGGCGCGACCTGGCGCCATCCGGTCGAGCGGGCGCGGGAGGCGGTGCGCGACGCGATCCTCGCGCGCGTGGCCGACCGCCAGAGCGCCGGCGTGATCGCCGCGCTGGTCACCGGCGACCAGAATGCCATCGAGCGCGCCGACTGGGACGTGTTCCGCGCCACCGGGGTCGCGCACCTGGTGGCGATCTCGGGCCTGCACATCACGATGTTCGCGTGGCTTGCCGCGCTGGCGATCGACGCCCTCTGGCGCCGCAGCGCCCGGCTGATGCTGCACTGGCCGGCGCAGCATGCGGCGCTGGCCGGCGGCGTGCTGCTGGCGGCGCTCTACGCGCTGTTCAGCGGCTGGGGCGTGCCCTCGCAGCGCACGGTGTGGATGCTGGCGGTGGTCGCCCTGCTGCGCCTGGCCGGGCGCCAGTGGCCGTGGCCCGTGGTCTGGACGGTCGCCTGCGCGGCCGTGGTGGCGGTCGATCCCTGGGCGCTGATGCAGCCGGGCTTCTGGCTGAGCTTCGTGGCCGTCGGCGTGCTCTTCGCCGCGGACGGCGGCGCCTCGGCGGCCGAGGCGCCGGCCGGCGCGATGGCGCGCCTGGCACGCCTTCTTCGCGAGCAGTGGATCGTGACGCTGGCGCTGACGCCGCTCACGCTGCTGCTGTTCCAGCAGATCTCCGTGGTCAGCCTGCCGGCCAACGCGATCGCGATCCCGTGGGTCACGCTGGTGGTCACGCCGCTGTCGATGCTCGGCGTGCTCGTCCCGCCGCTGTGGGAGCTCGCGTCCTGGGCGGTACAGGCGCTGACGTGGGGCCTGCAAGCGCTGGCGCGCCTTCCCTTCGCGACGCTGTCGATGCCCGCTCCGCCGCTGTGGATGGCGGGCGCGGGCGTCGCCGGCGGCGTGCTGCTGGCGATGCGCCTGCCGTGGTCGATGCGCGCGCTGGGCTTGCCGCTCCTGGCGCCCGCCCTGCTGTGGCTTCCGCCGCCTCCGCCCGCGGGCGAATTCGAACTGCTCGCCGCCGACATCGGGCAGGGCAACGCGGTGCTGGTGCGCACGGCGCGCCACAGCCTGCTGTACGACGCCGGTCCGCGCTACAGCCTGGAAAGCGACGCCGGCGACCGGGTGCTCGTGCCGCTGATGCGCGCGCTGGGCGAGCGGCTCGACACCGTGGTCCTGAGCCACCGCGACACCGACCACACCGGCGGCGCGGCGGCGGTGCTGGCGATGCAGCCGCAGGCGCGGCTGCTGAGCTCGATCGAGGCGGAGCATCCCCTGCAGGCGCTGCGGCCGGCCGAGCGCTGCATCGCCGGGCAGCGCTGGACCTGGGACGGCGTCGACTTCGAGATCCTCCATCCCGCCGAGGGCGACTATGCGAGCTTCGGCCGCCCGAACGCCATCTCGTGCGTGCTGCGCATCGGCAATGGCCGCGCGGCGGCGCTGCTCGCCGGCGACATCGAGCGGCTGCAGGAAGCCGCGCTCGCCGCGCGCCACGCCGACCTGGCGGCCGACGTGCTGCTGGTGCCGCATCACGGCAGCAAGACCTCGTCGAGCCCGTTGCTGCTCGATGCGGTGGCTCCGCGCCTGGCGATCATCCAGGCGGGCTGGCGCAACCGCTTCGGGCATCCGGCGCAAGAGGTGGTGCAGCGCTACGTGGACCACAGCATCCGCGCTGTCGACACCCCGCATTGCGGCGCCGCCCGCTGGTCCAGCACCGCGCCGGACGCCATCGCGTGCGAGCGCGTCGACGCGCGCCGCTACTGGCACCACCGCATGGATTGACGGCGGCGCGAAAGCCGGGATTTGGCCCCGAACTTGCTAAGCTATGGTCAAGGAGATTGGTCGTCCATGCACAAATTCGACGAGATGTACGAGCAGGTTCCCTACACCGGCGCAGCGGTGCGGAGCCACTACAAGCGATACGACCAATGGCTCGCGAAGCAACCCGAAGCGGTGATGCGTTCGCGGCGCGAGGAGGCGGAGATGATCTTCCGCCGGGTCGGCATCACCTTCGCCGTCTATGGCGCGAAGGACGAGGACGGCTCGGGCACCGAGCGCCTGATTCCGTTCGACCTCCTGCCGCGCATCATTCCCGCGCACGAGTGGGCCTCGATGGAAAAGGGGCTGGTGCAGCGCGTGACGGCGCTCAACCGCTTCATCCACGACGTCTACCATGGCCAGGAGATCATCCAGGCCGGCGTGATTCCCGCCGAGCAGATCCTGAACAACGCGCAGTACCGCCCGGAGATGGCCGGCGTGAAGGTGCCCAACGACGTCTATTCGCACGTGGCCGGCATCGACATCGTGCGGGCGCCCGATGCAGGCGGCAGCGGCGAGTACTACGTGCTCGAAGACAACCTGCGCGTGCCCAGCGGCGTGAGCTACATGCTCGAGAACCGCAAGATGATGATGCGGCTCTTCCCCGAGCTGTTCAGCCAGAACCGCATCGCGCCGGTGGCGCACTACCCCGACCTGCTGCTCGAAACCCTGCGCGCCTCGGCGCCGCCGGCCACCGCCGAGCCGACCGTGGTCGTGCTCACGCCCGGCATGTACAACAGCGCCTACTTCGAGCACGCCTTCCTCGCGCAGCAGATGGGCGTGGAACTGGTCGAGGGGCAGGACCTCTTCGTCCGGGACAACTTCGTCTACATGCGCACCACGCGCGGGCCGAAGCGCGTCGACGTCATCTACCGCCGCGTGGACGACGACTTCCTCGACCCCGAAGTGTTCCGCCCGACTTCCACGCTCGGATGCGCCGGTCTGATGCGCGCCTATCGCGAAGGCAACGTCGTGATCTGCAATGCGGTCGGCACCGGTGTGGCGGACGACAAGTCGATCTATCCGTACGTGCCGAAGATGATCGAGTTCTACCTCGGCGAGAAGCCGATCCTGAAGAACGTGCCGACCTACATCTGCCGCAACAAGGACGACCTCGACTACACGCTGGCGAACATGAAGGACCTTGTGGTCAAGGAAGTGCACGGCGCGGGCGGCTACGGCATGCTCATTGGCCCCGCCGCCACGCAGGCCGAGATCGAAGATTTCAAGAAAGCAGTGCTCGCAAAGCCGGACGGCTATATCGCGCAGCCCACGCTCAGCCTGTCGAGTTCGCCGACCTTCGTTGACGCCGGCATCGCGCCGCGCCATATCGACCTGCGGCCCTTCGTGCTCTCGGGCAAGGAAGTGCAGATGGTGCCCGGTGGCCTCACGCGGGTTGCGCTCAAGGAAGGGTCGCTGGTGGTCAACTCGTCGCAAGGCGGGGGCACCAAGGACACCTGGATTCTCGAAGGCGACCGCACCAATGGGTCGCGCTCGCACAGCCAGTCGCAAACACAAACGCAAACGTCCTGATCGGGAGCCTTCAGATCATGTTGTCACGCACTGCCGATCACCTCTACTGGATGTCGCGCTACACCGAGCGCGCCGAAAACACCGCGCGCATGCTCGACGTCAACTACCAGACGTCGTTGCTGCCGCAATCGGCCGAAGTCGCCAAGTACGGCTGGCAGGGGCTGCTGTCGATCAGCGAGCTGCTGCCCATGTACAACGAGGACCACGACCACATCGAACCCGACGAAGTCATGGAGTTCATGGTCAAGGACGAGTCGAATCCCTCGTCCATCCTCTCGTGCCTGCGCGCGGCGCGCGAGAACGCACGCGCGGTGCGCGGCGCGCTCACCACCGAGGCGTGGGAAACGCAGAACACCACCTGGCTCGAAGTCAATCGCATGCTGCGTGCGGGTGACCTGGAGCGCGACCCGGCGCAGTTCTTCGAATGGGTGAAGTTTCGCTCGCATCTCTCGCGCGGCGTGACGCTCGGCACCATGCTGCAGGACGAGTCCTTCTACTTCTCGCGCCTCGGCACCTTCATAGAGCGTGCTGACAACACCGCGCGATTGGTGGACGTGAAGTTCCACGCCCTCAACAGCGAGTTCTTCGGCACCGCGACCGAGGAAGATCAGGAGTACGACTTCTATCACTGGAGCGCCATCCTGCGCAGCGTCTCCGCGTTCGAGGTCTATCGCAAGGTGTACCGCGACGTGATCAAGCCCGAGCGCGTGGCGGAGTTGCTGATCCTGCGTGCCGACATGCCGCGTTCACTGCATGCGAGCCTTGTCGAAGTGGTGGAGAACCTCGACAAGGTGAAGAACGACCAGAGCGCCGAGACGCAGCGGCGTGCGGGCAAGCTGCTGGCGGATCTTCAGTACGCGACGGTGGACGAAATCCTCGCGACCGGGCTGCATGCGTATCTCACGCAGTTCCTTGATCGCGTGAACGAGTTGGGTTGGCGCATCAGCCAGGATTTCCTGGTCCCGGCACAGTAACTAAGCGGCAGTGGCCTGACGTACGGCGCGCTCCCAGCGCGCCATCGCTTCGTCGGCCTTGTCGCGACTCAAGGTCGGCATGAAGCGGCGCTCGACGCGCCATAGCTTCGACAACTCGCTCACATCCTTGTAGTAGCCCGTCGAAAGCCCTGCCAGGTACGCGGCGCCAAGCGCGGTGGTCTCGGTCACTTCAGGCCGCACCACCGGAATCCCCAGCAGATCAGCCTGGAACTGCATCAGCAGGTTGTTGACGCACGCACCGCCATCCACGCGCAGTTCGGCCACCGGCGTGCCGCCGGCTGCGACCGCGTCGCGGCTCATGGCCTGCAGCAATGCGGCGCTCTGGTAGGCGATGCTTTCCAACGCCGCGCGCGCGATATGCGCCACCGTGGTGCCCCGTGTCAGGCCGGTGATGATGCCGCGTGCATCCGCATCCCAGTAGGGCGCGCCGAGGCCGGTGAAGGCCGGCACCATCATCACGCCGCCCGCATCGGGCACGCTTTCGGCCAGCGCCTGCACATGCGCGCTGCCGGGGATGGCCTTGAGGCCGTCGCGCAGCCATTGGACGACCGCACCGCCGACGAACACGCTACCTTCCATCGCGTACTGCGGCTTCGCGCTGGTCTGCGCGGCGCTGGTCACGAGCAGGCCGTTGTGCGAGGGCTGGAAGTCGCCGCCGGTGTGCATCAGCAGGAAGCAGCCGGTGCCATAGGTGTTCTTCGCCATGCCGGCCTCGAAGCAGGCCTGGCCGAAGAGGGCGGCCTGCTGATCGCCCGCCACGCCGCCGATCGGCAGGGCGCGGTCGAAGAGACCCGCCGCCGTGTCCGCGAAGTGCGAGCTCGACGGCTTGACCTCGGGCATCAGCGAGGCCGGGATATCGAGTGCCTTCAGCAGATCGGCATCCCACTGGTTGGTGTGCACGTTGAAAAGCATGGTGCGCGAGGCATTGCTCACGTCGGTGACGTGCACCTTCCCGCCGGTGAGCTGCCAGATGAGCCAGCTGTCGACGGTGCCGAAGGCCAGCTCCCCGCGTTCGGCCTGTGCGCGCACGCCGGGCACGTTGTCGAGCAGCCAGCGCAGCTTGGTGCCCGAGAAGTAGGCGTCGATCACGAGCCCGGTCTTCTCCTGGATCGTCGCGGCCATGCCGTCCTCGCGCAGCTTCGCGCACAGGGGCTCGGCGCGGCGGTCCTGCCAGACGATGGCGTGGTGCACCGGCTGGCCGGTCTTGCGGTGCCAGACCACGGTGGTCTCGCGCTGGTTCGTGATGCCGATCGCGTGGATGTCATTCGCGGTCAGCTTCGCCTTGGCAAGCACGTCGCGCGCGGTGGCGAGCTGGTCGTTCCAGATCTGGAGCGGGTCGTGCTCCACCCAGCCGGGCCGGGGATAGATCTGCGGCAGTTCGCGCTGCGCCATGGCAACGATGCGGCCCTCGCGATCGAACACGATGCTGCGCGAGCTCGAGGTGCCCTGGTCCAGGGCGAGCAGGTAGGTCATGAGAAAGCCTTTCAGTGTTCCTGCGCCACGATGCAGCGCACCTGCGCGCTTTCGATCAGGGCCGGGAAGGGCGGCGGCGGCTCCGCATCGGTGAACAGGCAGTCGATTTGCGAGAGCTTGGCCAGCTCGATCATCGCAGGCCGGTTGAACTTGCTCGCGTCGGCGGCCAGCCACACCTCGCGCGCCTGGGCAATGATGGTCTGCGCCACCTTCACCTCGCGCAGGTCGAAGTCGCGCAGCGTGCCGTCAGCCTCGATGCTCGACACGCCGATCAGCGCGATGTCGACCTTGAACTGGCGGATGAAGTCCACGGTCGCCTCGCCGACGATGGCGCGGTCGCGCAGCCGCACCGAGCCGCCGGCCACGATCACCTCGCAGTTCGGGTTGCCGCTCAGGATGGTCGCGACGTTGAGGTTGTTGGTGATCACGCGCAGCCCCGTGTGCCCGAGCAGCGCCTTGGCGATCGCCTCGGTCGTGGTGCCGATGTTGAGGATCAGTGAGCAGTCGTTGGGCACCTTGGCCGCCACCGCACGCGCGATGCGCGCCTTGCCCTCCGCATGCAGGTTCTCGCGCTGCTGATAGCCGATGTTCTCGGTGGTCGAGCTGGGCACGCGCACGCCCCCGTGGAAGCGCGTGAGCAGGCCTTCGTCGGCCAGCCGCTGCACGTCGCGGCGCACCGTCTGCAAGGTGACGCCAAGCATCTGGGCGAGTTCGTCGACGTTGATCGAGCCGCGCGAGCGCACGGTGTTCAGGAGCTTGAGCTGGCGGGGATTCGAATTCACGGGGTGAATCAATTTAGAACGAACAGAAACGAATGGACTTTAGGGTAAACGCGCACGAAAATCGACAATAAGGAACCAAAATGAAAAAATTCGAACACGAATATCCCGCGAATCGTGGCTTGCGTCATTCTGGAGACCCGGTTTCCGTGAGTGCTTCCCAAGCGTCATCCGCCGCGTTCGAGACCGATTGCGATGTCCTGATCGTGGGCGGCGGCATCAATGGCTGCGGCATCGCGCGGGACCTCGCGGGGCGCGGCTGGCGCGTCATGCTCTGCGAGAAGGACGACCTGGCGGCCCACACGTCCTCGGCCTCGACCAAGCTGATCCACGGCGGGCTGCGCTATCTGGAGTACTACGAGTTCTCGCTGGTGCGCAAGGCACTGCAGGAGCGCGAGGTGCTGCTGCGCAGCGCGCCGCACATCATGTGGCCGCTGCGCTTCGTGATGCCGCATGACCCGTCGATGCGGCCGGCCTGGCTGATCCGCATCGGGCTCTTCATGTACGACCACCTCGCCCGGCGCGAGGTGCTGCCCGCTTCGCGAAGCGTCGACTTGCGAAAGCACGCGGCCGGCGAACCGCTCAAGAGCGCGTTCAAACGCGGCTTCGTCTATTCGGATGGCTGGGTGGACGACGCGCGCCTCGTGGTGCTGAACGCGCTCGATGCCCGCGCGCGCGGCGCGCAGGTGCTCACCCGCACGCGCTGCCTGAGCGCGCAGCGCAGCAGCGAGGCGTGGACCGCCGTGCTCGAAGGGCCAGAGGGCCGGCGCACCGTGCGCGCCCGCGCGGTCGTGAATGCGGCGGGCCCCTGGGCCGAAGCCTTCCTGCGCGGCGTGGCCCGGCCGGCGCGGGGCGAGGCGCTGGCCACGCGGCATTTGCGGCTCGTGAAGGGCAGCCACATCGTGGTGCCGCGCGTGTTCGGCCACGACCACGCCTACATCTTCCAGAACCCGGACAAGCGGATCATCTTCGCGATTCCCTACCAGGACGACTTCACGCTGATCGGCACCACCGACGTCGAACTGGCCGGCGACGACCCGGGCGCGGCGCGCATCGCCGCGGACGAGATCGACTACCTCTGCACGCAGGCGAGCCGCTACTTCGAGAAGCCGATCCGGCCCTCGGATGTGGTCTGGACCTATTCGGGCGTGCGCCCGCTGCTCGACGACGCCTCGGGCGATCCGTCGGCCGTCACGCGCGACTACCTGCTCGAATCCAACACCGCCGCCGCGCCGCTGCTGTCGGTGTGGGGCGGCAAGATCACCACCTTCCGCAAGCTCGCCGAGGACGCCGCCGACGAGGTCGGCCGCATGCTCGGCGATGCGCGCCGGCCATGGACCGATGGCGCCTTCCTCGCCGGGGGCGATCTCTCGGCGTGGATCGGGCCCACGAGCCCCGCCGCACGCCCCGACGTCGATTTCGAGCGCTTCCTGGCCGAGGTGCAGAGGCGCCATCCCTGGCTCGACGCCGGCATCGCGCGCCGCCTTGCACGGGCCTACGGCGCGCGCGTCGCCGAAGTGCTCGGCGACGCCGCGTCGATGGACGACCTGGGCCCCGAAGTCGCGCCCGGCCTGCACGAGCGCGAACTGCGCTACCTGCAGCGCGAGGAGTGGGCGCGCAGCGGCGACGACGTGCTCTGGCGGCGCTCCAAGCTCGGCCTGCACTACACGCCCGCCGAGCGCGAGCGGGTCCACGCGTGGATGCGCATGCACGAACCCGACAAAGAGGAGGTCGATGCAGCTGTCACTTGACCGCCGGGGGGCCAGGTGCGCTGAGATGCCGCGGCCGGCTGCACCAAAGGGCAATGGCGCCAGCGGCCGCCTCGCGTATCGTCGGCGCCTATGTTGAAGCTGGCGACCGTGATGTTCCTTTGCCTTCTGGCGGGCTGCGCGAGCAGCGCGGGCCTGGGCTATTCGTCTTCGGCCTGTTCCCAGCCGGGCACCTATGCGTGCCAGGTCGAGCAGTACCAGCGGGTCGGCTTCTAGCGCGCCGACCGGCCCTCAGCGCCCCAGGCTCGCGCGCGCCGCGGGGGCCAGGTGCGCGGCGAACTCGCGTGCGGCGGCGCTGTACTGCGTGCCCCGGCGGAACAGCAGCCCCGCCGTGCGGATCAGCTGCGGCGAGATCAGGTGGATCGCGACCATGTCGGTCGCCTGCTGCGCCGCCCGCTCGGGCACGATGGTCGCCATGTCGCCCCAGCGGCACAGCGCGATCAGCGATTCCACCGACCCCATCTCCACGCGCAGGAGCGGCGCGACCCCCGCGCTGCGCAGGCCGTCGTCGATGAGGCCGCGCGTGTAGAAGCTGCGCGGCAGCAGCGCCAGCGGGACATCGGCCAGCGCCTTCACCGCCATCGTGCGGCGGGTGGCCAGGGGGTGCGAGGGGTTGACCAGCAGCATCATCCGTTCGTCGAACAGCGGCAGCGCCTCCAGGTCGGCGCTCTGCGGGGGGTGGAAGCTCACGCCCAGGTCCAGGGTGCCGTCGAGCAGGCCTTGCTCCACCGGCCGCGCGAGCAGTTCGCGCACCTCGATGGCCACCCGGGGATAGGCGCGCGTGAACGCGGCCACGGCCGGCGCGACCAGGGTGTTCAGGAAGGTCGGGATGACGCCCAGCGTCAGGGAGCCGGTCTGCAGTTCGCTCAGGTCGGCCAGCGCCATGCGCCCGGCCTCCAGCTCGTGCAGCGCGCGCTCCGCGTGATTGCGGAACACCACGCCCGCCTGCGAGAGCTTGAGCCCGCGCCCGATGCGGTCGAACAGCACCATGCCCAGTTCGTCCTCCAGCTGCCGCAGGCCGTGCGACAGGGTGGATTGCGTGACGAACAGGTTCTTGGCCGAGGTGGTGAGGTGCTCGGTCTTCGCCAGATCGACGAAGTAGCGCAGTTGCCGCAGTTCCATGCAGGGGGCTCCCGGAAGATCATTCGATGATATCGAACGATCGCTCAAAAATTATTCAATAGATTTACGCCATCCATGGAACTACGCTTCTGACCATTGGCTGGCGCCTGCGTGGCCCGGCCTCCACCCCCGCCCATTCCATGCAAGACCGTTTACTGATCGAGCGCATCGAGGCGCGCATCCTGGACATCCCGACGATTCGCCCGCACAAGCTGTCCTTTGGCGCCATCAGCCGCCAGAGCCCGGTGATCGTGCAGCTCTGGCTCGCCAACGGCGCCACCGGCTTCGGCGAGGCGGCGACCATCGGCGGCCCCTCGTGGAACGAGGAGTCGCCCGAGAGCATTCACCATGCCGTCGTCAACCACCTCGCGCCGGCGCTGGTCGGACAGGACGGCGCGCGCTTCGAGGCCTGCCTGGCCCGCATGGACCTGGCCTGCAAGGGCAACGCCTTCGCCAAGAGCGCGGTCGAGATCGCGCTGCTCGATGCGGTGGCCCGCACCCTCGACCTGCCGGTGTGGCAGTTGCTCGGCGGCAAGCAGCGCGACAGCCTGCCACTGGCGTGGACGCTGGCCAGCGGCGACGTCGAGCGCGACCTGGCCGAAGCGCAGCTGCGCCTGGAGCAGAAGCGCCACCGCATCTTCAAGATGAAGATCGGCGCCCGCACGCCCGAGGCCGACCTCGCGCATGTGAGCCAGATCGCGCGCGGGCTGCAGGGCCGCGCCGTGCTCACGGTGGACGTGAACCAGGCCTGGGACGGCGCCACCGCACGCCGCTACCTGCCGCCCATGGTCGAGGCCGGCGTGACGCTGATCGAACAGCCGGTGGCCCACTGGAACGTGCCTGCGCTGCGCGATCTCACGGCGACGCTGCAGGGCGCGCTGATCATGGCCGACGAGAGCGTCTGCACGCCGTACGACGCGATGCGCCTGGCGCGCGAGCAGGCCAGCCAGGTCTTCTCGCTGAAGGTCGCCAAGCATGGCGGGCTGCTGCGCACGCGGCAGGTCGCGGCCATTGCGCAGGCGGCCGACATCGGCTGGTATGGCGGCACCATGCTCGAGACCTCGATCGGCTCGGCGGCCTCCGCCCACGTGTTCGCGACGCTGGGCGGCCGGCACCACAACTGCGAGCTCTTCGGCCCGCAACTGCTGGTGGACGACATCGTGCAACAGCGCATGGCGATCGAGGACTTCGAGCTGCAGCTGCCCGACGGGCCGGGCCTGGGCGTGGAGGTCGACCTGAAGCAGCTCGCGCGCTTCGACCGCGCGTTGGCCGGCCGCGAGCCGCGGCATTTCGACATGGGGCGCGATGCCGCTGCGGCAGGCGCCTGAACTTATTTTCCTGGAGACGACCGAATGCTTTACCTCGTTCGCATGGACGTGAAGATCCCCCACGGGCTGCCCGCCGACGTGGTGGCCGACATCAAGGCCCGCGAAAAGGCCTACTCGCAAGACCTGCAGCGCGACGGGCGCTGGAAGCACATCTGGCGCGTGGTCGGCGAATACGCCAACTACAGCGTGTTCGACGTCGCGTCGAACGACGAGCTGCATGCACTGCTGCAGGACCTGCCGCTCTTCCCCTACATGGACATCGAAGTCACGCCGCTGGCCCGGCACCCGTCGGCCATTGCCTGAGCCGCATCACCCACACGAATAGAAATTGGAGATTGTCTTGAAACGCCGCCTTCTGACCGCTGTCGCCGCAGGCCTGTGCCTGTCCGTCCTGCCCGCCGTGCACGCCGCCGAGCCCGCTGCCGCCTGGCCCACGAAGCCCATCCGCTGGATCGTGCCCTTCCCGCCGGGCGGCGCCATGGACGCGATCGCGCGCACGCTGGGCGAGAAGGCCTCGCACGCGCTGGGCCAGCCCTTCGTCGTCGAGAACCGGCCCGGTGCCGGCGGCAACATCGGCGCCGACTACGTGGCCAAGCAGCCGGCCGACGGCTACACGATCATGATCACCTCGATCGGCATGGCGACCAACAAGCCGCTGTACCGCAAGCTCAGCTACGACCCGATCAAGGACTTCACGCCGGTGAGCGTGCTCGCGGTGGTGCCGAACGTGCTCGTCACGAACGCGACGCAGCCCAACGTCAAGAACGTCTCGGACGTGATCGCCGCCGCCAAGGCCGCGCCGGGCAAGCTCACCTACGCGTCGGCCGGCAACGGCACCTCGGTCCACCTGGCAGGCGAGGTCTTCACTTCGCTGGCCGGCATCGAGATGCTGCACATCCCTTACAAGGGATCGGGCCCGGCCGTCTCCGACCTGCTCGGCGGCCAGGTCAACTACATGTTCGACTCGATCACCTCGGCGCGGCCGCACATCCAGTCCGGCAAGCTGCGCGCCCTGGCCGTGACCACGGCCAAACGCTCTTCGAGCCTGCCCGACGTGCCGACCATGCAGGAAGCCGGCCTCAAGGGCTACGAGGTCTCGCCGTGGTTCTCGGTGTTCGTGCCGGCCGGCACGCCGCCGGCCATCGTCAAGAAGCTCAACCAGGCGTTCGTCGCCGCGATGAAGCAGCCCGAGGTGGTCGAACGCTTCAAGTCCATCGGCGCCGAAGTCGTGGGCTCCACGCCCGAGGAAGCCGCCAAGCACCTGCAGGCCGAGACGGTGCGCTGGAACAAGGTCATCACCGACCGCAACATCCAGCTGGACTGAGTCAGGCCCGGCGCCGCTTCAGATTGCGGCGCGCGGCCGCTTCCAGCCGCTCGCGCATCGAGGGCGTGAGGTAGAGCGGATCGCGCGCCAGGAAGCGGTCGAGGATCTCGCGCCGCCGGGGTTCGAAGACCTGCGGCGGCACATGCGCGTATTCGATGCGGATCTGCCGCTCGTATTCCGCGAAGCGCTCGGGCGGCGCGCCGAGGATCGCGAGGTCGATGTCGACCAGCAGCCGCGCATCGGTCGTGCCGGGCGGCGCATCGTGCCGCGTCGCCATCACCAGCGCATGCACGCGCTCGGCGGCGTCCTGGGCCACGCCGGCATCGAGCAGCGCCTGCCGCGCCCACGCCGCGCTGCGTTCCTCGTTGTCGTGCCGGCGCACGTCGTAGATGGCGTCGTGGAACCAGAGGGCCAGCGCGATCTCGGCCGGACGCTGCGCGTGCTCGCGTTCTTCTTCCAGCAGCGCGAGGCACTCGCCCACGTGCTGCAGCGTGTGATAGGCCCGATGGGCCTCGCAATGGCAGGCCAGCAGTTCGTCCAGCAGCGCTTCGTCGGGCGATGCGACGCCGAGCGCCTGCCATGCCCGGACCCACGAGCCGTGCAGCGCGGCTTCGTCCATCAGGGCTCCATCGCGGCGCGCACCTCGCGGCCCAGTTCGATCACGGACATCGCGTAGTAGCTGCTCCAGTTGTAGCGGGTGATCACGTAGAAGTTCTTCGTGCCCGCCACGTAGCTCGGCGCATCGCCGCCGTTCTGCAGCTCGATCAGCGCCAGCAGGCCGTTGAACTTCTGCGCGTCGCCGTCGAGCACCGCGCCGCCGGCGACGAAGGCATCGGCGCTGAAGGTGGGCACGATGTCCGGCCCGAGCAGGACGGCCTTCTGCAGGCGCGATTCGTCGAAGCCCACCGGAAAGACCGGCGGCATGCCGGGCTGCCAGCCGAAGGACTTGAAGTAGTTCGCCACCGAGCCGATCACGTCGATCGGGTTGTTGACGAGGTCGATGCGCCCGTCGCCGTCGTAGTCCACCGCGTACTTGGCGATGCTGCTGGGCATGAACTGCGGCATGCCCATGGCGCCCGCGTAGCTGCCCACGGGCAGCAGGGGGTTCTCGTTGGTGCGACTTTCGATGCTGAGGAAGCTCTCGAGTTCGCTGCGGAAGAAGGCCTGGCGCTCGCTCGCGCGCGGATGCGCCTGCGGGAAGTCGAAGGCCAGCGTGGCGAGCGCGTCGATCACGCGGAAGCTGCCCATGTTGCGCCCGTAGATCGTCTCCACGCCGATGATGCCGACGATGATCTCGGCCGGCACGCCGAACTCGGCCTGCGCGCGCGCGAGCGTCACCGCGTTGCTGCGCCAGAAGCGCGTGCCGGCCTGGATGCGCACCGGGTCGATGAAGCGGCTGCGGTAGAGGGTCCAGTTCTTCGGCGTGCCAGTGGGGGCCGGCAGCATCAGGCGGGGCACGTTGGGCAAGAGCCTGGCATTGCCGATGGTGGCGCGCACCCAGTCGCGGTCGAGCTGGCGCCGCGCGGCAATCTCGTCGGCGAACTGCATCGCGTCGTCGCGCGTGGCATAGGGGATGCCGCGCGCCGGTGCGGTGCGCTTGTCGGGCGCGCCCTGCGCATCGAGCGGGGTGCCAGCCAGGACGGCGGCGGTGCAGAGCAGGGCCGCCAGCGCGCGGCGGGCGAAGGCAGGCAGGACGGGCGGCAGGGCGGGGAGCAGGAGGCGTGGCATCGCGTGCATTGTGCCGTCCGCGCGACCGGCGCCAGGATTCACTTCGCGGGAAGGGATCGCGGCCATTGGAGGCGGCGGAACTCGGCGCGCAGGCGGGGCAGCGTGGCCGCGGGCGACTTCGCATAGCGGCCGGCTTCGAGGCGCAGCAGCCAGTCCTGTGTCGCCTGGGCCTCGGCGCCGAAGCGTTCGGCCAGGCGCACGGCCATCTGGCGCGGGGGCGTGGCGTCATTCACCTCGATGCCGGCCTGCCGCAGCCGGGCGCGGGCCCGGTCGAGCAGGCGCAGCCAGGGGTCCTGCCGGCTGCGCTCCCACAGCGTCCAGCCGGCGCCCGCGAGGCTGGCCGCCACCATCAGCAGGAGCAGCACCACGACCAGATCCTGCGCGCTCGGCGCCTCGAAGCCGATGTTCCTGAGCAGGTCGAGCTGCCGGCCCTGGGTGTAGTTGAGCACCCATTGGTTCCAGCGGTTGTTGATGGCGTCCCACGTGGCGCGCAGGTGGATCGCGAGCGTCGGCGTCATGGCCTCGAAGGCCCCGGCGATCAGCCCGGGCTGCGTCGCAAGGCGCCGGAATTGGCCGACGCGGTCGGGCGAGATCGCGCCGGTGGGATCGACGCGCACCCAGCCCAGGCCCTCCTGCCAGACCTCGGCCCAGGCATGGGCGTCGCTGTGGCGCAGCACCCAGTAGTTGTCCACGCTGTTCAGCTCGCCGCCCTGGTAGCCGGTGACGATGCGCGCCGGAACGTCGAGCGCGCGCATCAGCACCACGAAGGCCGAGGCGATGTGCTCGCAGAACCCGGCCTTGATGTCGAACCAGAACTGGTCGGCCGTGTCGTCGCCGTACACGCCGGGATCGAGCGTGTACGAATAGCCGCCGGTGCGCAGGCGCTGCATCACGTTCTGCACCAGCGCGTGCGTCGATGCGCCCGCCAGTGCGGGGTCGCGGCGCATCTCGGCGGCGAGCGCGACGGTGCGCGGGTTGGAGCCCGGCGGCAGCATCGTGTAGGCCGCGAGGCCGCGGTCGCGGTGCTCGGGACCGTACTGGAACTGCGCGAAGCTCTCGGCGCGGTAGCGCACCATGTCGCCCAGGGGGCGCGGAGCGAACCATTGCAGCTCGGGCGTGCCGTAGAGCGCGAGCCCGGCCGTGGCCGGCGCCTCGGGCGTGGCTTCGAGCGTCAGGAGCCAGGGACGGTTGGAGGGCTCGAGCGTGACCTCGTAGCGCACGGGCGCGCCCTGCGTGCGCACCGCCAGTCGCGTCAGACGCCGCGTGAATGCGGGGGCTGTCCATTCGCGCCCGTCGAACTGCGACAGCACCGGCCCGCGGAAGTACAGGCTCGATCGCGGCGGTACCACGTCGCCCTCGAAACGCACGCGCGCCGCGATGCCGTCGTCGAGCGCGAGTTCCGCGATGGTGCCCACGCGCATGCTGCCCGACAGGCCGGTGCGTCCGGTCATGGCGTCGCTCGGCATGCCCCACAGCGGCGCCATGCGCGGGAACAGCACGAACAGCGCCACCATGATCGGCGCGCCGAGCAGCGCCATCGACCCCGCGGTGCGCGCGGCCAGCATGAGCGGCGGACGGCCCACCGGCATGTGCGCATTCACCAGCGCCGTCAGCAGGCCGAGCAGCGCGAGCAGCATCGCGAAGGCGGTGGCGAGCGACTGCGAATAGAAGAAGTTCGTGAGCATCGTGAAGAAGCCCAGGAAGAAGATCACGAAGGCGTCGCGCCGGGCGCGCAGCTCCAGCGTCTTGAGCGCGAGCAGGATCACGATCAGCGTCACGCCGGCGTCGCGGCCGAGCAGGGTGCGGTGCGTGGCGTAGGTGGCGACGAGCGTGATCCCGAGCAGGGCGATCCGCCACCACTTGCTCGGCAGCGGCCGGGCCTGCACCGCGAGCGTGCCGCGCCAGGCGAGCACGATCGCCGCCAGCAGGCTGCACCACCACGGGAGATTGGCGGTCTGCGGCAGGAGGACGAGGCCGATCACCGCGAGCAGGAACAGCGTGTCCCGCGCGTCTCTCGGCAGCGACTGGAGGCGGCTCAGCACAGCGCCAGCACCTCCAGGCACTGGCGCCGGTGCGCCTCGCCCTGCGAGGGCTGAACGACCCGGCCGCCCGCGCGCAGGCCGTAGTCGACGCCCAGGTGATCGGCCATCAGCACCCAGGCGCACAGGCGCGACAGCCGCGCCTCGGCCTCGGGCAGGCCGGCATGCTGCGCGTCGAGCCACAGCTGCGTGCGCTGGGCCTGCTGCGTGTCGCGGCTCACCAGCTCGTCCGAGCCCGCGGCCTGCGCCTGCGCCGCGCGCTTCCAGACCACGAGCTTGCGCGAATCGCCGCGGCGGTAGGCGCGCACGCCGTCGTATTCGCCGGCGATCTGTGCCCGCGCGGCCATCGCGGCGGCGGGGCCGGCCAGGGGCTCGCCCTCCGGCAGGGGCGGCGGGTTCGCTTCCGGTGCGGGGTAGACGAGCACCTGCGCGGCCGGCCGCCAGACCGACCACACGCGGAAGGTGCCGAGCGGAAAACGCGTCTCGGCCGTGAGCGCGGGCGCGGCATGGAGGCCGCGACGCCCGGGCTGGATGGCGACTTCGACCGTCGCGCTGCCTTGTGCGGGTACGTCGCTCCACGACCATTGGCCGCTGCGGTGCACGGCCAGCCCGATCCCGTAGCGCGTGCTGCGGCGCGCGTTGGTCAGCACGATGCGGAACACCGCGGCCGAGCCGGCGTACTGCGGCTCCGGCGGCATGAGCCGCAATGCCAACCCGCGCAGCGTGCCGTGGCACACGTGCATGCCGACCGCCACGCAGCCCGCGAGCAGGAAGGTCAGCAGATAGCCCAGGTTGAGCTGGTAGTTGATCGAGGCGACCAGGAGCAGGAGCAGGGTCACGGCCAGCATCCAGCCGGCCCGCGTCGGCAGGATGTAGACGTTGCGTTGCGTGAGCTCGAGCGTGTCGGAGGGCGGCCGCCGCGACAGGAACCAGCGGTCGATGCGCGCGCGCAGCGGCGCAGTGAAGGGCGCGCCTGCCGGGCGCGCGGGCGCCGGCGAGGTCACGGCAGGGGCACCGCCGCCACCATCGCGCGCACCTGCTCGACCGCGCCGCGCCCCGCGTCGCCGACCGGCGTGACCCGGTGCGCGATGGTCTGCGGCAGCACGGCCTGCACGTCGTCGGGCGCCACGTAGTCGCGGTTGGCCAGCAGCGCCTGGGCCTTGGCCGCGCGCAGCAGCGCGATGCCGGCACGCGGCGACAGACCCTGCAGGAACCAGCGGCCCGAGCGGGTGGCCGCGATCAGGTCCTGCACGTAGTTGAGCAGCGGCTCGGCCGCATGGATCTGCATCACGCGCTGCTGCAGCGCCTGCAGCTCGCCGGGCGTGAGAAGGGCCGGCAGGCGCGAGAGCATCTCGCGGCGGTCGGCGCCGGCCAGCAGCTCGCGCTCGGCCGCGCGGTCGGGGTAGCCCAGCGAGATGCGCATCAGGAAGCGGTCCAGCTGCGACTCGGGCAGGGCGAAGGTGCCCAGCTGGTCGAACGGGTTCTGCGTGGCGATCACGAAGAAGGGCGAGGGCAGAGCGCGGGTCTCGCCCTCGATGCTGACCTGCTTTTCCTCCATGGCCTCGAGCAGCGCGCTCTGCGTCTTGGGGCTGGCGCGGTTGATCTCGTCGGCCAGCAGGACCTGCGCGAAGACCGGCCCCGGGTGGAAGACGAAGCCTTCCTTGCCCCGGTCGTACAC
>JAGIBP010000027.1 GCA_017744285.1 Variovorax sp.
CTTCATCGACGAGATCCACCGCCTGTCGCCGGTCGTCGAGGAAATCCTCTACCCCGCGCTCGAGGACTACCAGATCGACATCATGATCGGCGAGGGCCCCGCGGCGCGCTCGATCAAGCTGGACCTGCAGCCCTTCACGCTGGTGGGCGCGACCACCCGCGCCGGCATGCTGACCAACCCGCTGCGCGACCGCTTCGGCATCGTCGCGCGGCTGGAGTTCTACACGGCCGAGGAACTGGCGCGCATCGTCCATCGCAGCGCGGGCCTGCTCGGCGTGCCGGCGGACGAGGCCGGCGGCCTGGAGATCGCGCGCCGCTCCCGCGGCACGCCGCGCATCGCCAACCGCCTGCTGCGCCGCGTGCGCGACTATGCGCAGGTCAAGAGCGACGGCCGCATCACCGCCGAGGTGGCGCACAAGGCGCTGGCGATGCTCGACGTCGATCCGCAGGGCTTCGACCTCATGGACCGCAAGCTGCTCGAAGCCGTGATCCACCGCTTTGACGGCGGCCCGGTCGGTCTCGACAACATTGCCGCGAGCATCGGCGAAGAGGCCGGGACGATCGAGGACGTGATCGAGCCCTATCTGATCCAGCAAGGCTACCTGCAGCGCACGCCGCGCGGCCGCATCGCCACGCTCGCCGCCTACCGGCACCTCGGCGTGGCGGCTCCTCAGCGCGAAGGCGACATGTTCGGCAGCTGAGCAGCCACCCGCGCGGAGAGCGGGCGCACGTTCGCCGCGATCAGCAGCTGCGCCGCGTAGTAGCTGGAGAGCACCCACAGCGAGGCCACGGGCAGCGGCTGGACGAAGCGGTTGGTCGCCAGCAGCGCATCGCTCGACATGAAGAGGCAGGCGCCTACCGCGACCTGGCGCGCCGCGGCATCGCCCGCCACCGCCGCGCGCCCGATCGCCTGCGCGGCCATGCAGGCGATCACCACCACATAGACGCCGACCGGCATGCGCAGGCCCGCCGGCAGGCCGCCTTGCCACAGGAAGGCGTACATGGCGCCGCCAATGCCGAGCGTGGCGGCGAGCGCCGCCGGCCTCGGAAAGAATCCCGGGCCCATCGCGAACAGGGCGATGTACGCCAGGTGCGCGAGCAGGAAGCAGACCAGTCCCGGCACGAAGAGGCGCGGCCACATCAGAAGAACGTCGCCGGCCAGCGAGGCGACGAGTCCTGCCACCAGCAGCAGCGCGAAGCGGGCGGGCATGCCGGCCGCACGCGAGCGCCAGGCGGCAAAGGCGATGAGCACGGCCAGCGCGAGTGGCTTGAACACCCCATGCAGCCAGCCGATGCCGAGCGCACCGCTGGCGGTGGCGAGTGCCGCCGCATCCACGAAGAGAACCTCGGCGACGGTGAGCCGGCCCTGCCGCACGGCGCCGGTGGCCCAGAGCGCGGCGATCAGCGCGGCGAGCCACACGCCCGCGGTCGCGAGGGGCATCGCGTCCGAGAACCAGAAGAAGGCGGCCGCACCCGCCAGCAGCGCGACGAGCCGGGCCGCGCAAAAGGCGCGCACGCCGGGCGAGGCGCTGCCGCGCCGGCGTCCGGCAAAGAACCCGAGACCCATCAGCACGAAGAAGACGGGCGTTGCAAGAGCAATGATCTGGCCGGAGCGCATGGCCTGCGATTGTCCCGGCCGCAGCGCGTGTCTTCGTCGCCGCCGGGTCATGGTTTGCCCGCACCGCGTGTCGTCGCGGCGTCATGGCGCTGCCATGACCGCGTCACGCGCTGCTGGGATCGTGCAGGGCCATGCAAAGAGACGACGCCTTTCTTCGCGCATGGAGCGATCGGATTCCCCTGCTGCCGGATGCGGAGGAGAACGACGTCACGCGCCCGGTGCAGCACTTCCGGACCCTGTGGATCTCGGACCTGCACCTGGGCACGCCCGGCTGCCAGGCCCGGATGCTGCTCGACTTCCTCAAGCACACCGAGTGCGAGACGCTCTTCCTGGTCGGCGACATCATCGACGGCTGGCAGCTGCGGCGGCACTGGTACTGGCCGCAGGCCCACAACGACGTGATCCAGAAGCTCCTGCGCAAGGCGCGCAAGGGCACGCGGGTGATCTTCATCCCGGGCAACCACGACGAGTTCGCGCGCAAATACCTGCATCACAACTTCGGCGGCATCGACGTGGCCGACGAGTGGATCCACGAGACCGCCGACGGCCGCAAGCTCTGGGTCATGCATGGCGACCTGTTCGACGGCGTGATCCAGTGCGCGAAGTGGCTGGCGCATGTCGGGGACTCGCTCTACGAGTTCACGCTCAAGCTCAACCGCCACCTGAACTCGCTGCGCGCGCGCATGGGGCTGCCGTACTGGTCGCTCTCGAAGTACCTCAAGCTGAAGGTCAAGCGCGCGGTGAGCTACGTGGGCGACTTCGAGAACGCGGTGGCCCGCGAGGCGCGCCGCCGCGGCG
Source organism: Variovorax sp. (assembly GCA_017744285.1). Taxonomy (GTDB): domain Bacteria; phylum Pseudomonadota; class Gammaproteobacteria; order Burkholderiales; family Burkholderiaceae_C; genus Variovorax. The sequence continues at coordinate 2,416 of JAGIBP010000027.1, forward strand.
TGCAGGGCGTCGTGTGCGGCCACATCCACCACGCCGAGCTGCGCGACATCGACGGCATCCTCTACGCCAACGACGGCGACTGGGTCGAGAGCCTGACCGCGCTCGCCGAGCAGGCGGACGGGGCGCTGGAGATCCTGCACTGGGCCCACGTGCCGGCGACGAACCGGCGCGCTGCCGCGCGGCGCGAGCCGGCGCACGCATGAGCCGCCCGATGGCGAACGCCGAAGCGCCGTTGCGCGGCGCCGAAGTGACGAAAGGAACGCGCACGGTCGACCTCGTGTACTTCAACGCCGGTGGCGGGCACCGCGCCTCGGCCCTGGCGCTCGAGGCGGCGATCCATCGTGCCGGGCTGCCCTGGCGCGTGCGGCTGGTCAACCTGCGCGAGATGCTCGATCCCCGCGACGGCTTTCGCAAGCTGACCGGCATGGACCCCGAGGATGTCTACAACAAGCGCCTGGCGCGCGGCTGGACGCTCGGGCTGGCCCAGGAACTCAAGCTGCTGCAGGGAATGATCCGCCTGTGCCATGCGGCGCTCGTGCGGCAGCTGCAGCAGCACTGGCTGGCGACCGAGCCCGATCTGGTCGTCTCCCTGATCCCCAACTTCAACCGGGCGCTGTGCGAATCGCTCGCGTCGGCGCTGCCGGGGGTGCCCTATGTGACGGTGCTCACCGACCTGGCCGACCTGCCGCCCAACTTCTGGATCGAGGCGGGGCTGGACCAGCACCTGGTCTGCGGCTCGGCGCGGGCGGTCGAGCAGGCGCATGCCGCCGGCTACACGCCCGAGCGCGTCCATGCGAGTTCGGGCATGCTGATCCGCCACTCTTTCTACGACGAGCGCCCGCTCGACCGCCGCGCGGAGCGCATCCGCCTCGGCCTCGACCCGGACCGGCCGACCGGCATCGTGCTGTTCGGCGGCCAGGGCTCGAAGGCGATGCTCGGCATCGCCAAGCGGCTGGCAGACACGCAGCTCATCCTTGCCTGCGGCCACAACGCCGCCCTGGCCGATGCGCTGCGCGCGGCGCCGTCGCGCGCGCCGCGCCTGGTGCTGGGCTTCACGCCTGACATCGCGAACTACATGGCGCTCGCCGATTTCTTCGTCGGCAAGCCCGGCCCCGGCAGCGTGAGCGAGGCGGTCCACATGGGCCTCCCGGTGATCGTCATCCGCAACCGCTGGACGCTGCCGCAGGAGCGCTACAACACCCAGTGGGTGAGGGAGCAGGGCGTGGGCCTCGTGTGCCCCAGCTTCGCGCGGGTCGACGAAGCCGCCCGTGAACTGATCGACCGCCTCGACCGCTATCGCGCCGCCACCGGCCGGCTGCGCAACCGCGCGGTCTTCGAACTGCCGGCGATCCTCGAAGGCATCCTCTTGCGCGCCGAGAAGCCGCGGCCCTCGGCCACCGTCGCGGCGGTCTAAAGGTAGCGATTACGTCTACATTTTCGCGGTCTTAAGGGGTTTCATTAATACTTTGAGTTTACAACCAGGTTACAGTCTGCCGACGGAGCCCGCGGGTCGCGTGGCCCGCCCGAGGAAGGACAAGAACCGTGAAGAAAACAAGGTGGTGCGCTGTCGCTGGTGTGGGGCTCGTGCTCGCGTGTCTGGCCGGCTGCAGCGGCAGCGACGATGCGCAAGCCGCCGCCCTCGCGCCGGTCACGGCGCAGAAGAACATCGTGAGGGTGACCTGGCGCCCCGTCGACAAGACCGACGAGTTCCTGAGCGCCTGGCGCGCCAAGGAATGAGCGCCCGCGGCGCATGAGCGGCGGCACGCCGGCGGCGGAACTTGCCGCGCGGCGCGAGGATCGCAGCGCCATGCGCCACGCAATCCCGCCCTTTCACCTCCAGCGGCGCGCCCTGGCTGCGGCGCTGATCGGCATGCCGGCGCTCTGGCTTGGCGCCCGGGCCCAGGCCCCCGGTCCGCGCCGCATGCCGACCCCCGCGCAGACCGAAGGACCGTTCTATCCGGTCGAGTTCCCCAAGGATTCGGATGGCGATCTGCTGCACAACGGCACGCTGCCTGCCTACGCCGGCGGTCAGCCCGCCTGGGTCGAAGGCAGCGTCAGCGACCTGGCGGGCCGGCCGGTGGCGGGGGCGCAGGTCGAGATCTGGCAGTGCGACGAGCACGGGCACTATCACCACCCGGGCGACGGCAACCGGGCCGACGCGGCGTTCCAGGGCTTCGGCCGCGTGACGGTGGACTCGGACGGCCGCTATCGCTTCCGCACCATCAAGCCGGTGCCGTACGCCGGCCGCACGCCGCACATCCACGTCAAGGTGAAGCTCGACCGACGCGAACTGCTGACCACGCAGCTCTATGTGGCCGGCGATCCTGGCAACGCGCGCGACGGCCTGTGGCGCCGGCTGGACGAGGCGGCCCGCCAGGCGGTGACGGTGCCGTTCGTGCGCGGTCCGCAAGGCTGGCAGGCGCAGTTCCCGATCGTCGTGGAGGCATGAGCGGGGCGCCCCTTTCGCTCTCTCGCTGGCCTCGCGAGGCCAAGAAAAAAGCCCCGCAAGTCATCGACCTGCGGGGCTTCTCGTTTGTTGGTGGCTCTTCACGGACTCGAACCGCGGACCTGTGGATTATGATTCCATCGCTCTAACCGACTGAGCTAAAGAGCCGAGCCCAGAATTATAACCCGGTCCGAAGTCCGTTTTCGAGTTCGGACTGAATTTTCGGGTTTCCCGCCTGGAGCCCCTCCGCTGTCCGACAGCGCCAGGCGCAGCGCGTGCGGTAAAAAGCGGCCGATGTCCGACCCCCTCGATGCTCCATCTTCCCGCGACGCCATGCCGGATGACCAGCTCATGCTGGCCTACGCCGGTGGCGACGCTTTCGCCTTCGATCTGCTGTATGCCCGCCACGAGGGCGACATGCTGCGCTTCCTGCGGCGGCTCATGGGCGTGCGGCTCGCGGCGGAGGTCGACGAGGCTTTCCAGGAAACGTGGGGCCGCATCGTCGCGGAGCGCGCCGCTTTCGCGCCCGAGGATGCGTCCTGGCGCGTCTGGGCTTTCACCATCGCCTACCGAACGGGCATCGAGCGCCTGCGCCTGAGCGGGCGCGAGGCGGACTTCTACGCGCACGACGAAGACGGCGACGGACTCGAGGCCGCGCGGCTCTTCGGGCGCGGCGCGTTGCGCGGTGGCGGCGCCGACGATCATCCCTCCCTGGAGGAACTGAATTTCTGGCGTGCGGCGGGGCGCCGCCTGCTGGCCTGCCTGGACGAACTCTCCGATGACCAGCGAGCGGCCTTCCTGCTTCACCACGAGGACGGCTTCACGGTCGAGGTGCTGGCCGAGGCGCTGGCCACCGAACCCGAGACCGTGCGCAACCGGTTGCGGCAGGGCCGCGCGAAGCTGCAGACCTGCATGGAGCGGTACCTGTCGGTGCTGGAGCGCCACGCATGAAAGCCGCCGCCACCACCGCCGATCGAAGCGGCGATCTGCATGACGAACGCCTGTGGCGAGCGCTGGAGCACGCGCCGGACCTGAGCGCCGTGCCCGACTGGCGTTCGCGCCAGGCGATCCTGCGGCTGGCGCATGCCGCGGTCGGCGAGCCCGACCCGGAAGACGCCGAGGCCGAACTCGAGAAGGCGGCGCGATCCTGGTGGAACCCCTTGGCCGGTGGCGCGATGGACCGCAGGAAGCCGCGCCGGCGCTGGTACGGGGCGGGGCTGGCTGCCGCGCTGGTGGCCGTGCTGGCGGTCGCTCTCTGGCCGCGCGGGCCGATCCCGCAGCCGTCCGCCAGCGACGCGGGTCAGGCGCGGGGCGCGTTGTCCGAGGCCGAGGATCCGGCCCCGACGTCCTCGACCTTCGTCGGGCCGCCGCGTGATTCGACCTCCATTCCGCTCCTGCCGCCGAGCTTCTTCGCCTTGCGCGAGCCGGCGCCGGACGCGGCCCCGCAGGCGTCTGCCCCGCCGGTCGTTGCCTTGCCTGACCCGCTGAAGGAGCCGCCGCCGCCACGTCCCCTGCCTCGGGATCCTGCTGCGCTGCCGCCTGTTGCGCGCGCGAACCCGCCGCCGGCCGACGCCCAGGCGCCGCGGGTGCCGCCGCCAGCAGCTTCTGCACGCAGCGTCAAGGATCCGGCCGCCGTGGCGGTGCCCGAGGCCGCGAATCCCGCCCGCGCGCCGATGCCGCCCGCGCCGCCGGGCCACCCGGCGGTCGCGCCGGGCGCATCGCCGCCGCCAGCGGCGCGCACCGAGACGGCCGGCGACGAGCCGCCCACCTTCGACGCCTTGATGAAGTGGAACCGCGTGACGATCACCCGGCGCGGCGGCGAGTCCCGCACACTGCCCCGGGAAGAGGCAGGCGAACTCAGTCCCCTGCTGGGGTCCGCCGCGTTGTCGGCAGGCGGCCCGCAGCCCTTGAAGGGCACGCCCGAATGGCGCGTGACGCTGGAGCGCGGCGCGCAGGTGCTGGCGGTGTTCGAGATCTCGGGCTCGCAGGTGCGCTGGCGCGAAGGCCATGCACCGGCGGCCACGGGGACGCCTTCGGCGGGCGCCATCTCCGCCTTGCGCGAGGCGCTCGGCCATGCGGTGGCGCAGGAGCCGCAGCCGCAGGTGCTGCGGCCGGGGTTCCCGCCGCCTTCGGCGGAAGCGCCGCGCGCGCCCTGAGCCGCGCTACTGGTGCTTGAAGTCCGGCGCGCGCTTGTTCAGGAAGGCGTCCATGCCTTCCTTCTGGTCGGCGGTCGCGAAAAGGGAATGGAAGAGGCGCCGCTCGAACATGACGCCGTCCGACAGCCCGCTCTCGAAGGCGCGGTTGACCGATTCCTTGGCCGCCATCACCGACAGCTGCGAGAAGCCGCAGATCACGAGCGCGGCGCCCAGGGCCTCGTCCATGAGCTTGTCGAGCGCCACCACGCGGCTCACGAGTCCGGCGCGTTCGGCCTCGGCCGCGTCCATCATGCGGGCGGTCAGCACCATGTCCATGGCCTTGGATTTGCCCACCGCACGCGGCAGCCGCTGCGTGCCGCCCGCGCCGGGGATCACGCCGATCTTGATCTCGGGCTGGCCGAACTTCGCGTTCTCGGCCGCGATGATGAAGTCGCACATCATCGCGAGCTCGCAGCCGCCGCCCAGCGCGAAGCCCGCGACCGCGGCGATCACCGGCTTGCGGATCTGGCGGATGGTCTCCCAGTTGCGCGTGATGAAGTCGCCCTTGTACGCATCGAGAAACGTGTACTTGGCCATCGCCGCGATGTCGGCGCCCGCGGCGAAAGCCTTCTCGCTGCCGGTGACGATGATGCAGCCGATCGCGTCGTCGGCGTCGAAGGCCTTCAGCGCCTGGCCGAGCTCGGTCATCAGTGCGTCGTTGAGCGCGTTGAGCGCCTTGGGGCGGCTGAGCGTGATGATGCCGACCTTCTCGGCCTCGACGCGTACCTCGATGTTCTCGTAGCTCATGCGTATCTCCTAGGTTGAAACCGGCGCAGCCCACGGCCGCGAAGCGGCATGGGGGTGTTCTTCATTTCATCCAGTGGGCCAGCTTGACGCCATCCTGCGCGAACAGGCGCCAGGTCGTCACGCCGGTGGGCAGCGCCACCGCCAGCCGCAGCAGCCGGCGGTCCCGCGCGACGAGCGCGGTGAACTTCTTCTGCGGGCCAAGGTAGAGCGCCAGGTCATCGAGCTTGGTGATCCGCCAGGCCTGCGCCGGGCGGTTCTTTGCCGCGGGCAGCTCGATGCCGAGCCATTCGTCGTTGGCCGAGAAGCCCGCCTGCTCGGCGGCGCCGCCGCGCAGCACGGCCTTGACCTGCACCGTCGCACCCGATTCGGCCACGCGCAGGCCGAGTTCCTGCGCGCGCTGCGCCGGGTCGTCGAGCGTGGCCACGCCATGGGCGCGCAGCAGCCCGGCCAGCGGCAGCTCATCCGTCGAATGCACCCAGCGGGCGATCTCGCTGGCGTACGAGCGGCCGCCGACAGCCTCGAGCGCGGCGGCGAAATCCGCCTCGTCGATCGGGCCGCCTTCGCTGCGGCTCCAGAGCTCGCGCATGACCTGGTCGAGCGTGCCCCGGCCCTCGGCGCGCAGCGTCAGGTCGAAGCACAGCGCGACCAGCGCGCCCTTGGTGTAGTAGCTCACCGTGGTGTTGGGGGTCTGCTCGTCCTGGCGGTAGTACTTGACCCAGGCATCGAAGCTGGCCTCGGCCACCGACTGCACCTGTCGTCCGGGCGTCTGCAGCACCTGGTTCACGGTCTTGTTGAGCAGCTTGAGGTAGGCCGCGTCGTCGATCAGCCCGGCGCGCCGCAGCAGCAGGTCGTCGTAGTAGCTCGTGAAGCCCTCGAACAGCCACAGCAGCTGCGTGTAGTTCTCTTGCGCGTAGTCGTAGCGCGCGAACTCGGCGGGTCGCAGGCGCTTCACGTTCCAGGTGTGGAAGTACTCGTGGCTGATGAGTCCGAGCAGCGTCGTGTAGCCGTCGGGCTGCTTGCGCGCGCCCTGCTGCGGCAGGTCGCGGCGGGTGCAGATCAGCGCGGTCGAATGGCGGTGCTCGAGGCCGCCGTAGCCGTCGTCCACCGCGTTGAGCATGAACACGTAGCGGTCGTGCGGCGGCTTGGGGCCGTGGCGCTTGCCGATCTTGTCGCCGTGCCAGAAGCGCATCTGCGTCTCGCAGATCGAACGTGCGTCCGCCAGCAGGCGCTCGCCGTCGAAGGAAGCCGGCGCCCCGGCGACCACGAAGCGGTGCGGCACGCCGCAGGCCTCGAATTCGCCGCTCCAGAACGGGCCCATCTCGACCGGGCTGTCGGCGAGTTCGTCGTAGCCCGAGGCGACGTAGCTGCCGAAGCCGTGGCGGTCCGTGCGCACCGGCTTCAGCGCCGTGGCGCAGGACCAGCGCGGCGCTTCCCTGGGGGCATGCGGCGCGAGCACCTCGATCGCATGCGGCGCGTCGGCGTGGCCCTCGACCCGCAGGCACAGGCTGGTCCCGTTGAAGAAGCCGCGGTCGTCGTCGAGCCAGGCGGTGCGCACCGAGTTGTCGTAGGCGCAAACCTCATAGCGCAGCGTGAGCGGCTTGCCGGGCGTGCACACGATGTCCCAGCTGCACTTGTCGATCTGCCGGGCCGCGAGCTTCTTGCGTCCCTGCGTGGCGCGCAGGTTCTGCAGGTTCTTCGAGAACTCGCGCACCAGGTAGCTGCCCGGTATCCAGACCGGCAGGCTCACGCGCTGCACGGCCGCGGGTTCGTCGACGGTGAGGGTGACACCGAACAGGTGCGCCCGGCGATCCGCGCACTCGACGCGGTAGTGGACGGCCGGCGCGGCCATCAGTTGAGCGATGCGAGTTGCTTTTCGACCTGCGCGGCCGGGATCGCACCCGGCGCGCGCGTGCCGTCGCTGAAGATCAGCGTCGGCGTGCCGGTGATGTTGTGCTGCTGGCCGAACTCGCGGTTACGGGTCAGGGCGACGGTGTCGCACTCGGCGGCATCGGGCGTGACGCCGCGCTGCATCCAGTCGTTCCAGGCCTTCGCCTTGTCCTTGGCGCACCAGATGTTGCGCGCCTTGACCACCGAATCGGGGCCCAGCACCGGATAGAGGAAGAGGTGGATCGTGACGTTGTCGACCTTGGTCATGTCGCGCTCGAACTGCTTGCAGTAGCCGCAGTTGGGATCGGCGAAGACCGCGAGCTGGCGCTTGCCGTTGCCGCGCACGATCTTGATGGCGTCCTTCGAGGGCAGCTTGTCGAAGGCGACCTCGCTGAGCTTCTCGACGCGCTCCTCGGTGAGGTTGCGCCGGGCCTTCACGTCGATCAGGTTGCCCTGCAGCAGGTAGTTGCCCTGCTCGTCGGTGTAGAAGATCTCGAAGTTGTTGATCCGCACCTCGTACAGCCCGGGGATCGGCGACTTGGTGACCTCGTCGATCTTGGCGAACTGCGGAATGCGTGCGGCCAGGTTCTTGCGGATTTCCGCCTCGCCCGCCGCGGCGCCCGGCGCGTGGCCGAGAGTCAGTGCGGCCAGGGCGGCGAGGAGAGGGCGTGCGAGTTTCTTCATTTTCATGATGGTGTTCCCTGCGTTCATTGCAGGCCCATGGCCTGTCGGGCGATCCAGTTCTTGACGAGTCGTGTGCGGTCGAAGCCGCGCATGCCCCAGTTCCGCAGCGCCGGCAACGGGTCGATGCTGTGCGCGAAGAGCTGCTGCAGGCCGTCGGTCGCCAGGCTCATCGACAACACATCGGTGCGGCGGGCGCGTTCGTAGCGGCGCAGCAGGCGCGGGTCGCCGACGCTGCGCCAGTAGTCGCGGGTCTTGATGATCTCAGCGAGCGCGGCGACGTCGGCGAGGCCGAGGTTCAGGCCCTGCCCGGCGAGCGGATGCACGGTGTGGGCGGCATCGCCCGCGAGAGCCCAGGCGGCGCCGTTGTCGAAGCGGCCGGTCCAGCGGTCGGCGATGGCGCGTTGCAGCGGCCAGGCGGCACGCTCGCTCGTGAGCTTGAGGGCGCCGAGCGCATCGTGCGTGGCTTCGCGCAGCCCGGCGCAGAACTCGTCGGCGCCCTGCGAAAGCAGCGCGGGCGCGCGGAGCTGGTCGACGGACCACACCAGCGCCAGCGAACGATCGAGCGCGTGCGCATCGGCCGGCCGGTCCGCGTCGGACAGCGGCAAGAGCGCCAGCACCTCGCCCTTGTCGCTGAACCACTGCCGCGCGGTGCCGTCGTGCGGGCGTTCGGCCTCGAGCCGCGCCGCGATCGCGTGCTGGGGGTAGCGGGTGACGTCGTGGCCGATGCCGAGCATTTCGCGGGTGGCGCTCATGCGTCCTTCGCAGATGACCGTGAGCGGCGCCTCGACCGGCGCCCCCACCACCTCGACGCGGGGCTGGAAGCGCACCGCGTCGGCGAGTTGCCGTTCGAGCGCGGGGACGTCGACGATCCAGGCCAGCGCCTCGACCTTCTGGCGGGCGGCGCTGAACTGCACGCGGCCGCCTTCGTCGCCGTAGACGAGCATCTCGCGCACCGGCGTCGCATGGGCGGCGTCCGGCCATGCGCGCAGCGATTCGAGCAGGTTCCTGGACGCGGTGTTGAGCGCGTAGGCGCGCACGTCTTCGGCGGCGGGCGGCGTGTCCGGTGCGACCAGCGCCACGCGCACGCGCTCGCGCGCCAGCAGCAATGCCAGGGTGCGCCCGACGATGCCGGCGCCGCGAATGCAAACCTCGGGGGGGAGAGCCATGCGGCATTGTAGGAGGCGCCTCCGGCCGGGGCGGCATGCAGGAGAATCGTCTTCCCTGAACATGGATGAACCCGTGAAATCTTCCGACTTCGACCTCCAGGCCACGATCGCGCGCCTGTTCGTCTACCCCGTCAAATCGTGCGCCGGCGTCGAGGTGTCGGAGGCGCTGCTGATCGAGAGCGGCCTCGAGTTCGACCGTGCGTGGATGGTCGTCGACGAGGCGGGCGAGTTCGTCAGCCAGCGCGAGCTGCCGCGCATGGCGCTCATCCGTCCGCAGCTCAAGCACGCGGAGATGGTGCTTCGCGCGCCGGGCATGCTGGCGCTTCATATCGCCTTCGACCGCGTCGAGGGGCCGGCGCGCGTGCGGGTGTGGAACGACGAAGTGGCCGCCTACGACATGGGCGACCTCGCGGCGCAGTGGTTCAGCGACTTTCTCTCCGAACCCGGCGCGCCGAGGAAGCTGCGCATGGTGCGTTTCGATCCGGAGGTGCGCCGGCTCTCGAGCCTGAAATGGACGGGGGGCGTGGAAGCGCTCAACCAGTTCGCCGACGGCTATCCGGTGCTGGTCGCGAGCGAGGCGTCGATGGCCGAACTCAACGCGCGCCTCGCGGCGGGCGGCCACGAGGCGGTGGGCATCGAGCGTTTCCGCCCCAACGTGGTTCTGGCGGGCGTCCAGGCGCATGACGAGGACCGCGTCGACATGCTGCACATCGCCACCGGGGAGGGCGAAGCGCGCCTGAAGCCGGTCAAGCCGTGCGCGCGCTGCCCGATTCCCGACGTCGATCCCGCCACCGGCACGCGCAGTCCCGAGGTTGGCGACACACTGCGCACCTACCGCGCCGATCCGCGCGTGGACGGTGCGATCACCTTCGGCATGAACGCCATCGTGCTCGCGGGCGTGGACCATGCCCTGCGGGTCGGCCAGCCGGTCGGCGCCAACCTGCGATTCGAGTGAATCCGGCGGCGGCAGGGGCCGGCGCCTAAAATCGCGGGTTCCCCCAAAGATTTCTGAAAGCATTCCGCCATGAGCCTCCAGTGCGGCATCGTCGGCCTGCCCAATGTCGGCAAGTCCACCCTCTTCAATGCCCTGACCAAGGCGGGCATCGCGGCCGAGAACTATCCCTTCTGCACCATCGAGCCCAACGTCGGCGTGGTCGAGGTGCCGGACCCGCGCCTCGCGCAGCTCGCCGAGATCGTCAAGCCCGAGCGCGTCGTCCCGGCGATCGTCGAGTTCGTCGACATCGCGGGCCTGGTGGCCGGCGCGAGCAAGGGCGAGGGCCTGGGCAACCAGTTCCTCGCGCACATCCGCGAGACCGACGCGATCGTCAACGTGGTGCGCTGCTTCGAGGACGAGAACGTGGTCCACGTCGCCGGTCGGGTCGATCCGATCTCCGACATCGAGGTGATCCAGACCGAGCTGTGCCTGGCCGACCTGTCGACGGTCGAGAAGGCGCTCGCGCGCCACACCAAGACCGCGCGCTCGGGCGACAAGGATGCGATCAAGCTGGTCGCCCTCCTCGAGAAATGCCAGGCCGCGCTCAACGAGAACAAGCCGGTGCGCTCGGTCGAGTTCAGCAAGGAAGACCGCCCGCTGATCAAGCAGTTCTCGCTCATCACCGCGAAGCCCGCGATGTTCGTCGGCAACGTGGCCGAGGACGGTTTCGAGAACAACCCCTTCCTCGACCGCCTGCGCGAGTACGCCGCAGCGCAGAACGCGCCGGTCGTGGCGATCTGCGCCAAGATCGAAGCCGAACTCGCGGACATGGATGACGAGGACCGCCAGATGTTCCTCGCCGAGATCGGCCAGGAAGAGCCGGGCCTGAACCGCCTGATCCGCGCCGCCTACTCGCTCTTGGGCCTGCAGACCTACTTCACCGCCGGCGTGAAGGAAGTGCGCGCCTGGACCATCCACGTCGGCGATACCGGCCCCCAGGCCGCGGGCGTGATCCACACCGATTTCGAGAAGGGCTACATCCGGGCGCAGACGATCGGCTTCGACGACTTCGTCGCCTACAAGGGCGAGCAGGGCGCGAAGGACGCCGGCAAGATGCGCGCGGAAGGCAAGGAATACGTCGTCAAGGATGGCGACGTCATGAACTTCCTCTTCAGCTCCTGACGCGGGCCCTTCGCGGCCTCAGTTCGGCCAGATGTAGAGCAGCGCCACCGTCATCGCGATGTAGCGCAGGAACTTGCCGATGGCCATGTAGGCCACGCAGGGCCAGAAGGGCAGCTTCAGCCACCCGGCGACCGCGCACAGCGGATCGCCGACGATCGGCAGCCAGCTCAGGAGGCAGGCCTTCGGCCCCAGGCGTTCGAGCCAGCCCAGCACGCGCAGATGCGTTTTCGAGTGCGAGTACTTGTCTGCGACCTTGTGTGCGCCATAGCCGAGCCACCAGTCCACGGCGCCGCCGAGCGTGTTGCCGCACGTGGCCACCAGGATGGCGGGCCAGAACAGGTCCGGATTGAGCTTCAAGAGCCCGAACAGCGCGGGCTCCGAGCCCACCGGGATCAGCGTTGCCGACACGAAGGCGGCGATGAAGAGCGTGCTCAGGCCGTACTGCGGCAGCGCGATGAGCGCGAGGAGAGAGTCGAGCCAGGCTTGCATGAGCGCCGGAGTATAGAAAGGCCCCCGCGCGATCGCGTGTAGGTGCAAGTATGGATACCGAGTGTCGCGCGGTTGCCGTGAGCATGGCCGGGCACGTGCAAATCGTTTCAGCCGGCGCATTTCCGCGCCGCTACAATCGTGCCTCATTTTTCAGCAGCGCGGCGCGCGCCCCTCTCCCTCCCATGACCCTGCACATCGGCAACATCGCGCTGGACAACGGCCTGTTCGTCGCGCCCATGGCGGGTGTCACGGACCGCCCGTTTCGCATGCTGTGCCGCGAGCTCGGCGCGGGCTATGCGGTCAGCGAGATGGTCACCTCGCGCAAGGAGCTGTGGGGCAGCCTGAAGACCTCGCGCCGCGCCAACCACGAAGGCGAGCCGGGCCCCATTTCGGTGCAGATCGCAGGCACCGATGCCGACATGATGTCCGAGGCCGCGCAATACAACATCGATCGCGGCGCGCAGGTCATCGACATCAACATGGGCTGCCCGGCCAAGAAGGTCTGCAACAAGTGGGCCGGTTCCGCGTTGATGCGCGACGAGCCGCTCGCGCTCGAGATCGTGGAGGCGGTGGTCCGGTCCGCTGCACCGCACAACGTGCCTGTCACGCTGAAGATGCGCACCGGCTGGAGCGAAGACCACCGCAACGCCGTCACGCTGGCGCGACGCTTCGAGCAGGCCGGCGTGCAAATGCTGACCGTGCACGGGCGCACCCGCGAGCAGGGCTACAAGGGCCACGCTGAATACGACACCATCGCGGCGGTCAAGGCCGCGGTGCGAATTCCGGTTGTCGCCAATGGCGACATCACTTCACCAGAGAAAGCGCGCGAGGTCCTGGCGCTGACCGGCGCCGATGCCCTCATGATCGGCCGTGCCGCCCAGGGCCGGCCCTGGATCTTTCGAGAGATCGCACACTTCCTCGACACCGGTACGCATCTGGCCCCGCCGCTGGTGGCCGAAGTGCGTCGCCTCATGCTCGACCACCTGAAGGAGCACTACGCCCTCTACGGCGAATACAGCGGCGTGCGAACCGCGCGCAAGCACATCGGCTGGTATGTGCGCGCGCTCCCCGGCGGCGAGGCGTTCCGCATGGCGATGAACGCGATCGAGGACTGCGACGCGCAGTGGCATGCGGTCGCGGCATTCTTCGACGGGCTCGCGCAGCAGATGGATCGCATTCCCTTCGCCGCCCTGGAACAGGTGGACGAGCAGACGGCCGACGCACTGGCGTAAGAAGATCAGAACGCGAGGAGAAGAAGAGAAAAAGCCATGAGCAAGAAACACATCGAAGACTGCGTACGCAGCAGCCTGGACAGCTATTTCCGAGATCTGAGAGGGACCGAACCCGATGGCATGTACGACATGCTGGTCCGCGTGGTCGAAAAACCGCTGCTCGACGTCGTCATGACGCGCGCCGAGGGCAACCAATCCAAGGCCGCGCAATGGCTCGGCCTGAACCGCAACACCCTGCGCAAGAAGCTGGTCGAACATAAGTTGTTGAAGTAAATCCTCATGAATGCACTGATATCCGTATCCGACAAGACCGGCGTCCTCGAGTTCGCCCAGGCGCTGCATGCGCTGGGCGTCAAGCTGCTGTCGACCGGCGGCACCGCCAAGCTGCTGGCCGATGCCGGTCTGCCGGTCACCGAAGTGGCCGAGCTCACCGGCTTCCCCGAGATGCTCGACGGCCGCGTGAAGACGCTGCACCCGAAGGTGCATGGCGGCCTGCTGGCGCGCCGCGACCTGCCGGCGCACATGGCGGCGCTCAAGGAGCACGGCATCGACACCATCGACCTGCTGGTGGTGAACCTCTATCCCTTCGAGGCCACGGTTGCCAAGGCGGGCTGCACGCTCGAAGACGCGATCGAGAACATCGACATCGGCGGCCCGGCGATGGTGCGCAGCGCGGCCAAGAACTGGAAGGACGTCGGCGTGCTGACCGATGCTTCGCAGTACCCGGTGGCACTCGCCGAGCTCAAGGCGAACGGAAAACTCAGCGACAAGACCAAGTTCGCCTTCTCGGTGGCGGCATTCAATCGCATCGCCGACTACGACGGCGCGATCAGCGACTACCTCTCGGCCATCGACTTCGACGCCAGCATAGGACAGCCGGCGCCGAAGCGCACGCTGTTCCCGGCGCAGAGCAATGGCCGCTTCGTCAAGCTGCAGGACCTGCGCTACGGCGAGAACCCGCACCAGCAGGCCGCGTTCTACCGCGACCTGTACCCGGCGCCCGGCTCGCTCGTCACGGCGAAGCAACTGCAGGGCAAGGAGCTCAGCTACAACAACATCGCCGACGCCGACGCGGCCTGGGAATGCGTGAAGAGCTTCGATGCGCCGGCGTGCGTGATCGTGAAGCACGCCAACCCCTGCGGCGTCGCCGTGGGCAAGGACGCGCACGAGGCCTACGGCAAGGCCTTCAAGACCGACCCGACCTCGGCCTGCGGCGGCATCATCGCCTTCAACCGCCCGATGGACCGCGCCGCCGCCGAGGCGGTCAGCAAGCAGTTCGTCGAGGTGCTGATGGCGCCCGGTTATTCGCCCGAGGCGCTCGAGGTCTTCAAGAGCAAGGTCAATGTGCGCATCCTCGAGATCGCGCTGCCGCCGGGCGGCAAGACCGATTGGGACAACGGCCGCAACGCGGTCGACGTCAAGCGCATCGGCTCGGGCCTCTTGATGCAGACGGCCGACAACCGCGAGCTGTCGATCGACGAGCTCAAGGTCGTGAGCAAGAAGCAGCCCACGCCGCAGCAGCTGCAGGACCTGCTCTTTGCCTGGAAGGTCGCGAAGTACGTCAAGAGCAATGCGATCGTCTTCTGCGCCGACGGCATGACGATGGGCGTCGGCGCGGGCCAGATGAGCCGCCTCGATTCGGCGCGCATCGCGAGCATCAAGGCGCAGCACGCGGGCCTCACGCTCGCGGGCACCGCCGTGGCGAGCGATGCGTTCTTCCCGTTCCGCGACGGGCTCGACGTGGTGGTCGATGCGGGCGCCACCTGCGTGATCCAGCCGGGCGGCTCGATGCGCGACCAGGAGGTCATCGATGCCGCGGACGAGCGCGGCGTCGTGATGGTGTTCTCCGGCGTTCGGCACTTCCGGCACTGATCGGCGGCGGCAGCGGGCCGCCGGGCTCAGCGGCCGCTGCCGTCCGAGAACCGATACTTGAGCTGGAAGCTGATCGCGCCGTAGAGGCGGTCCTTGTAGCTCGGGATGACCGCCACGTTCAGGCCCCAGTGCCTGCCCTCGATCGCGGCGGTCGGGATGAGCGCCGGGAACCACCCGCCGTCGCGGTAGTTCGGGTAGCCGTTGAAGCCGCCCACCACCGCGCCGAGCTTCACGCCATAGACCTCGAAGGGCATCACGTAGACGCCGAGGTAGTACGAGCGCTCCCGGTCGCTGTTGCGGAACCCGCCGGCCGTGACCGAGAAGGTCTTGTCGATCGGCCATTCGATGCCGAGCCCCGGGTTCGCATCCTCCAGGTCCTTGTTTCGGTCGAAGTGCAGCGAGTAGAAGCCCGGGTTGATCCAGACCTGGCCGATATCCGCGACCTGGGCGCACGCCAGGCCGGGCAGGAGCAGGCTGGCGCCTGCCAGCGTCGACAACAGCAGTTTCATGGCGATCAGAGGGAGGCGAAGATCTGCCGCGCCGCTTCGATCGTCGCGGCGATGTCGTCATCGCTGTGGGCGGCGCTGACGAAACCTGCCTCGTACAAGGCCGGCGCAATGTAGACGCCGCGATCCAGCAGGCCATGGAAGAGGGTGTTGAACTTCGCGCCGTCGCTCTTCATCACCGCCGCGTAGTTCTGCGGGAGCGCATCGAGCAGGAAGAAGCCGAACATGCCGCCTTCGCTGTCGGCGCTGAAGGGCACGCCCGTGGCCGCTGCGGCCGCCGAGAGGCCGTCGACCAGCGAGCGCGTCTTGCCGGCGAGCGCTTCGTAGAACCCGGGCTTGGCGATTTCCTTCAGCGTGGCGAGCCCGCAGGCGGTTGCGACCGGATTGCCCGACAGCGTTCCGGCCTGGTAGACCGGCCCCAGCGGGGCGAGCTGCTCCATGATTGCGCGCGGCCCGCCGAAGGCCGCGAGCGGCATGCCGCCGCCGATGACCTTGCCGAGCACCGTCAGGTCGGGCGTGATGCCCAGCACGCCCTGCGCGCCCCGCGCGCCGACGCGGAAGCCGGTCATGACTTCGTCGAACACCAGCAGCGCGCCGTGTTGCGTGCACAGCTCGCGGCAGCGCCTGGCGAACGCGGCGCTGGCGCGCACGAAGTTCATGTTGCCCGCGATGGCCTCGATCATCAGGCCGGCGATCTCGTGGCCGTGCAGCGCGAAGGCTTCCTCGAGCTGGGCGAGGTTGTTGTACTCGAGCACCAGCGTGTGCTGCACGACCTCGGGCGGCACGCCGGCCGAGGTCGGGTTGCCGAAGGTCGCGAGGCCGGAGCCGGCCTTGACCAGCAGGGCGTCGGCGTGCCCGTGGTAGCAGCCTTCGAACTTGATGATGTACTTGCGCCCCGTCGCGCCGCGGGCCAGGCGCAGCGCACTCATCGCCGCCTCGGTGCCGGAGCTGACGAGCCGCACCATTTCCATCGAGGGCACGAGCGCGAGGATCGCTTCGGCGAGCTCGATCTCGCGCTCGGTTGGCGCGCCGAACGAGAACCCTTCGGTGACGGCGCGCTGCACCGCCTCGACGACGGCCGGGTGGCCGTGGCCCAGGATCATCGGTCCCCAGGAGCCGATGTAGTCGATGTAGCGCTGGCCGGTCGCGTCCCAGAAGTACGCGCCCTGTGCGCGCTTGACGAAACGGGGCGTGCCGCCGACGGCGCGAAAGGCGCGCACCGGCGAATTGACGCCGCCCGGGATGACGGCGCGGGCGCGCTCGAAGAGGACTTCGTTCTGATCAGGATGTGGCATCGGCCGAGTATCTGTCATGCGAAGCCCGCGCCGAGCGCGCGGTCAGTGGCGGGTGTCGTGCGGCGGCAGCGCGAAGTCGTGCGGGGACGGGTCGTCGCCGTTGTCCTCGTCTTCGGGCTGGGCCCAGAACAGCCGGTCCGGCAGCACATGGCCCATGCCCGGGCGAAAGCCCGCATCGAGGCAGCGGTCCATGTAGCTCAGCGCCTCGGTGGCGGCGGCGGCCAGGTCGGTGCCGCTGGCCAGCAGGGCCGCCAGTGCGGCCGAGAGCGTGTCGCCCGCCCCCGCGAAGACAGCCTCCAGGCGCTCGTACTTCTCGCTCGCGAGCACCGATTGCGGCGAGGCCAGCACGTTGTCGATGAATTGCTCCGGCAGCATGATCCCGGTGACGAGCGTGTAGGGCACGCCGAACTCGCCCGCGGCCTTGGCGATGTCGCGCGCCGTCGGCGGGCGTTCGCCGCCCCAGTCCGGCAGCAGCCAGCGCCACAGCGTGCTGTGGTTGCCCACCAGCACCGTGGTCTGCGGAAGCACCAGCTCGCGGAAGGCATCGAGGTAGGCGTCGATCTGGGTGTCTTCCCACCACGAGAGATTGGGCATGTACGCGACCACCGGCACCTCGGGGTAGTCGGTGGCGGTCTCGGCCACGGTGCTCAGGTTCTCGGGCGAGCCGACGAAGCCGATCTTGATGAGTTGCACCTCGACGTCTTCGAGGATCGAGCGAGCCTGTTCAGACACCGCTTCTTCATCGAACGCAAAGTGATCGAATATTTCGGCCGTATCGCGTGCGTAGGCGCCCGTGACGACGGGTAGCATGTGAGCCCCCACCGACGCCATGGCCACCGCATCGGCGCCCAGGCCGCCGGCACCGCTCGGATCATTCGCGTTGAAGACGAGGACGCAGGGCGGGTTGAGATCGCCCTCTTCGGTCGTGTCTTCGTCGTTCGGGGGGTCGGTAAGATCGCTCACTTTGTGATCGTGCTCCGCTGGTAAGAGGGAAGTTTTCATACCCAATCCCTTGTGCCGGCATGGTGGCATATCTGAGACGCTTGTCACGAGATTTCTTGATACGTTTGGATACGATCGTTGCATTTGATGAACAGGGACTTTAAGCTGCGATGAATACGAAAACCTGGATGTGCCTGATTTGCGGGTGGATCTACGACGAGTCGGTGGGCGTACCGGAAGATGGTATTGCGCCCGGTACGGCGTGGGCAGATGTTCCGATGAACTGGACCTGCCCGGAATGTGGGGCACGCAAGGAAGATTTCGAAATGGTTGAGATCTGAAGCATGGCATAGGGCCGCGCTTCCTGCGCCCCCGGCGGGCGCAGCGGTCCCATCCACAAGCGTCACAAGGAGCGGTGCAAATGAGCGCGAATGGATCCGGCTACAAAGTGCTTGTCATCGACGACAGCAACACGATCCGGCGCAGCGCCGAGATCTTCCTCAAGCAGGGCGGCCACGAGGTGCTCCTCGCCGAAGACGGCTTCGATGCGCTCTCCAAGGTCAATGACCACAAGCCGCACCTCATCTTCTGCGACATCCTGATGCCGCGCCTGGACGGCTATCAGACTTGCGCCATCATCAAGCGCAATTCGCACTTCTCCAATGTCCCCGTCGTGATGCTCTCGTCCAAGGACGGCGTGTTCGACAAGGCGCGTGGCCGCATGGTCGGCTCGCAGGACTACCTCACCAAACCCTTCACCAAAGACCAATTGCTCAACGCCGTGGAGCAGTTCGGCATCGTTCAGGAAGCCTCGTAAATGCCCATTCGCAAAGTGCTCGTGGTCGACGACTCGAAGACCGAACTGGTCTTCCTCTCCGACCTTCTCCAGAAAAACGGCTACTCGGTGAAGACCGCGGAGAACGCGGACGATGCCATGCGCCGCCTCGAGGAAGAGCAGCCCGACCTGATCCTGATGGACGTCGTCATGCCCGGCCAGAACGGCTTCCAGCTGACGCGCGCGATCGCCCGCAACCCGCAGTACGCGGCCGTGCCGATCATCCTGTGCACCAGCAAGAACCAGGAGACCGACCGCGTCTGGGGCATGCGCCAGGGCGCGCGCGACTACATCGTCAAGCCGGTCAACCCTGCCGAACTGATGGCCAAGATCAACGCCCTGGCCTGATTCCTGAAAGGTCCCGGACGCCATGGCCAATCGCGAAGCGCTCCGAGCATTCCAGTCCCGGCTCGCCGGCCGCCTGCAGGCCGCGCGCACGTCGGGCGTGTCCGCATCCTGGCTGGCGGTCGAGGCGGGGGATGCCAACTACTTGTTCCCCCTCGGCCACGCGGGGGAGATCTTCCCCTGGGTGTATCCGCAGGAAGTGCCCTACACCGAACCGTGGTTTCTGGGTGTTGCCAACCTGCGAGGCGGCCTCTACGGTGTCGTCGAGCTCTCCAGTTTCATGACCGGAGCGCCAGCGCCTGCGGCGACGGAAGCGGCGCGCGCCCAGTCCCGTCTCGTTGCACTGAATGAAATGCTCGAAGTCAACTGTGCCTTGCTGATCGACCGGCTGGTGGGCCTGCGCGGCGTGGACGCCTTCGTGGCGTCCGAGCCGCCCGAGCCCGACGCGCCGGCCTGGCTTGGCCACTCGTACAACGATGCCACCGGCGCGCGCTGGCAGGAAATCAATCTCCAGGCCCTTTCCCAGCAACCTCGTTTTCTGAGCATCGGCGCCTGAGCGCTGCCCTGCACCGACCACAACCTGAAGGACCGACCGTGAGCTCGATCGCCGACAAGTTCAAGAAATTCCTGCCCGCGAGCGGCGGCAATGTCAATGTGGGCGCGGACAGCGCCGCCACGCTGTCGATGGACAACATCGAGACCGTGCAGACGCAGGACGAGAAGACGGTGGCCGTGCCGCGCGATGCCGCGCGCGAATCGGCCGCGCAGTCCGCCGAGGCGGACTCCTCCCGGGCCGCGGACACGGGTTCGGACCCGGCGCCCCAGATCGAGGACGTGACGCCGATCGCGCCCACGAGCACGCCGAGGTCGCGCAGCCGGCGCTCGCAGCGCTCGAGTCCGGCGCGTCAGCAGCGGATCCTCGCCCTGGCGCTGGCCGGCGTGGTGCTGCTGCTGCTGCTGGTGGCCGGCTCCGCCATCCTGCGCGCCGAACGTCTCGCGCAGCAGGTGGCCGCCACCGGCCAGTCGCTCATGCAGTCGCAGCGGCTGGCCAAGTCGGTGTCGCAGGCGCTGGTCGGCAACGTGGCCGCCTTCACCGAGGTCAAGGAAAGCTCCGAAGACCTGACCCGTCGCGTGCAGGGCCTCGCCAACGGCGACGATGCGCTCAAGCTCGAGCGCGTGGGCAGCCAGTACGACATCGAACTCGGCAAGATCGCCCCGCTGGTCGAGCGTGCCGACAAGAGCGCCAAGGCCGTCATGGCCCAGCAGAAGATCCTCACGCAGGTGGGCAACGCGCTGCGCGACATCAACCGCCAGTCGTCCGACCTGCTCGAAATGGCGGAGACCGTCGCGTCGCTCAAGATGCAGCAGAACGCCACCCTGCCCGAGATCTCCGCAGCCGGCCAGCTCGTGATGCTGACGCAGCGCATCGGCAAGTCGGCCAACGAGTTCCTGACGGTCGAAGGCGTCAGCCCCGACGCCGTGTTCCTGCTGGGCAAGGACCTGAACTCGTTCCAGGAAATCGCACGCGGCCTGCTCGACGGCAGCGCACAGCAGCGCCTGCCGGGCACCCGCGATGCGCAGACGCGCCAGCAGCTCGACGCGATCCTGAAGACCTACGAGCAGACGCGCACGCAGGCCAGCGCCATCCTGGGCAACCTTCAGGGCCTGGTGGCCGCGCGCGAGGCGCAGGCCGCCATCCTGGCCGACAGCGAACCGCTGCGCAACGCGCTCGGCGACCTGCAGGACAAGCTCTCCGCTCGCACGGGCCTGGGCGCCGGCACGGTCGTGATGCTGTTCGTGCTGTCCCTCGCCGCGCTGGCGCTGGCCGGCGCCATCGGCTTCGTGCAGGTGCGCGAAGGCCGCGAACGCGCCGCCGCCGCCGAGCGCGAGCGCGTGGAAGCCGAACGCGCCAGCGAGGAGGCCTCGCGCGTCAATGCGGCCAACCAGGCCGCCATCTTGCGCCTCATGAACGAACTGCAGACCGTCGCCGAAGGCGATCTGACGCAGGAAGCCACCGTGACCGAGGACATCACCGGCGCGATCGCCGACTCGGTGAACTACACCGTGGAAGAACTGCGCATCCTGGTAGGCAACGTGCAGAACACGGCCACCCGCGTGGCGCAGACCACGTCGCAGGTGGAAAGCACCTCGACCGAACTGCTCGCCGCCTCGACCGAGCAGCTGCGCGAGATCCGCGAGACCGGCCAGTCGGTGCTGACGATGGCCGAGCGGATCAACGGCGTGTCCTCGCAGGCGCAGGAATCGGCCACGGTGGCGCGCCAGTCGCTGCAGGCCGCATCCTCGGGCCTGCAGGCGGTGCAGAACGCGATCGGCGGCATGAACTCGATCCGCGACCAGATCCAGGAGACCTCCAAGCGCATCAAGCGCCTGGGCGAGTCGTCGCAGGAGATCGGCGAAATCACCGAGCTGATCTCGGACATTACCGAACAGACGAACGTGCTGGCGCTCAACGCCGCCATCCAGGCCGCCTCGGCGGGCGAAGCCGGACGAGGCTTCTCGGTGGTGGCGGAAGAAGTGCAGCGGCTGGCCGAGCGCTCCGCCGACGCGACGCGCCAGATCTCGGCGCTGGTGAAGGCCATTCAGACCGACACGCAGGACGCGGTGGGCGCCATGGAGCGTTCCACGCAGGGCGTGGTCGAGGGGGCCAAGCTGTCCGACAACGCCGGCACGGCGCTATCCGAGATCGACCGCGTGTCGCGCCGTCTTGCCGAGCTGATCGAGCAGATCTCGCAGTCGGCCTCCCGCGAAGCCGATTCCGCCAACGTGGTCGCCGCGAACATCCAGCACATCTTCGCCGTGACCGAGCAGACCGGCGACGGCACGCGCGCCACGGCCCAGCAGGTGCGCGAACTCTCGCACATGGCCGAGGAACTGCGCCAGTCGGTGTCCCGCTTCAAGATTTCCTGATCGCCGAGCGCCCAACGTGTCGACTCAAAGTCCCGCCACTGCCCACGTCGCCGGCAACGCGCCGGCCACAGAGGATCTCGGGCCGCTGGCCTGGGTCCTCGGAGAAATCCAGAAATCGCTCGACAGTGTGGGCAAGACGCTGCGGCTCTTCGCCCGCGACGCCGCCTCTGCGCTGCCGGGCTCCGAGATCGATACCCAGCCCGTGCGCCAGGCCCGGCAGCAACTGCACCAGGCGGTCGGCGCCCTGCAGATGGTGGGGCACGCCGCCCCGGCGCTGGTGCTGGGCGCGATGGAGTTCGCCGTCCAGAGCTTCGTCACGGAGCCGCTTCGCTGCACCGATGCCGCGGTCCAGAAGATCGAGCGCGCAGGCTTTGCCGTCGCCGACTTCCTGAACGCGGTGGTCGCGGGCAAGACCGTGTCGTCGGTCGCCCTGTTCCCGCAGTACCGCGAGGTGCTCGAACTGGTCGGCAACGAGCGTGTCCATCCCGCCGATCTCTGGAGCATGAGCTGGCGCTGGGTCGAGATCAAGCCGGCCCCGACCCAGACCGCGCTGGTGTACGACCCGGCCGTGCGGTCCAAGCTCGACCGCGAGGTCCTGCAGGTCGTCAAGAGCGGCGACGACCATGCGGCCCGCCGGCTGCAGGCCCTGTGCCTCGGGCTGGGCCGCGGCGCGTCGGTGCCGAGGGTCGCCAGCTTCTGGACGCTCGCTGCCGGCTTCTTCGAAGCGCTGGCGCTCGCGCTCATCCCGACCGATTCCCATGTGAAGCGGGCCGCCTCCCGCGTGCTGCTGCAATACGCCACGCTCGCACGCGGGGACAACACCGTCTCCGACCGGCTCGGCCAGGACCTGCTCTTCTTCTGCGCCCAGGCCGTGCCCGCCGAAGGCGACGAAGCCGCCACGCTGCGTGCGGTGCGCGCGGCCTGGGGCATCGCCAACGAGCAGAAGGTCGACTACACGGTCGAACAGTTCGGACGCTTCGATCCGATCGTGCTGGCGCAGGCGCGCAAGCGCATCGAGACGGCCAAGGAAATGTGGTCGGCGCTCTCGGGCGGCGACGTGAGCCGCACGCGCCAGGTGGCCGACACCTTCGCGCAGCTCGGCGAGTCGCTGCAGAAGCTGCATCCGCCGAGCCACCCGCTGGTGCTGGCGCTCAACAACGCGGTCGAGGCCTCGATGCGCACCGGCCAGCCGCCCGGCACCGAGCTCGCGATGGAGGTCGCCACCTCGGTGCTCTACCTCGAGGCGGCCTTCGAGGATCTCGATCCGCAGGATCGGCAATTGACGGCGCGCACGGTTCAACTGGCGGGCCGCATCGAGCGTGCGCGCGATGGCGGGCGCTCTGAACCGCTCGAGCCCTGGATGGAGGAGCTCTACCGCCGCGTGAGCGACCGCCAGACCATGGGCACCGTGGTCGGCGAGCTGCGCAGCCATCTCGGCGAGCTGGAAAAGTCGCTCGACCAGTTCTTTCGCCGGCCGACCGACAAGGGCCTGCTGCGCAACGTACCCACGCAGCTGCTGCAGATGCGCGGCGTGTTCTCGGTGCTCGGCCTCGATCAGGCGGCGCAGACGGTGCAGCGCATGCGCGACAACGTCGAGCAGCTGCTGACCGAAGACGCGCCCATCGACGAAATCCGCACCTTCGATTCGCTGGGCAACAACCTGGGCGCCCTGGGCTTCCTGATCGACATGCTCAGCTACCAGCCGGCGCTGGCCAAGCGGCTGTTCGTGTTCGATGCCGACATCGGCGAGCTCAAGCCGCTCATGGGTCGCCAGGCGAGCGACGCGGCGGCCGAAGCGGCCGCACCGGCGGCCTTCGCGGCGGCGTCCGGTCCGGTCGCGGTGACCGAAGCGGTCATGAGCGTCGAGGAGGTCGATGCGCAGATCGCCGCCAAACTGGCGGCGCTCGCGTCCCCGGGCACGCGCAAGGCGGCGCCGTCGTCCTCTCCCATCGAGGAATTCAGTCAGGCAGCCACCAGCTGGACCTCCAAGATCACCGGTCCGGCCCCGCTCGAGGCGCTGCCCGACACCGAGGTCACCGAGCTGGAGGAAGACGACCTCCAGAACATCTTCCTGGACGAAGCGCGCGAGGTGCTCCACAACGGCCTGGCCGCCGTCTCGGCGCTCGGCGCGCGTCCGGACGACGATGGCGAGCTGACCATCCTGCGCCGCGCCTTCCACACGCTCAAGGGCAGCTCGCGCATGGTCGGGCTGATGGATTTCGGCGAAGCGGCCTGGTCGCTCGAGCAAATCCTGAACACCTGGCTGGCCGATCAGCGTCCGGCCACGCCCGAACTGCTCGCCGGCACGCGCAGCGCGCTCCAGGACTTCGCGAAGTGGGTCGAAGCGATCGCTTCCGCAACGCCGCACGAGTGGAAGTCGGCGCCCTTCCTCGCCATCGCCGAGTCGCTGCGCACCGGCGAGCCGCTGGTGGTGCCGCCGCGCGTGGCGGACGCCGAAGCGCTCGTTGCCGCCGCGCGCCACATCGCGGCCGAATCGGCGTCCTCCGTGCCGCTGCCGCCGCTCGAACTGCCGCCGCTGCCCGAGCTGGAATTCGATCTCGACCTGACGCCCAAGGAGAGCGAAGTCCCGGCGCCGGCCACCCGCGACGAAGAACCCACCGAGTGGTCCGGCCTGGATCAGCCCGAAGACGAAGACGCGCAAGCGGCGGCCGCGCCGCAGCCCTTGGCGGACGGGGCCTCCCGCTCGGATGAAGGCTTCGCGTCCACGGACTTTCTCGATTTCGATGCCAAGCCCGAGCCGCCGCCGGAGGATTCGGTGGTTCTGGGCGAAGAGGAAGAGGCCGAAGCGGACTTCCTGGAGACGGTGCACACGGCGCTCGAGCCTTCGCTGGCCGAGGCGGTGCGCGCGCGACAGCCCGAGCCCGAATTCGAGGAACCGCTCGATGCTGTGCCACAGCCGTTGCCCGAGCCCGAGCCCGAGCCGGCTGCCGCGGCAATGCTGCCGGCCGAGCCCGTCCCGGCCACCCCGCCGGTGGCCGAATTCGGATTCGATCTGAGCCCGGAGCCCGAAGCGCCCGCGAGCGCGGAACCCCCGCCGCAGGCCCTTGCTGCCGAAGTGGCGGCGCTCGCCGAGGCGGGGCCCGGTATCGCCGAGCCCCCCTCCGCCGAGGTGCCCCCGGCCACGGCGTTCGAGCCCGCGCTGGCCGAAGCGCCGGTGCTGGCGCAGGCACCCGCCGAAGCGCCGCAGGACGCCCCGCCCGCGCAGCCGGTGGCCGAAGAGCAGGTCAAGGTGATCGGGCCGCTGCGCATCGGCATCGCGCTCTACAACGTCTACCTCAACGAAGCCGACGAATGGTCGCGCCAGCTTGCGACCGACGTGGGCGAATGGGCGCTCGAGACGCACGAGCGCGTTCCGGTCTCGACGATCAATCTCGCCCATTCGCTGGCGGGTAGTTCCGCGACCGTCGGCTTCCACAGCCTCTCGGGCATGGCCCGCCTGTTCGAGTCGGCGCTGCAGCATCTTCACATGCAGGGCCGCGGAACGCGCGAGCAGGGCACTGTGCTGGTCGCCGCCGCCGAAGAGTTGCGGCGCCTGTTGCATCAGTTCGCCGCCGGGTTCCTGAAGGAGCCTTCCGAGGACACGCTGGCAGCGCTTCGCCAGGTCGCCGAATCGCCGTTGCCGGCGGAGCCGGCCGTGTCCGGCGCCCAGCCGGTCGAGCCGGCGCGCCACGCGGCGTCCGACGTGTCGCTGGACGATTCCGACGAAACCAGCGACATCGTCGATGCGGTCGACATGGACCTCTTCCCGATCTTCGAGGAAGAGGCCGGCGAACTGCTGCCGCAACTGGGCGCCTCGCTGCGCGAGTGGGCGCAGAACACCGACAACGCGGCCGCGCGTTCGTCGATCCTGCGCACGCTTCACACGCTCAAGGGCAGTGCGCGGCTCGCGGGTGCGATGCGCCTGGGCGAGCGCGCCCACCGCATGGAGTCGGACGTCGAGGCGATCGGCGCCGAAGCCGGTCGCCGTGCCATCGAACAGTTGCTGACGCGCTTCGATGCCCTGCAGGCCAATTTCGACGCCCTGCGGGCGGCCGACGACGCGATCCAGACCGAGTTGGTTCAGCGTGCGGCGGCGCCGGCACCGAGCCCGGTGCCGCAGGCCGAATCCGAACCGGCGGCCGTCGAGCCCGAGGCGCACGCGTCGGAAGCGGCCGCGCCCGCCGAGGCCGCGACGCCGGCGCCGGCCGGGGCCACCCCGATCCGCGGCCTCATCGCCGCGCCTTCGCCGTCGGTGCTCACCCCGTTGCGCGCGGCGTCGGGCCAGGCGGTGCGCATCCGCACCCATCTGCTCGATCGGCTGGTCGCGCAGACCGGCGAAGTGATCATCACCCGTTCGCGGCTCGAGGCCGAGCTGGGCCAACTGCGCAGCTCGCTCATCGATCTCACCGGCAACCTCGATCGCCTGCGCCAGCAACTGCGCGACATCGAGGTCCAGGCGGAAAGCCAGATGCAGTCGCGCCTCGCGCAGGCCAAGGATTCGCAGCAGGGCTTCGACCCGCTGGAGTTCGACCGCTTTACGCGCGTGCAGGAGCTCACGCGCATGATGGCCGAGTCGGTCAACGACGTGGCCACGGTGCAGCGCACGCTCCAGAAGACGGTGCAGGCCACCGAAGACGACCTGAGCGCCCAGGCGCGTCAGACCCGCGAACTGCAGCGCGGGCTGCTGCGCACGCGCATGGTGGAGTTCGAGGGCATCTCCGAGCGCCTGTATCGCGTGGTCCGACAGGCCTCGAAGGACACCGGCAAGCAGGTGCGCCTGGACATCACCGGCGGCTCGATCGAGATGGACCGCGGCGTCCTCGACCGGATGACGCCCGCCTTCGAGCACCTGCTGCGCAACTGCGTCGCGCACGGCATCGAGGATGCGGCGGCGCGCGAAAGGGCGGGCAAGGACCCGAGCGGCCTGATCGTCATCGAGCTGCACCAGGAAGGCAACGACGTCTCGGTGAGCTTCCAGGACGACGGCGCCGGCCTGAACGTCGAGAAGATCATCGCTCGCGCGCGGTCGCTGGGGCTGGTCGGCGCCGGCCAGACGCTCGGCGCGAACGAGGCGGCCGAACTGATCTTCCAGCCCGGCTTCTCCACGGCGGACCAGGTCTCCGAGCTGGCCGGTCGCGGCATCGGCATGGATGTCGTGCGCGCGCAGGTTGCCGGTCTCGGCGGCCGGATCGAGACGCACAGCCGGCCCGGCCAGGGGACCACCTTCAAGCTGGTGTTGCCGCTCACGACCGCGGTGACGCACGTGGTGATGATGCGCGCGGGCGCGGTCAGCATCGGCGTGCCGTCGAATCTCGTCGAACTCGTCCTGCGCGCGGGTGCGTCCGAGCTCGAGAAGGCCTACCTCGACCAGCACTACGCCTTCAGCGGCGAAGAAGTGCCGTTCTACTGGGCGGGCGCGCTGCTGCAGTCGTCCGCGCGAAGCGAGCGCGCGCCGGGCAAGGCCAACACGATCGTCATCGTCCGAAGCGCCGCGCAGCGTGTCGCCCTGCACGTGGACGAAGTGCTGGGCAACCAGGAAGTCGTGGTCAAGAACCTCGGCCCGCAGCTCTCGCGGCTGCCGGGCATGGCGGCGATCTCGGTGCTGGCATCCGGTGCCGTCGCGCTGATCTACAACCCGGTCGCGCTGGCGGCGGTGCATGGCGAGAAGGCGCGTGCCTTCCAGGCCGCGGCGGGCCGCGCCGTCACCGCGGCTGCCACCGCCACGGGCGGCGACCAGGGGGCCGCGCCGGCGTTGCAGGCGGCGGCGCAGGTGCCGCTGGTGCTGGTGGTGGACGACTCGATCACCGTTCGCCGCGTGACGCAGCGCCTGCTGCAGCGCGAGGGCTACCGCGTGGCCCTGGCGGCGGACGGCCTGCAGGCGCTCGAGCGGCTGCAGCAGGAACGTCCCTCCGTCGTGCTCTCGGACATCGAGATGCCGCGCATGGACGGCTTCGACCTGGCGCGCAACATCCGCGCGGATGCGTCGCTGGCCGATCTGCCGATCATCATGATCACCTCGCGGATCGCCGAGAAGCACCACGACCATGCGCGCATGCTGGGCGTCAACCACTACCTCGGCAAACCGTACTCCGAAGAGGAGCTGCTGCGCCTCGTGCGCAGCTACACGGGCGTGGAGCCGCCCGTGGCGGTGGTGGCCTGATCGGGCGCGGGCGAGGCGGCGCTAGCGCGGATCGCGCGGCGCCTCCTTCACGACCGCATAGCGCTGCAGGGTGCGCTCCCGCGCTTCGGCGTGATCGACGATCGGGCGCGGGTAGTCCTCCCCCAGCCGGATGCCGGCCGCTTCCAGCTCCAGCGGCGTGGCCTTCCACGGGGCGTGGATCGCGGCGCCGGGCAGCTTCGCGAGCTGGGGAAGGTAGCGGCGGATGAACTTGCCTTCCGGGTCGAATTTCTCGCTCTGCGTGACGGGGTTGAAGATCCTGAAATAGGGCTGGGCGTCGCAGCCGCTGGAGCTCGCCCATTGCCAGTTGCCGTTGTTCGACGCCAGTTCGAAATCGTTGAGGTGGATCGCGAAGTAGCGTTCGCCGCGGCGCCAGTCGATGCCCAGGTCCTTGCACAGGAAGCTCGCGACCACCATGCGCAGCCGGTTGTGCATGTAGCCGGTCTGGTTGATCTGCGCCATCGCCGCATCGACCAGCGGATAGCCGGTGCAACCGCGGCACCAGGCGTCGAACAGCATGTCGGCGTGCTTTCCATGGTGCCACTGGATCCGGTCGTACTCGGGCCGGAAGCTGCGCGACTTGCCGCCGCTCGCCACCTGCGGATGGTGCGCGAGGATCTGCAGAAAGAAGTCGCGCCAGATCAACTCGCCCAGCCAGCTTGCGGCGCCCGCGTCCCCCTCGCGCGACCACTCGTGCGCCGCTGCGGCCAGTTGGCGGACGGAAACGGTGCCGAAGCGAAGGTGCACGCCCAGGTAGCTCGGTCCGCGCACGGCCGGAAAGTCACGCGCCGCGGCGTAGCGGCCGATGCGCTGGATGAATTCGTCGAACAGCGCGGCGCCGCCCTGGCTGCCCGTGGGAATCTCCAGTTCGGCGAGATTGGTCTTTTCGAAGCCGATCTCCGCGAGCGAGGGCACGGGTGCCCGGAATGTCTCGGGCACCGCGGCGAGCGCGTCGGCGTGGCTTCGCACCGGATACGGCTTCAGGTAGAAGGCATCGAGCTTGGCGAGCCACGCGCGCTTGTAGGGCGTGAACACGGTGTAGGGCTGTCCCACTTGCGTCAGCACCTCGTCGCGATCGAAGACGGCGTGATCCTTGTAGGTGTGGAAGGCGATGCCCGCATTCGCCAGCGCGCCGAGCACCCGGGCATCGCGGTCCAGCGCGTCGGGCTCGTCGTCGCGGTTGGCGAACACCGCCTGCACGTCGAGCGCGCGCGCCAGCGAGGCGATCTCGTCCTCGGCCAGCGCGTGGCGCACGATCAGCCCGCCGCCCAGCGCGCACAGTTGCGCGTCGAGCTCGACCAGGGATTCGCGGATGAACTCGACGCGCCGGTCCGCCCGCGGCAGCGGATCGAGGATCGCGCGGTCGAAGACGAACACGCACACCACCTGCCGGCAGGCCCGCAGCGCCTGGTAGAGCGCCGCGTTGTCGTCGATCCGCAGGTCGCGGCGAAACCACATCAGCCCTTTGGGATAGATCTTGTCGACGGCCAGTAAAATCGGTGGCATGGCCTCCGATTCTGCCCCGATGAACCTCACGCATCATTTCCTGATTGCGATGCCGGGCCTGGAAGACAAGGCCTTCAGCCGGAGCGTGGTCTACCTGTGCGAGCACAGCGAACGCGGCGCGCTCGGCCTGGTCATCAACAAGCCCAGCGACATCAACCTCGGGGTGCTGTTCGAAAAGATCGAGCTGCACCTCGCCAGCCCCGAGATCGGCAAGGCGCCGGTCTTCCAGGGCGGCCCCGTGCAGACCGAACGCGGCTTCGTGCTCCACGAGCCGGTTTTCGCGCACACCGACAAGCCCAACGAATCCGTCTATGCCTCGACGATGACCATCCCCGGCGGGCTCGAGATGACCACGTCGAAGGACGTGCTGGAGGCGCTCGCCACCGGCGCCGGCCCGCGCAAGGTGCTGGTGTCGCTCGGCTACGCGGCCTGGGGCGAAGGCCAGCTCGAGTCCGAACTGGCCGAGAACAGCTGGCTGACCGTCGGCGCCGACCCTGCCGTGATCTTCGACACGCCGATCGAGCAGCGCTACGACAAGGCGCTGTCGCTGCTGGGCCTGGAGGCGTGGACGCTCTCGCCCGATGCGGGGCATGCATGAGTGGTCCGGCGATGCCTGAACAGGCACCCGCACCGGCCGTTCCTTCCCATTTCCAAAGCTTCCTGGGCTTCGATTTCGGCCAGAAGCGCACCGGCGTCGCGAGCGGCAATCGGCTGCTGAAGACCGCGACGCCGCAGGCCACCATCCGGGCCGAAGGCGAGGCCCGCTTCGCCCAGGTCGAAGCCCGTATCCGCGAGTGGCAGCCCGACGCGCTCGTCGTCGGCGTTCCGCGCCATCCCGACGGCGCGCCGCACGACAACACCCGAGCGGCCCAGCGCTTCGCGCGCCAGCTGCACGGCCGTTTCAGGCTGCCGGTGTACGAGGTCGACGAGCGCTACAGCACGACCGAGGCGCTGGCTTCGGGCGCGCGCGACGCCGATGCCGCATCGGCCTGCATCATCCTTGAACAATTTCTGAGGAGCCTTCCGTGAACCCCATCCCCGACGCCGAAGCGCTCTACGTGGAGCTGCTGCGCGGCGTGCAATCCCTGATGCAGGCGGACACGCGCCTGGTGGGCGTGACCTCCGGCGGCGCGTGGCTCGTCGAGCGCCTGCAGAAAGACCTGGGCCTGCCCGGCGCGCCGGGCATCATCTCGTCGGCCATGCACCGCGACGACTTTGCACGCCGCGGCCTCGCGGCCAGCGCGCAGACTTCGCTGCCCTTCGACGTCGATGGCGCCGACGTGCTGCTGCTCGACGACGTGCTCTACACCGGCCGGACCATCCGCGCCGTGCTCAACGAACTGTTCGACTTCGGCCGCCCGGCCCGCGTGCGGCTGGCGGTCATGATCGACCGCGGCGGCCGCGAACTGCCCGTGGCCGCCGACTTCGCCGCGCAGAAGCTCGAACTGCCGGCCACGCAATTGCTCGCGCTCGCGCGCTCGGAATCCGGCGCCTTCAGCTTCAAGGTCGAAGAAAGCAAGTGATGCTCTACAAACGCAACCCGCAGCTCAACAAGAACGGCGAGCTGATCCACCTGCTCTCGATCGAGGGCCTGCCCAAGGACATCCTCACCCACATCCTGGACACCGCGGCGAACTTCACCAGTGTGAGCGACCGCGAGGTCAAGAAGGTGCCGCTTCTGCGCGGCAAGAGCGTGTTCAATCTGTTCTTCGAGAACTCGACGCGCACCCGCACCACCTTCGAGATCGCCGCCAAGCGCCTGTCGGCCGACGTGATCAACCTCGACATCGCGCGCTCTTCGGCCTCCAAGGGCGAGTCGCTGCTCGACACCATCGCCAACCTGAGCGCCATGGCCGCCGACCTGTTCGTCGTGCGCCACAGCGAATCGGGCGCGCCTTACCTGATCGCGCAGCACGTCGCGCCGCATGTGCACGTGGTGAACGCCGGCGACGGCCGCCACGCGCATCCAACGCAGGGCCTGCTCGACATGTACACGATCCGCCACTACAAGAAGGACTTCGCGAACCTCACGGTGGCGATCGTCGGCGACGTGCTGCATTCGCGCGTGGCGCGTTCCGACATCCATGCGCTCACCACGCTCGGCTGCGCCGAGGTGCGCGTGGTCGGCCCGAAGACGCTGGTGCCGGGCGACCTCGCGCAGATGGGCGTGCGCGTGTGCCACACGCTCGAAGAGGGCATCAAGGGCTGCGACGTGATCATCATGCTGCGGCTGCAGAACGAGCGCATGAGCGGCGCGCTGCTGCCCTCGTCGCAGGAATTCTTCAAGACCTACGGCCTCACGCCCGAGAAGCTGCAACTCGCCAAGCCGGATGCGATCGTGATGCACCCGGGCCCGATCAACCGCGGCGTGGAGATCGACTCCGCGGTGGTCGACGGCCGGCAGAGCGTGATCCTGCCGCAGGTCACATTCGGCATCGCGGTGCGCATGGCCGTGATGAGCATCGTGGCAGGAAACGAAGCATGAACATTCAAATCACCAATGGCCGCGTCGTCGATCCCGCTTCCGGGTTCGACCAGAAAGCCGATGTCGCGATCGCCGACGGCAGGATCGTCGCCATCGGCCAGATCGGCAGCGAGTTCCGCGCCGACCGCACGCTCGATGCGCAAGGCTGCCTCGTCGTGCCGGGCCTGGTCGACCTCGCGGCGCGCCTGCGCGAGCCCGGCTACGAGCACGAGCGCATGCTCGAAAGCGAAATGGAGGCCGCGGTGGCCGGCGGCGTCACCAGCCTGGTGTGCCCGCCCGACACCGACCCGGTGCTGGACGAGCCGGGCCTGGTCGAGATGCTGAAGTTCCGCGCCGAGAAGCTGCAGCGGGCGCGCCTCTTTCCGCAGGGCGCGCTCACGCGCGGGCTCGCGGGCGAGGTGCTCACCGAGATGGCCGAGCTCACCGAGGCCGGCTGCGTGGCTTTCGGGCAGGCAGACGTTCCCTTCGGCAACACGCAGGTGCTGCAGCGCGCGCTGCAGTACGCGAGCACCTTCGGCTACGCGGTGTGGCTGCGGCCGCAAGACCGCGACCTCGGCAAGGGCGTCGCGGCCAGCGGCCCGCTGGCGACGCGCCTGGGCCTCGCCGGCGTGCCGGTGGCGGCGGAGACGATCGCGATCTTCACCATCGTCGAACTCATGCGCGCGACGGGCGCCCGCGTGCACCTGTGCCGGCTGTCGAGCGCGGCCGGCGTGGCGCAGGTGCGCGCGGCCAAGGCCGAAGGGCTGCCGCTGACCTGCGACGTGAGCATCAATTCGCTGCACCTGGTCGACACCGACATCGGCTACTTCGACAGCCGCGCGCGGCTCAGCCCGCCGCTGCGCCAGCAGCGCGACCGCGATGCGCTGTCGGCCGCGCTGGCCGACGGCACCATCGACGCGCTGGTCTCCGACCACACCCCGGTCGAAGCCGATGCCAAGACCCTGCCTTTCGCCGAGAGCGAAGCCGGCGCGACCGGCCTCGAACTGCTGCTGCCGCTGGCCCTGCAATGGGGCGAGCAGAGCGGAGCCGGCCTGATGCGCGCGATCGAGACGGTCACCGCCGCGCCGGCAGGCCTCATCGGCGTCGACGGCGTGGGCCGGCTGGCGCAGGGCGGCACGGCCGACCTCTGCGTGATCGACCTCGCGCACGAATGGCAGGTCACGCCCGAGGCGCTGCGCAGCCAGGGCAAGTACACGCCGTTCGGCGGCTACGCGATGCACGGGCGGGTCCGCTTCACGCTGGTCGCGGGCCGGGTGGTGCACGGCTGAGCCGGGGCCTCGCGAACGATGCACCTGTTTTCCGCCGGCCTGAAGTTGCTGCGCGCCACCGCGCACGTGGGTCGGGGCTGGTGGACCATCCGCACGACGTTTCCCCGGCTCTCGCCCGCCGAGCGCGAGGCGCGCGTCCAGCAGTGGGCCGAGCGCATGCTCAACCTCATGGGCATCCGGCTCACCGTGCTGGGCACGCCGCCGGCCAAGGGGCCGGTGCTGCTGATCTGCAACCACCTGTCCTGGCTCGACATCCTCACCATCCATGCCGCGCGGCACGTGCGCTTCGTGTCGAAGTCGAACGTGCGTCACTGGCCGGTGATCGGCATGCTCTCGACCGGCGCGGGCTCGCTCTACATCGAGCGCGAACGGCGGCGCGATGCGATGCGCGTGGTGCACCACATGGCAGAGGCGCTGCGCGAGGGCGACGTGATCGCGGTCTTCCCCGAAGGCACGACCGGCGACGGGCATGGGCTGCTGCCGTTTCACGCGAACCTGCTGCAGGCGGCGATCTCGTCGGGTGCGCCGGTGCAGCCCGCGGCGCTGCGCTTCGCCGATGCGTCTACCGGCGAAACCAGCGATGCGCCGCGCTACGTCGGCAAGGACACCCTGCTTTCCTCGCTGTGGCGCACGCTGAATGCGCCGCCGCTGCTCGCGGTCGTGCGTTTCGGCGAACCGCAGACGTCGCACGCGCGCGACCGGCGCGCGTGGGCCAAGAGCCTGCACGCCGACGTCGAGGCGCTGCGTCGCGAACTGAAGTAGCGCCGCCCGGCAAAAAAACAGCGCCCCGCAGGGCGCTGTAGAACGGCGCAGGGAAGCGCCGGGAGGAGGAATCGTCGCTCGAAGAACCGGTGGCACTTCCGGTTCGTCCATGCCTGGACATTAGGCGAGCCGCCGCGGCCGTGCTGCCGGAGAAGGGGCGCGTCGCGCGTCGGTGCGAGCCTACAGGCGGGGCAGCAGCCCGAGGTAGTGGTCGAGTATCTGGAAGTGATCGTCCAGGAACCGCTCCTCGATCGCGCAGAGCTCGTCGATCGCGGTCCAGCGCGCCGCTTCGGCATCGTCGTCGGCCCGGACGGAGGGCGGCTCGCGATCTCCGAGGTCGAAGAAGAAGCCGTGCGTGATGGTGCGGCCGCGCTGGCTGCGGTCGGGCCGGTCGAACACGTCGTTACCCATGAGACAGGCCTGTAGCCCCGCGTGCGGCACGTCCAGGTGCGTTTCCTCGTCGAGTTCGCGCAGGGCCGCCTGGTAGGTCGTCTCGCGCTGCTCCAGGAAGCCGCCGGGCAGGGCCAGCAAGCCCTTGCCGGGCGCATGTCCGCGCTGGATCAGCAGTACCTGATCGCGGCATTTCACGACGCAATCGACGGTGACCAGTATCGGCGGATAGGGGGCGACGGACCAGGCGATGTCGTACTCCCTGAGCACCGCGGCTTCCTGCCGCAGGCCGGTGAACGATGGGCGCTGGCACCATTCGCGCAAGAAGTCGACGGTGGCTGGGGGCACCTCGCCGGCGATGGCCCCGAGGCCTTCCTGCGGGTCGCGGAACACCGCGTCGCGCAACGCGCTCGCGCGGCGGATGTCGACCGGATCGCCCGCATGCAGCGTCCAATCGGGGAACGCATGCAGATACTCGCGCGTCGCGTCCCGGGGCTGGCCCACGAGCACGGTCGACGTCGCGGGCGGCAGGCCTTGCGCCGCGAGCGCCTGCGCCACGGCGTGCCGCACCGCGGACACCCAGCGGGCCTCGTCGACGAAATCGCGCACCGGCACGCACAGGATGCGCGAGCGCTCGGGCTCCGGCACGGCGCGGCGCACCATCGACGCGCACGCGTGCCAGTCGAAAGGCAACTTGGGCGAGCGCGCGGCGAACGCCGAGCCGATCACCACGACCACGCGCGGCGCCAGCGCAAGCGCCTGCCGCAGCAGCGAGAGATGGCCGTTGTGAAAAGGCTGGAAGCGGCCGATGAGGACCGCGAGATCGTGAGGCGGGGAAAGTGGGGCGGTCATGGATGCGAAGCATAGGTGCATCGGCCGATGCACCCGCTCCACGCCCAGCGAAAAACCGCCCCGGCAACGTCAGGAGCGCTTCGCCAGCATCGCCCCGAGGGCAAACACCGAATTCGGCGCATTGACCGGCGCCGGCTTCACGCGGGCCGTGGGCAGCGGTTGGCGCCGCACGCTGCGTTCGCATTCGATCTCCACGCCGCGCGCGATCTGCTCGTCCACCAGGCTCTGCAGCGAGATGGAATCGAGGAACTCCATGGCGCGCCGGCTCACGGAGGCCCAGAGCTCGTCCGTGGTGTGGCGGTTCACCGCGCCCGGGAGCGTGGACGACAGGGGCTTCGACTGGTCGTCCATGTTGTCGCCGTCGATGGCGTGGATGATGTGCGCGACCGTGATGTCGGCGGGCTTCCTGCTGAGAGAGTAGCCGCCGCCCGGCCCCCGGGTCGATTCGACCAGGTCGTGGCGGCGCAGCTTGGCGAAGAGTTGTTCGAGGTGCGACAGCGAGATCCGCTGGCGCCGGCTGATGGAGCCGAGGTTGACGGGGCCGGCCGCGCCCTGGAGCGCAACGTCGATCATGGCCGTGACGGCAAATCGGCCCTTGGTGGTGAGACGCATCGTTTGATTCCTTCCTGTTTCCGATGAGGCGGCTTCTGGCCGCCGGATCCGTGGCATCGCGCGCGTTGGCGCTGCGGTGCCGGCGCGGGCGCCGAGGTCTTCGACGCCGCGAACTAGACGAAAAGGAAGGGGTTGCGTGGCGGCCGCTTGAGCCGCTCGAGCGGAGGCAGTGGTGCCGTCGCGGGCAGATGGCGCGGCGGCCACACCGCGGCGACGGCGGGAACGAGCAGGGGGCGCACGCCCGTGAGGAATTCGGTCAGATCCGAGCCTTCATCGAGGTCGGCGACGAGGTCGTCGTCCGCATCGTGAAACTGGAGGCCGTCGAGAAGCGCCATGTCGTCGACCGCTGCCGCGGCCACATGGCCATCGCCCGCAAGCTGAGGCGCCGGGCCGGCCTGGGCTGCGGCCGCGAAGCCGTAGCAGGAGAGCACGAAGGCAATGAAGGACGCGAGGAGCCAGCGGGGCATGGACGGGCTATTTTACCCGGCGCGCCGGATCCGGCCGGAGTGCCTCTTTTTTGGGCGCCGTGTAGCGAGGTACTCCAGATGCCCTTCGGGAAGGAATCCAGTCTCGTTGTCCCCAGGGTTGTCCCCAATAAGCAGGGAAAACCCCAGGGTGTGCCGACTCATGGTTTGCCGGGTTCCTGCGGCGTTGGTGTTGGAGTTGGCGCGGGCGCCTCGGGCTTGGGCGTGCGAACCCGCGTGCAGATCATGCGGCCCGTGGTCCGGTCCCAATGGCAGGCGCGCGAGCGGTTGGGCGCGGGCGTTGTGGTCTCCGCAGCGATCGCCGGCGCCACAACGGCGAAGCTGGCGGCGGCCACGGCGCTGGAGAGGATGAGTCGATGGAGATGGTTCACGGCGACAGCTTACATGCTGGAGCGCATGGCGCGAAGGCGCTCGGGGTGTCGCGGGGGGCCGGGCCTTGTGGTGCCCTCGACAGGAATCGAACCTGTATCTGAGTCTTAGGAGGACCCCGTTCTATCCATTGAACTACGAGGACGAAAGCGACCGCAACTTTAACAGTTCGCTCAGTCGAACTTGACCGTGAAGATCAGGTCCACGCCGCTGGTCTGCCCGGCCTGGGCGCGCAGGGTCAGGTTGCGCGTGAGGTCGTAGAAGACGAACAGCGTGCCGAGCATGCCGGCAAGGCTGCGTTCGTAGGTGATGTAGAAGTCGCGCGACAGGCGCTTGCCGACCGTCACGGAAGAGTCGCGCACTTCGCCGCCGTTGCCCGGGCCCTTGAAGCCGATTTCGTCGAGCCCGAAGCGGCTGGCGAGGCCGCCGCCGGTGCCGCCGCTGCCGAGGCCGCCGAGCAGCGCCAGCGCCGCCTGCTGGAGCACCGCCGAATCGTTGCCGCTGGTGGCGGAGCCGCGCCCCAGCACCAGCCAGGAGAGTGTCTCCTGGTCCGAGAGCTGGGGCTCCGAATACAGGCGCACCCGGGGCGACTGCGCCGTGCCCGTGATCGCGACGCCCACGCGCTGCTGGATGTTGGGCCGGATGGCGAGGATGTCGAGCTGCGGGTTGTCCATCGGCCCGTTGAAGCGGGCCACGCCGGTCTCGATGGTGAGTTGCTGGCCGTAGGCGCGGAACTGCCCGGCGACGGTGCGCACTTCGCCCGTGACGCGCGGCGGCGCGTTCAGGGCCGTGCTCTGGATATTGAGCTTGCCGGCCAGACGCGTCGTGAGGCCGCGGCCCTGCACCGCGAAGTCCTCGCCGAGGTCGAAGGTCACGAGCACGTCGGGCGTCTTTGCCGTCTGCGGCCGGGCGCCTGCGCGCTCCGAGGCCGCGGCCAGCCGGGCGGCGTTTTCCTTTTCCTCGCGATCACGGGCGGCGGACCGGACCACCACGTCGCTGCCCAGGCTGGGCGCGGTCTGGTCGGGCAGGATGATGACGGCGCGATCGGTGCGCAGGTCGCCGCGCACGACGAACTTGCCGTCGTCGAGCCGCGCCTGCACGTCGCCGGACAGCGTGAGCTGGCGGTCGGCCCGCACCAGCGTGCGCAGCGAGCGCAACTGGGCCTGCATCGCCATGCGGATGCCGCTGCCGGCGCCCGGGGCCGGCGCCGGCCCCCACGAGAGGTCGCCGCGCACGGTGAGCGTGCCGCCGCTCTTCGCGGCTTCGCTGGCCGCGGTGCTGAGGTTGCCGCTCTGGCCGGGGATGCGCGTCTGGCTGCCGAGGCCGCCCTTGAGCGAGAACTCGGCGATCTCGACGTGGTTGCCGGCCAGCCGCGCGCGCAGGCGGCCCTCGCGCAGGTCGAGTCCGTCGACCAGCGCGCGCAGCGCGAGCTGGTCGGCATTCAGGGTGCCGTTCCAGCGTGGGTCGGTGCGGCTGCCCGAGAGCGTGGCATCGGCCTCCAGCGTGCCGGCGATGCGCCAGCCGGGCGGCGCGAGCATCGACCAGACACCGAGATTCGGCATCTTCGCGGTGATGCGGCCGGCGAGCGGCGCGTCGGCCGACCACTGCCAGCCGCCAGGGCGCTGCAGCAGGCGGGTGCTGGCCTCGGCGCGGATCTGGCCGGCGCGCTCGCTTTCCCAGGCCAGCACGCCGCGCACCGTGTCGCCCTCGGCATCGAGCCGCAACTCGGCCTGTCGCAAGCCGGCGGGCGTGCTGACGCCGGAATCCGACGCATCCATGGTGCGCTCGCTGGCCGTGCCGGTGCCGGTGCTGTGGATGCGTGTGACCAGTGCCGCCTCGCCCGCCTGCACGCGCAGGTCGCCGCTCTGGCGGTTGACGCGGACATGGCCGCGCAGCGCGTCGGTGGCGTCGACGTCCCATTCGCCGTTGAACATCAGGTCGCCGCTGAAGCCGATCCGCTCCAGCGTGTCGGTCTCGCCGAAGGCTTCGGCCCAGGCCATCGGCAGGCCCTGGAACCGTCCCTTCGATTGCAGCCGGGTCGAGCGCGTCGTGCCCGAGCCGCTCTGGCTGAAGCGCAGCGGCTGCCAGTCGATCTTGAGCGTTCCGGGCACTGGCCCGGTGAGCTGCGCGGCGCCGCCCGAGGCCTCTATGTCCAGGCGTGCGCTGCTGCCGTTGACGGTGCGCACGGTGGCGCCGAGGGCGCGGTTCAACTCCAGTGTCCACGGGCCGGGGCGGGTGCTGTCCTTGTACTGCGCGCGCAAGCTCGCCAGGGCCGCGCGCCACTGGTTGGGGCGGTCGAGGCCGCCGCTGGCGCGCGTGTCGAGCGTGAGCTTGTGCGTCCCGCTCGTGGCCTCGCCCTGCAGCGTCAGCGAGGCCTGCGCGAGGCTGCCCGACAGTTCGGCGCGCACGCCGGCCAGCGCCACGCGCGTGGCTTCGCCCGCCTCGGGCGGCGGCAGCGCGAGGTTCAGCCGGGGCACGGTCAACGTGGCCTGCACGGTGGGTTCGGCCGTTCCGCGCGGTGCCGGCTCGTTGGCCGCCTGCAGCCGTCGCTGAACCGCCTGCCAGCCGCCGTTCCAGCTCGCTTCGAGTCGGGCGCTGCCATCGAGGCCCAGGCCGGCGAAGAGGCCGTCGCCGCCCGGCAGGCCTTCGATCCAGCGCTGCAGCGCAGCCGCGTCGTCGACCTGCGTACGCACTTGCCCGTTGCCGCTGGCCGGGGCGATGCGGCCCTGCACCTGCAGGCTGGCGCCGGGCACGACGAGGCGGAGGTTGCCGTTGCCGCCCTGCTCGGCCACCCGCACCTGCAGGTGGCCATCGATGCTCGCGCCGTGGGCGTCGACGCGCAGCGTCTTCAGGTCGAGAACCTGGTGCTGCCATTGCCCCTGGGCGCCGGCGCGCTCGACCTGCAGTCCCCGAGGCCCGGCGCCGCCGTCGGCGCGCAACGCAAGGTCGAAGGCGATCGCGTCGCCCTCCTGGCTGGCCTTGACGCTGCCGCCGAGCGGCGCGCCGGACAGTGCGGTGTGAAGCTGTCC
This sequence comes from Variovorax sp., assembly GCA_017744285.1. GTDB lineage: Bacteria > Pseudomonadota > Gammaproteobacteria > Burkholderiales > Burkholderiaceae_C > Variovorax. The sequence continues at coordinate 42,037 of JAGIBP010000027.1, forward strand.
GAGCTGCACGCCGCGCAGCGTGGCGCGCGCCTGCCAGGGCTCGGGCGCCGGACTCCAGCGGCCTTCGGCGTCGATGCGTCCGCCGCCGAGGTGCACGGTGGCCTCGGGCACGGTCCAGGTGGTGCCGTCGAAGGCGGCCCGCGCTTCGACCTGTTCGATGGGCAGCCGGCCTTCGTCCCAGGGACCGGCGATGGCATTGCGGATGTCGGCGGCGGCGTTCCAGGTCGTCGCGCCGGCCGCGGCCTCGGGGCCCGCTTCGATGTGGCCGGTGAGCAGAGTGGCGGGCGCCTCGGGCCACAGCCGCGCCAGGTCGACGTTCTCGAGCTCGGCCTGGGCATCGATGACGGGCTGGGGCTGCCAGGGCGCGATGTTCGCCTGCAGCTGCGCGCGCATCGCTGCTTCGGCGCCTTCCTCGGCCGGCTGCAGCCGGGCGTGGACCGCGAGGCGGGCATCCGCGCCCGAGAGCGTCCCCGTCGCGGTGGCCTCGGCCAGAACGTCGAGCGGACGGTCCTTCGCAAGCGCGGCGCGCACCCGGCCGTTGACCTTCGCGTCGAGGGCCATCGGCGCCTGGCCTTGCAGGTCGACGTGCGCACCATAGTGGCCGTCGGCCAGGTCCACGCCGTGGACGTCGAGAACGTGGTGCTGTTCGCCGGTGTAGCGGTAGCTTCCGGTCAGCTGGGTGGCCTGCAATGCCGGCGGGCCGACCCAGCGCAGCTCGTCGATCGAGAAGGGCAACTCGATCTGCACCGGCAGCACGATCTGCTGCAGCGGCTGGATGGGTTCGCCGCTGGGCGTGCCGCGGCGCTCGATCACCACCCGGCCCGCATGCACTTCGCCCAGCTGCACGCGGCGGCGCAGGAGCGGCGCGAGCCGCCAGCCGATGCGCGCGTCGCTCACCTCGACCGCGAGCGTGGCGCTTTGCCAGCGCAAGTAGCCGATGCGCCCGCCCGCGCGCAGGGAGCCCGACACGTCGCGGCTCTCCAGCGTCTGGTCCGCGGGCAGGTAGCGCGCGGTGCGCGTCAGCGCGAAGGCCAGAGATTCGTCGGTGCCGAGCCACCACCAGGCGCCGGCCAGCAGCGCAATGACCAGCGTGACCAGCCCGCCCGCGAACCAGGCGAACGCGCGCAGCACGCGACGCGTGCGCGAACGCTTCGGCGGTGCGGCGGGCGAGTCGGGTCTCTCGTCAGGCATGGTCAGAAGGTGAAGCCGAAGCGAAAGTGCAGCCGGAAGTCCTTCACGTCGACCCCGTAGGCGAGGTCGATCGACACCGGCCCGATCGGGCTCTTCCAGCGCGCGCCGACACCGACGCCGACCTTGGGCTGGAGATCGCCGACCTTGTCCGCGACCGCGCCGGCGTCGACGAACACCGTGCTCTCCCAGTCGGTGAAGCGGCCGTCGTAGACGAAGGGGCGCTGCCACTCGACGCTCGCGACCCCCATGTAGCGCCCCGCGATGATGCTGCCCCCGGGCCGCACCGTGCCGATGGAGCGGAAGCTGTAGCCACGCACCGTGGTATCGCCGCCGGTCAGGAAAGCGAGCGTGCTCGGGATCTGCGCGCTGTCCTTGGCGACCAGCGCCCCGAGTTCCGCACGCAGCTGGATGCGGGCGTCGCGCGACTGCGTGCGGTCGGCGTTCTGCACCCGCCCGGCGGGCACGAAACCCACCCAGCGCGCATAGGTTCGCGTGAAGGGTGCGCGCTCGCCGGTCAGCGTGTAGCCGGCGCCCAGTTCGAGTGCGATGCCCTGGCCGCGGGTGGGCGCCGAGGCGTTGTCGAAATAGCGGCCGGTCCAGTTCCAGTTGAGGCTGAAGGCCGACGCCGACGGCGGCGCATTGAAGCCGTGGTTCTGCGCGTAGTCGTACTGCATGAAGAGGCTGCGATCGATGTGATCGGTGCCCTTGCTCTCGCCGCCGCGCAGGCGCCCGCTGTCGACCGTGTAGCTGCCCGAGACCTCGCTCTTGAGCTGGGCCGACCCGAAGGTGCGCCAGCCGCTGTCGCGCGGGACGGCGCTCCACTCGGTGCCCAGCGATTGCGTGTCGCGGTCCACGGACAGCCGCGACACCGCGCGCCAGCCGAGCAGCGGCATCTGATTGTGGATGTGGTCGGCCGAGAAGCGCGCGCCGCTGTCGGTGGTGATCCCGGCGCCGAGCACCACGCGCTGCAGCGGCGCCTCGCGCACCTGCGCGATGACCGGCGCCGCGAGCGGATCGGTCTCGTGGGTGTCCAGCGTGAGGAACACCGAATCGAAAAAGCCGCTGGACGCCAGGCGCTGCTGCGCGTCGAGCAGCTGCTGCTGGTCGTAGTCGGAGCCGCTCGGCACGCGCGCGATGCGGCGGATCGCGTCGGGGTCGTAGCGCTCGTAGCCGCGCACCACGAGCGGACCGAAACGGTAGGCCGGGCCCGAGGCGTAGGTGGCGCTCAGGCGGGCTTCGCCGCGGTCGGCGTCGATCTCGGCGCGGCTGGCGGTGATGCTGCCGGTCGGATAGCGCCTGGCCGTGAGGCTGCGCAACGCGCCCGCCTTGGCGTTGTCCCATGCCTGCTGGCTGAAGGGCTGGCCCTGGCGCAGCGGCCAGTCCGCGCGGATCGCCTCGCGCCGCGCCCCGGATTCGGGCGTCTCGGCGATCGGGCCGGTGAAGTCGATCCGCACGTCGCTCACGTGCGTGAGCTCGCCGGGCACGACCGTGATCCGGACCTCGCGCGGCGCCTTGCCCTCCGGCGTTTCGCGCAGCTCCAGCGTGAGCGTGGGCGTGAAGTAGCCCATCGTGTTGAGCAGCTCGCGCGCATTGCCCTCGGCGGCGACCATCAGGCGCGAGATCTCGACCGGGCCCAGGTCGTCGAGCTGGCGGTAGCGCTGGATCTCGAGGTTGTGCACCAGGACGTCGCGCACCGTGTCGGGCGCCCGCACATCGACCGTGAAGGCCTCGCGTCCGGAGCCATTCGACGCGCTCGCCACCGGGCTGGCGGCATCGCGCTCCTCGGGTTCGCTTTTCGGCAGCAGGCTGCATCCCTGCAAAAGAAGGATGCCTGCAAACAACAACGCCGGCATCCAAGCCGGCGTGAGAGATGAAACAACCCGACGCACCCCGCGCATTCTGACAGCATGGGGCGCCGCCTCGGGCGCTTTGCTATTTGGAAAGCAGGCGCATCGCCTCTTCGAGCCCGCGCAAGGTCAGCGGGAACATGCGGTGCGACACCAGCTGCTGGATCACCGCGATGCTCTGGCGGTACTGCCACACGCCCTGCGGCTCGGGATTGATCCACGCGAACTTCGGGAAGGCGTGCGTGAGGCGCTGCAGCCACTCGGCGCCGGCTTCCTCGTTGTTGTATTCGACGCTGCCGCCGGGCTGCAGGATCTCGTAGGGGCTCATGGTCGCATCGCCGACGAAGATCAGCTTGTAGTCCTTGTTGTACTTGCGCAGGATGTCCCACGTGGCGAACTTCTCGGAGAAGCGGCGCCGGTTGTTCTTCCACATGAAGTCGTAGACGCAGTTGTGGAAGTAGTAGAACTCCAGGTGCTTGAACTCCGTCTTCACGGCCGAGAAGAGCTCTTCCACGCGCTGGATGTGCTCGTCCATCGTGCCGCCCACGTCCATCAGCAGCAGCACCTTGACATTGTTGTGGCGCTCGGGCCGCATCTGGATGTCGAGGTAGCCAGCGTTCGCGGCGGTCTTGCTGATGGTCTCGTCGAGGTCGAGCTCGTCCTCGTGGCCCTCGCGCGCGAACTTGCGCAGCTTGCGCAGGGCCATCTTGATGTTGCGGGTGCCGAGCTCCTGGCTGTCGTCGTAGTCCTTGTAGGCGCGCTGGTCCCAGACCTTGACCGCGCTCTTGTTCTTGCCCGCGCCGCCGATGCGGATGCCCTGCGGGTTGTAGCCGCCGTGGCCGAAGGGCGAGGTGCCTCCCGTGCCGATCCACTTGCTGCCGCCTTCGTGGCGCTCCTTCTGCTCCTCGAAGCGCTTCTTGAGCGTCTCCATGAGCTCGTCCCAGCCCATCTTCTCGATCTTGGCCTTCTCCTCGGCGGTGAACTCGCGCTCCAGCGTCTTGCGCAGCCAGTCGAGCGGCACCTCCTTGGTGAAGTCGGCCAGCATCTCCACGCCCTTGAAGTAGGCGGCAAAGGCGCGGTCGAACTTGTCGTAGTGCTTCTCGTCCTTCACCAGCGCGGTGCGCGAGAGGTAGTAGAAGTCGTCAAGGCCGAACGCGTCTTCGGAGTTCGGGCCGACGACGTCGGCCTGCAGGGCCTCGAGCAGCGTCAGGTATTCCTTGACCGACACCGGCAGCTTGGCTGCGCGCAGGGTGTAGAAGAAGTCGATCAGCATGGCGAATCACTCCCGGGCCTGTGGCCGAGGCTTGTCGATCAGGTAGTTCAGTTGCGCGCGCACCTCGGGCCATTCGCCCGCGCGCAGGCTGTACATCACGGTGTCGCGGATCGTGCCGTCGCGGCGCAGCGCGTGGCCGCGGATCACGCCGTCCTTCCTGGCGCCGAGGCGCTCGATCGCGCGCTGCGATGCATGGTTGAAGTTGTCGGTGCGCCAGCCCACGACGTGGCAGCCGAGCGCATCGAAGGCATGCGTGAGCAGCAGCAGCTTGCAGGTGGTGTTGACGTGCGTGCGCTGGGCGCGCCTGGCGTACCAGGTGTAGCCGATCTCGACGCGCTTCACCGCCGGCAGGATGTCGTGGTAGCTCGTGCTGCCGAGCACCGCGCCCGAGGCCTCGTCGAGCACCGCGAAGGCGAAGCGGTTGCCATCGTCGCGCATCTTCAGCGCGTTCTCGATGTAGGCGCGCGTTTCGTGCGGCTGCGGCACCGAGGTCACGCGGATATTCCACAACTCGCCGTCGGCGGCCGCGGCGCGCAGGCCTTCTTCGTGCGCGAGCGACAGGGGCACCAGGGCGATGCCGCGTGCCTTCAGGGTGACGGGTTCGACGAAGGCCATCGCGCTCGCCTTATCGGTTGTGGCGTTGCATGAAGACGAGTTTCTCGAAGAGCGTCACGTCCTGCTCGTTCTTGAGCAGCGCGCCCACCAGCGGCGGCACGGCGACCTTGTCGTCCTTGCTTTGCAGCGCTTCGAGCGGGATGTCCTCGGCGACCAGCAGCTTGAGCCAGTCGAGGAGTTCGGACGTCGAGGGCTTCTTCTTCAGGCCGGGCAGGTTGCGCACGTCGTAGAAGGTCTTCATCGCCGCGGTGAGCAGCTCCTGCTTGAGGTCGGGGAAGTGCAC
>JAGIBP010000028.1 GCA_017744285.1 Variovorax sp.
GATGTCGCCCTATCTGGCGCTGACGCCGGACCAGATCGCCGAACAGGCGATCGAGGCCGCGCAGGCCGGCGCCGCGATCCTGCATCTGCATGCCCGCGACCCGCGCGACGGGCGGCCGAGCGCCGATCCGCGCGTGTTCGACCAGTTCGTGCCGCGCATCAAGGCGGCGACGGACGCGGTGATCAACATCACCACCGGCGGCAGCACCCGGATGACGCTCGAAGAGCGTCTGGCCTACCCGCTGCAGGCGAAGCCGGAGATGTGCTCGCTCAACATGGGCTCGATGAACTTCTCCGTGCATCCGGTGGCGCGCAAGTACAGCGCGTGGCAGCACGACTGGGAGAAGCCTTACGTGGAGGGCATGGAGGACCTGATCTTCCGCAACACCTTCCGCGACATCAAGCACATCCTCCAGGTGCTGGGCCAGGAGTGCGGCACGCGCTTCGAGTTCGAATGCTATGACGTGGGGCACCTCTACAGCCTTGCGCACTTCGTCGACGAGGGCCTGGTCGAAGGGCCGCTGTTCATCCAGGGCATCCTGGGCATCCTGGGCGGGCTGGGGCCGGATCCCGAGAACCTCGTGGTGCTCAAGAGCACCGCCGACCGCTTGTTCGGCCGCGGGGGCTATCGCTTCTCGGTGCTGGGCGCGGGACGGCACCAGATGCCGCTGCTGACCCTGGGCGCCGTGCTCGGCGCCAGCGTGCGCGTGGGGCTGGAGGACAGCCTGTACCTCGGCAAGGGCCAACTGGCGCGCAATTGCGCCGAGCAGGTTCGCAAGATCAGGCGCATCCTGGAAGAGCTGTCGCTGGAGGTGGCGACGCCCGCCGAAGCCCGCGCCATGCTGGGTCTCAAGGGCCAGGACGCGGTGGCATTCTGAAACCGAAGAGGACGTGATGAAGAAACTGTTGCAAGGACGCGTGGCCATCGTGACCGGCGCGGGGGGCGGACTGGGCCGCACGCATGCGCTGGAGCTGGCGCGCCATGGCGCACGCGTGGTGGTGAACGACCTGGCGCACGGGCACCACGCCGCCGCCGCCGCGGTGGTGGACGAGATTCGGGACGCGGGAGGCCAGGCGATCGCGCTGGCGGGCGACGTTACCCGGCCCGAGGAGATGGAAGCCATGGCGGCGCACGCCGTCGAGACCTGGGGTCGCATCGACATCCTGGTGAACAACGCCGGCATCCTGCGCGATCGCACCTTCGCCAAGATGTCGCTCGACGACTTCCGGCTGGTCATGGAGGTGCATGTGATGGGCGCCGTCCACTGCACGAAGGCGGTGTGGGGACGGATGCAGGAGCAGCAGTACGGCCGGATCGTGATGACGACCTCGTCCTCCGGCCTGTACGGCAATTTCGGCCAGTCCAACTACGGCGCGGCCAAGATGGCGCTGGTCGGCCTGATGCAGACGCTGGCGCTGGAAGGCGAGCGGCGGAACATCCGGGTGAACTGCCTCGCGCCCAGTGCGGCGACGGCCATGACGCAGAGCATCCTGCCGCCGCAGGCGCTGGCGCGGCTGACGCCGGAGCAGGTCAGCCCAGGCCTGCTGGCGCTCGTCGGGGATGAAGCGCCGACCCGGATGATCCTGCTGGCCGGGGCGGGCAGCTTCGAGTGCGCGCACATCACCATGACCCAGGGTGTGCATCTGGAAGACCGCGAGCTCGCGGGCGAGATGCTGTGCGGGCAGCTGCATGCGGTGAGATCGCGCGTCGGGGAGTCGGTCCCCGGGTCGGGCTGGGAACAGTACGAACTCGAGGTTGCGAAGGCGTCGGCAGTCCCGCGACACGGGATCGGCGCCGCCCCCCGCGCCTGCTGAAGCAGGGCCCCGGCTCGCCGGGCGCGGAGTGATCCGCCGGGCAGCGCGATGCGTAAACGGCGGGTATGAGTCAAAACACCGCCATGGCGATCGGCTGGGTCGAGCGCGGCATCGTGCCCGACGCGCTGACCCGCGCGGGCATCCGCCGGCTCCTGAAGTCGCGCCTCGCAGACCTGCGCAGCGGCCGGCCTGCCGAGGATGCAGAGCGCACGCAGCGCTTCGTGGAGGGCATGCGCATCGCCGCCATGGCCGAGTTGCCGGACAAGGCCAACGAACAGCACTACGAACTCCCGCCCGAGTTCTTCGGCGCCGTGCTGGGACCGCACCGCAAGTACAGCTGCGCCTTCTGGCCCGAGGGCGTGACGGAGCTGGCCGACGCGGAAGCAGCGGCGCTGCGGCTCACCTGCGAGCGCGCCGGCCTGCGAGACGGCCAGTCGGTGCTGGAACTGGGCTGTGGCTGGGGCTCGCTCACGCTGTGGATGGCGAAGTCGTATCCGGGCAGCCGGATCACCGCGCTGTCGAACTCGCACTCGCAGCGCCTGTACATCGAGGCGCAGGCCAGGCGCCGGGGCTTGACCAACGTGCGCGTGGTCACGTGCGACATGAACGATTTCGACACCGGCGATCGATTCGACCGCATCGTGTCGGTCGAGATGTTCGAGCACCTGCGCAACTGGCCGCGAGCCTTCGCGAACGTGGCGCGCTGGCTGCGCCCGGAAGGCTTGTTCTTCATGCACGTCTTCGTGCACCGCACGGTGCCCTATGCCTTCGTCGATGCCGACGCGAGCGACTGGATGAGCCGGCATTTCTTCTCCGGCGGCATGATGCCCAGCGACGATCTGGCCTTGCTCTGCCAGGACGACCTGCGGCTGCAGCGCCGCTGGCGCTGGGACGGCACGCACTACCGGCGCACCGCGCAGGCGTGGCTGGACCGCATGGACGCGAGCCGGCACGCGCTCGCGCCGCTGTTCGTCGATGTCTATGGCGCGGATGCGCAGGTGTGGTGGGCGCGCTGGCGCGTCTTCTTCATGTCGGTGGCCGAACTGTTCGGCTACGACCAGGGGCAGCGGTGGTGGGTCGGTCATTACCTTTTCGGAAAGCGCGCGTGAGGCTGCCCGGGCTGACATCGCGCGGCGCGGTGATCGCGAACGTCGCCGTGTTTCAGGCCACCTGGTTGGCCGCCGTGTTCGGCGCCGCGTCCTGCATTCCGGTCTGGAGCGCGTTCTGTGTCGCGTGCGCGGTGCTCTGGCATCTGGGGCTGGCCGACAGCCCGGCGCGCGAGGCGCTGCTGGTGGCGGCCGTCACCTTCGTCGGCTTCCTCGTGGAGACCGCGAACGCCGCATTCGGCTATGTGACGTTCCCCTCATGCGGCGGCGCGGGCGGCTGGTGGCCGCCGTACTGGCTCGTCGCCATGTGGGCGCTGTTCTCGATCTGCCTGAACGTTTCGCTGCGATGGCTGCGGGGCCGCTGGCTTCTGGCCTGCGCGTTGGGCGCGTTCGGCGGGCCGCTGTCCTTCGCGGCAGGGGCCCGGCTCGGCGCCGCCCGGTTCGTCGAGACGGTCCCGGCCCTGCTCCTGATCGCGACGACATGGGCTGGGGTCATGCCGGTGCTGGTGTGGCTGTCGACCCAGTTCGACGGGGTCGGCGTTCGGAAGGGCCGGGCATGAGCGACGCGCTGCTGCGGCCGGCGATGGCGGGATTGGCCCTGAGTCTCGCGCTGGGGCTGGTGACGTGGGCCGTCAGCCTGGCCCGCGAGGACGCCAGCCTTGCGGACCGCGTCTGGCCGCTGGCCCTCTGCGGGTCGGGATTGCTGCAAATGGGGCTCGCCGCGACGTCGGGAGGAACGCGGGTGCTCCTGATGGCATGGCTCGGCATCGTCTGGGCGGCGCGCCTCGGCATCTTCCTGACCGTCCGCAACTGGGGCCACGGCGAAGACCGGCGCTATCGCGCGCTGCGCGAACGCCACGCGCCGGGATTCGGCTGGAAGAGCCTGTATCTCGTGTTCGGCCTCCAGGCCGTCCTGGCGTGGGGGGTGTCCGCGCCGTTCCTCGCCGGTGCGATCGGGCAGGCGCCCTGGGGCTGGATGGATTCGGCGGGTGCCATGCTCGCCGTCTTCGGCATCGTTTTCGAATCCGTCGGCGACGCGCAGCTCGCGCGCTTCCGCGCCGACGCCGCGCATCGCGACAAAGTGATGGACCGCGGCCTCTGGCGATTCACGCGGCATCCCAACTATTTCGGCGAGGCCTGCATCTGGTGGGGCCTGTGGCTGATGGCCGTCTCGGGCGCGGGATGGGCCGGCGCGTGGAGCGTCGTCTCGCCCCTTCTCATGACGGCGCTGCTGCTGAAAGTCTCGGGCGTCGCGATGCTGGAAGACGACATCGCCGAACGCCGGCCGGCCTATCGCGACTACATCGCCCGCACCAACGCCTTCGTGCCGGGGCCGCCGCGCAGGGGGCCGATGTGATGGGCGCGCCCAGGAAAGCGCTCGCCCTCGCACTCGCCGCGGCCGGTGCGCTCGGCGGCGGCGTTTCCCAGGCCGCCGAATGGCGCTTCCGTGTCTTGCTCGACGACGTGGCGATCGGCGAACACCGCTTCAGCGTCACCCGCACGGGCGACGAGTTGCAGGTGGTGAGCGAGGCGGACTTCATCGTCAAGTTCCTGGGGATTGCCGTCTACCGCTACCGGCACAGGGCTTCGGAGTCGTGGCGGGGCGATTGCCTCGAACAGCTTTCGGCCACCACCGACGACGACGGCAAGGTGTCCCAGGTGCGCGCACGGGCGGGCGATGACGGCCGGCTCGACCTCACCGTCGACGGCACGTCGCGCGCGCTTCCCGCCTGCACGATGACGTTCGCCTACTGGAACCCGGCCCTTCGGCAGCAAACGAGGCTGCTGAACCCGCAGAGCGGTGAACACGAGCGTGTGCGGTTTCGCCGGCTCGGCGATGGCCCGCTGAACGTGCGCGGCGAGCCTGTCGTGGCACAGCACTGGCGCATCGAGGGCCCCGCCGCGCCGCTGGACGTGTGGTACTCGGCGAAGGGCGATTGGATCGGGCTCGATGCCGTCGTCGCGGGCGGGCGCCGGCTGAGCTATCGACTGCCATGAACGATCGCACGGCTTGGCCATGGGGCGCGGGCCTGTCGCTGCGGCAGTTCGCAGTGGCCTGGATCGCTTCGGCGCTTGCCATGCTGGCGCTCGATGCGGTGTGGCTCACGGTGATGGCCGACCGGCTCTACCGCGCGGCCATCGGCCACCTGATGGCGGATCACTTCGACGTCCTGCCGGCGGTGGCCTTCTACCTCGTCTACCTGACGGGCGTCGTGCTGTTCGCCGTGGCGCCGGGGCTGGCCGAGCGGCGCTGGCGGGTGGCGGCGCAGAGGGGCGCGATGTTCGGCCTGGTCGCCTACGCGACCTACGACCTCACCAACCAGGCCACGCTGGCCGCCTGGTCGTGGCGGGTGACCTTCGCCGATCTGGCATGGGGCACATGCCTCACGGCCGCGGCGGCCACCGCGGGATGTGCCGCAGCGCTGACATGGGGGCGACGGGCGGACGCCGCCGGCTGAAGGGCTCACATGCCCATGAGCGCGCCGAGCGTGCGCGCCAGCATGCCCTTGAACACCATCTCGCCGCCGACGTAGGCCAGGCAGATGCATTCGCCGGACGCCAGCACCTCGGGCTGGTGGTGCACGCTGCTGTCGGTCTCGTCGAAATCGCCTTCGGCGAAGAGATCGCGGCCGTCGTGGAATCGGCCGTACAGCACCTGCGTGAGTTCCATTCCCGCATGGGTGTGCATCGCCAGCTTCCTGCCGGCGCCGATGCGCAGCAGGAAGACCTTGGCGGCCGGGTCGGAGGGCACGGTCACGCGGCTCCAGCGCATGCCGGGGCCGATCCAGCGCCAGCCGGTCGCCGTGCACTCGCCCAGCGCCCGCGGCCACTGCATGCCGTCCGGCGCAGGCGGAAGCCGGGTTTCGGCGGCGGCCCTGGCCGGTGGCGGCGACGCGTCGATGGCGGCCATGGTGCGCGCCAGCGCGTCGGCCGACAGCGTGGCCGGCATCAGCTCTTCCAGGAGCAGGCCGCCCGCGGCCTCGAGCGTGCGCAGGCGCTCGCGGCAGAACGCGCAGGTTTCGACATGGCTGGCCGTGAGCACACTGACGCCACCTGTCAGGTCGCCCGCGGCGAGACCCAAAAGCAGATCGTCGGCTGGATGGTGGTGGATCATGGTTCGATGTCGCCGAGCAGACGGCGCAGGTGGTTCACGGCCAGGCGCACGCGCGACTTGACCGTGCCGAGCGGAATCCCGAGCTCCGCCGCGATGCGGGCATGCGCCCGTTCCTCGAAAAACGACAGGCGCAGGACCAGCGCCTGCTCTTCGGGCAGGCGGGCCATGGCCTGCCGGACCCTCGTTTCGCGCTCGCGGGCCAGGACCTGTTCTTCGGGGGGCGGCTGCAGGTCTTCCTGCCCGTTGGCATCCTCGTCGTCGATGCCGTAGATCATGCGGGCGTCCTGCCGCCGGAAATGATCCACCCGCAGGTTGCGCGCGATGGTGAAGACCCAGGTGGTGATGTTGGCGCGCGCGGGATCGAAGGTCGCGGCTTTGCGCCATACGTTCACCATCGTCTCCTGCGCGATCTCTTCGGCGAGCGTGTCGCTGGTGCCGCCGAGCATCAGGTACGACTTGATGCGGGGCGCGAAGTGCTTGAAAAGCGCGGCGAAGGCCTGCCGGTCGGCCTCGACCGCCACGGCACGTGCCAGGGCGTTCAATTCTTCGCTCGTCGGCATGGCCCTCCGTGGGGAATCTGGTGTCACGACCGACAGCCATGGCGACCGTTGACCGCTTGCCGGAACGGCCGACGAAGGCTCGGGCGCTGTGTTCATGCTGTTTGTACGGCAGCGGCGGGCGATTAGATCACATGGCCTTGCACGAAATCCGCGCGTTGCGAACGACGGACCAATCCATCGGCGCGCCGGCCCCGTATAAGCGCGCATGACCATCCTTGCCGAGCCCGGCGGGCTCTCCTCGCGCCCTCCTTCGACCGACCGCACACGCGGGCAATGCCTCGACATCGCCGTGATCGGAAGCGGCATTTCCGGCCTCTCCGCCGCCTGGCTGCTCTCGCAGCGCCACCGCGTGACGGTCTTCGAGGCGGACCCGCGTGCCGGCGGCCACAGCAACACCGTGGACGTGACAGGCGCCGGCTGCGAGCCGGTGGCGGTCGATACCGGCTTCATCGTCTACAACGAGGCGGCGTACCCGAACCTCACGGCGCTGTTCGCGCATCTCGGCGTCGAGACCGAGCCTTCCGACATGTCCTTCGCGGTGAGCCTCGACCGCGGGCGGCTGGAGTATTCGGGCTCCGATCTGCGAGGGCTCTTCGCGCAGCGCGGGAACCTGGTGAACCTGCGCTTCTGGTCGATGCTGCGCGATCTGGTCCGTTTCTACCGCCAGGCACCGATCGACGCCGGCTCCATGGGCCTGATGTCGCTGGACGCGTACCTGGACCTTCGCGGCTACGGCCGCGCGTTCCGCGAGGATCACCTCTACCCGATGGCGGCGGCGATCTGGTCGACTTCGGCATCGCGCATCGGCCAGTACCCGACGGAGGCCTTCGTGCGCTTCTGCGAGAACCACCAGCTGCTGATGCTGGGCGACCGGCCCGCGTGGCGCACCGTGCGCGGCGGAAGCCGGCGCTACGTCGAGAAGCTCACGCGCTCGCTCGCCTCGCGCCTGCGCCTGGGCTGCCCCGCGGCGCAGGTGCGTGCGGTGGCGGGGGGCGTCGAAGTGCGGACCGCCACAGGCGACGAGCCCCAGCGCTTCGACGAGGTCGTCATCGCCGCGCACGCGGACCAGGCCCTGGGCCTGCTGCCCGACGCCCGACCGGACGAACGCCGCCTGCTGGGGGCCTTCCGCTACACCCGCAACCATGCCGTGCTGCACGGCGACCCCGCCGCGATGCCGCGCAGGCAGCGCGTGTGGTCGAGCTGGAACTACCTGGCCGACCGGCGCGGCGAAGACGCGCTCTGCGTCAGCTACTGGATGAACCGGCTGCAGCGCCTTCCGGGCGCCGGCCCGCTGTTTCTCACGTTGAATCCCTCCTGCGCCTTGCAGCCCGACCGGGTGATCCGGACGGAGGTCTACGAGCATCCGCTCTTCGATGCGACGGCGATCCGCGCGCAGCGCGAACTGTGGTCGCTGCAAGGCCGGCGCGGGATCTGGTTCTGCGGCGCCTATTTCGGCGCTGGCTTCCACGAGGACGGCCTCCAGGCCGGCCTGGCCGTCGCCGAGGCGATCGGCGGCGTGCGCCGCCCGTGGCAGGTGGCGGGGGAGTCCGGTCGCATCCACCTGAGGTCGCCGCTGGCGATGGCCTCGTGAGCGGCGGCTCTGCGCTCTACGTCGGCGGCGTGATGCATCGGCGCCTGCGTCCGGTCTCGCATCTGCTGCGCTACCGGGTGTTCTGGTTTCTGGTCGACCTGGACGAACTGCCGGCGCTCTCCAGGCGATTGCGTCTGTTCTCGTTCGACCGGTTCAACGTCTTCAGCCTCCGGCAGCGCGACTATGGCGACGGCGCCGGGCTGCGCGCCCGCGTGGAGCATCTCTTGCGCGCGGCGGGCCTCGGCGCCGAGGGCGCGATCCATCTGCTGACGATGCCGCGTTTGCTCGGCTACGCCTTCAATCCGTTGAACATCTATTTCTGCCACCGCCCGGACGGCGTGTTGCATGCCGTGCTCTACGAAGTGAACAACACGTTCGGGGCGAGGCACACCTATCTCATCGAGGTGAAGGGCGCGGCGGCGCGGCCCGGGCACATCGTGCAGCATTGCGCGAAGCAGATGCATGTCTCGCCCTTCCTGGACCTGGACATGCGCTACCGGTTCGACATCGACCCGCCACGACCCGACAGGGACGGCCTGCGCGTGGGCATCGCGGCGAGCGATCTCGGTGGAACGGTGCTCACGGCCGTCCTGGATGCCCGCCGGCAGCCGTTGACCGATCTCGCGCTGCTTCGCACCCTGGTCCTCTTTCCATTCGTCACGCTCAAGGTCATCGTTGCCATCCATTGGGAAGCGATGCGGCTGTGGCTCAAGGGATTGCGCGTGCGTGCCAATCCCGGCCCCCCGGCGGCCGACGTGTCGATCATCAAGTCCGGACACGCGGAATGACTCCCTCGAACAGCTCGCCGTCCGCCCCGGCGCCCCGTGACCAGCGGCTCGCTCATCCCCTGCAGCGGTGGCTTCTGCGACTGACACGCGGACTGCGCGTGGGGACGCTGCGGATCGCACTGCCGAACGGCCAACGCATCGACGTCCAGGGCACCGGCCCGGGGCCGCATGCGGTGCTGATCCTGCATCGCTGGCGCGCCGTGCTGCGGATGATCACCAACGGGGACATCGGCCTGGCGCGGTCCTATCGGGACGGCGACTGGTCCAGTCCCGATCTGCTTTCGGTGATGGCGCTCGCGCTGGAGAACGAAGCGCATCTGGGCGCAGGCGCAGGCGGCTCCCGGGCCATGCAGTGCGTCGACCGGATTCGCCATCGGCTGCGGGCCAACACGCGCAAGGGAAGCCGCGACAACATCGCCTTCCACTACGACCTGGGAAACGATTTCTACAAGCTCTGGCTCGATGCCGAGCTGAACTATTCGAGCGGCATCTACGGCAGCGGGAGCGAATCGCTCGAAGAGGCACAGGCCGCCAAGATGGCCCGCATCCTCGATCTGCTGAAACCCGACGAGGGTTCGGACGTGCTCGAGATCGGCTGCGGCTGGGGGGCGCTGGCCCTGGCCATCGCGCAGCGCCACCGCGCGCGCGTGACCGGCCTCACGCTGTCCACCCAGCAACTCGCGCACGCACGGCAGCGGGTCGCTGGCGAAGGCCTGCAGGCGTCGGTCGACCTGAGGCTGCAGGACTACCGCGACGTGGGCGGCACCTATGACCGCATCGTTTCCATCGAGATGCTGGAAGCGGTGGGGCAGGCGTTCTGGCCGGGCTATTTCCGCGTGCTGCGCGAGCGGCTGCGGCCGGGCGGCCACGCGGTGCTTCAGGTGATCACGATCGCGGACGAGCACTTCGACCTCTACAGCCGGCGCGCCGACTTCATCCAACGCTTCATCTTTCCGGGCGGCATGTTGCCCTCCTGGAGCGCCTTGCAGTCGCAGGCCCTGGGCGCAGGGCTGGCGATCGAGCGCGCAGCGGCATTCGGACAGAGCTACGCCGCCACGCTGGCTCACTGGCGAGCGCGCTTCCTCCAGGCCCGGGAGGCGGTCGAGTCGGCAGGCTTCGACGCGTCGTTCCGTCGACTGTGGGAGTACTACCTCTGCTATTGCGAGGCGGGCTTCCGGGCGGGCCGGGTCGACGTGGGACTCTACGTCGTGCGTCATGCCGCGAAAGAAGCGCGATAGGGTTTTCACCAGAAGTCCGTGGGGTCAGCCGATTCGTAGAACCGACCGGAGTCCGCCGATGGCGCGGTTTCCAGTCGTCTCATTCATCAGCACCAGGAGCAGCTCATGAACACCTGTCTCACGCGTCGCGCAGTCCTCATTGGTTCATTGGGAGGCGGCGTTGCCTTGGCCGGATGTGGAGGAGGAGGAGGGGGAGGCAACCTATGGCTCGGCACGCCCGTGCAGCCGAACATCGCGCAGGTCGTGGCTTCCCGCCCGGATCTCAGCGTGCTGTCCGAAGCCATCGGCAAGGCGGACCTGACGAGCACACTTTCCGCAGCCGGCCCGTACACGCTGTTTGCGCCGAACAATGACGCCTTCACGGCGCTGCTCGGGGAACTGGGGACCACGAAAGACGCGCTGTTCTCGCAGAAGGCGCTGCTCGCTGCGGTCCTGAAGTACCACGTGCTCAATGCGACCGTTCGCGCGGCGGACATCCCTTCCGGCAAGGCGATCGAGCCCGTCGGCGGCGGGTTCTTCAAGATCGAGACACAAGGCGCCGGCGCGCGCATCACAGACGGCCGCAATCGCGTCACGAACATCGTCGCCACGGACGTCGCGGCGCAGAACGGCGTCGTCCATGTCGTCGACCGGGTCCTGCTGCCTGCGAACAAGGACATCGTGCAGACGGCGCAGGGCGTGCCCAGCCTGAGCATCCTCGTCGAGGCCGTCGTCGCCGCCGATCTCGTGGCGACCCTCCAGGGGCCCGGCCCGTTCACCGTCTTCGCGCCCTCGAACGACGCCTTTGCCGCCCTTCTGTCCGAACTGGGCATCACCAAGGACGCACTCCTGGCCGACAAGGCGCTCCTGACGAAGGTGCTCACCTACCACGTTCTTCCGCGACGGGTCCTCAAGGCCGAGATCCCGCTCAACGCGCCGATCGCGACGGTGCAAGGCCAAGGCATCACCATCAACGGCAGCCTGCAGATCATCGATCAGCGTGGACGGAGTTCGGGCATTTCCGCGACGGACATCTTCAACACCAACGGCGTCGTTCACCTGATCGACAAGGTGCTCTTGCCGTCGTGATCGGTGCCGCGCGGGCGCGCGGCCGACTGCAAAATGCGCATGACTGACGGGAGCGGATGGCGTCCGAACACGGGCCAACCGGGCCGCAGGCGCCGCTTGTCATGGGGGTCGTGGAACGATGAGCGCTCTGACGCATCGAGGTGTGGTTGCCGCCCTGGGGGCGGCCGCCCTTTTCGGCGCAGGAACGCCAGTGGCGAAGATGCTGTTGGCGCATGCCGGTCCCTGGCTCCTCGCGGGAGTCCTGTACCTGGGCTCGGGCGTGGGCCTGCTGCTCTACAGGTTGCTTTCGCGGGCGCCTGGCGTGCAGCTCAGGCGCGCCGAACTGGGCTGGCTTGCCGGCGCGGTGGTCGCGGGCGGCATGCTCGGGCCGCTGCTCCTGATGACCGGCCTGGCGGGCATGGCTGCGGCGGACGCATCCTTGCTCCTGAACGCCGAGGGGGTGTTCACGGCGCTGCTGGCGTGGTTTGTCTTCAAGGAAAACTTCGACCGCCGCATCGCATCGGGAATGCTCGCCATCGCCGCAGGCGCGGTGGTGCTCGGCTGGCCCGGCAGCGAAGGGGTGGGCGCGTCCTGGCCTTCTCTGGCTGTCCTGGGCGCCTGCCTGTCATGGGCGATCGACAACAACCTGACGCGGAAGGTGTCCGTCGCCGATGCATCGTTCATCGCGATGGTCAAGGGGCTGGCGGCCGGCGCCACCAACCTTGCCCTCGCCCTGGCCAGCGGCGCGCACTGGCCGTCGGGCGGCATTCTCGCGGCGGGAGCCGGGCTCGGTTTCCTGAGCTACGGGACGAGTCTCGTGCTCTTCGTCGTCGCGTTGCGCCACCTGGGCACGGCAAGGACCGGCGCCTATTTCTCCACCGCGCCCTTCTTCGGCGCAATCCTGGCGCTCGCTCTGCTCGCAGAGCCTCCCACCGTCCGGCTTCTCGTTGCCGGCGCGCTCATGGCGCTGGGCGTGTGGCTGCACCTGACCGAGCGGCATGGCCACATGCACCGGCACGAAGCCATGGAACACAGCCACGAGCATGTGCACGACGAGCACCACCAGCATGGGCACGAGGGAGCGGTCGCCCCGGGGGAGAGGCACACCCACTGGCACCGCCACGACCCGGTGACCCACGCGCACGAGCACTACCCGGACGTCCACCACCAGCATTCGCATCCGCATTGAGGCGCCGGCCGAGCCGCGTCTTCGGGTCGTCGTCCGACGGCGAATCGCGGAACATGCTGCATGGGGGCGGCTGCGTGCTCCCTCAGGATGAGGCATCTCATCCCGCTCCCCAGGAACTCCAGCGATGCACCGTATTCTTGTCGTCGAAGATGACCGCGATCTGCGCGAGGCGACCGTTCGCATGCTCGAATCCCTCGGCCACTGGGCCAGCGGCGTGAGCAGCGCCGAGATCGCGTTGAACCGGTTCATTGCCGGCGGCTTCGACATCGTGATCACGGATGTCGGATTGCCGGGCCTGTCGGGGCTTCAGCTGGCCGAGAAGCTGAAGGAGGTGGTGGAACTTCCCGTCATCTTCGCGAGCGGCCTGCCCGCACCGCCGAGCTTGCCTTCGCACTTCGTCTGGCTGTCCAAGCCCTACACCCTGGCCCAGGTCGAGAGCGCGCTGGCGGCGGCGACGCGGCCCGGCGCCTTCTAGCGCCGGCGGTCACCGATGCAGCGCCTTTCTCACCTTGGCCACGTCATCCGTCGTCACCGGCTTGGCATCGTTGCCCCAGCTCTCCCGCGTGAAGGTCAGCACTTGCGCGATCTGCACGTCGGTGAGCGTGGCCGCGAAGCTCGGCATCGATTGGGGCGGCGGCCCCTGGCGCGTGGCGGCGCTGCGGCCGCCCTCGAGCGCCAGCCGGATCAGCGACGAAGCGTCCTCGCCGAGCAGTGATGGGTTTCCGGCCAGCCGCGGGAAGGCGCCGGCCACCCCGCCGCCGTCGGCCTGGTGGCACTGCGCGCAGAAGCTGCGGTAGACGGCGGCGCCGATCGTCTCGACATCGCCCGTGTGGTTCCCTTGCGCGCGGGGCCGGGGGGTCTCGGCGCGCGCCTCGTAGCGGCCTTCGCCGCGCTGCGCGGGAAGGCTCTTGAGGTAGCGGGCCACCGCGCGGACGTCGTCCTCGTTCAGGTACTGCAGCGATTCCTCGATCTCCTGGACCATCGTGCCGGAGGCGACGAACCCGCCGCCATGGCCTGTCGCGATGAGCGAGGCGAGCGCGGGCGCGGGGACGCGCCCCAGGCCCGCGCCGGGGTCGCCCGTGAGGTCCAGGGCGAACCAGAGGTCGTTGACCTGTCCGGTGAGAAACCGGCTCGCGCTCTCGTCGTAGCCCTTCTCCTGGTAGGCGAGGCCGCGCGGCGTGTGGCAGGCGCCGCAGTGGCCGAAGGACTGCACCAGGTAGGCGCCGCGGTTCCAGTCCGCGCTCTGGCCGGCCTTGTCCTCGTAGGCGCCGCGCGGCAGGAACACGAGCTTCCAGAACCTCAGCAGCGCCCGCTGGTCGAGCGGGAAAGGAAGCCGCGTCGGCGGCGGGTCCGCCGGCACGGCCTGCACGCCGCGGCGAAGGTACGCGAACAGGTCGCGAAGATCGTCCTCGTGCGCCTTGGCATAGGAGGCATACGGCATGGCCGGGTACAGGTGCCGGTCCCCCGGCGCCGTGCCTTCCCGCATGACGCGCCGGAAGTCCTCGAAGCTGTACTTGCCGATGCCGTGCTCGACGTCGGGCGTGATGTTCGTGCTGTAGATGACGCCGAAGGGGCTGGGCACGGCGCGCCCGCCCGCGAAGGCCTTCCCATGCCGGGGCTCGGTGTGACAACTCGCGCAGCCGCCGATGCGCGCCAGGTACTCGCCGCGCGCGGTGTCGGACGCGTCGGGCGCCGTTGGCTGCGCGTGCGCGCCGGTGCCGGCCCCTGCAAGTGCCACGAGCCAGAGCGTCAGCGCGGCGGTGCGCGAAGCGACTGCGTTCATGGCTGCCGCGCGAGGAGGCGTCCCGCCCGCCCGGGCGGTTCGCGCTGCATCAGCCAGCGCGCCGCCACGGCCAGGCCGCCGAGCACATAGGCGAGTGCGCCGGGCACCCACATCACCAGGCCGCCCAGTTGCTGGTCTTCCAGCGGATCGAAGTCGAGGGCGGTGCTGCTCGCGATGTAGCTCGGATACCAGACACCCGGCGCGAGCGTGAGCAGCGCGCCGAGGGCGCTGGTGTGCATCATGGTCGTGAACAGCAGCAGCAATCCGTGCGCGCTGCGGGTGCTGGAAGCCCGTCCGTGGCCGAGGGCGGTCCACCAGAAGAGCAGGGCGGTCACCAGAAAGCTCCAGTGCTGTGCCGTGTGAACGCGGGGATGGTGCAGCGCGCTCTCGAAGAGCGCCGGCGCGTGCCAGGCCCACAGGGCGGCCGCGTGCAGCACCCAGACGACGCCGGGCCGCGTCAGCCCGGTCCACGTCGCCGAGAACGCCGGGGCGCGCACCATTCGCGCGATGCGCTGGCGGGCCGGCGCCGGAAAGGCCCAGAGCCAGACCGACAGCGGCCGCCCGAGCACCAGCAGCGGCGCGGCGACGATCATCAGCAACTCGTGCTGCAGCATGTGGGCCGAGAAGAGCGAGGCGCCGAGCGCGTCCAACGGCGAGACGAGGGCGGCCACCACCGCCAGCCATCCGGCCGCGAAAGCGGCGGCCTGCAGGCCGCGCATCCGGCGCCCGAGGCGCGAATGCGGATGCAGCCGGAGGGCGCCGGCGGCGTAGAAGGCGATGCTCAGCGCCAGCAGCGCGACCACCGAGACGTCGAAGCTCCACGCGATCGCCTGCGCGCCGCCGGGCGGCGAGGCCGCGGCATGCGACAGCGCACGCTGCGGCCATCCCGCCAGCGCGCATCCCGCGAGGGTCGGCAATTCCAGGCCGAAGGGCCTTCGCGCGGGGCAGCTCATAGGCGCGGCACCAGGTAGATCACGGCATAGATGGGCAGCCAGCTCGCGACCACGAAGTACCAGTACATCGCGTTCTCGCTCACGTCCACATGGCGCTTGGGCTGGAAACGCCGGCTGAACAGGAGCACGGCGAGCACCGCGGTGTCGACCGTGTCGGTCACCAGGTGCGTGGTGTGCAGCCCGAGGAGCAGCCACACGATCGAGCCGTAGGCATTGGCGCTCCAGGAGATGTTCAGCGCGCCGAACTCCATTGCCCGCCCGGCGAGGAAGACCGCCGCGAAGAGCAGGCAGACCAGGACCCACAGGCGCGCACGACGCCGGTCCTCGCGTTCCGCCGCCGCCTTGGCGAGGTGGTTGGGCCACACGCTCGCCAGCATGACGGCGGTGTTGAGGGTGCCCCAGCGCAGGTCCGGGGGCGCCGCGTCGATCGGCCACGCCTCGGCGATGCCCTGCAGGTAGAAGTACATCATGACGCCGAGTCCGAACACCGTCCCTTCGATCAGCATCAGGCCGATCGTGCCCCACCACATCAGGCTGCCGTGGCCGAAGCGGTAGCTGGGCAGCGCGCGGACGTCCAGCGTCCCGGGGGGCGGCGCGGCATTCATGGCCGCTGCTCCAGGGGCGCGGATCGCGCGATCTCCTCCCGGCCGGGCCAGAACCACCCGATGAGCGTGAAGGCGAGGGGAAACGACGCCCAGACGACGGCCCAGGGCGTGAACACGGAGCCGATGAACAGGACCGTGGTGGCCATCGCGCTCCAGAAGGGCCAGATCGAGGGCAGCGGAAAGACGGGCGTGCTCTCGGGCGCGGCGTCGACCGCGCCCGTGACCAGCACCTCGCGGGCGCCGGCCGCGAGGCCGCTGACGCCCGCGGGCCGCGGCGCGGCCGACCACAGCGGGTCGCTGGCGTTCACCACGGGAACCACGTCGAAGTTGTGCGGGGGCGGCGGGCTCGGGGTGCTCCACTCCAGCGTCGGCGCGCCCCACGGATTGGCGCCCGCGATGGCGCCGCGGCGCCAGCTCGCGCACAGGTTGAAGAGAAACACGGCCACGCTCGCGGCGATGACGAAGGCCCCGAAGGTCGACGCGAGATTCATCGCACCCCAGCCCAGGCCTTCGGGATAGGTCCAGATGCGCCGCTGCATGCCGTGCAGGCCCAGCAGGTGCATGGGGAAGAAGGCGAGGTTGAAGCCGACGAAGAAGAGCCAAAAGTGAAGCTGGCCCAGGGTCTCGGAAAGCATCCGTCCGCTGAGCTTGGGAAACCAGTAGTAGATGGCGCCGAAGAGCGGAAACACGCCGCCGCCGAACAGCACGTAGTGAAGATGCGCCACCACGAAGTAGGTGTCGTGCACCTGCAGGTCGAGCGGCACCGCGCCGAGCATGATGCCGGTGAGCCCGCCCAGGACCAGGATGAAGAAGAAGGCCAGCACAAAGAGGAGCGGCGTCTTCAGCCGGAGCCGCCCATGCCACAGCGTCGCGAGCCAGCAGAAGATCTGCACCGCCGACGGGACCGCGATGGCGAGGCTGGCGGCGGTGAAGAAGCTCTTGCCGATCTCCGGCAGGTTGGTCGCGAACATGTGGTGCACCCACAGGCCGAACGAGAGGAAGGCCGTGGCCACCAGCGCCAGGACCATGGCGGTGTAGCCGAAGATCGGCCGGCCCGAGAAGGTCGAGACGATCGAGGAGATGAACCCCAGCGGCGGGATGAAGATCAGGTACACCTCGGGATGCCCGAAGAACCAGAACAGGTGCTGCCACAAGAGCACGTCGCCCGCGCGCGCGGGGTTGAAGAAGTGCGTGCCGACCAGGCGGTCGAGGATCAGCGAGCTGCTGCCGATCATGACCGCCGGCATGGCGAACAGCACCATGAACTGCGTCACCAGCGTGGCCCACGCGAACAGCGGCATCTGGTTCAGGCGCATGCCCGGCGCGCGCATCTTGAGGATGGTCGTGATGAGCACGATGGCCACCAGGAGCGCGGACAACTCGGTGAACGTGATCATCTGCGCCCAGACGTCCGCGCCCTTGCCCGGCGCGAAGTCGGAGAGCGACAGCGGCACGTAGGCGAACCAGCCCACGTTCGGCCCCGCGCCGGCCGCGAAGCTGACGTAGAGAAAGACGCCGCCCATGACGAAGATCCAGAAGGCGAATGCGTTCATGCGCGGGAAGGCCACCGAACGCGCCCCGATCATGAGGGGCACCAGGTACAGGGCCACGGCCTGCATCACCGGCACGGCGAAGAGGAACATCATGGTCGAGCCATGCAGGGTGAAGAGTTGGTTGTAGAGCTCCGGCCCGACCACATTGGCGCGCGGCCGCGCGAGTTGCACGCGCATCAGGAGTGCCAGCGCGCCGCCGAGCAGGAAGAACACCAGCGTCGCGACGATGAAGCGCCGCGCGATGGTCTTGTGATCGATCGCGCAAAGCACGCCGCGCCATCCCGGCGGGTCGCTCCATGTCGCGCGAAGCGCCTCCACGGCCCGCGGTCCCGCCTGAGGGCCGTCGCGCAGCACGGTCTCGGGCGGAGTCGTCGAGCTCACCAGCCGCAGCGCCCTCATCGCAGCGTCCCGAGGTAGGCGACCAGCAGCCGGACATCCTCCGGCGGCAGTTCGCTGGGGGGCATCGTGCTGCCGGCCTTCAGCGATTGCGGTTGCACGATCCAGGCGGCGAGCAGGCCCGGCTCGTTCGCGAAGGTGCCCGCTGCGAGCGTGGCGCGGCTGGCGACATGCGTGAGGTCGGGGCCCAGCGTCCCGGTGGCCGGGGTGCCCCGGACGGTGTGGCACTGGGCGCAGCTGCGCGAGAGGAACAGCGCCTGCCCGCGCTGCGCATCGCCGGGCGGCGGCGGCTCGGCGGGCCGGGCCTGATGCGCCTGCCAGTCGGCGAAGCGTTCGGGCGACTCGGCGGTCACGCTGAACGCCATCAGCGCGTGCTGCAGCCCGCAGAACTCGGCGCATTCGCCGCGAAAGGTGCCGGCCCGGTCGGCGCGGAACTGGAGGGTCGCGCTGCGCCCGGGCAGCATGTCCTTCTTGCCATGGAGCTGCGGCACCCAGAAGGTGTGGATCACGTCGACGCTCTTGAGCGTGACGACCACGGGCCGGCCCACGGGCACGTGCAGATCGTTCGCGACGGCGAAGTCCGGTCCACCGTCGTCCTGGCGATAGCGCGCCTGCCACCACCACTGGGAGCCGATCATCTCGATGTGGAGTGCATCGGCGACGGGCAGGCGCGACAGGGCGCGGTCCGTCGACACGTCGAGCACCACCAGCGCCGCGAGCAGTGTCGCGGACAGGACCGAGGCGAAGACGACCACGCCGCGCGTGCGTTGCGCACGGATCGGCCGCGGCGCCGCGGCCGGCGCGCGCCTGGCGCGCCGCCTCGCATGGACCATCGCCGCCATCAGCGCGACCAGGATGGCCGCGAAGACCGCCATGCAGGTCCACAAGGTGATGAGCCACAGGTCGTGAATGCGCACCGCCTGCACGCCGGCGGGGTCGAGCACCCCCTGCGCCGCGGCCGCGTCGAGCGCGCGCGAAGCGACACTGCCCGCGAGCACCGAAACAGCCATTGCTCTCACCCGCAGTCCCACAGCACACCTCTCCGTCGACCTACGCCAACGTCGCCGAACGCCGACCAGTGTTCTGTAGGACGGTGCCCCCAAAACATACTCCTACAGGCCAGACGATGAGCGATCACGCAAGCTCCGGTTCCCAGATGCATTCCGCTGGTGGATGGGGTTCCCTCAAGGCGGTGTCCGCCGCGCTGCTGCGCGAGCACATCCCGGTCGTCGGCGCCGAAGCGCTGTCCAGGCAGAACAAGCCCGGCGGCTACGCCTGCGTGAGCTGCGCGTGGGCCAAGCCCGCCGAGCCGCATCCGGCGGAGTTCTGCGAGAACGGCGCCAAGGCCACCGCCTGGGAGCTCACCGCCAAGCGGCGCACGGCCGAGTTCTTTGCGGCCCACACGCTCGCGAGCCTCGAGGCGTGGAGCGACCATGACCTGGAAGCGGGCGGACGGCTCACGGTGCCGCTGCGGTGGGACGCCGCGAGCGACCGCTATGTCGAGGTCGGCTGGGACGAGGCCTTTGCCGGCATCGGTGCCGAGCTCGCGGCGCTGCGGGCCGCGGACCCCGAATCGGTGGTCTTCTACGCATCGGGGCGCGCGTCGCTCGAAGCGAGCTACATGTACCAGCTCTTCGCGCGCCTGTACGGCAACAACAACCTGCCCGACAGCTCCAACATGTGCCACGAGAGCACGTCGGTCGCGCTGCCCCTGACGATCGGCGTGCCGGTCGGCACCGTGACGCTGGAGGACTTCAAGCACACGGACGCGATCTTCTTCTTCGGCCAGAACACCGGCGTCAGCAGCCCGCGCATGCTGCATGACCTGCAGGAAGCCAGGCGCAGGAACGTGCCGATCGTGACCTTCAATCCGCTTCGGGAACCCGGCTCCCTGCGCTTCGCCAACCCGCAATCGCCGGCGGAGATGCTGACGCCGGCCAGCACGACGATCAGCACGCACTACCTGCAGGTGAGGAACGGCGGCGACCTGGCCGCGATCACGGGGCTGTGCAAGGCGCTGGTCGAGGCGGACGACCTCGCGCTGCGCCTGGGCACGCGAAGGATCCTGGACGCGCCCTTCATCGCCGAGCACACGAGCGGCTTCGAGGCGTTCGCCGATCATCTTCGCGGGACCGCGTGGGCGGACATCGAACGGGAGTCCGGCCTCGCGCGCGCCGCCATCGAGGAAGCGGCCGAGGTCTTCGCCGACGCACGCTCGGTCATGGGCGTGTACGGCATGGGGCTCACGCAGCACCGCAAGGGGGTGCAGAACGTGCAGATGGTGTCGAACCTCCTGCTGCTGGGCGGGCACATGGGCCGGCCGGGCGCGGGCATCCTGCCTGTGCGCGGACATTCGAACGTGCAGGGGCAGCGCACCGTCGGCATCACCGAGAAACCGGAACTCGCCCCGCTGGACAAGATGGCCGAGCTCTACCGGTTCGAGCCGCCGCGCAAGAAGGGCCTCAACACCGTGGAGACCTGCGAAGCGGTGCTCGACGGCCGGGTGCGCGCCTTCGTCGGCCTGGGCGGCAACTTCGTGCGCGCGGTGCCCGACACCGACCGCATCGAGCCCGCGTGGCGGCGCCTGCGCCTCACGGTGCACGTGGCCACCAAGCTCAACCGCTCGCACCTCATCCATGGCGAGGTCGCCTACCTTCTGCCGTGCCGGGGCCGCATCGAGATCGACCGGCAGGCGAGCGGCGAGCAGGTCGTCTCGATGGAAGACTCGACCGGCGTGATGCATGCGTCCCGCGGCGTGGCCGAACCGGCCGCCGAGACGCTGCGGTCGGAGCCCGCCATCATCGCGGGCATCGCCAAGGCGACCCTGCCGCCCCATGACCGCGTGCCATGGGACGCGTGGACCGCGGACTATTCGCTGGTGCGCGACCAGATCGCGCTGGCGCTTCCCGAGATCTTCCACGACTTCAACGAGCGGCTGCATGCGCCCGGCGGCTTCCACCGGCCGCTGGCGGCGGCCCGGCGCGAATGGAAAACGAAGACCGGCAAGGCGAACTTCATGGGATACGAATCCCTGGTGGCCGATCCGGACACGCCCGAGTCGGGACCCGACGTGCTGCGTCTCATGACGCTGCGCAGCGACGACCAGTTCAACACCACCATCTACAGCCTGGACGACCGCTTCCGCGGCATCCATGGCACGCGCCGGGTCCTGCTCGTCAACCGCGCCGACATGGCGCGGCTGGGCCTGGCCGAGGGCGACATCGTGACGGCCGCCACCGCGGTGGACGACGGGCAGCCGCGCGCCGTGGCGGGCCTGCGCATCACGCCCTACGACATCCCCCCCGGCAGCGTGGCGGGCTACTACCCCGAATGCAACCCGCTCGTCCCGCTCGCGCACCACGCCGAAGAGAGCAAGGTGCCGGCGTCCAAGGCGATCCCGATCCGACTGCATCGCACCGGAGGCGCTCGCCATGCCTGAGCTGGCGCCGCGGGACGATCCCGCGCCGATGTGCGCCGCGCCGCAGTCGCGCTGCGAGGCGGCCCGCTGGGACGACGCGGGCCTGCACCCGGCGGCCGACGTCGTGCTGGAGGAAGTGCCGGTCGCGATGGTCTACAACGGCATCTCGCATGCGGTGATGCTCGCATCGCCGGCGGACCTGGAAGACTTCGCCGTCGGCTTCAGCCTGACCGAAGGCGTGGTGCAGAGCGCGGCCGAGATCCGCGACATCGAGGCCGTCCCGTGCTGCGACGGCATCGAGCTGCAGCTCGCGATCGCCGCCGGCCGCATGGCCGAGCTGAAGTTGCGCCGCCGCGCGTTGGCCGGGCGCACCGGGTGCGGGCTCTGCGGCGTCGAAAGCCTGCAGCACGCGGTGAGACCGGCGACGCGGGTCCCCGCGACCGGTGCGCGCATCTCCGCCGACGCGCTCCAGCGGGCCTTCCGGTGCCTGGCGCAAGAGCAAGTCCTGCATCGCGCGACCGGCGCAGCCCATGCCGCGGGCTTCGCGACGTGGGCGGGCGAGCTCATGCTCGTGCGCGAGGACGTCGGGCGCCACAACGCGCTGGACAAGCTGGTCGGCGCGATGTGCGCGCAGGGCCTGCGCGGCGAGGACGGCATCGCGCTCATCACCAGCCGCGCGAGCTACGAGATGGTCCACAAGGCCGCGGCCGCGCACATCGGGCTGCTGGCGGCCCTGTCGGCGCCCACCGGCCTGGCGATCCGCGCGGCCGCCGAGTCGGGGCTCACGCTGGCAGGGTTTGCCGGGCGGCCGGGCCGGCGCGTCTACACCTCGCCCGAGCGCTGCGCCTCTTGATCCTCACGGAAGAGGCAAGGGTCACGGGGACACCGACGAGCGCGGAGCCCCGCCATGGATCAGCGGGCCGTGCCGACCCGATGGAAAAGTCCGGCGAATCGTGTCAGCATTCGGCAGCCTCCCGGGGGGCGACGTGCTTGCGAATCGATGCCCTCCACGCTCGGGTCTTCAGGACAAGTGAAAGGAGAAAGCCGTGAAACGTCGCGAAATACTGTTCGTCGGTGCGGTCTTCGTCCCGCTGCTGACCGGCGTCGCCCACGCGGACGACAAGGTCGCGCATCAGGCCGAGGTGAAGTCGAAGGCCATGCGCGCGCTGCAGGACTTCTACAAGGCCGATCCAAAGATCAAGGATGCGGTGAGCAAGGCGCCGGGCTACGCCGTGTTCACGACCTACGGCTTGAGCTTCGGTCTGGGTGGGGCCGGCGGCAAGGGCATCGCGCACGACAGCAAGACCAAGAAGGACACGTACATGTCCATCGCGCAAGCGAGCGCGGGCCTGCAGATCGGGGCTTCCGATACGCGCTATCTCTTCGTTTTCGACGATGCCAAGTCGCTGGCCGACTTCATCGATCGCGGGTGGGAAGCCTCCGCGAGTGCTGGCGCCGGAGCTGGCACCGGAAAAGAAGATGCGAATGTGAAGGCCGGGGCGATCGCATTCACGGGGGGACATGCCTACGTGCTGACCAAGGCCGGCCTTCAGGCGGGCGTGGCCCTGGGAGGCTCGAAGGTCTGGAAGGACAAGGATCTGAATTGACCTCGTAGCGCTTGCGTCACCCGGCGGGGGCGGCGCCCAGCCCCGTGGACACGGCTCGCGCGGTGCGCGCGACCTCCTGCTCCTGTTCTGGCTTCAGGCGCTCGACCGGCATGGTCAGCGTGATTGCGCCCACGAGCTGGTCGCGTGCATCGAAGCACGGCGCCGAGATCCCGGCGAGCTGCGGCACGCGGTCGCCCTTGAGCACGGCGATGCGGTCCTTTCGCACCCGATCGTAGAGCGCCCCGCGCGCGCCCGAGAACGCCATGAGCACGCGCCCGCCGGCGCCGAGTTCGAGCGGCAACACCTCGCCGGCCTGGATGTGATCGCGCACCGGATTGGGCGAATTCACGCGGTACAGGCACAGGCGCGCGTCGCCCTGCCGCACATGGAAGGCCGCGCTCTCGCCGGTGGCGCGCACGAGGTCTCGCAACAGGGGCATCACCAGCTCCTCCATCGAGAACGACTGGGCATAGACCGCGTGCAGCCGCGCCACCGCCGGCCCAAGCCGGTAGCGTCCGTCGGCGGTGCGCAGCACCCATTGCGCGAACTGCAGCGAGGCCAGCATCCGCAGCACGGTGCTCTTGTGCTGGCGGGTGCGTTCGGCCAGGTCCTGCAGGCCGAGCGATTGATCGCCGGGCTGGAAGGCCCCCAGCAGCGAGAGCGCGCGGTCGACGGCGGCGGTGCCGCCGGGCGCGGCCCGTTCTTCGGCAAGAGAGGCGATCTGGGCTTTACGCGGCATGGCAGGGCAGGTGGGAGTAGAATTTTGTTAGAACGAACCAGATTCTATCTAACGAAATCACTTAGGACAATCAGGAGATTCATGAAAATCGCTCGCTTCAACGAGGGCCGCGTCGGCGTCGTGGTGGATGACCAGCATCTGGTGGACATCAGCGACCTGGCCGGCATGGACACCCACCAGTGGCCGCCGGTCGGTCCCACTTCGCTGATCGCCCGCTTCGCCGAGCTGCGCCCGCGCATCGAGCAGGCCCTGGGCGACCTGCCGCGCATCGCCCTGGCCTCGGTCAAGCTGCAGACGCCGGTGCCCTGGCCCAACAAGGTGATCGCCTATCCGGTGAACTACCACGACCATGGCCGCGAGATGCAGGCCAACTACCGGGCCACGCACCAGGGCTTCTTCCTCAAGCCGAACTCGTCGCTCTCGGGCGCGGGCGAGCCGGTGGTGCTGCCCAACGTGCCCACGCGCGAGGTGCACCACGAGTCCGAACTGGCCATCGTGATCGGCAAGGAAGCGCGCGGCATCCGCCGCGAGGACTGGAAGGACTACGTGTTCGGCTACGCCTGCCTGCTGGACATGGTCGTGCGCGGCCGCGAGGAGCGCGTGTTCCGCAAGGCCTACGACAGCTTCTGCCCGGTCGGCCCCTGGATCACCACCGCCGACGAGGTGGGCGACCCGACGAACCTCGAGATGGAGCTGTGGGTCAACGGCGAGAGCAAGCAGCATGCGAACACGCGCGACCTGGTGCTGGACATTCCCGGCATGGTCGAGATGGCGGCCGCGGTCATGACGCTCTACCCGGGCGACATCATCGCGACCGGCACGCCGGCGGGCGTGGGCCCGGTCCGCGCGGGCGACAAGGTCCGCATCCGCATCGAGCGCGTGGGCGAGATGACGGTGGACGTGGTGCAAGGCACCCAGGGCGCCACCGCCGTCTTCGAGACGCCCTACACCCCGGACATCGTCAAGCAGAAATGAGCACGTCCGCCGAACTCGAGGCGCTCTACGCGAAGATCTACGGCCTGCACATGGAAGGCGGCTGGCACCGCAAGGCGCCGGCGCTGTGGCCCGAGCCGCGCGCCAACTTCCATCCGAACCTGTGGCGCTATCGCGATGTGAAGCCGATCCTGGAGCAGGCCGGCGGCCTGGTCGACCATCGCATGGCCGATCGCCGCAACCTGACCATGACCAATCCGGTCGAGGGCAACCTCTACTCGACGGTGCGCACGCTGGTGGCGGCCTACCAGTCGATCAAGCCCGGCGAACAGGCCGAGGCGCACCGCCACACGCCGAGCGCGCTGCGCATCATCCTCGAAGGCCAGCGCAGCTTCACCGTGGTGAACGGCACGCGCGTGGAGATGCGCCCCGGGGACGTGCTGCTCACGCCGAGCTGGAGCTGGCATTCGCACGAGGCCGTCGGCCCCGACGACTGCTTCTGGGTCGACGTGCTCGATGTGCCGCTGGTGCATCTGCTCGAGCCGATGTTCTTCGAGCGCCATCCCGACAAGTTCGAGGCGCAGGTGAGCGACGCGCAGGAAGCGCCGATCGCCTTCCGCTGGACCGATTCGCTGCGCCGGCTGGACGCGTCGGCGGCGGCGCCGGCGCACGGCACGGCCGAGCGTGAGATCGAGCTCGGTGCGCCGGCCATGAAGACCATCGCGATCCATGTGCAGCGCATGAGCGCGGGGTTCGCCTCGGCGACCCATCGCTCCACCGCGAACGCCATCTACACCGTGCTCGATGGCGAGGGGACGACCCGGGCCGGCGAACGCGAGATGCACTGGCAGCTAGGCGACGTGTTCGCTGTTCCCGCATGGCAGGCCTATCGCCACGAGGTCTCGCGCGATGCGCACCTGGTGCGCGTGAGCGACGAGCCGGTCATGCGCGCCTTCGACCTGCTGCGAGAGCAGAACCTTTGAATCCCGGGCGGCGCGCAAGCCGCTCCCATTTTTCGAGACACTCCGTGAACACCTTCCGCAAGACCCTCTCTTCCCTCCTGGTCGCGTGCGCCGCCGTCGCCGCGGCAACGGCGGCCCAGGCCGATGGCTATCCGAGCCGCACGATCCGCATCGTCACGCCCTACGACCCGGGCACCATGGTGGATGCCACCACGCGCCTGGTGGCCGATGAACTGGGCAAGAAATTCGGCCAGCCCGTCATCGTCGAGAACCGCACCGGCGGCATGGGCCTGATCGCCTTCAATGCGCTCAAGAGCGCGCCGGCTGACGGCTACACGCTGATGACGGACACGCCCGCCTCGGCCATCAACCCGTCGCTCAACCCGGCGGCCAAGTACAACCCCAAGACCGAGATCGCGCCGATCGCGCAGTTCATGAAGCTGCCCTTCGTCATCGCGGCCAGCCCCGAACTCAAGCTGAAGTCGGCGGCCGAGCTGGTGGCCATGGTTAAGAAGAACCCCGATGCGATCAACGTCGCGGTGGCCGGCACGTCGACCGGCCTGGTCGGCGACCTGTTCGCGCAGCAGAACGGCGTCAAGTTCAACAACATCAACTACAAGGGCGCGGGCGCGGCGATGATGGCCGTGCTCAAGAACGAAGGCCAGGTGATCTTCCTGGACGCGGCCAATCTCTCGCAGTACATCAACGACGACAAGATGACCGGCCTGCTGATCACCTCGGAGGAGCGTTCGCCCGTGCTCAAGCAGGTGCCGACCGCCAAGGAAGCGGGCTACGGCAGCTTCGACGCAAGCACCTGGTTCGGCCTCTTCGCCAAGGCCGGCGTGCCCAAGGACGTGCAGGAGAAGCTCAACGCGGCGGTGCGCGAGGTGATGGCCACGCCGCGCATGCAGGAATACCTGAAGCAGCGCGGGGCGACCTCCACCAACATGACGACGGCGCAGTTCCATGACTTCTTCGACAAGGAAGTCGACCGCTGGGCGCAGGTGATCAAGGCGGCCGACGTGAAGGGGGCCAAGTGATGGCGGCGCCCCTGCGTGTCCTCATCGCCGGCGGCGGCATCGGCGGGCTCGCGGCCGCGATCGCCCTGCTGCAGCGCGGCATCGACGTCGACGTCTACGAACAGGCGCCCGAGCTCAAGGAAGTCGGCGCCGGCATCCAGATCAGCCCCAACGGCAACAAGGTGCTGGACCAGCTGGGCGTGTTCCAGCAGCTCAAGGCGCTCTCGTGCGACCCGGTGCGCAAGGAGTTCCGCCTCTGGAGCACCGGCAAGCCGTGGCCGATGTTCAGCCTCGGCAAGACCGTCATCGAGAAGTACGGCTACCCCTACCTGACGGTCTACCGCCCCGACCTGCACGGCGCCCTCGCCGACCGCGTGCGGGCGCTCAAGGCCGACGCGATCCATCTCGGCCGCGCCGTCGCGGGCTGCGAGCAGGACGCCTCGGGCGTCACGCTTGTGCTCGGCAATGGCGAGCGCGTGCGCGGCGATGCGCTGATCGGCGCGGACGGCGTGCGCTCTGTGGTGCGCAACACGCTCTGGGGCCCCACCGACCCAGCCTTCTCGGGCATGGTCACCTGGCGCGGCCTGATCCCGATGGAGACGCTGCCGGAGCACCTGCGTGCCCCGGTCGGCTCGACCTGGATCGGCCCGGGCGCCCACGTGGTGAGCTATCCGCTGCACGGCTCGAAGATCATGAACTTCGTCGCGACGATCGAAGGCAAGACCTGGGATGCCGCCGCCGGCTCGATGCCCGGCACGCACGAGGAATGCCTGTCCGATTTCAAGGGCTGGCACGAGGACATCCAGACCATGATCCGCCTGTGCCCCTCGCTCCTGAAGTGGGCGCTGATGCAGCGCGATCCGATCCCGCAGTGGACCCAGGGCCGCATCTCCCTGCTGGGCGACGCCGCGCATGCCACCCTGCCGTTCCTGGCCCAGGGGGCGGTGCATTCGATCGAGGATGGCACGGTGCTCGCGCGCTGCCTGGAAGGCGCTGCCAGCGATGCGGTGGCGCCTGCACTGCAGCGCTACGAAGCCGCTCGCATCGAGCGCACCAGCCGCATGGTGCGCGGCGCCACCGCCAACACCGAGCGCTTCCACAGCCCCGAGCTGGCGACCGAGCAAACCGCCGAGCAGTACCTGCAGCGCGAGTGGAGCGCCAATCCCATCTTCGAGCGCTACGACTGGCTCTACGCCTACGACGCCAACACCGCCACGATCTGACCCCTGCATGAGCCCATCCCCTGACACCATCCTCGTGAGCGAGGTCGGCCCGCGCGACGGCCTGCAATCCATCGCCCGCACCATGCCCACGCCGGACAAGCTGCGCTGGATCGATGCGCTGCACGCCGCCGGCGTGCGCGAGATCGAGGTCGGTTCCTTCGTTCCCCCCGCGCTGCTGCCGCAGATGGCGGACGCGCGCGAGCTCGTCGTCCATGCGCGGTCGCTTCCCGGGCTCCAGGTCGCCGCGCTCGCGCCCAACCTGCGCGGCGCGCAGGCGGCGTTCGAAGCCGGCGTGCACAAGCTGACCATCCCCGTCTCGGTGACCGAGGCGCATTCGCTCGCGAACGTGCGCAAGACGCACGAGCAGGTCTTCGCTGAGCTGGCGGCGATCGCCGCGCTCAAGCGCGACCGGTACCCGCACGTCGAACTCGAGGCCGGGCTCTCGGTGGCCTTCGGCTGCACGCTGCAGGGCGCAGTGAGCGACGACGAGACCATGCGCATGGTCGATCGAGCCGCCGAGGCCGGCGCGGACGTGATCGGCCTGTCCGACACCAGCGGCTACGCCGAGCCGCGCCAGGTGCGGCGCCTGTTCCGCAAACTGCAGGACGCGGTCGGCGCCAAGGCCGGCGGGGCGCATTTCCACAACACGCGCGGCCAGGGGCTGGCCAACGTGCTCGCCGCGCTCGACGTCGGCGTCACCACCTTCGATGCCAGCCAGGGCGGCATCGGCGGCTGCCCGTATGCACCGGGCGCGAGCGGCAACATCGTCACCGAAGACCTCGTGTACCTGCTCGAAGCGATGGGCTTTGCCACCGGCATCGACATCGAAGGCCTGATCGCCGCGCGGGGCATCCTGCAGCAGGCGCTGGAAGGCGAGCCGCTGTACGGCATGGTGCCCGACGCCGGGCTGCCCAAGGGCTTCCGCTACGCCGACGCCAAGGCGGTGCACGCATGAACCAGGCGCAACAGGAACGCAAGCTGCCGCTGGCCGGCGTGCGGGTGGTCGAGCTCACGCACATGGTGATGGGCCCGAGCTGCGGGATGATCCTGGCCGACCTTGGCGCCGAGGTGATCAAGGTCGAACCGCTGCAGGGCGACGCGACGCGGCGCCTGCTCGGTTCGGGCGCGGGCTTCTTCCCGATGTTCAACCGCAACAAGAAGAGCATCGCGGTGGACCTCGCGGACCCGCGCGGGCGCGAGGTCGTGCTCAAGCTGCTGGCCACGGCCGACGTCTTCAGCGAGAACTTCAAGAACGGCAGCATGGAGCGCATGGGCCTGGACTACCCGAGCCTGTCGCGCCTGAACCCGCGGCTGGTCTATGTGTCGCACAAGGGCTTCCTGCCCGGCCCGTACGAATCGCGCACCGCGCTCGACGAGGTGGTGCAGATGATGGGCGGCCTCGCCTACATGACGGGACGGCCCGGGGATCCGCTGCGCGCCGGCGCTTCGGTCAACGACATCATGGGCGGCATGTTCGGCGCCATCGGCGTGCTGGCGGCGCTGCGCGCGCGGGAGGAGACGGGCCAGGGGCAGGAGGTGCTCTCCTCGCTCTACGAGAACAACATCCTGCTCGTGGCGACCCACATGCTGCAGTACGCGATGACCGGCAAGCCGGCCGCGCCGATGCCGGCGCGCGTGTCGGCGTGGGGCATCTATGACGTCTTCTCCGTCAAGGACGACGAGCAGATCTTCCTGGCCATCGTGTCCGACACGCAGTGGAAGAGCTTCTGCGAGGCCTTCCAGATGCCCGACCTGCGCGACGACCCGCGACTGGCCAGCAACAACCTGCGTGTGACCGCGCGCGCGTGGATGATGCCGCTGCTGCGCGAACGCCTGGGCGGCCTGCCGGCTGCCGAGATCGCGGCGCGCTTCGAACGCGCGGGCCTGCCCTATGCGCCGATCAAGGCGCCGCACGAGCTGCTGGACGATCCGCACCTGACCGCGACCGGCGGTCTGGCGCCGATGCAGCTGCCCGACGGCAAGCAGGTCAGCGCACCCTTGCTGCCGCTGATGCTGGGTCGCGAGCGCCTGCCGGTGCGCGCGGCGCCGCCGGCCATCGGCGCGCATACCGACGAGGTGCTGCAGGGGCTCGGCCTTGACGCGGCGACGCTGCACGCGCTGCGTGAAGCCAAGGTGCTCGGCTAGAAAAGCACCGGCCGAGGGCGCGAGCCCCGCCCTCGGCCCTCGACATGGCCTTCGCGTCTCGAGCAGTTTGGCGGTGCCCGCGTCAGCGTGTTGCAGCCGTGTCGGATGCTGATGGGCCGGCTTCGTACCACCCTTGCGTGCGGTTCACGAACGCGACGACCGCGAGCATGACCGGCACCTCGATGAGGACGCCGACGACCGTGGCCAGCGCCGCGCCGGACTGGAAGCCGAAGAGGCTGATGGCCGTGGCGACCGCGAGCTCGAAGAAGTTGCTCGCGCCGATCAATGCCGAGGGACCGGCCACGCAGTGCTTCACTCCGAGCCTGCGATTGAGCAGGTAAGCCAGGCCCGAGTTGAAGACCACCTGGATCAGGATGGGCACCGCGAGCATCGCAATGACCAGGGGCTGGTCCAGGATGGCCTCACCCTGGAACGCGAACAGCAGGACCAGCGTCAGGAGCAGGGCCGTGATGGACAGCGGGCCCAGCCTGGCCACCACGCCCTGGAAGTGCCCGATGCCTCGGCGCAGAAGCGCCCTGCGCCAGAACTGGGAGACGGCGACCGGCACCACGATGTACAGGCCCACCGAGACCAGCAGGGTGTCCCACGGAACGGAGATGGACGACAGCCCCAGCAGCAGTGCGACGATGGGCGCGAAGGCCACGACCATGATGGCGTCGTTCAGCGCCACCTGTGACAGCGTGAAGTACGGGTCCCCCTTGCACAACTGGCTCCAGACGAAAACCATCGCGGTGCAAGGCGCGGCCGCGAGAAGGATGAGCCCGGCCACATAGCTGTCGAGCTGCTCCGCTGGCAGATGCGAGGCGAAGACATGGCGGATGAAGATCCAGCCCAGCAGCGCCATCGAGAACGGCTTGACTGCCCAATTGACGAACAGCGTGACGCCGATGCCGCGCCAGTGCGAGGTCACTTGGCCGAGGGCGCCGAAGTCGATCTTCAGAAGCATCGGAACGATCATGACCCAGATGAGCAAGCCCACCGGGATGTTCACCTTGGCCACTTCGAGGCTGGCCACTGCTTTCGAGAAGCCAGGCAGCACTTGGCCAATGGCGATGCCGACGACGATGCACAAGGCCACCCACACGGTGAGGTAGCGCTCGAAGAAACTGAAGACGGGCTTGGCAGGTGCCCCGGCAGCGAGGGTGGACATCAGAAAGCTAGGTCTTTGAAATTCGGACGAGGTCAGCCTGCAGTTCGGCGTGGTCGAGGTCGGCCAGGGGAAGCGCCAGCAGCTGCAGCATGCGGTAGCCGATCGCTTGGCGTGTGAGCTCGAACGCGTTGGCCTTATCCGCTTCGGGCGCGTTCGACGGGTCCGGGTAGCCCCAATGGACTTTGACGGGGCTGCCGGGCCAATAAGGGCACTGCTCGGCTGCAGCGCTGTCGCACACGGTGATGACGATGTGCATCTGCGGTGCCGCGTCGCCGGTGAACTCGTCCCAACTCTTGCTTCGGTAGCCCTCGGTGTCAACCCCGGCGGCCTGGAGCGCCATCAGGGCACGAGGGTTGATGCGGCCGCTCGGGGAACTGCCCGCGCTGAACGCCCTCACATCCTTGCCGAGAAGCCTGGCCCAATGGTTGAGCATTCCTTCGGCAAGCACGCTGCGCGCCGAGTTATGGGTGCAGAGAACGAGTACGTTGACAGTCATGGCTCGGCGCGTCGCGCGGTGCCCATCAGCAGCAGGAGCCTGGCTTGATGGCAACGCCCGCGGGTTTGCCACGAGCGGTGGGCGCACAGCAGACGGCAGCCTGCGGTTCGGCGGCGAACAGCTTCGAGTAGAAGGCGATGCTCGCCTTCAGGTCGGTGACATGGGCATGGACGTGAAATCGCTTCATGAGAGCTCCTGTGGCGTGGGTGTCAGCATTTGCAGGCATTGCCAGGGGCGTCGACCTCACATGCCTCGCCCTGGCAGCAGTTCTCGGTGAGATAGCCAAGCAGCGCATTCATGTGCTCGAACGCGGCGCGATAGATGAGATTGCGGCCTTGGCGTTCCTGTGTGACCAATCCCGCGTTCAGCAGCTCCTTGAGATGGAATGACAGGGTATTGCCCGGGGCCCCCAAGCCTTCGGCCATGACGCCTGGCGTCATGCCCCGGGGACCGGCGATGACGAGCGCGCGGAACACCTGCAGCCGAGCGGATTGCGCCAGCGCGGCGAGGGAGCGCACGACATCTTGTTCTTCCATAGTTCCATCATCGTGGAACTATTGCTGGCCGTCAATGCCTCGGCGGTTTGCGGCCCCACCGGCGCTCAGTTCCTGCAGTCGCCGCCGATCGAGACGGAACCGTCCCGGCATTCGGTCAGGATGCCGTCATTGCCGCGGCCGGGAGAACGAGGCGGGATGCCCGGCGAGGGCGAGGCGGCCTCCGCCTCGTAGACGATCTTCTTGCTGCCACGCTCGCAGGTGCCGACGACCTTGCCACCGACGGTGGCTTCGGCCGCCACGATGGCGAGCGTGAAGCGCGTCACGCCCGCGTCGCGGATCTTCGCGTCGATCTGGGCCAGGAGCTCGTCGCAGTTGCTCGCGGCATTCGCGGTGGCGGCGGCGGCGCAGACGGCCGCGCAGAGCAAGGATCGCTTCAGCATGGTGGCTTGCCTCGAAAAGGGCGCGCTTGGCGAGGAAAAGCCAGTGTAGCGGCCGGCAAGCCGTTCGACGGCGGGGTCAAGGCGGCGGCCGCAGCGCCCTATGCGGTCAGCCCGCAGTCAGCCTGCGCGCGCGGTGCGCACAAGCCCTGTCCCCGGCATCTTGAAAAAGCGCCGCGACGATCTATAACAGGGGCGGCGCCTCGCCTGCGCGTTGCCCCAAGGTGCAATAGCCATGACCCGTGGCGGTCCCGATGATGCGAGGCTCCGCGGCCCCGCACCCGGCGCCGGGCGCGCAGCGTGCGGCGACCCGTGCCGCACAGAGCATGGAGGTAAGCATGAAGACCTGGATCCTGCAGCGGGCCGAGTCGCTTCGGTGCGCGATGCCGTCGGTCGCGTCCGTCTGGAGCGCCTGAGATGCGCCCGCTCGATCTGGCCGAAGTGCAGGGCGACAAGGCGCAGGCCGCGGGCCGCCTGACGCGGGGCGCGACGCTGACGGGCTACGACATCGTGGCGCGCGCGGCCGGGCTGGATCCGATGCGCATGCTGAAGGCGGCGGGGCTGCCCGTCGCGGTGCTCTCCAACAAGGACACGCTGGTCAGCGTGGATTCGGTTGCCGCGCTGCTCGAGGAGTCGGCGCGCCAGTCGGGGCGGGAGGCGTTCGGCCTGTTGCTGGCCGAGACGCGGCGCCTGGGCAACCTGGGCGTGCTCGCGGCAGTGCTGCGCGAGGAGCCGACGGTGCGTGCGGCCGTGCAGTCCCTCTCGCGCTACATGTGCGTGCAGAACGGCGGGCTGCGCGTGTGGATGGAGGACATGGGCCAGTTCACCCTGGTCTTCCTGGAACTCAGGCTGCAGAAGCCCGGCGGCTCGCGCCAGGGCATCGAGATGGCGGCGGCGGTCACGCTGCGCACGCTGCGCGGGCTGACGCACGACGACTTCGCGCCCGTCGGCATCTGTTTCAGGCACGCGCGGCCGGCCGCCCTCGAGGTGCACAAGCGGGTGCTCGGCACGCCGATCGACTTCTCGCATCCCTTCAACGCCATCGTGTGCCGCAGCCGGGATCTCGACATGCCGATTCCATCGGCCGATCCCGAACTGGGGCAGGCGCTCAAGCGCTGGCTCGATCAGCACATCGCCGAGTCGAAGGACGAGCCCCTCGACCGCGTGCGCAACGTGGTCCGGGTGCTGATTCCCAGCGGGGCGTGCTCGGTCGAGCGCGTGGCGAAGCACCTGGGCACGCACCGGCGCACGCTCAACCGGCAGCTGGCTGCCGCGGGCCAGAGCGTGTCGACCGTGATCGAAGGCGTGCGCGCCGAGCTGGCGGAGTCGTATCTCGCCAGCGGCGGCGCGCGGACTTTCTACGAGGTCGGCCACCTGCTGGGCTTCGCCTCGGGCGCGGAGTTCTCGCGCTGGTTCCGCGGCCACTACGGCATGACGGCCTCGCAGTGGATGGCGCATCGGGGCCTGGGCCGGGCGCAGAGCGCCGCGAGCGGGGCCCTCGCCGCCGAAGCGCGCTGAAGCGACGGCCGGCCGCAGTGGCGCGCGGCTACGCGAAACGGGTCGCGCTGTCCCAAGCCGCCAACAAATTGTCCCGGCGCGCAAATGCGCGCCGCGTGGCGACTCCTAAGATCGCACCCGCTCCACGACAGCGAGTTGTCAACTCCACCAAAGAGGGGGTGTCATGAGGAAATCGCTCTGGACTCTGGCGATTGCCGCGGGCGTGCAGGCCGTGCCTTCGGCCCACGCCGCCGATCCGCAGGTCGATGAACTCAAGGCCCAGCTGCAGCAGGCCTTGAAGACGATCCAGGACATGCAGCGCCGCGTCGAGACGCTCGAGCGGCAGCAGCAGCAGGCGCAGCCCGCCCAGGCGGCGCCGCCCGCCGCCGCGCCGGCCGGCGCTGTCGTGATCGCTCCGCGCTCGGTGGCCGACGAGAACGCGCCCGACAAGGACAAGGCGCACGTCGAGTTCTACGGCCAGGTGATGATCGACGCGATCTACGACGCCAAGCGCATGAATCCGCAGTGGAGCGCGACCCTGCGGCCGTCGCAGATCCCGGTCAACTGCCCGGGCGACCCGGGCTGCGGCAAGGACGGCGCGACCACCTTCAGCGTGCGGCAGTCGAGCCTGGGCTTCAAGTCGTTCATCCCGACCACCTACGGCCAGATCAAGACCGACGTGAGCTTCGACCTCTTCGGCTCCGACGGCGGCACCCACGTGCACTGGCTGAACGTCTGGGGCGAGCTCGGGCCGTTCGGCGTCGGGCAGTACTACTCGAACTTCATGGACATCGACGTGTTCCCGAACACCATCGACTACTGGGGTCCGAGCGGGATGATGTTCCTGCGCAACCCGCAGCTGCGCTACACGCCGCTCGACCGCGACGGCATGAAGGTCGCGCTCTCGCTCGAAGCGCCCAATTCGGCGATCGACACCGGCAAGTTCTCGCAGGTCGACCCCAACTTCGGCGCCGGCGTCCAGCCCTGGAACCAGCTGCCGGATGCCATCGCCTCGTTCCGGCTCGACCGCGACTGGGGCCACGTGCGCGCCGCCGGCATGGTGCGGCAGGTGGGCTATCAGCTCGCGACGACGCCGCAGGGCAATCCCTCGGGCCACAAGACCGGCTATGGCGCGAACCTGTCGGGCGCCTTCAAGTTCTTCGGCGGCAAGGATTCGCTCACCTGGCAAGCCGCCTACGGGCACGGCATTGCCAGCTACGCCAACGACGGCGGCGTCGACCTCGCCCCGGGCACCGACCTGCGCGCCGAGACCGTGCCCTCGGCGGCGTGGCTGCTCTACTACAACCACGCCTGGAGCGCGCAATGGTCCAGCGCGATCGGCTACAGCGAGCATCGCCAGAGCAACACCGGCGGCCAGCTCGGCAACGCCTTCCGCAAGGGCAGCTACGCGTCGGCCAACGTCCTGTACTACCCGACGAAGAACATCACGACGGGCCTGGAGCTGCTCTGGGGCCGGCGCGAGAACAAGGACGGCGGCGCGGAACCGGACTCGCGCCTGCAGTTCTCGACCAAGGTCACGTTCTAGCCATCCGCCGAGGGAGCCAAGCGCCATGCAGTTCCAGTCCAGCTTCCCGATCCTCATCGCGCACCGCGACGTCGGCGCGCCATCGGTCGCGGGCGTGCGCATCCGGCAGATCCAGGACGAGCTCGAACGCCACGGCTGGAAGACCATCGCGGTGGCCGGCCAGTCGGACGCCGGCATCGTCGCGGGCGCGCACCGCGGCCTCTCGGCGATCGTGCTGAGCGCCGAGCCGGCGCGCGGCAATGCCGATGTGCTCAAGCGCCTCGTCGAGGAGATGCAGGCCGTGCACCTGCGCGCGCCGCAGCTGCCGATCATCGCGCTCGGCGAATCGGCCACGCTCGAGAAGGGCAGCACGGCGGTGGTCGAGGCGCTGCGCCACCTGCACAGCATCATCTACCTCTACGAGGACACGGTGCCCTTCCTCGCGCGCCAGATCATGCGCGCGGCCTCCGACTACCTGGAGAACCTGCTGCCGCCGTTCTTCAAGGCGCTGGCGCACCACGCGCAGCGCTCGGCCTACTCGTGGCACACGCCGGGCCATGCGGGCGGCATCGGCTTCACCAAGTCGCCGGTGGGCTTTGCGCTGCACGA
Source organism: Variovorax sp. (assembly GCA_017744285.1). Lineage (GTDB taxonomy): Bacteria > Pseudomonadota > Gammaproteobacteria > Burkholderiales > Burkholderiaceae_C > Variovorax. Next base: position 36,017 of record JAGIBP010000028.1, read on the forward strand.
GTTCTTCGGCGAGAACACGATGCGCTCGGACCTGTCGGTGTCGGTGCCGGAGCTCGGCTCGCTGCTCGACCACACCGGTCCCGTGAAGGAGGCCGAGGCCTACGCCGCGAGCGTGTTCGGCGCGGACCACACCTACTTCGTCACCAACGGCACCTCGACCGCCAACAAGATCGTCTGGCACTCGATGGCGGGACGCGGCGACCTCGTCGCGGTCGACCGCAACTGTCACAAGTCCCTCTTGCATTCGCTGATCATGACCGGCGCGACGCCGGTCTATTTCACGCCCTCGCGCAACGACTACGGGATCATCGGGCCGGTCGGCCTCGACCAGTTCACGCCGGAAGCCATGCGCCGGCGCATCGCGGCGAGCCCGATCGCGCGCGGCCACAAGGGGCAGGTGCGCATCGCGGTCGTGACCAACTCCACCTACGACGGCCTTTGCTACAACGCCGAGATGATCAAGGGCAAGGTCGCCGACCAGGTCGACGCCTTGCACTTCGACGAGGCCTGGTATGCCTACGCGGCCTTCCACGAGTTCTACTCGGGCCGGCATGCGATGGGAGTGCCGCGCGGCCATCCGCGCGCGGACCACACGCTGGTCTTCGCGACGCAGTCCACGCACAAGCTGCTCGCCGCGTTCTCGCAGGCCTCGATGATCCACATCCAGGAGTCCGAGAAGCGCAAGATCGACACCAGCCGCTTCAACGATGCGTTCATGATGCACGGCTCGACCTCGCCGCACTACGGGATCATCGCATCGCTCGACGTCAGCGCCGCGATGATGGAAGGCGCGGCAGGCCGCTCCATCGTGCAGGAGACGCACGACGAGGCGATGAACTTCCGCCACGCCCTCGCGGCGGTGAGCGAAGGATTCGGCAAGCGCGACTGGTGGTTCCAGGTCTGGCAGCCCGAGAAGCTCGATCTGAAGAAGCCGCCCAAGACCGCCGACTGGGTGCTCGCGCCCAACGCGGCCTGGCACGGTTTCGGCAAGGTCGCGAGCGACTACGTGATGCTCGACCCGATCAAGGTGACGCTGCTCACGCCCGGCCTCGGCGCCGGCGGCAAGCTCGGCAAGACGGGCATCCCGGCGTCGATCGTCACCAAGTACCTGTGGGAGCGCGGGCTCGTGGTCGAGAAGACCGGCCTCTACAGCTTCCTGATCCTGTTCTCGCTCGGCATCACGCGCGGCAAGTGGAGCACCATGGTCGATGCGCTGGTCGACTTCAAGAACGACTACGACAGCAACATGCCGCTCGCGCGGGTGCTGCCGAGCGTGTGCGCCGCGGGCGGCGCCCGCTACAAGGGCATGGGCCTGCGCGACCTGTGCGAGGCGCTGCACGGCTGCTATCGCGACAACGACACCGCCCGGGCGATGAACGCCATGTACACCGAGCTGCCCGAGCCCGCGATGATCCCCGCCGAGGCCTACGACCACCAGGTGCACGGCCGCGTCGAGCCGGTGGCGATCGAGGCGCTCCAGGGCCGCATCGCCTCGGTGATGCTGGTGCCGTACCCGCCGGGCATCCCGCTCATCATGCCCGGCGAGCGCTTCGGCACCGATTCGATCATCGAATACCTGAAGTTCGCGCGCGACGCGGACGAGCGCTTCCCGGGGTTCGAGTCGGACATCCACGGGCTGCGCTTCGAGATCGACCGCAACGGCGCCCGGCACTGGCTCGTCGATTGCGTGAAGGAGGGCTAGGCGCATGAACCGCTACGCCAACTACTCGCTGCAGCCGCAGGCGGTGCCGATTCCGCTTCACAAGTACCTGAAGGTGGTCGCGATCGTGGATGCCGGCAACGCGCAGACGCAGGAGCTCCTTCGGTGCCTCGCGGCCAACGGCCTCGAAGTCGAAGTGTCGGGCGTGCATGCGCGCGACCTGGCCGAGGACGCCGGCGTCGGCGCCTACGTGCTCTGGATCGACGGCGAGATGCTGGAGAAGACCCGCACGCTGATGCGCGAGCTGCGCGGCGTGGGCTTTCGCACGCCGGTGTGGATCCTCGCGGACTCGCGGCGCATCTCCGACGTGCCCGTGGTGGCCGGGCTCGGCGAGGTCGAGGGCTACGTCTACCTGGGGCAGCAGTCGCCCGAGTTCTACGCCAAGCAGATCGGCGCGAGCCTGCTGAAGTACGGCATGTCGCTGCTGCCCCCCTTCTTCGGCAAGCTCATGGCCTACGACGGCAAGGCGACCATCGCCTTCGACTGTCCGGGCCACCAGGGCGGGCAGTTCTACCGCAAGTCGCCCGCGGGGCAGCTCTTCTTCAAGCACTTCGGCGAGAGCATCTTCCGCAACGACCTGTGCAACGCCGACGTCGAGCTCGGCGACCTGCTGATCCACGAAGGCGCGGCCGACGAGGCGCAGCGGCACGCGGCGCAGGTCTTCGGCGCCGATCGCACCTACTTCGTGCTCAACGGCACCAGCACCTCGAACAAGATCGTGGCCAACGCGCTGCTGCGGCGCGGCGACCTGGTGCTGTTCGACCGCAACAACCACAAATCGGTGCACCAGGGCGCGCTGGTGCAGGCCGGCGCGGTGCCGGTGTTCCTGCCCACCGCCCGCAATGCCTTCGGGATGATCGGCGCGGTCGACTGGGACGCCTGGAACGAGTCCTCGCTGCGCGAGCGCATCCGTTCGCATCCGCTCGTCGAAGACAAGTCGCGCGCCGACCAGCCGCGCCCCTTCCGCCTCGCCTGCATCCAGCTCGCGACCTATGACGGCACCGTCTACAACGTGCGCAAGGTGCTCGAGCGCATCGGCCACCTGTGCGACTACGTGCTGTGGGACGAGGCCTGGATCGGCTACAACGCCTTCCACCCGCTGTTCACCGACCACAGCCCGATGCGGCTCGGCGATCTCGGCAAGGACGACCCGGGGCTGTTCTCGACCCAGTCGGTGCACAAGCAGGGTGCGGGCTTTTCGCAGGCCAGCCAGATCCACAAGCGCGACGACCACCTGATCGGGCAGGCGCGCTACGTCAACCACCAGCGCTTCAACGAGTCGTTCCTGATGAACGCCTCGACCTCGCCCTTCTACCCGCTGTTCGCCTCGCTGGACGTCAACGCGAAGGTGCACGAGGGCAAGGCGGGCGAGATGCTCTGGGACCGCTGCATCGAGATCGGCATCGACACGCGCAAGAAGCTGCGCGAGTTCGGACGCCACTTCGCGCAGGCCGGACGCGATCCGCAGGAGCAGTGGTTCTTCGACCCCTTCGTGCCCGACCGCGTGACGATCCGGGGATTGCCCTTCGCGGACGACGTGACCGACGTGCCCTGGGAGAGCCTCGCGACGGACGTGATCAAGCGCGAGCAGCAATGCTGGAACTTCGATCCGGATTCGCACTGGCACGGCTACGCCGGCTACGTCAAGGGCTACGCCATGGTCGACCCGAACAAGCTGATGCTGCTCACGCCGGGCATCGACCGCGCGACGGGCGAGTACCTCGACTTCGGCGTGCCGGCGACGGTCGTCGCGAACTACCTGCGCGAGCAGCGCATCGTGCCGGAGAAGTGCGACCTCAACAGCATCCTCTTCCTCATGACGCCGGCCGAGGACGAGAGCAAGCTCAACAGCCTCATCGCCAAGCTGGTGAAGTTCAAGAACCTGTGGGACGAGGACGCGATGCTGCAGGACGTGCTGCCCTCGCTGTGCGCCGCCAACGCCGAGCGCTACGCGGGCTACACGCTGCGCCAGGTCTGCAACGAGATGCACGCCTTCTACCGCGACGCGAACATCAAGGGGCTGCAGGGCCGGTGCTTCCGCGCCGACAGCTTCCCCGAGCTCGCGATGCTGCCGCAGGACGCCTATCGCGCGCTGGTCGGCAACGAGGTGGACTACGTGCCGCTCGCCGAGGCGCAGGGCCGCGTCTCGGCGACGCTGGCACTGATCTATCCGCCGGGCATCGGCATCGTGGTGCCGGGCGAGCGCTGGGACGAGCGCGCCCGGCCGATGCGCGACTACTTCTGCGCCTTCGAGGAATCGTTCAGCCGCTTCCCCGGCTTCAACTATGAGGTGCAGGGGGTCTACCAGGAGCGGGCCGCCGACGGGCGCATCCGCTTCCACACCTACGTGGTGCGCGAATAGCGCGCGCAACGCGCGGCAGGCCCCCGGACAACAACGCAAAGGAGAAGGACGATGGCCGTTCAGGAAAAGAAGATGGGCGTGATGCAGCTGACCTTCATCGTGACGGTCAACATGATGGGATCCGGCATCATCATGCTGCCCGCCAACATGGCGCAGGTCGGCGCGATCTCCCTCTTGTCGTGGATCGTGACCGCGCTCGGTTCGCTCGCCATCGCCTACAGCTTCGCGCAGGCGGGCGTGTTCAACCAGCGCTCGGGCGGCATGGCGGCCTACGCGGAGGACGCCTATGGGAAGGACGGGTACTTCCTCGTGTTCTTCCTGTACTTCCTGTCGCTCGCGATCGCGAACGTCGCGGTGGCGAGCTCGGCGCTGGGCTACCTGGCGGCGTTCTTCCCCGTCCTCACGGCGTCGGCCATCTCGACCTGCGTGGGCGTCATCGCGCTGCTGTGGATCACCACCTTCGCGAACTTCGGGGGCCCCAAGCTGACGGGCCGCATCGGTTCGATCACCGTCTGGGGCGTGATCCTGCCGGTGGGCTTCATCTCGATCGCGGGGTGGTTCTGGTTCAGCAGCCAGACCTTCGAGCAGGCCTGGAACCCCAAGGGCCTGAGCCTGTTCGAGGGCATGGGCTCGAGCATCTCGCTGACGCTGTGGGCCTTCCTGGGCATGGAGTCCGCGTCGCAGAACGCCTCGGCGGTGGAGAACCCCAAGCGCGACGTGCCGCTGGCGTGCATGTTCGGCACGCTCGGGGCGGCGGTGATCTACGTGCTCTCGACCACGGTGATCCAGGGCATCGTTCCGAACGCGGACCTCGCCAGGTCGACCGGCCCCTTCGGGCTGGCCTACACGCAGATGTTCAGCCCCGCGGTCGGGCAGACCGTGATGGCGCTCGCCGCGATGGCCTGCGTCGGCTCGCTGCTGGGCTGGCAGTTCACGCTCGCGCAGACCGCCAAGGACGCGGCCGACACCCGCATGTTCCCGGCGATCTTCGGCAAGGCCAGCGCGGCCGGCGCGCCGATCGCGGGCATGGTGATCATGGGCGTCGTGCAATCGGTCATGGCGCTGTCGACGATCTCGCCGGACCTGAGCAAGCAGTTCGCGGCGCTGGTGAACCTCGCGGTGGTGACCAACGTCGTGCCCTACATCGTCTCGCTCTCGGCGCTGTTCGTGATCATGCGCGACGCGGGCGTCGACCCCGGCGTCTACAAGCGCAATGCGTTCATCGCGGTCGTCGCGATGCTCTATTCGGTCTACGCGCTCTACGCCTCGGGCAAGGACGCGGTGCTCGGCGGCATGCTGGTGATGGCGATCGGCTTCGTCATCTACGGCTTCATCGCGCCGCGCTTCGTGGGCCGCACGGCCACGGTGCGGGCCGCCTGAGGCGAGGAGAAGGCCATGCGACACATCCCATCCCGGAGCATCTTCCTCGCGCTGGCCGCGGCCGTGCTGCTGCCTCTTGCCGGCGAGCGCGCATGGGCGGCGGGCACGCTCGACAAGCTGCGCGAGTCGGGCAAGTTCGTCGTCGGCTATGTGTCCGACGGCGCCTCGCTCACCCGGACCGACGCGACCGGCAAGGTCACGGGCTACGCGATCGCGCTGTGCACCAGGGTCGGCGAGGCGGCCCGGGAGGAGCTGAAGCTGCCGGCGCTGGCGATCGAGCTGGTGCAGGTGACGATGGAGGAGCGCTTCCGCGCCGTGGCGCAGGGCCGGATCGACATGCTGTGCGGCGCGGTGCCCACGCTGGAGCGGCGCGCGCAGGTGAGCTTCTCGATCCCGGCGGGCTTCGTCGGTGTGAACGCGGTGATCCGCTCGGACGCGCCGGTGCGGCTGGTGCAGGTGCTCACGGGGCAGGAGCCGCCCGCGCCGGTGATCTGGCGCGGCACCAGCGCGCCGGAGCGGCGCTCGCTCGCGGTGGTCCGCGGCACGGTGGTGGAGAGCGCCCTGATCGAGCGACTGGCGCAGCGGCGCATCACGATCGACGTCGTCTCCGTCGCGGACACGGCCGAAGGCGTCCAGGCGGTCGTCGATCGCCGCGCCGACGCCTTCTTCGACGGGCGGCCGCTCTTGCTCGACGCGGTCGGGCGCAGCCCGGCCAAGTCCAGCCTCGTGGTGCTCGACAAGCTCTTTCGCCGCGAGCTGCTGGCCTTCGCCCTGCGTCGCAACGACGACGACTTCCGGCTCACGGTGGACCGCGCGCTCAGCCGCATCTACCGTTCGCCCGAACTCCCCACGATCTACCGCACCTACCTGAAGGAGCCGGACCGCGAGACGCTCGAATTCTTCGAGCTCATGGCCCTGCCCGAGTAGGCCTCACCCCAGCACACAGGAGGTTGACCATGCAACAGCTCGGAGTTCACAGCGAGGTCGGCAAGCTCAGGACCGTGATGGTCTGCCGGCCGGGACTCGCCCACCAGCGCCTCACGCCCGGCAACGCGCAGGAGCTGCTGTTCGACGACGTCCTCTGGGTCCAGGAGGCGCAGAAGGACCACTACGACTTCGTGCTCAAGATGCGCGAGCGCGGCGTGGAGGTGATCGACCTGCACGAACTGCTGGCGGAGACGCTCAGGGATGCGCAGGCGCGCGCGTTCGTGCTCGACCGGCGCATCACGATCAACGACGTGGGGCTGGGCGTGTCGCACCTGCGCGCGTGGCTCGACGAGATGCCGGCCGAGAAGCTGGCCGAGCACCTGATCGGGGGCATCGCGATCCTCGACGTCCCCAGGAGCGAATGGTCGACCCTGCTCGAGGAAGCGATGGGCGGCACCGACTTCCTGCTGCCGCCGATCCCGAACACGCTGTTCCAGCGCGACCCGTCGTGCTGGATCTACAACGGCGTGACGTGCAACCCGATGTACTGGCCCGCGCGCAAGCCCGAGACGCTCCTGCAGCGCGCGGTCTACAAGTTCCATCCGCGCTTCAAGGGCGCCGACTTCAGGATCTGGTGGGGCGATTCGGACGAGAGCTTCGGCGCGTCCACCATGGAAGGCGGCGACGTGATGCCGGTCGGCAAGGGCGTGGTGCTGATCGGCATGGGCGAGCGCACCACGCGGCAGGCGGTGTTCCAGGTCGCGCAGCGGTTGTTCGCGAACAAGGCCGCCGAACGCGTGATCGGCTGCCTGATGCCCAAGAGCCGCGCGGCGATGCACCTGGACACGGTGTTCAGCTTCTGCGACCGCGAAGTCGTGACGGCGTTCCGCGAGGTGTCCGACCAGGTGCGCTGCTACAGCGTGCGCCCGGGCGAGGGCGGCGAGCTCGACATCCGGGCGGACAAGGGGCATCTGTTCGACGTGGTGCGCGAGGCGCTGGGCATTTCCAAGCTGCGCGTGGTCGATACCGGCGGCAATGCGTGGCAGGCCCAGCGCGAGCAGTGGGACGACGGCAACAACGTCGTCGCGCTCGAACCGGGCGTGGTGGTGGCCTACGACCGCAACACGCACACCAACACGCTGCTGCGCAAGGCGGGCATCGAGGTCATCACCGTGCGCGGCGCGGAGCTCGGCCGCGGGCGTGGCGGCGGCCACTGCATGACCTGCCCCATCTCGCGGGACCCCGCCTACTGACCTTCCAGGAGATCCACATGTTCAATCTTCGCAATCGCTCGCTGCTGACGGTGCAGGACTACACGCAGCGCGAGTTCCGCTACCTGCTCGACCTGGCGCGCGACCTCAAGCGTGCCAAGTACGCGCGCACCGAGCAGCGCCATCTGCTGGGCAAGCAGATCTGCCTGATCTTCGAGAAGACCTCCACGCGCACCCGCTGTTCGTTCGAGGTGGCCTGCCACGACCAGGGCGCGCACGTGACCTACCTCGACCCGGCGGGATCGCAGATCGGGCACAAGGAATCGTTCAAGGACACCGCACGCGTGCTGGGGCGCATGTACGACGCGATCGAGTACCGCGGGTCGAGCCAGTCGGGCGTGGAGACGCTGGCCAGGTACGCGGGCGTGCCGGTCTTCAACGGCCTCACGGACGAATACCACCCCACGCAGATGCTCGCCGACGTGATGACCATGCGCGAGCACAGCGACCGGCCGATCCACGAGATCAAGTACGCCTTCCTCGGCGACACCCGCAACAACATGGGCCATTCGCTGATGATCGTGGGCTGCCTGATGGGCATGGACGTGCGCATCTGCGGGCCGAAGTCGCTCTGGCCGGCCGAGGACTACCTGAAGATCGCACGCGACCTGGAGAAGCGCTACGGCGCGCGGCTCACCGTCACCGAGGACCCGAAGGCGGCCGTGAAGGATGCCGACTTCATCCACACCGATGTGTGGGTGTCGATGGGCGAGCCCAAGGAGGTCTGGAAGGAGCGCATCGACCTGCTCAAGCCCTACCAGGTGAACATGGAATTGCTGAAGGCCAGCGGCCATCCGCAGGTCCGGTTCATGCATTGCCTGCCTGCCTTCCACGACAGCGAGACCGTGCTCGGCAAGCAGATCGCGGACACCTACGGCATCAGCAACGGCCTGGAGGTGTCGGACGAAGTGTTCGAGTCCGAATACAACATCGCGTTCGAGCAGGCCGAGAACCGCATGCACACGATCAAGGCGATTCTCGTCGCCACGCTGGGAGACTAGCGATGCGGGTCGTCGTCGCTCTGGGAGGCAACGCGCTGCTGCGCCGCGGGGAGGCCATGACCGCGGAGAACCAGCGCGCGAACGTGCGCCGGGCCGCCGAGGCGCTGGCGCCGGTCGCGCGCAGGCACCAGCTCGTCATCACGCACGGCAACGGGCCGCAGGTCGGCCTGCTGGCGCTTCAGGGCGCCGCCTACAACAGCGCGGAGGCCTTTCCGCTCGATGTGCTGGGCGCCGAGACGGAAGGGATGATCGGCTACATGATCGAGCAGGAGCTCGGCAACCTGCTGCCGTTCGAGCGGCCCTTCGCGACGCTTCTGACGATGATCGAGGTCCACCATGACGACCCGGCCTTCGCCGATCCCACGAAGTTCATCGGCCCCGTCTACGAGAAGGACGTGGCCGATCGGCTGAGGCAGGAGAAGGGCTGGGTCTTCAAGCAGGACGGCCAGAAGTGGCGGCGCGTCGTGCCGTCGCCGATGCCGCAGCGCATCTTCGAGACACGGCCGATCAGGTGGCTGCTGGAGCACGACACGGTGGTGATCGCCGCGGGCGGCGGCGGCATCCCGACCATGTACGCGCCGGGCCAGGAGCGCAAGCTGGTCGGCGTCGAGTGCGTGGTGGACAAGGACTTCGCCTCCGAACTGCTCGCGCGCGAGCTGGGGGCGGACTTGTTCGTGATGCTCACGGACGCCGAGGCGGTCTTCGTCGATTGGGGCAAGCCCACGCAGAAGGCCGTGCGCAGCGCGCCGCCCGAGGCGCTTGCCGCGATGAGCTTCGCGGCCGGTTCCATGGGGCCCAAGGTGACGGCGGCCTGCCGGTTCGCGGCCGGCGCCGGCCGGACCGCCGCGATCGGGGCGCTGCAGGACCTCGGCCGCATCATCGAAGGCGAGGCCGGGACCACCGTGTCGAAGGATGCCCGGCGCATCACGCTGGCCGGCTGAGGCCGGGTAGAAAAGGGGCCGAGATGACCATGTCGATTCGATTCAAGCGCGTCATCGTGATGCTGGCGATGGTCGCCACCACGACGGTGATGTCGCAGCAGTCGCAGTCCTTCAGCCGGGAACAGCTCGACCAGATGATGGCGCCGATCGCGCTCTATCCGGATTCGCTGCTCTCGCAGGTGCTGATGGCGTCCACCTATCCGGCCGACGTGGCCGACGCCGCGAAATGGTCCAAGGCCAATCCGAAGCAGCAGGGCGACGCCGCCGCCCGCGCCGTGCAGGACAAGCCCTGGGACCCGAGCGTGCAGTCGCTGGTCGCGTTCCCGCAGGTGATCCAGATGATGGGCGAGCAGCCCGACTGGGTGCAGAACCTCGGCGATGCCTTCCTCGCCTCGTCCAGGGACGTGCTCGACTCCGCGCAGCGGCTGCGCGCCAAGGCGCAGCAGCAAGGCCAGCTCAAGACGACCGAGCAGCAGAAGGTGATCGTCGAGCAGGAGCCGCAGACGCAGCAGACGGTCATCAAGATCGAGCCTGCGAATCCCGAGGTGGTGTACGTGCCCTCGTACAACCCGGCGGTGGTGTATGGCGCGTGGCCCTATCCGGCCTACCCGCCCTATGCCTACGCGCCGGCACCCTACTGGTACCCGGGCGCGGCGCTGGCCACCGGCCTTGCCTTCGGTGTGGGCGTGGCGGCGGTCGGTGCGCTCTGGGGCAACGCGAACTGGGGCGGCGGCAACGTCAACATCAACGCCAACCGCTACAACAACATCAACGTCAACCGGCAGATCGCGGCGAACCAGACCAACTTCCAGCACAACGGCGC
>JAGIBP010000029.1 GCA_017744285.1 Variovorax sp.
ATGCCGCGCGGCTGGTCGATGGAGCATTGCTCGCTGATCGACAGGTGCATCGACAGGTGCAGGAACGGGTTCTCGCGCCCGTCCTTGCCATCGTAGACGCGGGCCACGGCCGCCTCCGCGTCGGCCAGGTCGGCGTGGTATTCGGGGTGCTCGTCGATCCAGCGGGCGGCGATGATCTCGAGCGCTTCCATGGGCTCGCCGCGCCTGCTCTTGGCGAAGACGTCGCAGAAGAAGCGGCGGACTTCTTCCTGGGTGGGATTGAACATGCGCCGAGGTTAGCACCGACCCTCAGGGCGCACAGCGGCGACGCGGCTACATTGCGTGCTCATGGACCGGCTGGAAAACATCGAGACCTTCGTCCGCGTCGCGCAGACCCAGAGCTTCGCGGAGGCGGCGCGGCAGATGCGGGTGGCCAAGTCGGTGGTCACCACGCGCGTGAAGCAGCTCGAGGACCATGTCGGCGCGCCGCTCTTCCATCGCAGCACGCGCGTGGTGCGGCTGAGCGACGTGGGGCAGGCCTTCCTGCGCGACTGCACCGAGCTCGTGGGCCGGGCCAACGACATCATGGACCAGATGCGCGACGCCCGCGCAGGGCCCACGGGCACCTTGCGCATCCATGCGCTGACGGGCTTCGTGCTTGGGCATTTCGCGACCCTGCTGCGTGCCTTCCAGGTCAGCTTCCCGGACATCCACCTGGAGCTGATCGTGAGCGATGCGGTGGTCGATCCGGTCAAGGCAGGCGTCGATTGCGCGCTGCAGATCTTCCCGGCGGCCTCGACGGACCTGGTGTCGCGCCCGCTCTTCCCGGTGCGCCGGGTGTTCTGCGCCACGCCGGAATACCTGCGCGCCAGGGGCGCGCCGGAGAGCCCGCGCGATCTCCACCGGCACACGCTGGGCCTCTATTCGGGCTACCCGACGCGCGACCGGTGGACCTTCCATCGCGCGGGCGAGCAGCTCACGCTCTACATGAGCGCAGCGCTGCTGACCAACAGCGTGCACCTGCTGCGCGAGTATGCGATGGAGCATGCCGGCATCGTGTGCCTGCCCACGCTGGTGGCTGGCGACGCGATCCTGCGGGGGGACCTGCAGGTGGTGCTGCCCGAGCACCAGCTCTCGTCGTTCTCGCTCAATGCGGTCTATGCGGGCACCTCGCGCAATGCGTTCAAGCTCAGGCTCTTCATCGAGCACCTCACGGCGGCCTTCACGCGCGTGCCGCCGTGGGACGCCGCGATGATCGAGCGCGGGCTGATCCCCGAGAGCCTGATCGCGGACTAGACCCTCATCGAGGTCGACCCTGAAGCCGAATTCCGGCGCCGCCGGTGCGAGGCGATGGCCCGGGTAAACCCTGCCGATTGATCGGTCTGGCCGAACAATGCGGCCCGCATTTGGTCCCTACCAAAGGCCGGTGGCGTTTCCTAAAGTTCCTTCACCGCAGCGAGAACGCTGCACCGACGGCACCCGAGGAGACACACATGAGCGCTGCCTACCAGACCCGTTTCGGGTCCCTCAAGAGCTTCGAGAAGGGCCACGTCGAGCCGATCGCCGATGACGTGCGCCACTACGCTTTCTCGAACTGCTTCGACATCGCGAGCCGGAGCAAACCCTACGAGAAGGTGGTGTTCGGCCAGAACCAGATCTACGTGCTCGAGGCGCTGCGGGCCGAGGGCACCTCGCCCTGGTACACCAGCGCGCACGACGAGTTCGCGCTCGTGATGGACGGCGAGGTCGAGGTGCACCTGGTCAAGCTCGAAGCCGGCCAGACCGTGCCGGACCCCGAGAAGAACGGCGCCGTGCTCGTGAAGGGCGAGCCCCAGGGCCAGAAGATGGGCTGGATGAAGCTCACGCGCGGCCACCAGGGCCTGCTGCCGAAGAACACGGCCTACCAGTTCCGCGTCGCGGGCGATCCCGGCGTGGTGGTGCTGCAGACCTGCAAGGGCGAGCTCTCGGTCGAGAGGTGGGCCGATATCTGCCAAGCACATTGACGTCCCCAGGAGTGAACCATGAACGCACCCGCAGAACTCGCCAAGGTCATCGCGTCCAGGCCCGATGCCACGCACGGCTACAAGGATTTCTCGCTCGGCAGCTTCGGCTTCCACCGCGACGAATATTTCGCCCACATCACCTGGAAGACCCGCGATGGCCGGCCGATGAGCCACACGATGGACATCGGCAACTACCTGCGCGCTTTGATGCGCGACGTGGCCTGGGGCTTCTTCTACGGCTGGGTCAACTTCGACGACGTGGTCGGCACGGTCAACCACTACCAGTCGGTGGACCTCTACGCTGGCAGCTACAACGGCACCATGAAGGAAGCCGGCATTGACCTGCTGGAGAATTTCCCCACGGCCCAGATCCGCGCGACCTTCGAGGCGATGCTCGACGACTGGACCAATCAGACCTTCGATCCGTTCGCGGCGCCGCAGGAAACCGGCACGCCCTATGGTCGAAAGAACGGCAGCAACACTGCGAAGATCACCCGCGCCCGCGAGCTCGCGACGCGTTGCGTCGGCCTCAAGGGCGATCTCGACCTGCGCAGCGACGAGCGTGGCGCGCCGGTCAACCGCGCCTTCGCCGATGTGCCGCAGGCCCAGCCCGAGTTGCACCCCGAGCCCGGCTTCGAGAACGAGGTGCACGCCTTCAACCTGTTCGGGTTCCTGAGCCGCTCGCAGGTCACATGGAACCCGAGCTTCACCTCGGTCGTCAAATACAGCTACATGTGCCCGACCACCGAGGAGCACATCCTGCCGATCATCCACGGCAACGACCGCGTCGAGTGGTTCTTCCAGATGACCGACGAGATCCACTGGGACTGCGGCGACAAGAACACCGGCAAGCCCATGGCCCGCGTGATCATGAAGGCCGGCGACATGGCCGCCATGCCCGCCTACTGCCGCCATCAAGGCTACAGCCCGAAGCGCTCGATGCTGCTGGTCTGGGAGAACGGGTCGCCCAACCTCGTCTACGAGATCCAGAAGGGCGAAAGCCCGCAGATTCCCGTGAACTTCTGAGTACGTCGACCATGACTCTCCCCGACGTTCAGCAGGCCGCCGGCCTCGCGACGCCCATCCGCCACCAGCTCTTCATCGACGGACGCTTCGTCGATGCCGAGTCGGGCGAAACGCTCGCGACCCTGAACCCGCACGACAACTCGACCATCGCCCACGTCGCGCTGGCCGGCCGGGCCGACGTCGACAAGGCGGTGGCGGCGGCCAAGCGCGCCTTTCCGGCCTGGAGCCGCATGGCGGCAGCGGACCGGGGGCAGATTCTGCTGAAGCTGGCGGACCTCATCGAGGCCAACACGGAAGAACTCGCGCGGCTCGAATCGCTCGACACCGGGCACCCGGTGCGCGATTCGCGCAGGCTCGACGTGCCGCGCACGGCCGGGTGCTACCGCTACTTCGGCGGCATGGCCGACAAGTTCCAGGGCGAAACCATTCCGGTCGAGGCGGGCTTCCTCAACTACACGCTGCGCGAGCCGGTCGGCGTGGTCGGCCAGGTGGTGCCGTGGAACTTTCCGCTGATGTTCACGAGCTGGAAGATGGGCCCCGCGCTCGCGGCCGGCAACTGCATCGTGATGAAGCCGGCGGAGATCACGCCGCTCACTTCGCTCAAGATCGCGGAGCTGATGGCCGAGGCCGGAATGCCCGACGGCGTCGTCAACATGGTGCCGGGGCTCGGGCATGTGGCCGGCCAGTACATCGCCGAGCATCCGGAGATCGCGAAGATCGCCTTCACCGGCAGCACCGCGACCGGACGGCGCGTGGTGCAGGCGAGCGCCGGCAACCTCAAGAAGGTGCAGCTCGAACTCGGCGGCAAGGGGCCGAACATCGTGTTCGAGGACGCCTTCCTGCCGGCCGCGGTCAACGGCAGCGCCTGGGCCATCTTCCACAACCAGGGACAGGCTTGCATCGCGGGCTCGCGGCTGATGCTGCACGAGAAGATCGCCGATGCATTCCTCGAGCAATTCATCCCGCTCGCGAAGTCGATCCGGCTCGGCAACCCGCTGGACGATGCGACGGAGATGGGCCCGCTCACGAGCGCGCAGCACCAGGAGCGCGTGCTGAGCTATGTCGAGGTCGCGAAAGGCGAGGGCGGCGAGGTCCTTGCGGGCGGCCGCTCGCCGGGCGGCGCGCTGCAGCGCGGCTGTTATGTGGAGCCGACCGTCGTGCGCGCGAATTCGTGGCGCGACCGCGTGGCGCAGGAAGAAGTCTTCGGCCCCTTCGTCACCGTGCTCACCTTCAGGAACGACGAAGAGGCGATGGAAATCGCCAACGGCACCGACTACGGCCTCGGCAGCGGCCTGTGGACGGGCAACCTCCAGCGTGCCCACCGTTTCGCGCGCGATCTGCACGCGGGCATGGTCTGGATCAACAGCTACAAGCGGGTGAACCCGGGCTCGCCTTTCGGCGGCGTCGGCCAGAGCGGCTATGGCCGCGAGATGGGCTTCGACGCGATGCGCGAATACACGCAGGTCAAGAGCGTCTGGGTCAACATCGACGCGCAGATCCCGCCGCATTTCGCCCGCTGACCGCGTCCCGGAGCAGCCCCTTCGGGCCGGCCGAGCGCGCCGCGATCCGCCGCGCTGACGCGCCAGCGATGGTTTGTGCAGAAGAGAAAGAAGACGCGAGAAGGAGACCCCATGACTTGGAATCGCAGACAGTTCACGCAGGCTGCCGCCGCGCTGGCCGCCACCAGCGCCGTGCCGCACGCCTTGGCGGCCGACACGATCAAGATCGGCTACGTGTCGCCGCAGACCGGACCGCTCGCACCCTTCGGCGAGGCCGACAAGTGGGTCATCGACCAGATGAAAGCGGCTTTCAAGGACGGCATCTCGATCGGCGGCAAGAAGTACGCGGTGCAGATCGTGCTGAAGGACAGCCAGTCCAATCCCAACCGCGCGGGCGAAGTGGCGAACGACCTGATCCTCAAGGACAAGGTCGCGCTGGTGCTCACGGCGGGCACGCCCGAGACGGCCAATCCGGTCAGCGACGCCTGCGAGCTCAACGAACTCCCGTGCATCTCCAGCGTGGTGCCATGGCAGCCGTGGTTCTTCGGCCGCAAGGGCGATCCGGCCAAAGGCTTCAACTGGACCTACCACCTCTTCTGGGGGCTGGAGGACGTCATCGCCAACTTCACCAATGGCTGGAAGACGGTGCCGACCAACAAGAAGGTCGGCGGCCTGTTCCCGAACGACGGCGACGGCAACGCCTGGGGCGACAAGGAACTGGGCTTCCCGAAGCCGCTGTCGCAGATGGGCTTCACGCTCGTCGACCCCGGCCGCTTCCAGAACGGCACGCAGGACTTCAGCGCGCATGTCGCGGCCTTCAAGAACGCCGGCGTGGAAATCGTCACCGGCGTGGTGATCCCGCCCGACGCGAAGACCTTCCTGACCCAGGCGCGGCAACAGGGGCTGCGGCCGAAGATCATCACGCTCGGCAAGGCGCTGCTGTTCCCGGGAGTGATCGAGGCGCTCGGCGACCTGGGCGACGGGCTCTCGACCGAGGTGTGGTGGAGTCCGTCGCACCCATTCACGTCGAGTCTCACGAAGCAGGGCGCCAGGTCGCTTGCCGAGGCCTACGAGGCCGGCACGAAGAAGCAATGGACGCAGCCGATCGGGTTCGCGCATGCGCTGTTCGAAGTCGCCGCCGATTCACTCTCGCGCGCCAGGTCGTCCAAGGCGGCGGACGTGCGCGATGCGGTCGCCGCGACCTCGCTCGCCACGGTGGTCGGGCCGGTGAAGTGGGGCGGGCAGGGGCCGTTCAAGAACGTCAGCAAGACGCCGCTGGTGCTCGGGCAGTGGGGCAAGGGCCAGAAGTTCAAGTACGAGCTGACCATCGTCAGCAACGAGGCCGCGCCCAATATCCCGACCGGCGGCACGCTGCGCCCCATGCCCGCCTGACCGCGCTGCCGGAAAGCCAAGGCGATGCCCCATCTCGCGTTGCATGCGGTGAGCAAGTCCTACGGCGCGCTCAAGGTCACCGATGCCATCTCGCTCGCGGTGGCGGAAGGGGAGACGCTGGGCATCCTGGGGCCGAACGGCGCGGGCAAGACGACGCTGTTCAACCTGATCTCGGGGGATGCGCGCGTGGACGCGGGGCGCGTCGAATACGAAGACGTCGACATCACCGCGCTCAAGCCGCACCAGCGCTGCCATGTGGGCATCGGCCGCAGCTACCAGGTGCCGCAGCCTTTCGGCAACATGAGCGTCTTCGAGAACCTCGTGACGGCGGCCTGCTTCGGCGCGCAGCATCGCGAAGAGGAGGCGTGGCAGACCGCGCACGAGGTGCTTGTTCAGACTGGCCTCATGGCGCACGCCAACAAGCCGGCCGGCGGGCTCACGCTGCTCGATCGCAAGCGCCTCGAGCTGGCGCGGGCGCTCGCGACCCGGCCCAGGCTCCTGCTGCTCGACGAGATCGCGGGCGGACTCACGGAGCCCGAGGCGAAACAGCTCGTGCAGGAGCTACAGCAGATCAAGGCGCGCGGCGTGACCATGATCTGGATCGAGCACGTCGTGCACGCGCTGCTCTCGCTCGCGGACCGGCTCTTCGTCATCAACTTCGGCCAGAAGCTTGCCGAGGGCGAGCCGCACGCGGTGATCGGCGATCCCGAGGTGCGGCGCGTCTACATGGGGGTGGAAGCATGACGGCACTGCTCCGCACGCAAGGCCTGCGGGCGTTCTATGGCGACGCGCAAGCCTTGTTCGGCATCGACTTTTCGCTCTCCCGGGGCGAGGTCGTGGCGATCATCGGCGCCAATGGCGCGGGCAAGTCGACATTGCTCAAATGCTTCACCGGACTGGTGCGCGCACCGCGCGAGGCGATCCACTTCAAGGGCGAGGCGATGGGCGGCCTGCCGCCCGGCGAGATCGTGCGCCGCGGGGTGGCCATGGTGCCGGAGGGCCGCCGGCTGTTCCCCAGCCTGAGCGTCGAGGAGAACTTGCAGATGGGCGGACTCGCCGGGCGCCGCGGGGCGTGGAACCTGGAGCGCGTCTACGGGCTCTTTCCGATCCTTGCCGAAAAGCGCCACAACCCAGGCACCGCGCTATCGGGCGGGCAGCAGCAGATGGTGGCGCTCGGCCGCGCGCTGATGAGCAACCCCGAGGTGCTGCTGTGCGACGAGCTCTCGCTCGGTCTCGCGCCGATCGTGATCCACGAGATCTACGCGGCCATGCCCACGCTGGTGCGCGAGGGCATGACGGTGGTGATCGTGGAGCAGGACGTGCTCATGGCGCAGCGCGTGTCCAGGCGCATCTACTGCCTGCAAGAAGGGCGCGTGTCGCTGCAGGGGCGTTCCGATGCGCTCTCGCGCGAGCAGATCTCGCAGGCGTACTTCGGCTTGAAATGAAAACACCCCGTGGCGCGAGTGGGCGCGGTGGAAAACCGAACGGAGACCTCCAGTGCTTGAAACCATCGTCCAGGGCGTGTTGCTCGGCGGCCTCTACACGCTGTTCGCGCTCGGCCAGTCGCTGATGTTCGGCGTGATGCGCCTGACCAACACCGCGCAGGGCGACTTCATCATCCTCGGCGCCTTCGCGGTGATCGCGGGCACGTCCTTGTTCGGCGATGCGCCGCTGCTGGTCTCGCTCGCGGTGCTGCCGGTGGCGTTCGGCTTCGGCTATGCGCTGCAGCGCTACGTGCTCAACGGCACGCTGGGCAAGGACCCGCTGCCCTCGCTGGTCGTCACCTTCGGTCTCTCGATCGTGATCCAGAACCTTCTGCTGGAACTGTTCTCGGCCGACCCGCGCTCGATCGAGACCGGCGGGCTCAACACGCAGGGGCTGCGCCTGGGCGACACGCTTTCGGTGGGCGTGCTGCCGCTGATCGTCCTGGCGGTCGCGCTGGCCGCGACCGGCGGCCTGCAGTGGCTGTTCGCGAACACCGCGCTCGGGCGCTCGTTCCGCGCGGTGTCGGACGACCGCGAGATCGCCGAGCTCATGGGCCTGAACGCGAAGAAGGTCTATGCGCTCGCCACCGCCATCGCCTTCGTGCTGATCGCGATCGCCGGCGCATTGCAGGGCATGCGCACCACGGTGTCGCCTTCCGACGGGCCGCTGCTGCTGCTCTTCGCCTTCGAGGCCGTGATCATCGGCGGCATGGGCTCGTTCTGGGGCACGCTCGCGGGCGCGATGATCCTCGGCATCACGCAGCAGATCGGCTTCCGGCTCGACCCGGGGTGGGGCATCTGGATCGGGCACCTGGTGTTCCTGCTCGTGCTGGTGGTGCGGCCGCAGGGACTGTTCCCCAAGACGCGTGGATGACGACATGACGACGCCTTCTTCTTTCGAGGTGGTGCGCCACACGTCGGCGAGCCGCGTGGCGCTGTGGATGGCCATCGCGCTCGCCCTGGCCGCCGCGAGCCTGCCGTTCTGGGGCGAATCGAGCTGGATGCGCGAATTCGTCGAGATCGCGTGCTACTTCATCTTCGCGATGATGTGGAACCTGCTCGCGGGCTACGGCGGCATGGTGAGCATCGGGCAGCAGGCCTTCTTCGGCTTCGGCGGCTACGTGATGCTGATGCTCGGCAACTTCGCCGGTCTCAATCCCTTCGTCGCGATCCCGATCGGCGCGCTCGCGGCGGCCGTGGTCGCGGTGCCCGTGTCCTTTGTCGCGTTCCGGCTCTCGGGCGGCTACTTCGCCATCGGCACCTGGGTGATCGCCGAGGTGTTCCGGCTGAGCTTCGCCAACGTCTCGGCGGTGGGCGGCGGCTCGGGCACCACCCTGACCGCGCTGCGCGGCATCGAGCGCGCGACGCGCGAGAGCGTCACCTACTGGATGGCGCTCGCCTGCGTCGTGGCGGCGGTCGCGCTGGTCTATCTCTTCCTGCGCAGCAAGCGCGGCCTGGCGCTGCTCGCGATCCGCGACAACGAGGTGGCGGCGGAGTCACAGGGCATCCCGGTGGCGCGCATGAAGCTTGCGGTGTACGTGGTGGCGGCCTTCGGCGCCGGGCTCGCGGGTGCGCTCTACTTCGTGGGCAACCTGCGCATCAGCCCCGACGCGGCCTTCAGCGTCAATTGGTCCGCGTTCGCGATCTTCATGGTGGTGATCGGTGGCATCGGCCGCATCGAAGGGCCGATCGTCGGCGCGGTCATCTTCTGGGCGCTCAACAAGTTCCTGAGCGACTACGGCACCTGGTACCTGCTCGGCCTGGGCCTGCTCGCCATCGTGACCACCCTCTTCTTCAAGCAGGGGCTCTGGGGCTTCGCGCAGCAGCGCTGGGGCTGGTCGCTGTTTCCCACGCAGCGGTGTCTCGTGGTGGCGCGCGGCACCGCTCCGGCGAAGCGATTCGCTGCGCCGACCCGTTCGCCCGACCTGGAGTTGCATCCCCATGCGGAACGTCAATGAGCCCACGATCACCGCTGGCGGCGATTGAAACGGCGGAATCATCGTCGCCATAATCGCCGCGATGCAGACCCCGTCTTCCCCCGCGGATTCTTCCAGGACGCTGCCGCCGCATACGCCCTTGCCGGCGTACTACGCCGACGAAGCGGAACACGTGCAGTTCCTGCGCCGCATCTTCGACGACACGGCGCCGGACTACGACCGCATCGAGCGCGTGCTCGCGCTGGGCTCGGGGCCCTGGTACCGGCGCACAGCCTTGCAGCGCGCCGGGCTGTCGACGGGCGCCGAGGTGCTGGACGTCGGCATCGGCACCGGCCTGGTCGCGCGCGAGGCGCTCAAGCTCATCGGTCCTTCCGGGCGGCTGGCAGGCGTGGACCCGAGCCCAGGGATGATGGGCGAAGTGGCGCTGCCCGGCGTGGAGCTGGTGCAGGGCCGTGCCGAGGCCCTTCCACGGCCTGACGCAAGCTGCGACTTCCTGAGCATGGGCTATGCGCTGCGCCACATCGCCGACGTGAACGCGGCCTTTGCCGAGTTCCACCGCGTGCTGCGTCCGGGCGGCCGCCTGCTGGTGCTGGAGATCAGCAAGCCAGCAGGACGCGTCGGCACGGCGGTGCTCAAGGCGTACATGCGCACCGTCGTGCCGGTGATCGCGAAGAGGGTCGCGCACCGCCACGACACGGCCGAACTCTGGCGCTACTACTGGGACACCATCGAGGCCTGCATCGCGCCGGCCTCGGTGCTCGATGCGCTGCGCGCGGCCGGCTTCCAGGACGTGAAGCGCTCCACCCAACTCGGCATCTTCTCCGAGTACACCGCGGTCCGGCCGGGCTGAGCCTCGGGGCGCCAGCCCGAGCTCTGAGCGCGCGGCGCCAGGGTTTCAGCGCAGCGTCACAGCCGCGGGACGCTCGGCCGTCGCGAGCGCCTGCAGTTCGTGGCGATGCGGGATCGAGGCCTGCGCGCCGGCGCGCGTCACGCACAGGGCCGCGGCCTGGATGCCGAGCGCGATGCCGGCGTCCATGGATTCGCCGCGCGCGAGGGCCGCGCACAGGGCGCCGATGAAGGTGTCGCCGGCGGCGGTGGTGTCGATCGCGTCGACCTTCAGGGCCGCGAAATGGCGGCAGCCGGCGGCGTCGCACGCCACGACGCCTTCGCTGCCGAGGGTCAGGATCACCTGCGCCGGCCCGCGACGGCGCAGCGCTTCGGCGGCGCGCGCGGCGCCGGCGATGTCGTCGACCGCCAGGCCGCTCAGCAGGGCGGCCTCGGTCTCGTTGAGCACCAGCAGGTCGAGCAGATCCCACAGGGACTCCGGCAGCGCCTGCGCGGGCGCCGGATTCAGCACCACCCGGCAGCCCTTTGCATGGGCGAGCGTCGCGGCCTGCAGCACTGCATCCATCGGCACTTCGAGCTGCAGAAGGAGCATCCGCGCGGCGGCCAGGTCGTCCGCGAGGCGCGCGAGGTCCTCGGCGCCGACGAACGCGTTGGCACCCGCGATGAGCGAGATGCGGTTCTGCCCGCTGTCGTCGACCATGATCAGCGCCACGCCCGTCGAGGCCGGCGCCGTCGCGACATGGGCGGTCTCGATGGCGTCGGCTTCGAGGGATGCGGTGAGCGCCTGGCCGAATGCGTCGCTGCCCACGCGGCCGACCATCGCAACGCGGGCGCCCTGGCGCGCACAGGCCACCGCCTGGTTCGCACCCTTGCCGCCCGGGTTGGTCATGAAGGCGTGCGCGTGCAGCGTCTCGCCCGCCTCGGGCACGCGCGGCACACGGACCACCAGGTCCATGTTGAGGCTGCCGAAGACGGCGATCTCAGCGGGCATGGCGCGGCACCCCGTCAGGCGTCGGCGTCCATGGCGTGGAGCTTCTCCACGCGGCGGCGGAAGTCCGCGTCCTCGCTCGCGAAGCGGGCGTCGAGATAGGCGGTGATGAGGTCCGTCGCAAGCCAGGGCCCGACGATCTGCGCGCCCAGGCACATCACGTTCACATCGTCGTGCTCGACCGACTGGTGGGCCGAATGCACGTCGTGGCAGACCGCCGCCCGGATGCCCTTCATCTTGTTGGCGGCGATCGAGGCGCCGACGCCGGTGCCGCACACCATGATGCCGCGCTCCACGTCGCCGGACACGATCTTCGCGGCCACGGCGCGCGCAATGTCCGGGAAGTCGACCGGCCGGTCGTCGTGGCTGCCGACATCGACGACCTCGTGGCCGAGCTTCCTGATGTGGTCGACCACGACGCCTTTCAGCATCCAGCCTGCGTGGTCCGATCCGATGACGAGACGCATGGGTACTTCTTTCTCTGGTGGTGGCGTATCACTGAAGCATGCCGGCCGGCAGGTCGCTGCCGTGGTACTTCTTGTAGATGGCGTTGAGCTTGCCGTTCTTGAGGTTGGCCGTGACCCACTCGTTGAGCTTGGCGACCATGCGCTCTTCGCCCTTCTTCACGCCGATGGCGAGGTCGAGGTTGCGCAGCAGGATCTTCTGTTCGAAGGGACGCTGCGGGTTCTTGGCAGTGATCTGGTTCATGATCGTGACCGAGGTCGAGACGATGTCGGCCTGTCCGCTGACGCCGGCGGTGACCATGGTCGCGTCGTCGTCGTAGCGCACGACCTTGAAGTCCTTGTCCTTCGCCATCGCCGTGAGTTCGGTGTCCTGCGTGGTGCCGCGCGTCACGGTGACGGACTTGCCCTTGAGGTCGGCCCAGTCCTTGATCGGCAGGTCCTTGCGCGCGCCGATCATCGAGACCAGCGCCGCGTAGGGCTTCGAGAAGTCGATCACCTTCTGGCGCTCGGGCGTGACCGAGAGCGTCGACACCACGATGTCGGCCTTGCCGGTCTGCAGGTTCGGGATCCGCGTCGCGCCGGTGGTCTGCACGAATTCCAGCTCCAGGCCCCAGTCCTTGGCGAGCAGCTGCGCGGTCTCGACATCGGAGCCGACCGGCTTGAGATCCTTGTCGAGCATGCCCGACGGCGGGATCGAGAAGTCGGTGGCGATGCGGATCTTCTTGGCCTTCATGACGTCGTCGAGCACGTCGGCGTGGGCTGCGCTGGCGAGCGTCAGGCAGGCGGCGGCCAGCAGGGTCAGAAGGGAGCGGTGCGCTTTCATCGGGTGTGTCTCCTTGGTCTTGGGGAAAAGGGATGGAAAAAGCCGGGCTAGAGGTCGCTGGCGACGAATTGGCGGAGCTCGGCCGTCTGGGGTTCGGACAGGATCCCCGGGCCGCCGCGCTCCCAGACCTTGCCCTGGTGCATGAACACGATCTGGTCCGCGACCTTGCGCGCGAAGGCCATCTCGTGCGTGACCATGACCATCGTCATGCCGCCGGCCGCGAGGTCCTCGATCACGCGCAGCACCTCGCCCGTCAGCTCGGGGTCGAGTGCGGAGGTCACCTCGTCGAACAGCATGACCTTGGGCTGCATCGCGAGCGAGCGCGCGATGGCGACGCGCTGCTGCTGGCCGCCCGACAGCTGCTCGGGGTAGCAAGACGCCTTGTCAGAGAGGCCCACCTTGGCGAGCACGTCCAGCGCGATCGATCGCGCCTTCGCCTTCGAGAGGCCCTTGGCCGAGCGCGGCGCGAGCGTGATGTTCTGCTCGATGGTCAGGTGCGGGAAGAGGTTGTAGCTCTGGAAGACGATGCCGACGTCGAGTCGCAGCGCCTTGAGGTCGATGTCCGGCGCGTGCACGTGGTGGCCGCACACGACGATCTCGCCGCTGTCGATGCGTTCGAGCCGGTCGATGCAGCGCAGCGCCGTGCTCTTGCCCGAGCCGCTGCGGCCGATGATCGCCGTGACCTGGCCGCGCTCGACCTCGAAGCCGACGCCCTGCAGCACCTTGAGGCTGCCGAAGCTCTTGTGCACGTCGCGCAGGCGCACGACCGGCGACGTCGCGCCGTCAGGACTGGGAGAGGAGGGGTTCATGAGACGAGAGGGAAGTCGCCGCGGCGCGCGAGGGCGCTGCGCGCCGCTCTTCGAGGCGGCGGCTCCAGACGGACAGCGGATAGCACATCGCGAAGTAGATCGCCGCGATCACGAGGTAGACGATGAAGGGCTCGAAGATCGAGTTGTTGATGATCTGCCCCGAGCGCGAGAGCTCGACGAAACCGACCACCGAGGCGAGCGAGGTGTTCTTGACGATCTGCACCATGAAGCCGACCGTGGGCGGCGTCGCGAGGCGCACGGCCTGCGGCAGCACGACCTTGGCCATGCGCTGCGTCCGGCTGAGCGCGAGGCACTCCGCCGCCTCCCATTGCGGTCGGGGCACAGCCTGGATCGCGGCGCGCCAGATCTCGCCGAGGTAGGCCGAGACGTAGATGGTGAGCGAGGCGCCCGCGGCCGCCAGCGCCGAGACCTTGATGCCCAGCGTCGGCAGCCCGAAGTAGGCGAGGAACATGATCACCAGCAAAGGCGATCCCTGCACGAGCTGCACCCACAGGCCCGAGGCGATGCGCACCGTCCGGCTGGGCGAGATGCGGGCCAGCGCGACCCCGAAGGCGGCCAGCCCGCCGCCAGCGAAGGCGATCAGCGAAAGCGCCAGCGTCCACGCCGCTCCCTGCAGCAGGAAGGTGAAGTGGTTGGCGTTGAAGGCGGTCGAGAGCATCACAGCGCGGTGCCGAGCCGGCGCCGGCGCGGGAACAGCAGGGCGCCGAGGCCCCAGAAGCCGAGCCGCATGAGCAGCGACAGCAGCACGTAGCCGGCGCCAATGACCAGGAAGGTCTCGAACGGACGGTAGGTGTCGGACTGCACGTGGTTGGCCACGGCGGTCAGTTCCTCCACCGAGATCTGCGAGCAGATCGACGAGGCCAGCATAAGTAGCACGAACTGGCTGGTGAGCGCCGGATAGACCCGTTCCATGGCCGGGAACAGCACCACGTGCCAGTACACCTGCAGGCGCGAGAGCCCCAGGCACTCCGCGGCCTCGAGCTGGCTGCGGTTCACCGAGTCGAAGCCGGCGCGCATGATCTCCGTCGCATAGGCGCCTGCGTTCACGGCCAGGGCGATCACCGCGACCGTGAAGGCCGGCAGCTTCAGGCCCAGGCTCGACAGCCCGAAGAACACCAGGAAGATCTGCACCAGCAGCGGCGTGTTGCGGATGAGCTCGACATAGAGGCCGCACAGTCGCGACAGCGCGGCATGGCGGCTGCGCCGTCCGGCGGCGCACAGGGTGCCGATCGCGAAGCCGGAAAGGGTGGCGACCAGCGCCAGCCGGATCGTGAGCCAGGCGCCCTCCATGAAGAGCGGCCAGCGCTCCAGCACGGCGGCGAAGTCGAGTTCGGTCACGCCAGTTCCTCGCGCTCGGGCGGGCGCCCGCGCAGGGCCGGGTCGGCGGCGGCCTTGCGGCGGTATTCGTCGCCGATGCGGAAATGCTTGCGCAGCACCTGGTCGGCGAGGTCTTCGTCGCGGGCAATGAGCGCCTGGAAGATGCGCGCGTGGTCCTCGACCAGGTACTGCTTGACGGCCGGATCGCCGCCCACCACGTCGCGCCGCTCGTGGTGCGAGCGCAGCAGCAGCGTCGACATCGCGGCGTAGAGATGCATCAGCGTCTCGGAGCGGCTCGCGCGCACCAGCGCGGAATGGAACTCGTAGTCCGCGCGGCTGCCTTCCTCCGAGTCGTTCACGGTGGCCTCGATATGGTCGACCGCCGCCGCGATGCGTTCGAGATCGGTGGTCGTCGCGTGGCGGCAGGCGAGTCGGGCGGCCTGCACCTCGATCGCGATGCGCGCCTGCATCACGTCGTCGACGATGTCCGCCTGCTGCGCCATCGAGAAGGCGAAGAAATCGCCCAGCACCGACACGTCGGGCTTGCGCACGACCGTGCCGACGCGTTCGCGGATTTCCACCACGCCCATCATCGACAGCGCGCGCAGCGCCTCGCGCACGATCGGCCGGCTCACGCCGAGCTGGGCGGCCAGTTCGCGCTCGGGGATCAGGCGGTCGCCGGACTGGATGGTCCCTTCGAGCAGCTGGTCGCGCAGGAAGGCGAAGACCTTCGAGAAGCCGGTGCCCTCGGCGTCGGCCGCGCGGGTGATCAGCGGGCGGGGGCTGCTTGTCGTCGTCATCTCGTGGTTTTATCACTGGTATGACCACAGTCATACCGGGTTAGCCCTCTCGTGGTTAACCCGTAGGCGGCCCAAGGGGCGCGCAATGAACGAATCCTTTGGGCTGACTTGCGTGCGAATGGTGACTCGCGTAACTTCCTGTAACTTCAGCCTGCCGTTTTCGTCTCCCATGCTCACCAAACGCCGCCTCCTGCAAACCCTCGCCGCCGCGCTCTGCACCCCGGGGGCCTGGGCCCAGGACGCCTCGCACGCCCGCAGCGTGAGCCGCGCCTCGGGTGGGGCCTGGCCGGTCAAGCCGGTGCGGCTGCTGGTCGGCTTCCCGGCCGGTGCCTCGCCGGATCTGGCGGCGCGAGCGATCGCGGAGCCGCTGTCGAAGCTGCTGGGCCAGCCCGTCGTGGTCGAGAACCGGCCGGGCTCGAGCGGCAATGTGGCCGCCGATCAGGTCGCGAAGGCGGAGGACGATCACACCATCGGTGCGCTGATCAACGGCAATCTCACGATCGCGAAGCTGCTCAACCCCAAGACGCCGTTCGACCCCGAGAAGGACTTCGCGCCGGTCAGCCTGATCGGCACCGCCCCGCTGGTGCTCGCCGTGTCGGGCGGCGCACCGGGCGTCACGCCGGACGACTACCTGCTGTGGGCGCGCAACCTCGGCGATTCGGGCCGGTACGGCACGCCCGGCGTCGGCACGGTCGGGCACCTGGGCATGGAGCTCCTGAAGACCCGCACCAACATCCGCGCCCAGCATGTGCCTTTCACCGGCAATCCGCAGGTCATCGAGGCGATGCTGGCCGGCAAGATCGAGCTGGCGCTCCTGCCGCCGGGCCTTGCCAAGCCGCACATCAAGTCGGGCAAGCTCAAGGCGGTGGGCGTCACTTCGCCGGAGCGCAGCCCGCTGTTCGAGGAATTGCCGACGCTGCGCGATGCGAACGTGCGCGGCGCCGACCTCGAGATCTGGACCGCGCTCGCGGCGCCGGCGGGCCTGCCGCCCGCGGCCGTGGCGAGGCTCAATGCCGCCCTGATCGAGGTCGCCCGCGCGCCCGAGGTGCGGGAGCGTCTTCTCGCCGCCGGATGGCATGCGGACGCGGGCACGCCGCAGTCGCTGGCCTACCGCATGCGCGCCGACACGGTCCGGCTCGGCGGCGTGATCCTGATGCGCGGCATCCGCTCGGAAGCCTGACGCCCAGCGGCTACAGCAGCCGCGAGATCGTCCGCGCCGCGTCGAGCAGCGCGGGCAGCATCGTCTCCTGCATCACCTTCGCGCTCGTGCGGTTGGCCTGGCCGCTGATGTTGAGCGCCGCGACCGCACGGCCGCCGCGATCGACGATCGGCGCCGCGATCGAGATCAGGCCTTCCTCCAGTTCCTGGTTGACCAGGCACCAGCCCTGCCGGCGCGCCTGCATGACCTTGGCGAAGAGCGCCTCCAGGTCGGTGACCGTGTGCTTGGTGAAGGCCTCGCGCTCCGACGACGCGAGGCGCTCGCGGATCGCGTCGTCGCTGTCGAGGTCGGCCAGCAGCAGCCGGCCCATCGAGGTGCACCAGGCCGGCAGGCGCGAGCCCACGCCGAGACTGATGCGCATGATCTTGTGCGTGGGCACCCGCAGCACATAGACGATGTCGGTGGCGTCGAGCACCGCGGCCGAACACGATTCGTGCACCTGCTGCACCAGCGCTTCCATGACGGGTTCGGCGCGGTTCCAGATCGGCATCGACGAGAGATAGGCGAAGCCGAGGTCGAGGATGCGCGGCGTGAGGCTGAAGAGCTTGCCGTCCGCCGACACGTAGCCCAGCGTCTGCAGGGTGAGCAGGATGCGGCGCGCCCCAGCGCGCGTGAGGCCGCTGGCGGCCGCCACCTCGCTGAGCGTCTGGCGCGGCGCCTTCGCGCTGAAGGAGCGGATCACCTGCAGCCCGCGCGCGAATGACTGCACGTAGCTGTCGCCGGGCGGGGGGGCGACGGCGTGATGTTCCTGGTGGGTTGCCATGGCGGGTGATCTTTTCTAGAATTCATTATACGAACAACTGTTCGCATATCGAACAAACTGGCGAATCGTCCCTGGCCGGGTTCACCGGTAGCCGTTCCCGCCGGGGCGTTCGGCTTTCCCATCGGCTTCTTCCCCTCCCGGAGATTTCATGATCAACAAGATCGCGCGCTCGATCGCCGATGCCATGGCCGGCATTCCCGATGGCGCCACGGTGCTGATCGGCGGTTTCGGCACCGCCGGCATCCCCAACGAGCTCATCGACGGCCTGATCGAGCAGGGCGCCAAGGACCTCACCGTGGTCAACAACAACGCGGGCAACGGCGACACCGGGCTCGCGGCGCTGCTCAAGGCGGGGCGCGTGCGCAAGATCATCTGCAGCTTTCCGCGCCAGGCCGACAGCTACGTCTTCGACGAGCTCTACCGTTCGGGCAAGCTCGAACTCGAACTGGTGCCGCAGGGCAACCTGGCCGAGCGCATCCGGGCCGCGGGCGCGGGCATCGGCGCCTTCTTCTGCCCGACCGGCTACGGCACGCAGCTCGCCGGCAACCGCGAGACGCGCGAGATCAACGGCAAGCAGTACGTGCTCGAGTACCCGATCAAGGGCGACGTGGCGCTCATCAAGGCCGAGCGCGGCGACCGCTGGGGCAACCTCATCTACCGCAAGGCGGCGCGCAACTTCGGCCCGGTGATGGCCATGGCCTCGAGCCGCACCATCGCCACCGTGCACGAGATCGCGGAACTCGGCGAGATGGATCCCGAGACCGTCGTCACCCCCGGCATCTTCGTCCACCAGATCGTCAAGATCGATCGCGTCGCCACCCAGGCGGGCGGTTTCAGGAAGGCAGCCTGATCATGGCCAACTACACCCGCCGCACCAAGGACCAACTGGCCGCCCGCGTCGCGCAGGACATCTTCGACGGCGCCGTGGTCAACCTCGGCATCGGCCAGCCCACGCTGGTCGCCAACCACCTGCCGGCCGGCCGCGAGGTCATCCTGCACAGCGAGAACGGCATCCTCGGCATGGGCCCCGCCCCGGCCGAAGGCGCCGAGGACTACGACCTCATCAACGCCGGCAAGCAGCCCGTGACGCTGCTGGCGGGCGGCGCGTTCTTCCACCACGCCGACAGCTTCGCGATGATGCGCGGCGGGCATCTCGACATCTGCGTGCTCGGCGCGTTCCAGGTCTCGGCCACCGGCGACCTCGCGAACTGGAGCACCGGCGAAGCGGGCGCGATCCCCGCGGTCGGCGGCGCGATGGACCTCGCCATCGGCGCCAAGCAGACCTGGGTCATGATGGACCTGCTCACCAAGAAGGGCGAGAGCAAGATCGTGAAGACCTGCACGTATCCTCTGACCGGCATCGGCTGCGTGAAGCGGGTGTACTCCGATCTCGCGACGCTGGAATGCACCCCCGCGGGCCTGAAGCTGATCGACAAGGTCGACGGCCTGGCGCACGCCGAACTCGAAACGATGGTCGGCCTGCCGATCGCCCCCTGAACCACTGAACCCCGAGAGAGACACACCATGACGAAACAAGCCTTCATCTGCGACGCGATCCGCACGCCTTTCGGCCGCTACGGCGGTTCGCTGTCGAGCGTGCGCGCCGACGACCTGGCCGCGGTGCCGATCAAGGCGCTCATGGAGCGCAACAAGAACGTCGACTGGCAGGCCGTGGCCGACGTGCTCTACGGCTGCGCCAACCAGGCCGGCGAGGACAACCGCAACGTGGCGCGCATGGCCGGCCTGCTGGCGGGCCTGCCGATCGAAGTGGGCGGCGGCACCATCAACCGCCTCTGCGGCTCGGGCCTCGACGCGGTCGGCAGCGCCGCGCGTGCGATCAAGGCCGGTGAAGCGGGCCTGATGATCGCGGGCGGCGTCGAAAGCATGAGCCGCGCGCCCTTCGTGATGCCCAAGGCCGAAAGCGCCTTCAGCCGCGCCAACGCGGTGTACGACACCACCATCGGCTGGCGCTTCGTCAACAAGCTGATGAAGGCGCAGTACGGCGTCGACTCCATGCCCGAGACGGCCGAGAACGTCGCCACCGACTACAAGATCGAGCGCGAGGCGCAGGACCGCATGGCGCTGGCGTCGCAGCAGCGCGCGGTGGCCGCGCAGAAGTCCGGCTTCTTCGACGCCGAGATCGTGCCCGTGAGCGTGCCGCAGAAGAAGGGCGACCCGGTCGTCGTCTCGAAGGACGAGCATCCGCGCGACACCAGCCTCGAGGCGCTGGCCAAGCTCAAGGGCGTGGTGCGCCCCGACGGCACCGTGACCGCCGGCAATGCCAGCGGCGTGAACGACGGCGCCTGCGCGCTGCTGCTGGCCGACGAGGCGAGCGCCGCGAAGCACGGCCTCACGCCGCGCGCGCGCGTGGTCGGCATGGCGACCGCCGGCGTGGCGCCTCGCATCATGGGCATCGGACCCGCGCCCGCGACCGAGAAGGTGCTCGCGCTGACGGGACTCAAGCTCGACCAGATCGACGTGATCGAACTGAACGAAGCCTTCGCGGCGCAGGGCCTCGCGGTGCTGCGCCTGCTCGGCCTGAAGGACGACGATGCGCGCGTCAACATCAACGGCGGCGCGATCGCGCTCGGCCATCCGCTGGGCGCCAGCGGCGCGCGACTGGCCACCACGGCGGTCAACCAGCTGCACAAGGGCGGCGGCCGCTATGCGCTGTGCACGATGTGCATCGGCGTGGGCCAGGGCATCGCGGTCATCCTCGAGCGCGTCTGATCAGGCCTCGGCCGCGACGCCCTGCCAGACGAGCGTCGCGGCCGCGAGGTCTTCGAGCGCGCTGCCCACCGCCTTGAATACGGTGCGCTCCGAAGGCGAGCGCCGGCCCGGACGCTCGCCCCGGCAAAGCTGGGCGAACGTGGCCTGGATGTCCTGCGGCGCGAGCGCCTTTGCCGCGAACGCGTCGAGCAGGTCGCCCGCCTTGGCCTGCGCTTCCTCGGTGTCCACGCAGACCCGCGCCCCGGCGAAGCAGGCCGGGTCGGCCTCCTTCATCGCCGGCGTGAAGCTGCCGATCAGGTCCAGGTGCGATCCGGGCGCGAGCCACTCGCCGCGCACCAGCGGCGCGGTGGCGAGCGTCGCGCAGCTCACGATGTCGGCGTCGCGCACGGCCGCGGGCAGGTCGTCGACGGCCTCGGCATCCCAGCCGGCGCTGCGCCATTCGCCGGCCAGCGCGCACGCGCTTTCCGGCCGGTGGTTCCAGACGCGCACCTTGCGGATCGCGCGCGTGCTCGCATGCGCGGCCGGCAGAAGGCGCGCGATGCGTCCGGTGCCGAGCACCAGCAGCGTCGATGCGTCCTCGCGCGCGAGGAAGGAGGCGCCGAGCGCCGATGCGGCGGCCGTGCGATGGGCCGTGATCTCGTTGCCGTCGAGCTGCGCGAGCGGCACGCCGGTGCGGGCATCGTAGAGCACGTAGGTGGCGTGCAGCCCGGGCAGCCCGCGGGCGCCGTTGCCGGGAAAGATATTGATCGTCTTGATGCCGAGATAGCCCGCATCGCTCCAGGCCGGCATGATGAGCACCGTTCCGCGCTCGCCGCCCGAGTCGACCGTGTGCACATGGCGCGGCGGCACCGTGGCCTGGCCTGCGAAGGCCTCTCGCAGGGCGGGCACCAGGCGGTCGAAGGCGAGGTGAGCGCGGGTCTGGCCGGCGTCGATGTGCTTCATGAGCGCTCCGTGGGATGCATGGAGAATGTAGCCCCACCGCACCGCCAACGGCCTTCATCACCTTGAGCCTCCCCGTCATCACCGATCCGCAGTTCTATGCGGTCGCCATTCCGGCCGTGCTCCTGCTCGGCGTCAGCAAGAGCGGCTTTGGCGCGGGCTTCGGATCGCTCGCCGTTCCCCTGATGGCATTGGCCGTGACCGTCCCGCAGGCGGCGGCGATCCTGATGCCCGTGCTGCTGCTCATGGACGTGCTGGGGCTCGCCGCCTTCCGCCGAGAGTTCGACAAGCGCCTGCTGTACTTCCTCATCCCGTGCGGGCTGGCTGGCACGCTGATCGGCGCGCTGCTCTTCAAGGTGCTGCCCTCGCACACGGTCGCGGGCATCGTGGGCGTCTTCACCCTGATCTTCCTCGCGCAGCGGCTGTTGTTCCCGCCGCGGCCGAACTCCCCGCTGCCCTCGCGGACCACCGGCGCGGTGCTCACCGCCATCAGCGGCTTCACCAGCTTCATCGCGCATGCGGGCGGGCCGCCGGTGAACGCCTACGTGCTCCCGCTGCGCCTGTCGCCGTTGGTCTATACGGCCACCATGGCCTACTTCTTCTTCGTCGTGAACCTGAGCAAGTGGGTGCCCTATGCATGGCTCGGGCTGCTCGACTGGCGCAACCTCGCGACGTCGCTGGTCCTGCTGCCGATCGCGCCGCTGGGCGTGTGGGTGGGGGTGCACATCGCGCGCCGCATCGACGCGGTGTGGTTCTATCGATTCGTCTACGCCGGCATGCTGCTGACCGGCATCAAGCTCACGTGGGACGGCTTCTTCGCATGACGCGACCAGTCGCACGCAGCTTGATGTAATGCAAACCTCTACGATTGCCGCGATGCGGGTGCGTGGGCAGAATTTCGGAATGCCCACCCCGTCACCGACGACGCCCGCCAACCTCGAAGACGACGAGCTCCAGAACCTCGCGTCGGAGTGGCGGCTGCGCGCGATGCGGGGCGATCAGCTCGCGCACCGAATGGCGCAGGCACTGGAGGCGGAGCAGCGCCGCCGCATCCGCGACACCGGCCTGCAGACCCTGGCGCCCGCCGCGTCCTCGATGCATTCGCGCCGCACGCCGTGGTGGAAGTTCTGGTCGCAATGACCTCCGAGGACTTGCGCGCTCGGCAATGAGCACCATCGACTTCAGCGTCGGCCTTGCGCTCCTGAGCCTGTTCGGCGCGACCTTTCTGTCCAATATCCTGGCTTACCGCCGCGACCGGGTGCGCGACGTGGATCCCCTCATGCGTGAGGCGCGCGATCTCCTCTTGCGCGAGAGCGCCGCGCCGGTGCCGGACTGCCCCACGCTGTCGCCCGCGCATTGGGCGTGCCTCGAAGCCATGCAGCCGAAGTGGCGCAGGGACGCTCTGCAGGCGGCGCGCGTGCGCTACGTGCAGGCGCGCCGGGCCTACGCGCGGCACGACTTCAACGGGGAGCTTTACTACCCCGATCCCGCCCGCGTCGTCGATGCCACGCATGTGCTGCTGCGCATGACCGAGCGGTTCTAGCGATAGATCTTCTGCAGCAGCCGGATGAGCGTTTCGCGCTCGCGTGCCGTGAGCCGCGCGCTCGCCTCGGCTTCCAGCTGGGTGACCGTGCGCTCCGCGTCGCGGATCAGCGCTTCGCCGGCCGGCGTGAGATGCAGGCCGATGGCGCGCCCGTCGTGCGGATGCGGGCGGCGCTCGATGAGTCCTCGGCTGTCCATGGCGGCGATCAGGTTCACCAGGTTCGGCGGCAGGATGTCCAGCGTGGAACACAGCTGGCGCGAGGTCGCGCCGGGGTTGTGCGCGAGCAGCGACAGCACGGAGAAGTCCGCCTGCTTGAGCCCGTAGACCGCCATGCGTTCGGCGAACACCTGGGTCACGACCAGCCAGGCCCGGCGTGCGTTGTAGCCGACGAAGGTCTCTAGCACGCGGGTATCCAGACGATCGGACCGGGGAGCCCGTGCATGGATGGCGGCGGCGGTTTTCGTGCGGGGGGTTGCCATGGGAGCGAGCGTACTGCCTTCCAGGGCCGGGCGGCCACTCTTCAGGCAGTCGCCAGCCGCGTGACCGCCTCGCAGGCCCGTTTGACGATGCCGAGCCGCATGTCGAACTCGGGCAGCACCCAGCGGCGGAACGCCGCGGCCGGCTCCGACCAGCGCACGTCCCCCGGCTCGGCGCAACGCTCGATGCGGGCCCATGCCCAGGCCAGGAAGACGAGCATCACCACGCGCAGGTAGTCGTCGGCCACTTCGTAGGCCAGCTTCGCGTCCTGCGGCGCCGCCATGGCGATCGTGGTGGTGAGATAGCGAAGCTGGGCCATGCGCCGCTGCACGTCCGCGTCGGTCTCGCGCGAGGCGTCGAGCTCGTCGCGCAATTCGATCAGCAGCGCGGACATGCCCGCGCCGCCGTCGGCCAGCACCTTGCGCACCAGCAGGTCGATGGCCTGGATCTCGTTGGTGCCCTCGTAGATCATGGTCACGCGCGAATCGCGCACCACCTGCTCGATGCCCCATTCGCGCACATAGCCGTGGCCGCCGAACACCTGCAGGCATTCGCTGGCCCCCATGAAGGCCTGTTGCGTGCAGGCGGCCTTGATGACCGGCGTGGCGAGCGCGCACCAGCGCTGCGCCGCTTCGCGGACCTTGGGGTCTTCGTCGTGGCGGGCGATGTCCAGCTGCAGCGCGGTGCGATAGGCGATGGCGCGCGAGCCGTCGATCCAGGCGCGCTGGGTATCGAGGATGCGGCGCACGGCCGGGTGCTCGACCACCAGGTCGGCCGGCTCCGCGCCGCGGCTCGCCGGCACGGGGCCGGGCGCGCGCATCTGGCGGCGCTCGTGCGCGTAGGCATCCGCCTTCTGCCAGGCCGCATCGAGCAGGCCGATGCCCTGCAAGGCGACGTGCAGGCGCGCGGCGTTCATCATCACGAACATCGCGCCGAGCCCGCGGTTCGGCTCGCCGATGAGCCAGCCCGTGGCCTCGTCGAAACGCATCACGCAGGTCGAGCTGCCGTGCAGGCCCATCTTCTCTTCGATGCGCTCGCACTGCGCGGCGTTGCGCGTGCCGTCTGGCAGCAGCTTGGGGACCAGCACCAGCGACAGGCCCTTGGGCCCCGCGGGCGCATCGGGCAGGCGGCACAGCACGAGGTGGACGATGTTGTCGCTCAAGTCGTGGTCGCCGCCCGAGATGAAGATCTTGCCGCCGGAAACGCGGAAGCTGCCATCGGGCTGGGCGACAGCGCGCGTGCGCACCTGGCCGAGGTCGCTGCCCGCATGGGCCTCGGTGAGACACATGGTCGCGAGCCATTCGCCGGTCGCGATCTTCGAGAGGTAGCGCGCCTTCAGTTCGTCGCTGCCGTGATGCCGCAGGCATTCGTAGGCGCCGTGCAGCAGGCCGGGCGCCATCGTGAGGCCGTGGTTGGCCGCGCTGAGCCATTCGTAGAGCACGGCTTCCAGCGCCGAGGGCAGGCCTTGACCGCCGTCCTCCGTCGCGGCCGAGAGGGCGGGCCAGCCGCCATCGACGAAGGCCCGGTACGCCTCGCGGAAGCCCGGCGGCGTGACGACCTGGCCGTCGACCAGCTTGCAGCCGATCTCGTCGCCGTCGCGGTTCACCGGCGCGATGACCTCGGCGACGAACTTGCCGGCTTCCTCCAGCACCTGGCCTTGCAGGTCCTCGTCGAAATCCGCGAAGGCAGGCAGCGCGCGCAGCCGGGGCACGGCGCCGAGCACCGTGTTCAAGAGAAAGCCCACGTCGTCGGGGCGGGGTTGGTAGTTCATGGCGATGGTTTCAAGGGGTGCGGAGGCGGCAGGCGAAGCTCGCCGCCGATTCGGCATCGCCGCCGGTGTAGACGGCGACCTGGGGATAGGGGCACAACGGGCGCGTGCGGCGCGGCGACCAGTCGGCGGGAACTTCGTTGTTGGGCGCGGCCGCACCCGCGCCGCGCGCGGTGGCGACCACCTGGGCGGGGGCCTGGCCCTGCTCCACCCAATCGACGAGCGCGCTCAGCATGTCGAACTGGTCGGTGGCCGGGCCGCCCTCACAGTGGTTCATGCCGGGCACCGGGAAGTAGCGCGCGAAGCCCGAGGCGTTGCCGCCGTTGGCGGCCTGCAGGCGTTCATACCAGGCGGCCGTGTCGTCGGACGAGAACACCGGGTCGCTGGTGCCGTGGTAGACGATCATCTTCGCGCCCCGGTCCCGCAGCGCGGAAAGGTTCGCGGCGTCGGGCGGCGACATGAAGCCCATCGCCGATTCGCGATAGAGGGTGCTGGTGGCGTCGATCAGCAGCGCGTCCTTGTCCATGTCGAAGCCGAGCGCGAAGGCCAGGCCGCCCGGTCGGTCCGCGAGCGGCGGCGTCGTGAAGATGAAGCCGACCGCGCCGGCGTCCCGCGTTTGCGGGCTCACGAACTTCCATTCGCGCCAGTTGCTGCCGCTCACGCCCGCGTCGAACGGGAAGGTGCTGTAGAGCGGCTTGCCGGCGCTGTTGCGCGCGCCCGCGAAGACGTCGGCGAGCACGGTCTTCTGCGCCGGCGTGAGGCAGCGGCCGTCGCGTGCACCGGTGCAGGCAGGCACGTCGCGCTCGATGTCGAACTGCGCCTGGCAGGCCCTCACGTCGGCGACGATGCCGTCGGCCAGGCCGTCGATCGCATCGCAGCGGGCGAGCACGCGCTCGGCGACGAACTTCATCTCTGCGGGTGTGAACGCGCTCTGGAGATCGGGCTGGCCGGCCGTGACGTTGGCGACCTTCGCGTATTGCTGGGCCCCGTAGAGCTGCGCGACCGCCGCGCGCGGGAGGTTGTAGCCGGGATCGCCTGCGAGCACCCCGTCGTACTCGCCGGCCGAGCGCACCGCCGCGACCATGGCGTGCCGCCCGCCGTTCGAGCAGCCGCCGATGTACGAGCGGTCGGGTCCGCGTCCATAGGCCCGCGCGATCAGGTTCTTGGCCATCGGCGTGAGCTGCGCCACGGCGTTGTAGCCATAGTCGAGCCGGGCCTGCGGGTCGATTCCGAAGCGCGGACCGAGCGAGCCTGCGTGGCCGGCGTCGGAGCTGATCACGGCGAAGCCCATCTGCAGCGCGGTGCGCGCCGGGCCGCCGCCGCCGATGCCGCCCATGGCGGGCACCACGGCGCCATCGAGGCCGCCGTTGGCCTGGTAGAAGAAGCGGCCGTTCCATTCGACCGGCAGCCGCATCTCGAAGCCGATCGCATAGCGGTTGCCGTCGACGGCGCTCACGCGCTCGTGCATGCGGCCCTGCACGAGGCAGTGGGGCGGCACGTCCACGCCCGCGCTGCGCACGAGCACCTTGCCGGCGGGCACGGCGGTCACCTGCGTGTAGACCGTGCCTGCGAACGCGGCCTTCTGCAGGAGATCGCCGCAGGACTGGAGCGTGCCTGCCTGCGCCGGCGCGAGCTGCGGCCGTGGTCCGCCGGGGATGCCGGCGCACCCTGCAAGCCATGTCGCGCAGGCAAGGGCCACTGCGCCGGTCGAGAGCTTTTCTCTGGCATCCATCTCGTTGTCTCCAGATCAGTTATCCCGCACGCCGGGGGCGTGGTTCACCGCTTCGCGCCGAGGTAGGTATCGATCACCCGCGAATCGCCTGCGAGCTGGCGCGCCTCGCCCTCGACGCTCACGCTGCCCATCTCGAGCACGTAGCCGTGGTCGGCCACTTCGAGGGCCGCGCGCGCGTTCTGCTCCACCAGCAGGATCGTCACGCCCGTCTGGCGCAGCGCGCTGACGGTGCGGAAGATCTCCTGCACCACCAGCGGCGCGAGGCCGAGGCTGGGCTCGTCGAGCATCAACAGCGCGGGCCGCGACATCAGCGCGCGGCCCACCGCGAGCATCTGCCGCTCGCCGCCCGAGAGCGTGCCGGCGAGCTGCGTGCGGCGTTCCTTCAGGCGCGGGAAGATGGTGTAGACCTCGTCGATGCGATCGCGCCACTGCCGGTTGCGAAGGCGCACCTGGCGGAAGCCGCCGAGCACCAGGTTGTCTTCGACCGGCATGGTGCCGAAGAGCTCGCGCTTCTCGGGCACCAGCGCGACGCCGAGCATCACGCGCTCTTCGAGCGACAGGCCGTCGATCGGCTGGCCGCGGAACTCGATCACGCCCTTGGACGGCAGCACGCCCATCAGCGCGTTGAGCAGCGTGGACTTGCCCGCACCGTTGGGGCCGATCACGGTCACGACGCTGCCCTGGCCGGCGTCGAGGTCGATGCCGTGCAGCACCTCGGCGCGGCCGTAGCCGGCGCGCAGGTTGCGAATTCGGAGGAGGGGGGTGCTCATGTCAGTGTTCCGTGCCCAGATAGGCGGCGCGCACCTTCGGGCTCTGCTGCACTTCGGCCGGCGTGCCTTCCATCAGGTGCGTGCCGAACTCCATCACCACGATGTGGTCGCAGATGTCCATCACGAGGTCCATGTCGTGCTCGACCAGCAGGATGCTCATGCCTTCGCTGCGCAGCGTGCGCAGCACATCGGCGAGCGCCTGTTTTTCCTTGTGGCGAAGACCGGCTGCGGGCTCGTCGAGCAGCAGCAGCGCCGGGTCGGCGCACAGCGCCCGTGCGATCTCGAGCAGCCGCTGCTGCCCCATCGCGAGGTTGCCGGCGAGCTCGTGCACGTGATCGCCCATGCCCACGCGCTGCAGCTGGCGCTCGGCTTCGCGGAAGAGCTGGCGCTCCTCGGCGCGGTCGGTGCGCAGCATCGCGGCGATCGCGCCCTTGCGGCCGCGCAGGTGGGCGCCCAGCGCGACGTTCTCCAACCCCGTCATGTCGGGCACCATCTTCACGTGCTGGAAGGTGCGCGACATGCCGCGCTCGGCGATGGCGCGCGACGGCAGCCCGCCGATGGCTTCGCCGCGGAAGCGCACGTCGCCGCCGGACAGCGAGAGCACGCCGGTCACGAGGTTGAAGGTCGTCGACTTGCCCGCGCCGTTCGGGCCGATGAGCCCGACCACCTGGCCCGCGCGGGTCTGGAAGCTGATGTCGTTCACCGCCACGAGGCCGCCGAAGGTCTTGCGGATCGCCTGCACGTCGAGCACGACCTCGCCCGGCGCGGGCTTGGCGCGAACCGGGAGGTCGGCGGCGCCGTGCCAGTCCACGGTGCGCTGCTTGCGCGGAAGCTTGCGGTCGACGAAGTCCCAGAGCCCGTCCGGCAGGTACTTGAGCACCAGCACGATCATGATGCCGAAGACGATCAGCTCGTAGTTGCCGCTGGTGCCGATCAGCTTGGGCAGCAGCACCTGCAGCTGGTCTTCGAGCAGCTTGACCACCCCGGCGCCGGCGATCGCGCCCCACACGTGCGCCGCGCCGCCGAGCACCGCCATGAAGAGGTACTCGATGCCCATCTTGATGCCGAACGGCGAGGGGTTCACCGTGCGCTGGAAGTGCGCGAAGAGCCAGCCGGAGACCGAGGCCAGCAGGGCCGCCAGCACGAAGATCCCGACCTTGTGGCGCAGCGTGTTCACGCCCATCGCCTCGGCCATCTGCGAGCCGCCGGCCAGTGCGCGGATCGCCCGGCCGCTGCGCGAGTCGAGCAGGCGGATCACCGCGAACGCGCCCAGCAGCGCGAAGGCCCAGGTCACCGCGTAGAACACGCGCTGCTGCCCGACTTCGAGGCCGAAGAGCGTCAGGCCCTTCACGCCGAGGATGCCGTCGTACTTGCCCAGCGCCTCGAGGTTGCCCATCAGGTAGTAGAGCGAGAGCGCCCACGCGATGGTCGCGAGCGGCAGGTAGTGCCCGGACATCCTGAGCGTGATGCCGCCGATGATCGCGGCACTGATGCCGGTGAGCGCCAGGCCGATGAAGAGGGTGATCCACGGCGAGAGGCCGAAGTTCACGCTCAGGTAGGCGGTGGTGTAGGCGCCGATGCCGACGAACGCCGCCTGCCCGAAGGAAGTGAGCCCGCCCACGCCGGTGAGCAGCACCAGGCCCAGCACCGGCAGCGTGTAGATGCCGATGTAGTTGAGCTGGATGATCCAGAAGTTGGGCAGCGGCAGCAGCGGCAGCACCGCGAGCACGATGACGAGCGCGAGCGGACCCCAGGTGCGAAGGCCGTTCTTGCGCGCGGCGGTGGGAGGATGGAGTACGGCCTGCATTTCAGTGCTCCTCGTCGGAATGGCCGCTGCGCAGGGAACGCCACAACAGGACCGGAAGGATGATCGTGAACACGATCACTTCCTTGAACGAGCTGGCCCAGAAGGAGCCGAAGGCTTCGATCACGCCCACGCCGAGCGCCCCGATCAGCGCGCCCGGATAGCTGGCGAGCCCCGCGATCACGCCGGCCACGAAGCCCTTGAGGCCGATCAGGAAGCCGGAGTCGTAGAAGATGGTGGTGGTCGGCCCGATCAGCAGGCCCGAGAGCGCGCCGATGAGCGCCGCCATCGCGAACGTGAGTTGCCCGGCCGCCTGCGTGGAGATGCCCATCAGCCGCGCGCCGAGCCGGTTGACGGCGGTGGCGCGCAGCGCCTTGCCGTAGAGCGTGCGCTCGAAGTAGAGCCACAGCATCACGATCAGTGCGGCCGAGGCGAGGAAGATGATGATCGCCTGACCGCTGACGTTGAGCGAGCCGATCGAGAGCCGCTCGTCCCAGAAGGGCGGGTTGCGGAAGCCCTCGGCGCCGAAGAACAGCAGGCCGAGTCCGGTCATGGCGAAATGCACGCCGACCGACACGATCAGCAGCACCAGCGAGCTCGCGCCCGCCAGCGACTGGTAGGCCACGCGATACACCAGCGGCCCGTATGCGGTGACGATGGCGAGCGTGAGAAACGCCTGCACCGCCAGCGGCAGGTTGCGCGGCGCCGCCCATGCGGAGATGGCGCAGACGATCGCGGGCAGCACGAACATCCGTGCCGCCGACCGGAGCGCCGGCGCGAACCGGCCGCGATGGCGCCAGGTGGTCCCGAGCTCCATGAGCGCCGCGACCGCCGCCAGGATCAGCAGCAGCCAGACCGTGCCGGGCACCTTGCCGGTCTGGAAGATGGCGAGCGTCAGCGCGCCGTAGGCGACGAACTCGCCCTGCGGGATGAAGATGACACGGGTCACCGTGAACACGAGCACGATGCCCATGCCGAGCAGCGCGTAGATCGCCCCGTTCGTGAGTCCGTCCAGCGTCAGGATGCTGGCGATTGAGAGGTCCATGGCGGGGCTTTTCTGGCGCGCGATGCGATGCCGGTTACTGGGGCTGCTCGACCTTGAACTGGCCGTTGACGACCTTGAGCATCACGCCGGTCTCGTTCGTGTAGCCCCAGTGGTTCTGCGGCGTCCACTCGAGCACGCCGTGCGCGATGGTCGTGCGGCCCATGGTCTCCAGCGC
Source organism: Variovorax sp. (assembly GCA_017744285.1). Classification (GTDB taxonomy): domain Bacteria; phylum Pseudomonadota; class Gammaproteobacteria; order Burkholderiales; family Burkholderiaceae_C; genus Variovorax. The sequence goes on from JAGIBP010000029.1 coordinate 30,354, forward strand.
GTCGCGCAGTGCGGCGCGGAACTCGGGGGTGCCGGGCTTGGCCTTCTTCTGCGCGATCGGCACCGCCTTCTCGAGGATGGTGAGCGCGTCGGCGCTGTGGGCGGCGAACTGGTTGCGCGAGTTCGGGCCGTAGGTCTTCTCGTATTGCGTGACGTAAGCGACCGCGGCCTTCTTCGACGGGTGGCTGTCGGGCAGCTGCTCGGCCACGGTGGCCGGGCCGGAGACCACGAAGGTGCCGTCGGCGTCCTTGCCCGCGGTGCGCATCAGATCCTGCGTGGCGGCGGCGTGCGTCTGGTAGACCTTGCCCTTGTAGCCGCGCTCCATGATCGCCTTCTGAGGCATGCCCGCGCCGCTGCCCGAGGCGACGATCAGGATCGCGTCCGGGTTGGCCGAGGTGAGCTTGAGCGCCTGCGCGGTCACGCTGGTGTCGGCGCGGCCGAAGCGCTCGGTCGCGACGATCTTCATGCCGTTCTTCTCGGCCTCGGCCTGCATGGCCTTCAGCCACAGCTCGCCGTAGGCGTCGGTGTAGCCGAGGAAGCCGATCGTCTTGACCTTCTGGCCCTTCATGTGCTGGGCCACGGCGTAGGCCATCACGTCGTTGGATTGCGGCAGGCGGAACGTCCACTTGTCCTTGCCCGGCGGCAGCGCGGCCGGCGAGGCGGCGAGCTGCACCGTGCCCGACTCGGCGGCCACGTCGGCCATCGGGATCGCGACCGGCGTCGCGGCCGAGCCGATGATGACGTCGACCTTGTCTTCGGTCACGAGGCGCTGCGCGTCCTTGACGCCGGTGGTCGGGTCGGTGGCGTCGTCGAGCACCACGACCTTGAGGTTCTCGCCCGCGATGGACTTGGGCCACAGCGCGATCTGGTTCTTCATCGGAATGCCGAGGCCCGATGCGGGACCGGTGAGCGGCAGCACCACGCCCACGGTGAGGTCGGCGTGCGCGATGCCCAGCAGGCCGAGCGCCATGGCGACGGCCAGGGATGTTTGCTTGATCTTCATGAGGACTGTCTCCTGTGTAGTGAGGGAACGGAACGGAATGGGGTCAGCGCGGGGCCATGCGCAAGGCGCCGTCGAGGCGGATGACCTCGCCGTTGAGATGGCCGTTGGTCACGATATGGCAGGCCAGCTCGGCGAACTCAGAGGGTTTGCCCAGGCGCGGCGGGAAGGGGATCGATGCTGCGAGCGACTGCTGCACCGCTTCCGGCAGCTCCTTGAGCAGCGGCGTGGCGAACAGGCCCGGCGCGATCGTGCAGACCCGGATGCCGTGCTGCGCGAGATCGCGCGCCATCGGCAGCGTCATGCCCACCAGCCCGCCCTTCGAGGCGCTGTAGGCCTGCTGGCCCACCTGCCCGTCGAAGGCCGCGACCGAGGCGGTGAACAGCATCACGCCGCGTTCGCCGCCCTCGAGCGGTGCCAGCTTCGCGCAGCGCGCCGCGTACAGGCGTGCCATGTTGTAGGCGCCGATCAGGTTGACGTTGACCACGCGCACGAAGTCTTCGAGCGGCGCGGCGCTGCCGTCCTTGCCGACGATGCGCTTGGCGCTGCCGATGCCGGCGACGTTCATCAGGATGCGCGCCGGGCCGTGCGCGGCCTCGGCCTTGTCGAGCGCGGCGTTGACGCTGTCGGCATTGGTGATGTCGCAGACGCACGCGATGCCGCCGATCTCGGCCGCGACCTTCTCGGCAAGCGCGGCGTTCATGTCGACGATGGCCACCTTGGCGCCCAGCCGCGCGAGTTCGCGCGCGGTGGCTTCGCCGAGGCCCGAGGCGCCGCCCGTGACGAGTGCGGCTTGTCCTTGGATGTTCATGGGCTCTGTCCTTTACTGGGGTTTCAACGTGAAAGGCAAGGTGTCGGCATGCAGGGCCTGCACGAGCTCGTCGCGGTGCTTGAGCACGGCGCGCTGGTTGATCGATCCCTTGTCGGTGACTTCGCCCTTGTCGATCGAGGGCGGCTCGGAAACGATGTGCGCGCGAGCGATGCGGTTGGCGCTGCCCGTGCTCGATGCGGCGAGCGTGTTCAGCAGTTGCTGGAGCTGCGCCTGCACCGCCGCGCTTTCGACCACCTGCTGCATCGGCGCGTCGGCCGCGAGCCCGGCGAGCTGGCGCACCGCCTGGGTCGGGAAGATCAGGGCGCCGACTTCCTTCAGGTTGAGGCCGGTCAGCACCACGTCCTGCACGTACGGCGCGCCGGCCGCGATGATCTTCGCGCGCAACGGACCCACGCTCACGAAGGTGCCGGTGGCGAGCTTGAAGTCCTCGGCGATGCGGCCGTCGAAGCGCAGGCCGCGATGCACGTCGTTCTCGTCGATCCACTGCACCGCGTCGCCGGTGCAGAGGAAGCCTTCCTCGTCGAAGGCCGCGCGCGTGGCTTCGGGCGAGCGCCAGTAGCCCGGCGTGACGTTGGGGCCGCGGTAGCGCACCTCCACCTTGCCGTCGACCTCGATGAGCTTGAGCGTCATGCCCGGCGTCGGCACGCCGATGTCGCCGGCGCGCACGTCGGGGCTGTTGATGAACATCGCCGACGGGCCCGATTCGGTCATGCCCAGCCCGGTCGCCATCACGATGCGCTCGCCGATCTCGGCTTCCTGGATGGAGTGCAGCAGGTCCCACACCGGCTGCGCGAGCGCCGCGCCGGAATAGAAGAACATGCGCACGCGCGACAGCAGCGTCTTGCGCAGCTGGGCGTCGGTCTTCATGGCGTTCGCGATGGCCTCGAAGCCGGTCGGCACGTTGAAGTACACCGTGGGCGCGATCTCGCGCAGGTTGCGCAGCGTCTCGGCCATGCCGGCGGGCGTGGGCTTGCCGTCGTCGATGTAGAGCGTGCCGCCGTGGTAGATCGTGATGCCCACGTTGTGGTTGCTGCCGAAGGTGTGGTTCCACGGCAGCCAGTCGACCAGCACCGGCGGCTCGTCGGCGAGCGAGGGCATCGACTGCGCGATCTGCACCTGGTTGGCGCACCACATGCGCTGCGTGTTGATGACGGCCTTGGGCATCTTCGTGGAGCCCGAGGTGAACAGGAACTTGGTGATCGTGTCCGGCCCGGTGGCGGCCATGGCCGCGTCGACCGCCGGCGTGGCCGGGGTGTCGAGCAGGCTCTGGAAGGTGGTGATGGCGCGGCCCGCGAGTTCGGGCGAGGGCGTGCCGCCCTGCAGCACCACCTCGACGTCGCCGGGCACCACCGCGGCGATCGCGCGGCCGAAGCGCGACGCGTCGCTCGCGAACACCAGGCCGGGCGTCAGCGTATTGAAGATGTGGCGCAGCTTCTCGTAGTCCTGGCTGACGATCGAGTAGGCGGGCGAGGCCGGGCAGTAGGGGATGCCCGCATAGATGCAGCCCAGCGCGAGTTGCGCATGTTCGAGGCTGTTTTCGCTCAGGATCATCACCGGGCGCTCGGCGTTCAGGCCGCGGTTGAGCAGCGCCTGGCCGATGCGGCGCGCGTCCTGCAGCACCTGGGCGTAGCTCAGATGCTGCCAGTCGCCGGTGCTGCCGTCGGGCAACTGCTCGCGCCGCGCCATGAAGGTGCGGTCGGGCGCGGTCTGCGCCCAGTGCATGAGGCGGTCGGTGATGCGCTCGGCGTAGCTGCCCAGCGGGTCGGCGGCTTCGAGGTAGCGCACGCCGTTCGCACCCTCGCGAACGTTGACGCGGCGCACGCCGAAGGTGATGGGCCGGTAGCGCGGCGTGATAGTCGGTTGGCGAGGGGCTTGCATGGGTGGCCTCTTCAGTTCTTCTGAACCTTGCCCGCCCGGCCTTCGAGGAAGGCGCGCACGCGTTCCTTGGCTTCGGGAGCGTTCTGGGCGATGCCGGCCATCAGGGCCTCGGTGAAGAAGCCGTGGTCCGCCGGCTGCTCGGCGATGCGCGGCAGCGCGTGCATCAGCGCGTAGTTGGTGAGCGGCGCATTGGTCGCGACGCGCTTGGCGAGTTCGAGCGCCTTGTCGAAGGCCGTGCCCTCGGGCACGAGGTATTGCGCGAAGCCGGCGCGCTCGCCTTCTTCGGCGTTGTAGACGCGGCCGGTCAGCATCATGTCGGTCATGCGCGCCGCGCCGATCAGCTTGGGAATGCGCACCGAGCCGCCGCCGCCGACGAAGATGCCGCGCGAGCCTTCGGGCAGCGCGTAGAAGGTGGTGCTGTCTGCCACGCGGATGTGACAGGCGCTCGCGAGTTCCAGCCCGCCGCCCACCACCGCGCCGTGCAGCGCCGCGATCACCGGCACGGGGCCGTGCTGGACGAAGTCGAGCGCCGCATGCCACATGCGCGAATGCATGAGCCCCTGGCCGGCATCGCGCTCCTGCAGCTCGGACAGGTCGAGGCCGGCGCAGAAGTGCGGGCCCTCGCCGTCGATGACGGCCGCGCGCACCGAGGACGGCAGGTTTTCGAAGGCATTGCGCAGCGCGAGGATCAGCGCGTCGGACAGCGCATTGCGCTTGCTCGCGCGGGTGAGGCGCACGATGGCGATGTTGTCCTGGATGTCGAGCTGGAGATCGGTGTGGGTCATGATTGCGTTCCGGAGTACGATCGATTATGGTTATGAAAAATAACCAATTCAAGCCGCGTCCCCGTGAGCGGCATGAGGACTTACCCTAAGCCCAAACCCCGTTGGAGACAACGCCATGGATTACGAGAACCTGATCGCCATCGACACCCACACCCACGCCGAAGTGAGCTGCTGGAATCCCTTCGACAACTACGGCGAGGAATACGACCGCGCGGCCGACAAGTACTTCCGTTCGAGCCGCCGCCCGACCATCCAGGAAAGCATCGACTACTACCGCGAGCGCAAGATCGGCCTGGTGATGTTCATGGTCGACGCGGAGTCCAACCTCGGCCGCCGCCGGATCCCGAACGAGGAGATCGCCGAGGCGGCCCAGAAGAACTCAGACATCATGATCGCCTTCGCCAGCATCGATCCCCACAAGGGCAAGATGGGTGCGCGCGAGGCGCGGCGGCTGATCGAGGAGCACGGCGTCAAGGGCTTCAAGTTCCATCCCACGGTGCAGGGCTATCACCCCTACGACCGCATGGCCTGGCCGATCTACGAGGTGATCAACGAATACGGCCTGCCGGCGGTGTTCCACACCGGCCACAGCGGCATCGGCTCGGGCATGCGCTGCGGCGGGGGCCTCCGGCTCGAATACAGCAACCCGATGCACCTGGACGACGTCGCGATCGACTTCCCCGACATGCAGATCGTCATGGCGCACCCGAGCTTCCCGTGGCAGGACGAGGCGCTCAGCGTAGCCACGCACAAGCCCAACGTCTGGATCGATCTCTCGGGCTGGAGCCCCAAGTACTTCCCGAAGCAACTGGTCCAGTACGCCAACACGCTGCTGAAGGACCGCGTGCTCTTCGGCAGCGACTACCCGCTGATCACGCCCGATCGCTGGATGAAGGACTTCGAGGAGGCCGGCTTCAAGCCCGAGGTGATGCCGGACATCCTCAAGAACAATGCGATCCGGCTGCTGAAGCTGGCCACCAAGTAGGCGGGGCCTTCACCGCGCCTTCTCGTCGTCGACGCGATCCCAGTCCACGTGGGATCGCTGGCGGCGCTCCTCGCGCTCGCGCGCCATTTGTTCCTGGAACTGCTGGCGCCCTTCCTTGGCCACCGCGATCAGCTTGGCGCGGTCCTTGTAGTGGGGATAGGTCTCGCGCATGAGCTGGATGTTGCGCAGGCGAAATCGCATCGCGGATTCGCGCGCCTCGTGCGCGGGCCACCCGAGCCCCTCGAGCACCGAGCGGGCGCTGCGCAGCGACGACTCGAACATCTCGCGCTCCACGGTCTCGATCTGGCGGTCGAGCAGCTGGTAGACATGCCCCACGTTGCGTGCGCGCGCGACGATCTTCGCCTGGGGGAAGTTCTCGCGCACCAGGTCGACGATCTTCAGCGACTGCTCCATGTCGTCCACCGCGACCACCACCACCTTGGCCGTGCCGGCGCCGGCGGTGCGCAGCAGGTCCAGCCGCGTCGCGTCGCCGTAGAAGACGCGGAAGCCGAACTCGCGCAGGCTCTCGATGGTGTCGGGGTCATGGTCGAGCACGGTGATCTTCAGTCCCTGCGCGATCAGCATGCGCCCGATGATCTGCCCGTAGCGGCCGAAGCCGCAGATCACCACCTTGGCGTCCTGCTGCTCGGAGATCTCCTCCATCTGCTCGGGCTTCTGCGCGCTGTGGCGCGGCAACACCCAGCGGTCGAGCGCCACCAGCAGCAGCGGCGACAGCAGCATCGACAGCGCCACCGCACCGATCAGGAACGAGGCCACGTCGGGCGGCAGCACGGCCGGCCCGGCGGCCTGGAACACCACGAAGGCGAACTCGCCGCCCTGGGCCAGCAGCAGCGTGAACACCGGCCGCTGCTGAAAGGGCACCTGCATCGGCCTGGCGAGCCCATGGATCACCACGGCCTTCAGCACCATGAAGCCCGCGACGACTGCCGCCATGCGCAGCGGGTGCGCGAGCAGCACGCCGAAGTCGATGCTCATGCCCACGGCGATGAAGAAGAGGCCCAGCAGCAGGCCCTTGAACGGTTCGATGTCGGTCTCGAGCTCGCGCCGGTATTCGCTCTCGGCCAGCAGCACGCCGGCCAGGAAGGCCCCGAGCGCCATCGAGAGGCCGACGAACTGCATCAGCGCCGCGATCGCGACCACCAGCAGCAGCGAGGCCGCGGTGAAGATCTCGGGCGTGCGGCTGCGCGCGATCCAGCGCAGCAGCGGGCGCAGCGCGAGGCGGCCGCCGATCACGATCGCGGCAATCACGCCCACGATCTTCAGGCCCTCGCCAAGCCGCTGGAGGCCGGTCATGCCGTCATCGGCACCCGGTGCGGCCGCCAGCAGCGGCAGCAGCGCGAGGATCGGGATGGCCGCCACATCCTGGAACAGCAGGATCGAGAAGCCCGCCTGGCCGCTGGGCGTCAGCAGCAGGTTGCGCTCGCCGAACACCTGCAGGGCGATCGCCGTGGACGACAGCGCCAGGCCGAGCGCCGCCACGAGCGCGACGCGCCAGCTCGCGCCGGCCAGGAAGCCCGCCAGGAACAGCACGGCCGCGCAGCCCAGCACCTGGGCCGACCCCCACCCGAAGATGGGTCCGCGCAGGCTCCACAGGCGCTTGGGCTCCAGTTCGAGCCCGACCAGGAACAGCATCAGCACGACGCCGAATTCCGCGAAATGAAGGATGTCCTCGACATTGGTCACCAGCCCCAGGCCCCACGGCCCGATCGCGATGCCGGCGGCGAGGTAGCCGATGATCGAGCCGAGCCCGATCGCCTTGGACAGCGGCACCACCAGCACCGCGGCGCTCAGGTAGATGAGCGAATTGAGAAGCCAGCCCGGCATGTGTTCCATCGTCAGGCCTCTTCCTGGCCGGCAGGCCGGTCGGTTTCGGGCACCGCGCAGCTCGCGCACTCCTGCAGGTCCTGGATCTCGGGCCATTCGGGGTAGGTCTGCAGCCGGTCCTGGAAGACCGCCACGTGCTCGGCGATCTCGCCGGCCGATGCGCGTCGCGCGCCATGCAACAGCAGCGGCGGCAGGAAGCGCATGCCGCACAGGGCGGCCGTCTGCTCGTAGGGCGGCAGGAAGGCGTCGAAGAAGTAGCGGTTGTAGCTCTGCGGGCGGTAGCTTTCCTCCGGTCCGCCGGTGGTGGCGACGAGCCAGAGGTCCTTGCCTTCGAGCGCGCTGCCGCCCTTGCCGTAGGCCCAGCCGTAGCTGAAGACATCGTCGATCCAGAGCTTCTGCAGCGAGGGCATCGAGTACCACTGGATCGGATGGAGCAGCACCAGCAGGTCCGCGCGGGCGACGCGGGCCTGCTCGGTCTTCACGTCGATCGCGTAGTCGGGGTAGCTGTTGTACAGGTCGTTCACGTCCAGGCCCGGAACCTCGCGCGCCGCCCTGAGCATCTGCAGGTTCACGCGCGAGTCGCGCCAGCGGGGGTGCGCGGCGATCACGTAGATGCGGGGTGCGCTGTCTGTGCTTGTTGTTGTCGGCATGCAGCGAACATAGCGCAGTCCGTGGGCGGCTACCATGACGTCCCTGTCTTCAGCCTCGAGGAGTCCCAGATGCCGGTGATCCTGGTCGCCAACCCCAAGGGCGGGGTCGGAAAATCGACGCTTGCGACCAATGTCGCGGGCTACCTGGCAAGCCGCGGCCATGCGGTGATGCTGGGCGACATCGATCGCCAGCAGTCCTCCAGGCTCTGGCTCGGCCTGCGGCCGGCGCAGGCGCGCGAGATCAAGAGCTGGGACGCCTCCGAGGACGGCGAGGTCGTGCGCCCGCCGCGCGGCACGACGCACGCCGTCATCGACACCCCGGCGGGGCTGCATGGCAACCGCTTCAAGGAAGCCGTCGCGATCGCCGACAAGGTGCTGGTGCCGCTGCAGCCCAGCATCTTCGACATCTACGCCACGCGCGACTTCCTGGACAAGCTGCTGTCCCACCGCCGCGTCGACAAGACCCAGGTCGCGCTGGTCGGCATGCGGGTCGACGCGCGCACCCTGGCGGCCGACCGCCTGCGCGAGTTCGTCGCCGGGCTGGACGTGCCGGTGCTCGGCGAACTGCGCGACACGCAGAACTATGTGCAGCTCGCCGCCCGGGGCCTCACGCTGTTCGACATCGCCCCCGGTCGGGTGCAGCGCGACCTCGAACAGTGGGAGCCGATCTGCCGCTGGCTCGAGGCCTGAGCCGCGCCGCGCCCGGCCCTGGTTTTCCCTGAACCTCCTTGTCGCGGCACGGACACGTCCGCCAGGGGGTCGCCGCTAAAGTGCCCCGCATGAAAAAGACCTTCCAGACCCTCCGGGACCTGGCCGCCTGTGTCGGCCAGGAAGTCGCGTCGAGCGACTGGCTCACCGTCACGCAGGAGCAGGTCAACCTGTTCGCCGAGGCGACCGGTGACCACCAGTGGATCCACGTGGACGTCGAAAAGGCCAAGGCCGGCCCCTTCGGCGCGCCGATCGCGCACGGCTTTCTCACGCTGTCGCTGCTGCCGCGCCTGTTCGAGATGTCGATCGAGGTGCTCGATGCGCGCATGGGCGTCAACTACGGCCTGAACCGCGTGCGTTTCATGTCGCCCGTGCCGGTCGGCGCGCGCGTGCGCGGCCGCATGAAGCTGCTCGCGGCGGAGCCCATCGCCAACAACGGGTTCCAGATGACCTGGGAAACCGCCATCGAGCTCGAAGGCGCCGCCAAGCCGGCCTGTGTGGCCGAGTCGGTGGCCCGAAGCTATTCCTGAGGCTCAGGCGAACCCGTTCTGCCGCCAGGCCTCGAACACCGTCACTGCCACCGCGTTCGACAGATTCAGGCTGCGCTGACCCTCGCGCATCGGCAGGCGCAGGCGTTGCGGCGCGGGGAAGGTCTCGCGCAGTGCCGGCGCCAGCCCCCGCGTCTCGGCGCCGAAGACCAGCCAGTCGCCCGGGCGGAAGGCCACGTCGTGCACCGGCCGGCTGCCATGGGTCGTGAGGGCGAACATGCGGTCGGCGGCCGGCCGCTCGGTGTCCAGCAGCGCCTGCCAGCCGGGATGGCGCAGCACCCGCGCGTATTCGTGATAGTCCAGGCCCGCACGGCGCAGCAGCTTGTCGTCCATGGAAAAGCCCAGCGGCTCGACCAGGTGCAGCGTGCAGCCGGTGTTGGCGGCCAGGCGGATCACGTTGCCCGTGTTGGGCGGGATTTCGGGTTCGACGAGAACGATGTGGAACATGGCCGCGATTGTCGACGGCGGCGCGGCGCTCAGGCCGGCGGATCGGTGCGCGCCAGCACGATCGCCGCGATATGCGAGGCGCCGCCGCGGCGGAGCGCCTCGGCCGCGCTGAAGAGCGAGGCGCCGGTGGTCATGACGTCGTCCACCAGCACCACGCGCCGGTCGCGCACGGCCTCGGCCCGCAGCGGTTCGAGCGCGAACACGCCGCGCAGGTTGCGCAGGCGCTCGGCGCGCGTCAGGCCGCTCTGGGCGGGCACGTCGCGCGTTCGAAGGAGGATGCCGGGCTCGGACCGGCCCGGCGCCAGTCGCCTGGCCAGCTCATGGGCCTGGTTGAAGCCCCGCTCGCGCAGGCGGGCCGCGGACAGCGGCATCGGCAACACGAGGTCGGCGCCCTCGAGCGCCGGCTCGATCCAGGGCATGCTTCGCAGGAGCGCCGCGAGCGGCGCGGCCAGCCCCGGGTGGCCGCGGAACTTGAATTCGGCGATGCGCTCCGGCCAGGGCCACGCATAGGCGCAAGCGGCGAGGCACGCGTCCAGCGGCGGCGGGCTCGACACGCAGGCGCCGCACCGGGCGACGCCCGGCGGCACCGGCAGCGCGCACGTCGCGCAGCGTGCCGTCGGTGCAGCGAAGCGGGCCACGCAGGCCTCGCAAACCGGCCGGGCCGGCCAGGTGTGGCACACCGCGCACCGGCTCGGCAGGCCGTCGGCGATGGATGTGAAGAAAGCCCCTCGGGCCCAGCGTCTGAGCATCCCTCAATATACTGATTGGCCCATGTCCGCAGTCTCTCCCCAGCGCCCGCCGACCATCGACGCCCCGGCGGCCGAGCGATGGGGCCGAGCCGTACCGCCATCGGGCTCGCCCTGGCTGCACGAGGAAATCGGCCGCCGGATGGAAGATCGGCTCCAGTGGATCAAGTCCCGGCCGCGCACCTGGGCCGACTGGGCGCCGCTGCGTGGCGGCCTGGAGGCGCACGAACTCGTCGCTCGCCGCTATCGCGACGCCACCGCCTATGTGGTCGAGCCGGCGCCCTCGCTCGTCCAACCCGCGGCCAAGGCGCTCACCGCGCCCTGGTGGACCGCGCGCCGCTGGCAGGGCGGCCAGCCGAACTTCGAGGCGCCGCCGGAAGATGGCGTGGATCTGCTCTGGGCGAATATGGCGCTGCACATGGCCGCCGACCCGGAGTCGCTCATCCGCCGATGGCACCGGCTGGTGGCGACCGACGGTTTCCTGATGTTCTCTTGCTTCGGGCCCGACACCCTGCAGGAGCTGCGCGCGCTGTACGAGCGGCTCGGCTGGCCGCCGGCGAGCCACGAGTTCACCGACATGCACGACTGGGGCGACATGCTGGTCGGCGCGGGCTTCGCCGAGCCGGTGATGGACATGGAGCGGATCGTGCTGACCTGGCCCACGCCGGAAGCCGCGCTCGCCGAGCTGCGCTCCCTGGGCCGCAACCTCCATCCGGCGCGCTTCCCCGCGCTGCGCGGCAAGGCCTGGCGCTCGGCCCTGCACGAGGCGCTGCCGGCGTTCGCTGCGGCCGAGGACGGCGAGGGCCGCATCGCGCTGACTTTCGAAATCATCTACGGCCACGCCTTCAAGCCCGCCCCGCGGGTCGCGCTTTCCGCAGAAAGCGCGGTGTCTTTGCGCGAGATGCGTTCCATGTTGCGCCAAGGTCGTGTAAGCGACTGAAAGCGGCGCGCGTTCACCCGCTACAATCCGGCGCTGCGTGAACTCCCGGGTATTGTCCCGTGACCGAGGTCTGTCGAACATGTGGGTTTGACAGCGATCGACGCACCGATTTGCTGAACTCGCCTGTGTCGAATTCCGTGTTTCGTTTTGCCACTGTTTCAGGCCAGAACATTCATTGGTTTCTGAAGCGCAACTGCTCGGTCACGCCGAGCCAGCTCGGCTGGCTCTATGCGTCGCTCTGCGTAGTTTCCCTAGGCATCGGCACGCTTTTCTGGCTCAACGGCGCACGTCTCGTCATGCCGTTCGCCTGGCTTGAACTCGCCGCGGTCGGCATCGCATTCATCCTCTATGCCCGTCATGCCACCGACGGCGAAAAGATCGCCCTGCAGGGCGGACGCCTGGTCGTCGAGCTCGAGAACGGCGGGCACTATGAACGCACGGAATTCTTGCCGCACCAGGTGCGGGTCGAGCCCCACGACAGCGACCGTTCGCTGATCGAGGTCTCGGGGCAAGGTCGTTCGGTCAGGGTGGGGCGCTATGTGCGCCCCGAATTGCGTGCGGCGCTGGCGCGCGAAATTCGCATGGCTTTGCGAAGTGCCTGAGGGGGCATCGCAATGTTTCACCGTGGGGACCGGTGGGTTAACAGGAAAATGAAGAAGTGAACACGATGAAGAGCAATTGGCGGAACAAGATCTGGCCAGCAGCGAACCTGCTGCTGGCAGCCAGTGCGGCGTTCAGCGGCGCGGCACACGCAGTCAATGACTTGCCCGGCGGTCCGTCGGTGCGTCAGTTGAATCTTCCGGTGGGCGTCACCAAGATCGCCCAGGAGCAGCACTTTCTCCACAACGTGATGCTGGTGCTGTGCACCGTCATCTTCGTGGGCGTGTTCTCCGTGATGTTCTATTCGATCTGGAAGCACCGCAAGTCGGTCGGCCACAAGGCGGCCAACTTTCACGAGTCGGTGGTGGTCGAGGTCATCTGGACCGTGGTGCCCTTCATCATCGTGATCCTGATGGCGCTACCCGCCACCCGCGTGCTCGTCGCGCAGAAGGACACCACCAATTCCGACCTCACCGTGAAGGTCACGGGCTATCAATGGAAGTGGGGCTACGACTACCTGAAGGGCGAAGGCGAGGGGCTGTCGTTCATCTCGACGCTCGACGCCTCGCACCGTGCGCTGTCCGACGCCGGCGCGCACGGCGACGTCCCCGACAACTTCCTCTTCAAGGTCGACAACCCGCTCGTCGTGCCGGTCAACACCAAGGTACGCGTGATCACCACGGCCAACGACGTGATCCATGCCTTCGCGGTGCCCCAGTTCGGCGTCAAGCTCGACGCGATCCCCGGCTTCGTGCGCGACACCTGGTTCCGGGCCGAGCGTGTCGGAGACTTCTACGGCCAGTGCCAGGAACTGTGCGGCAAGGAGCACGCCTTCATGCCGATCCACGTGAAGGTGGTTTCGGCCGCCGACTACACCGCCTGGGTCGACGGCAAGCGCAAGGAAGCCGCGGCCAAGCAGGACGACCCCAACAAGGTCTGGACGCTGCCCGACATGCTGGCCCGCGGCGAGAAGGTCTATGCCGCCAACTGCGCCGCCTGCCACCAGGCCAACGGCAAGGGCGCCGGGCCGATCAAGCCGCTCGACGGCGCGGCGGTCGTGCAGAACCCCGACCACAAGCTGCAGCTCCACGTGGTGCTCAACGGGCAGAACAACGGTGCCATGCCGTCATGGAAGCAGCTCAGCGACACCGACATCGCCGCCGTGGTGACCTTCACGAAGAACGCCTGGTCGAACAAGACCGGTCAACTGGTGCAGCCGGCTGAAGTGCTGGCGGAGCGCGGCAAGTAAGCCGCCGCCCCTTGACGAAGAGTTTGCAAGGAACAACCAAGATGAGCGCAGTCCTCGATCCCCACGGTCACGCACACGGCCACGGCGACCCCACCGACCATCCTCATGACGAACACCACCACGCGCCGACCGGTTGGCGCCGCTGGGTGTTCGCGACCAACCACAAGGACATCGGCACGCTGTACCTGCTGTTCTCGTTCACCATGCTGATGGTGGGCGGTGTCCTCGCGCTGCTCATCCGCGCCGAGCTCTTCCAGCCGGGCCTGCAGGTGGTCAACCCCGAGCTGTTCAACCAGTTCACGACCATGCACGGTCTGATCATGGTGTTCGGCGCGATCATGCCGGCCTTCGTCGGCTTCGCGAACTGGATGATCCCGCTGCAGATC
>JAGIBP010000002.1 GCA_017744285.1 Variovorax sp.
CCGCGGCCCTGCTCGCCGGCGCGCGCCGCTTCCACGGCCGCGTTCAGCGCGAGGATGTTGGTCTGGAACGCGATGCCGTCGATCACGCCGATGATGTCCACGATCTTGCGCGAGGAGGCATTGATCGAGGCCATGGTGTCGACGACCTGCGAGACCACGCTGCCGCCCTTCACCGCCACTTCCGAGGCCGAGGCGGCCAGCTGGTTGGCCTGACGCGCGTTGTCGGCGTTCTGCTTGACGGTGCTGGTGAGCTCTTCCATCGAGGCGGCCGTCTCTTCGAGCGAGCTGGCCTGCTGCTCGGTGCGCGAGGACAGGTCCTGGTTGCCCGAGGCGATCTGGCCGGACGCCGTGGCGATGGTTTCCGTGCCGTCGCGCACTTCGCCGACGATCTGCGTCAGGCTCGTGTTCATCGCCTTGAGCGCCGCCAACAGCTGGCCGGTTTCATCGCGCGAATCGGCCTCGATGTCGCTCGTGAGGTCGCCGGAGGCGACGCTCTGCGTCACCGCCACCGCCCGGTGCAACGGCCGCGTGATGCCCACCGACAACCGCCAGGCGCAGAACGCGCCCATGGCGAGCGCGAGGGCGCCCAAGGCCAGCAGCAGGTTGCGGCTGTTCTTTTCGTCCTCGGCGATCTCGTCCACGGAGCGGTCGATGGATCGGCGCTGCATGTCGAGCAGCTGCTGGACGTAGTCCAGGTACTTGTTGGCGACCGGCAGGAACTGCTTTTCGAGCGCGGCGTTGGCGTCCTCGGCCCGGCCCTCGGCCTTGGCCCGGGTCACCGCGTCGCGTGCTTCCTGGTATTGCGCCGACACGCCCTGGAAGTCCTTCCAGATCGCCTTCTCCGCTTCGCTGTTCAGCTGCAGTTCCAGCTGTTTCTTGAGCACCTGGGCCCGCTTGGTCGACCTGTCGCTTTCCTCGGCGAAGAAGGCGCCGAGCGAAGGGTCGGAACTCTTGGCGATGGCCGTGGTGCGGCGCACGCCGACTTCCACCAGCCGCAGCCAGTCGCTGATGATGCGCTCCTTCGCCAACGGCTCGGTCGTGATGCCCTGCGCGGCAGCGGCCGTCGAATGCAGGCGCCAGATGCCGAGCACGGTCATCACTGCCATCAGGGCCAGCACCAGGGTGAATCCCAGGCCGAGCCGCACACCAATCTTCCAGTTCTTCATGCAAATTCCTTTTCGACTCGACCGAGCGCCATACCCATATCGGCGCCGGCGTGAAAAAGTTGAGCCTGAGCGCGCCAATGAACGATGGAGGTGGGCAAGACGGGATTCGAGTCTGTAACATTCAAAAACATCTCTCTGCACAAGCCGGCGCCCGGCGCCGCCACTCCTGATGAACGAAGGTCTATTCGCTCGCCGACGCCCGGGCACCGCCTGGCTCGCTTGTCTCGCCCTCTGGCTGGGCACCTGGGGCGCCGCGCACGCCGAGGGCGTCTGGTCGACCGATCCGGCCAGCGGCTGCCAAGGCTGGAACCCCAATCCCGCGCCGCAGGAAACCGTGCAATGGCGCGGGGAGTGCGTCGACGGAAAGGCCCAGGGCCGCGGCACTTTCACCTTCATCACGCCGGACAAGCGGGAGGAGAACACCGGCTTCTACTGGGGCGGACATGCCGTCGGCCGGCGCGAATACCGCACCGTGCGCCCCGACGGCAGCCTCATCGAAGCCGGGGCGGGCTACTCGGGCCAGACGGTGCTGTCGGAGTACTACACCCGAACCGACGCGGGGCCGAAGGGCGCCGGCGGCTACCGGGTGCGCTATTTCCAGGGCGGACGCATGACCGGCCTCTACCAGCAGGACTTCACCGACAACCGCGAGCGCGGCGCCTATGGCGTGGATGGCGACTGGAGCGTCGCGAAGAACCGGTTCAACGTGGTCTACCTCGCACGCTTCAATCCGGCCACCGAATACTGGAGCGATGCGCCCAGCGCCGCCGACCGCGAGGCCAAGGGCCTCAATGCCTACGTCGTCATCACGCGACAGGGCAAGGAAGACCGCGCCCAGGAATGGCGCTGCGCGGGCGACGCCTACGAGGCCTGCGTGACGCTGTTCGAGCAGAAGCTCGCCGAGGCGGGCTATGCGGCCTGGCCGCAACAGCGCATGGCCGCCATCGATGCGGTGTGGGCGCAGCGCGAACAGCAGTACGGCGAACTCGCGCGCGCCCGGGACGAGCACGCGCAACTCCTGGCCAAGGGCACGCCCGAGAAGCTCTTCACCTACGCGAGCCGCATGGAGCAGGCGCGCAACTACGCCTGGTCGCTCGATGCGCTGCGCGCGATTCTCGAGCGCTTTCCCAAGAGCCGCTTCTTCGAGCTGGCTGCGCAGCGCATGCCCGCGGTGCAGGACCGCCTTGCGCAGGAGGAGGACAAGCAACGCCAGAACGAAGCCACCGCCAAACGCGCGGCCGAGCAGGCGCAGGTGCAGCAGCGCCAGGCGGCGGCCCAGCAGCAGCAGCGCGACCAGCTCGCGGCGCAGCAGCAGGCGCAGCGCCAGTCGCAGTACAACGCGTGCATGGCACGCTACGAGAGCTGCAGCACCGACTGCCTGACCAGCGGCGGCGCGGCGCTGGTGGCCGGCATCGCGGGGCTGGCGAGCCCGAAGTCGGTCAACATGGCCGGCCTGGAGCAGCTCAACCAGCGCGCGCAGGGCAGCTGCCAGCGCTGCGAGTCGATCAAGAGCGAGTGCGGCATCTACGCCAACTGAGCGGCCACCGGGCGACCTCGGCTCAGGCTTCTTCCGGGGCGTCGAGAAACTGCGCGTACATCGCGATCGTGGCATCCACCGCCTGCCTGTCCTGACCCGGATACCACACGGTGGCCGGCGTGGACGACACGGCGGCCGCGGGGCCGAGCAAAGAACGCGCGGTGCGCAAGCCTTCGGCGAGCATGTCCGCGGGCCCGGCGCAGACGAGGGCCGGCCGGCGCAGAAGCGGCAACCGTGACGGCGTGTCGTACTCGAAGGCGGCCCGGTAGGTCCGGTGGTAGGTCGCGCCACTGGACAGCAGGCCCACCACCCAGTCATGGAGAAACGAGGCCTCGGGCACGTCCAGCGGCCGCGCGGCCGCGCGCTCGGCGCGATACCAGGGCCAGAAGAGAAACATGTCGCGGCGCATGTTCCATGCCTGTTGAAGATAGAGGCCCCACCCGTCGGGCGGGAGTGCCGGAAAGTAGTGGGCCAGCAGGTCGGCCGTGAAGTCCGGCGCCAGCAGGGGCGGCGCCTCGAGGATCACGCGGCCGATTCTTTCGGGCGCGATGAGTGCGGCCTCCAGGGCGATCAGCGCACCCGTGTGCGTGCCCCAGAGGTCGAAGCGCCGCAGGCCGAGCGCGTCGGCCACCGCGAGCGTGTCCTGCGCGAGGGTGGCGATGTCGACCGGCGTATCGACCTTGTCGGAATCGCCGTTGCCGATGTAGTCCGGCGCGATCACGCGGCGCCGCGCGCCCAGGCCGTGCAGCAGCGGCTGCAAGGGCGCGGCCGAGCCGGGCGCCGAGTGCAGGGCGATCAGGGGCGAGCGGTCCGGGCCGCTCTGCCGGACATGGACGCGCCCGCGCGGCGTGTGAACGTGGTCGCGCCAGATCGAAGGCGTGGGCGCCGGGCGCGCGAGCACGACGGGCGCGGCGGTCGCCTGCGCGCGCAACTGCGCCAGCGCGTCCTCCAGGCTGGCCGCGCCACGCTCGTCGGCGCGTCGCCGCATGCCGTCGCAGCACAACGACCAGAGCCGCGCATAGGCCGCCGGCCGGGCCGAGGCGGCCAGCAGCATCGCATCGAGGGCTTCGGGCGAGGGCAGCGGGTTGCCTTCGCGCGCGGCGCGGCGGCCCGAGCAGGCGTCCAGCACGTGCGCGTCGCGCAGGTGGGCGAAGAGGGCATTCAGGTGCGTGCCGTCCGCGCGCGGCGCGAGCCCGGGCAGCGAAGGCATGCGGGCCGCCCACCCCTGTGCCGGCGCGACGTCCACGAAGACGCGCCGGCCCTGCAGCAGGCGGGCGATCGGCGTGGCCAGGTCGAAGGCCAGCACGGGCGCGTCCCGCAGGCCCGCCGCCTCGATCGCCGCCTGCAGGGCGGCCGCGACCTCGTCGAGCGAGTCGAACGCGACCTCGGCCGAGCCGCCCGTGCCCGGCAGTTCGAACACGAAGCAGCCGAGCTCCGGTGCAAGACGCGCGAGGCGGCCGGCGATCTCGCTCGCCGCCTGAACCAGGCCCGGCAGCACCACCACGGGCGCACCGGCGCCCGCCTGCCAGAGCCTCGACTGCTGCGTGCCGACCGTGACGAAGTGCGGCCGCGCGAGCGTCATGCCGACAGGCCCAGCGAGCCCGGGTTCATGAGGCCGCGCGGGTCGACCGCCTGCTTGACGGCCCGCAGCAGCGCGCTCGTCACGGGCTTGAGCAACTCGACGAAGGGATAGTCGCGCGCCACTTGCCAGGACACGCCCCCGAGGCTCGCATAGAGCTGCTGCGTCTCGCGGCGAAGCAGGGCCACGGCCTCGCGCGACGCCGGGTTCGCGGGGCGGTCCCGCCAGGGCTTGACCACCTCGTCGCCGAGGCTTCGGGCGTGCAGCGGCGTGATCTCGTCGGTCCAGTAGAAGGCGGGCTCGAGGAAGAACTCGTGGCCCGTGGTCATCGTCATCACCGAGTAGACGATGCCGTGCGCCTGCATGAACGAGCGCTTGCCCGCGAAGAAGGCTTCATTGGCATCGAGCACGCGCTGCGCGTCGCCCAGCGGGAACACGGAGTGGATCGGCACCCAGCGCTCGCCGTTCTTTCCGAGCATGCCGCGCACCGGGCCGAAGGGCCGGCTGCGCATCACCTTGGGCACCGAGTTCGCGATCTCCACGCCGTGGCGAGCCCCGATCTCGCGCAGCCGCTTCATCGCGCCGGCGAGTTCCTGCGCGTCGCCGCGCTCGACCACCAGATGCAGCGTGTAGGCGTGTTCCTTGAGGAAATCGGTTCCGCCCACCGCGACGCCGATGGCGCTCTTCAGGCCGCCGAGCGAAGTCTTCGCGCTCGCGGCGACCTTGCCGAGGATCTGCAGGCCCTCGCTGATGCGGTTGACGCTGGCCGAATGCTCGGCCTTGGTCCGGTCGATGCCAAAGCCCTCGGCCACCAGGCGGGTGCGCGCCATCTCGGCCTGCGCGGCGCCCATGGCCTGGATGCTCGGGAAGCCGAAGGACAGGAAGTCCACCGCCTGCGGCACCGGGATCAGCTTGATGGTGGCCGCGACCTTGATGCCCATGGCGCCGTTGTCGCCGAGGAACAGGCCGGTGAGATCCGGGCCGCCTTCGCGCGTGAAGGGCTTGACGCCCGGACGTCCGCCGGAGCCGGTG
Source organism: Variovorax sp. (assembly GCA_017744285.1). Lineage (GTDB taxonomy): Bacteria > Pseudomonadota > Gammaproteobacteria > Burkholderiales > Burkholderiaceae_C > Variovorax. The sequence continues at coordinate 5,315 of JAGIBP010000002.1, forward strand.
GTGACCACGCTTCCGTCGGCCAGCACCACGCTCACGCCCAGCACCGAATCGGCGACCGTGCCGTTCATCGCGGAGCCGAAGAAGGCGCTGTTCTGCGAGAGCGCGCCGCCCACGGTCGCGTTGATGCCCGACAGCGGCCCCCAGTAGGGCGTGCGCAGGCCGGTGCCCGCCAGCGCCTCGTTCACCGACGCCCAGGTGCAGCCGGCTTCGGCGGTGATGTACAGGTCCGCCGTGTTGACCTCCAGGATGCGGTTGAGCTTGCGTGCGTCGACCACGATGCTCTCCGCGCGACTCGGGAGGTAGCCCTTGGTGTAGGACATGCCGCCGCCGCGGGGCACGACGGCGATTCCCTGCTGCGTCGCCGTGCGCACGGCTGCGCAGAGTTCCTGCACGCTGGCGGGGCAAACGATCGCCAGGGGCTCGATGCCCGGCTGCCAGAAGATGTCGTTCGAATAGAAGCTGCGGCTCGCGGGGTCGTCGAGCACCGCGTCGGCGGCGACGACGCCGCGCAGTGCCGTGGCGATCTCGCTCGCCGGAAGAGGGGTGGCCTGGCTGTGCATGTAAGAGTCTCCTAGCGGGTGCTGTTCTCGAGCGGCTCGAAGCTGAATGCCTCGCCGCGGCGCGTCACGTGGCCCGCGTGCGGCTTGCCGGCATGCGCGGGGAACAAGAGGGCGTGGGAGTCGGCGGCCTGCTCGAACAGGGCGCGCCGCGTTGCGTTGGCCTGCTCGGGCCGTTCGCAGAAGCGGCTGCTCCAGTCGGGCCGGTAGACCTGCATCGGCTGGTGGAAGGCATCGCCCGTGAAGAGCGCACTCTGGCCCTGCGACTGGATGCGCACCGCGAGCTGGCCCTCGGTGTGGCCGCCGAGGGCCTGCACGGAGAGGCCGGGGAGGAACTCCTCGTTGAAATCGATGAGGTCCACGAGCCCCGCGTCGATGACGGGGTCGACGCTGTCGGCCAGCACCTCCGCCCCCATGGGATGCACCCGCAGGCCGCCCTGCGGATCGCGCCAGTGCGCGAGCTCCGCCCGGCCCATGAGGTAGCGCGCGTTGGGGAAGGTCGGCACCCAGCGGTCGCCGTCCAGCCGCGTGTTCCAGCCCACGTGGTCCACGTGCAGATGCGTGTTGATCACCAGCGTGACGTCCTCGGGCCGCACGCCGCACTCGGCCAGGCGGTCCAGGAACGGCATGTGCAGCATGTGGAAGCGCTGGAACGCCGGGTGCGAGCGCACCTTGTCGTTCCCGCAGGCGGTGTCGATCAGGATCACATGCCGGCCGACGCGCAGCATCCACGAATGCATGCTCGACATCAGCTTGCCCGATGCCTGGTCGAAGAAGTTGGGCTGCGCGAGCTGCGGGTGCTGCAGGAGCACCTCGGGGTCGTAGTCCGGGAACAGGAAGGCCGGGTCGAATCCCGGGGTCAGCATTTCCTCGACGCGGAGCACTTCGACGTCTCCGACCTGGGTCCACCACATGGTTTTCTCCTGATTCAGCTCAGATAGGCATCGAGCACGCCCGCGTCGGCCCGCAGCGTTTCCACCGGGCCTTCGGCGACGATCGCGCCGCGCTTCATGAGATAGGCGTACTCGCACACGGAAAGCGCGATCTCGGCGTTCTGCTCGACGAGCAGGATGCATTGGCCCTGGCGATGCAGGGTCACGATGGCCTGGAACACGACATCGACGATCGCGGGGGCGAGCCCCATCGACGGCTCGTCCAGCACCAGCACGCTGGGCTGCGTCATGAGCGCGCGGCCGATGGCGAGCATCTGCTGCTCGCCGCCGCTCATCAGGCCCGCGACCTGCGTGCGGCGCTCCTTGAGCCGCGGGAACAGCTCGTACACGCGCGCCATCAGCTCGCGCTGGTCGCCGCGCCCGGCGTAGCCGCTCAGGCGCAGGTTCTCCTCGACGGTGAGCGGGGCGACGATCATGCGGCCCTCGGGCACCAGCGCCAGTCCCTTGCGGGCGACGCGGTGCACGGGCAGCGCCGAGATCTCCTCGCCGCCCAGGCGGATCGACCCTTCGCTCGCGCGGTGCAGCCCCGCGATGCTGCGCAGCGTGGTCGACTTGCCCGCGCCGTTGGCGCCGAGGATCGCCACCATCGTGCCCGGCTGGACCTCGAAGCTGATGCCGTTGACGGCACGGATCGCGCCGTAGCTAGCGCACAGCCCGGATACGCTCAGCATCGCCGCTCTTTCCAAAGTAGGCCTCCTGGACCTCGGGGTGCTCGATGCATTCCATCGGCGTTCCCCGGGCCAGCAGGCGGCCGAAGTTCATCACAGTGACGCAATCGCAGAACTCCTTCACCAGGCGCACGTTGTGCTCGACCATCAGCACTGTCAGGCCGCCGTCGCGCAGCCGGTGCGTGAGCTCGCCGATCTCGGTCGACTCCTGCGCGTTCATGCCCGCGGTCGGTTCGTCGAGCAGCAGGAGCTTGGGCCGCGTCGCGAGCGCGCGGGCGATCTCCACGCGGCGCTGCTCGCCGTACGAGAGCGTCTCGGCCAGCACGTCCGCGCGGTGGCCCATGTGGACGCGATCGAGCAGCTCGCGCGCATGGGCCTCGGTCTCGCGGCGCTGCGCGCGCGCCTTCGGCAGGCCGAGGAAGGACGCCCAGAGCGAGGTCCCGCGCCGCATGTAGCAGCCGGCCATGACCTGTTCGAGCACCGTCATGCCGGAGAAGAGGCGCACGTTCTGGTAGGTGCGCGCAATGCCATGCGCCGCCGTCACGTGCGCGGGCAGGCCGCGGATGTCGGTGCCGGCGATGCGGATCGTGCCGCTGTCGGCGAGCAGCAGCCCGGTGATCAGGTTGATCAGCGTGGTCTTGCCCGCGCCGTTCGGCCCCATGAGGCCGGCGACCGTGCGCGGCTGGACGTTGAGCGCCATGCCGGAGACCGCCGCCACACCGCCGAAGTGCTTGCTGACGGCCTCGAGTTCGAGCAGGGGCTGGGAAGGCGCCATGACCAGGTTCGGCTTCTTCACCGGGCGTTCCCCGCTTCGCGCCGCGCCGACCGCCGCAGCAGGATCGCGCGCGGGTCCACCAGGCCGCGCGGCAGGAAGATCATGATCAGGAGCAGCACGATCCCGTTGGCCACTTCCTGCACGCTGGGCACCACCGCCTGCGTGAGGACGGGCAGCGCGGTGAACACCGCCGCGCCGATGATCGCGCCCACCCAGTGGTAGGAACCGCCGAGCACCACGGAGGCGATCATCGTGAACGCGATGTTCACGAAGTAGGTGTCGGGCGAAACGAACTGCAGCACCATCGCGAGCAGCATGCCGCCCAGTCCGCCGATGGCCCCCGAGATCAGGAAGGCGATCATCTGGATGCGCCGCGGCGCAATCCCCAGGCTGGAGGCCACCGCCGGGTCCTCGCGCACCGCGCGGGCCGCGATGCCCCACCACGAGACCGAGAGCCGATGGAAGACCACCATCGCGATCACCAGGATGACGCCCAGCACGACCAGCGGCGCCGTGAACGGCACGCTCAGGCCGTTGACTCCGCCGGTGAGCTTCGGCGCGTTCACCACCACCACGCGCGTGATCAGGATCAGCGCCAGGCTGGCCAGCGCCATCCAGTGGCTCTGCAGCCGCAGGAAGATCGAGGCGACGAGGTAGGCCAGCGCCGTGCCCGCCAGGGCGGCGGCCGGCAGGGCGAGCAGGGGATCGATGCCGGTCGAGAGCACCAGCCGCGCACCCAGGAATCCGCCCGCGGCGGCATAGGTCACCGTCGCGAAGCTGAGGATGCCGGTGGACAGCACCGCATAGGTGCTCAGTGCGAAGAACGCGTTGACGATCGCGAAGGCCAGCGTGCTCTGGTAGCCCGAGAGGTAGTCCAGGATGTCCTGCATGGCCTCAGGCCCTCGAGTAGCCGACGCTTCCGAACAGGCCGTTGGGCCGCAGCAGCAGGAAGGCCAGGAGCAGCGCGTAGGTGATGCCGTCGCGCAGCCCCGAGGACAGGTACTGCGCGGTCATCACTTCGAGGATGCCCAGCCCCACGCCGGCGATCGCGGTGCCGCGCACGTCGTCGTAGCCGCCCACCACCACGGCCGCGAAGCCCTTGAGCAGCAGGCCTTCGCCGAGCGTGAACGACACGTTCTGCGTGGTGACGCCGCCCAGCACGCCCGCGAAGCCCGAGGTGGCGCCGGCCAGGAAGGCCGTGACGATCACGACGTAGCGCGGATTCACGCCGCCGAGCGCGGCCGCGGTCTGGTTCCAGCCCACCGCGCGCATGGCCGCGCCGAAGCGGCTGCGGCGGATCAGCAGGTGCAGCCCCACGGTGACCGCCACCATGGCGCCGATGGTGATGAGCTGCATGGCGGGCAGGGGGATCTCGCCGACCCGGAACATCGTGCCCGGATAGCTGCCGCGCGGAAAGCTCAGGCTCTGCTGCCCGGTGGCGGCGCCGGCGAGGTTGTCCAGGATGATCCAGAAGGCGATGCTCGTGATCAGCGCGCCCAGCATCTGGTGGCCGCGCCGGCGCAGCGGCTGGAACGCCACCTGATCGACCAGGAGCGCGAGCAGGCCGCCCGCGAGAATGCCGATCGGCAAGGCGACGAGAAACGGGAGCTTGAACTGCTCGACCGCCGTGAGCGCCGCAATGGCGGCCCAGCTGGCGTAGCACCCATGCGCCGCGTTCAGGATGCCGAGCGTCGAGAAGACCAGGCCGAAGCCCAGGGCGAACAGCGCATAGAGCGAGCCCAGCGCGCAGCCGTTGACGAGCTGTTCGAGGAAGAGATCCATCTCGCGCCCTTGGCTACTTGGCAGGCGCCCAGCGGACCAGCTTGCCGTCGGGCGACCACATCACGATCAAGGTCCCGTTGGTCTCCGCCTGCCCGTTCTTCATCTCTTCGCCGCCATACACCTGATGGTCGAGCTTCGTGACTTTCGACAGCGCCGTGCCCAGCGATTCGCGCGTGGGCTTGCCGGGAATGGACTTGAGCGCCTGGGCCAGCAGCCAGACGGCCTGGTAGCCCTGCGCCGAGTAGATGTCGGGCGTGGTCTGGAACTTGGCCTGGTAGGCCGCGATGAAGGCCTTGGCTTCGGGCGCGTCCGCCACGGTGTCGGAGAAGCCCACCGGGAACGGCACGCCGACGACGGCCGGCCCCATCTTCTTGAACACCGCCACGGGCGACAGCACGTCGTTGCCGACGATGGTCTTCGTGTAGCCGCGGTCGCGCAGGGCCATGATGGCGCCGGCGGCGGCGCCCTGCGTCGCGTAGACCAGGATCATGTCGGTCTTCATGCCCATGGCCTGCGTGGCGGCGGCGGTGAAGTCGGTGTCCTTGGTCAGCACGTTGACCACGCCGGCGGTCGTCACGCCCTTGGCCTCGACGGCCTGCCGCACCGCCGCCATGCGGCCCTTGAAGGCCTCGTTGTCGTCGGCCACGATGTAGGCCGCCGTCTTGGGCGCGAGCGCGTCGACCACCGCGGTGGCGGTCGCCACTTCCTTCGGACTGGGAAGGATCGTCATGCTGTAGACCCAGGGCGGCTGCGGCAGGCCCGCCGCGGTGGCGCCATAGATCACCAGCGGCATCTTGCCCTGCGCCACGATGGGCTTGAGCGAGCCCGCGACCGGCGAGAGGATGCAGCAGCTCGTGGCGATCACCGATCGATCGGCGATGAACTGGTTCATGTTCTGGATCGCGCGGGCCGCATCGCTGCCGCTTTCCTTGGGTTCGAGCACGATCGAGGTTCCCTCGCCCATGTACTTCGAGCTCTTCACTTCCTCGGCGGCGAGCTGGGCCCCGTTCCAGTACGACAGGCCGGCGGCGGCCAGCGGCCCGGTGTTCTCGGTGATGAAGCCCACCTTGTATTCGCCGGGTGCGAGCCCTTGTGCCGCCGCGGAGGACATCGCCAGCGCGAGTCCCGCTGCCATACAAGCCGAGGCCATGATGCGTGCGTTCCACTTCTTCATGCTTGCTCCTTTGTCTCCATGGCCGTCTCCCGGCCTCGTCGTGAACGGGTTGCGTACATCCATCATCTGGATGTCGACTCTCGCGATCTGAAGGGATTCTGTTGGTCGCCATGTCACAATGCAAGCCAACAGGGGCTCATGGCATCCACGATATGGATGAACTAACAGATCAGGTCGCCGGGACGCAGGCCATCACCCGCGCCATGCTGGTGCTGCGCGCCATCGCGTCGGGCGGCCGTCGCGGGATGCGGGTGGCCGACATCGTGGCGATGTCGGCGCTTCCGCAGGCGACCGTCTCGCGCATGCTCGCCGCATTGCATCGCGAGGGCGTCGTCGTGCGCGACGAGCGACTGCGCAAGTACTTCGTCGGACCGGTCATCCATGAGCTGGGCCTGGTCGCGCGCAGCAATTACGCGCTGCCGCAGGCGTGCCATCAGGCGATGCAATGGCTCGCCGAAGAAACGCAGGACACCGTCTACCTGAGCGAGAGGCGCGGCGCCGAAGCGACCTGCACGGCCGCCGAAGAGGGCGCCTTTCCCATCAAGGCGATCCCACTCCACGTGGGCATCCGCCGGCCGCTGGGCGTCGGCGCGGGCGGTCTGGCAATCCTCGCGGCCATGGCGCCCGATCACGCTGAAGAGATCGTGCGCGCCAACGCGCCTCGGTATCCGGCGTATGGCGGCATCGACCTGGCCTACCTGGCCGATGCCCTGGCACGCACGCGCGAACGCGGCTGGTCCTGGGTGGCCAACAAGGCCACGCAAGGCATGACGGCCGTGGGCGTCGCGATCGCGGGCCCCTCGGGCGAGCCCGTCGCGGCACTCAGCATCAGCGCGATCTCCTCGCGCATGAACGTGGACCGCGCCCCCACGCTGGCGAGCCTGCTGCTCAAGCAGTGCGGCGAGATCTCGGCCGAGCTGGCGAAGCAGTCGGCCGGCAGGTCCTGATCGCGAATGCACCATTCACATGTTGGATTGAGAGCCGCTCCAGCGCCTTGCGGCGGGCTGCACCGCTCCTCACAATGACTCCAGGCTGCTCACACGTGTGATGAGGGCCATCACATCCACAAGGTGGATGAAAGGAGCCGGCATTGGGATACACGATCACCGAGAAGATCCTGGCGCGCGTGGGCGGCCGGGAGGCCGTGCGCGCCGGTGACGAGGTTCTGGCCAAGCCGGACTTCGTCATCGCCTACGACTTCCCCGGCTACACCGACGTGATCTTCAAGCAGATGCGCGAGGACTTCGGCATCGAGCGCGTCAAGCAGCCCGAGCGCTTCGCGCTGTTCATCGATCACATGGTGCCGGTGGCCACGCCCAAGGAGGAAGAGCTGCACATCCAGACGCGGCAGTGGGGCGCGCAGCAGGGGGTCGAGGTGCATGAGCGCAAGGGCATCGGCCACCAGGTGTCGGCCGAGCTCGGCTATGGCACGCCGGGCGCCTTCGCGGTTCACTTCGACGGCCACATCAGCCAGCTCGGTGCGCTGGGCACGCTGGGCATCGGGCTGCGCCGCAACCTGCTGGAGGCGTTCGTCAACGACACGGTGTCGCTCAAGGTGCCGCCCACCGTGCGGGTGAACATCCACGGCAGCCTGCGTCCGGGTGTCATGGCGCGGGACGTGTTCCACCACCTGGTGCGCGTGATGGGGCCATCCTCGTGCGCGTTCAAGGTGCTCGAACTCGGCGGGCCCGTGATCGACGCGATGAGCATCGAAGGGCGCCAGACCATGTGCGGCCAGGCCATGTTCATCGGCGCCACCACGGCCATCGTCAATCCCGATGCCAAGGCGATCGACTATGCGCGCGGCCGCGCCCGGATCGAGCTCGAGCCCGTCGCGAGCGACCCCGATGCGGTGTACGACCGCGTGGTCGACGTGGACGTATCCGACCTGGAGCCGATCGTCGTCATTCCGCCGAGCCCCGCGAACACGCGCGACCTGCGCGAGGTGATCGGGGTCGAGGTGCATGCCGGCTACCTCGGCTCCTGCGCGAGCGGGCGCATGGAGGACCTGCGGATCGCGGCCGAGGTGCTGCGCGGCCGCCACGTCGCGCCGGGGTTCTCGCTGCACGTGGTGCCGACTTCGCAGGCGCTCATGGCACAGGCGGCCAGCGAAGGGCTGATCCAGGTGTTCGTGGAAGCGGGCGCGTTCGTGAGCTCGCCCTCGTGCGACTACTGCTTCGGCCGGATCGCCACGATGACCGCCGGGCAGCGCGCCGTGTCCACGGGCACCCTCAACGTGCCGGGCCGCATGGGCAGCCCCGACTCGGAGATCTACCTGTGCAACGCGGCCGCGGTGGCCGCGTCCGCGATCGAAGGGCGGATCGCCGATCCGCGCCCCTACCTGTAGCAGGAACGCCATGTCACTTCCTCTTTTGCATGGCCGTGCCGCGTGGGTCTTCACCGAGAACGACTTCGACGTCGACCAGATCGTCGGCGTGAAGAACATCAAGATCACCGACATCGACGAACTCGCCGCGGTGGCGATGCAGTCCTACGACCCGGACTTCCCGAAGTCGGTGAAAGCCGGCGACCTGCTCGTCGGAGGCGTCAACTTCGGCTATGGCCATCCGCACTATCCGCCGATGCGCGCGATGCGCCACCTGGGCATTCGCGCGCTGCTCGCCGAGTCGTTCTCGCCGGGCTTCTGGCGCGGGGAGATCAGCATGGGCTTCCCGCTGCTCGCCGTGCCGGGAATCCTCCAGGAAGTGCAGCGCTGGGACGAACTGAGCGTCGACTGGGACAGCGCCACGGTGCTCAACCATCGCACCGGGCGGCGGCTGGCCTTCGAGCCCTTGTCGCGTGCCGACAGCCAGATGCTGGCGTTCGGCGGATTGACCGGCTACCTGAAATCACGCGCCGCGGCCGCGGCCTGACTCCCACCGCAAGAAAGGAACACGATGTCCACGACTTCCACGCTTCGCCAGATCCTCAAATCGGGCCGCACCATCTGGTCCGCCGGCGCCTATGACGCGCTGTCGGCGCTGCTGATCGAGCGCGCCGGCTTCGATGCGGTGTTCACCACCGGCTTCGGCGTGTCGGCTTCCCACCTGGGCCAGCCCGATGTCGAGCTCTACACGATGACCGAGAACCTCGGCGTGGTCCGCCACATCACCTCGGCCGTGAAGGCGCCGGTGATCGCCGATGGCGACACGGGCTACGGCAACGTGATCAACGTGATGCGGACCGTGCGCGAGTTCGAGCGCGCCGGGGTGCAGGGCATCGTCTTCGAGGACCAGGTGGTGCCCAAGCGCTGCCCGGCCGCGGCCACCAGTGTCGACGTGCTGCCCCTGAAGACGGCGCAGCAGAAGATCCGCGCCGCGGTCGATGCACGCACGAACCCGGACTTCCTCATCATCGCGCGCACCGATGCGCCGACGCTGGAGGAAACGATCGAGCGCGGTCGCGCGTTCGCCGAAGCGGGCGCGGACCTGGTTCAGCCGATCTCGCGCACCGTCACGCGCTTCGAGGACCTGCAGCGCCTGCGCGAGGCGTGCGGGCGGCCGCTCTCGCTGCAGATCCTGGGCTGGCTCGAGAAGGACCTGGACAAGGCGCAGATCGAGTCCGTGGCCGGGCTGGCCGTGTTCCCGCTCGTCCCGCTGATGACCATCACGGCCGCGCTGCAGACCAGCCTGAAGCGCCTGGCGGCCGACAAGCACGCGCGGGCCTTGCCCTTGCCGCAGACGAGCATGGCCGAGTTCAAGTCCCTGATCGGCTTCGGCGCGATCGAGGAACTCGAGAAGCGCTACGAGATGGGCTGACCCGGCCACCCACCACGCGCTACCCGGTGCGCTGTCCCATCTCCACCACGCGGTTGTCCGGCAACTGGAAGTAGTCGGACGCCCGTCCCGCGTTGCGCTGCAGCCAGGCGAAGAGCGCCTGTCGCAGCGGATTCATGCGCGGCATGTGTCCTGGGCTGACGGAGGCCCGCGTGACGAAGTAGGACGTCGTCATGGCCTCGACCGCCAGCGCGTTCTGGTAGGCAAAGATGCGCATGTACTCGGGCAGGTCGGGCCGCTCCATGAAGCCGTGGCGCGCCACCATCGTCCAGATGCCGTGGCCGCACTCATGGGCCTCGATGCGCTGGCGCGCGTCCACGCGCGGCGTGTCGCAGGACTCGACCTTGACCACCACCACCCGGTCGTGCAGCACCTGGTTGTGCTTGAGGTTGTGCAGCAGCGCGAAGGGCGCGGATTCGACGTCCGCATTGGGGAACACCGCCGTGCCCCTGACGCGGTGCGGCATGTGGAGCGCCAGGGACTCGATGAAGCTGTCGAGCGGCAGGCGCTCGGCCGCGGCCACTGCCAGGCCGAGTTCGCGTCCCTTGGACCAGGTGGTGAAGATCACCATGACGACGGCCGCCACCCCGAGCGTGAGCCAGCCGCCTTCCAGGACCTTGAAGGAGTTGGCGGCCACGAAGCCCAGGTCCACCGCCGCGAAGGCGGCCACGCCCACCACGATCGCCGTGCGGTTCCACTTCCACAGGCCGAAGGCCACGATGCCGGCCAGCAGCGTGGTCGTGACCATGGTCACCGACACCGCGATGCCATAGGCCGCGGACAGCGCGCTCGACGAACGAAAGCCCAGCACGATCAGGATGACGCCCGTCATCAGCAGCCAGTTGACCGTCGGCACGTAGATCTGCCCGATGGCCTCGCCGGAGGTCTGCACGATGCGCATGCGCGGCAGGTAGCCCAGGCGCATGGCCTGCGCGGTGATCGAGAAGGCGCCCGAGATGACCGCCTGCGAGGCGATCACGGTCGCCAGCGCGGCCAGGACGATCATGGGCATGACGCTCCAGGGTGGGTACAGCCGGAAGAAGGGGTTGTCGGCCGCCGCGGGGTCCGCCAGCACCAGGGCGCCCTGGCCGAAGTAGTTGAGCACGAGCGCGGGCAGGGCGATGAACAGCCACGCAAGGCGGATCGGCCGCGCGCCGAAGTGACCCATGTCGGCATAGAGCGCCTCGCCGCCGGTGAACGCCAGGAAGACGGCGCCGAGCACCGGGAGCGCCTGGTACCGGTGCGTGAACAGGAAGCGCAGCGCGTGTCGCGGATCGAGCGCCTGCACCACCTGCGGCTCGCGCGCGATCTGCGCCAGCCCGCCCAGCGCGAGCACGACGAACCACAGCAGCATCACCGGACCGAAGATCCGCCCCACGACATGCGTGCCCCGGCGCTGGATCCAGAAGAGCGCCACGAGGATCGTGACGGTGACGGGCAGCACGGCCGGCTGCAGCGCCGGGGCCTGCACCTCCAGGCCCTCGACGGCCGACAGCACCGAGATGGCCGGCGTGATCAGGCTGTCGCCGTAGAACATGGCGCCGCCGATCAGGCCCAGGACGCCGACTGCGGCCCACCACGGCCGGGCGGCCTTCATGTTGCCCAGGGCCTGGCGTGCCAGCGCCTGCAGGCTCAGGATGCCGCCTTCGCCGTCGTTGTCCGCGCGCAGCACGAACACGACGTACTTCAGCGTGACGACGAAGATCAGGCCCCAGACGATGAGCGAGAGCAGGCCGAGCACCACTTCGGGAGACAGGCCGATGCCGTGCTCGGGGTTGATCGTTTCCTTGAAGGCGTAGAGCGGCGACGTGCCGATGTCGCCGAACACCACGCCCAAGGCGGAAAGCATCACGGTGCCAAGGCTGAGCTTGTGGTCCGGGCTCGAGGTCGCAAGCGTGGTCATCGCGTCGATTCCATCGGGGTGCGAAGCGCCCCGGGTCCCAGGCAGTATAGAGAGCGGCGGCGATTTCCAGGGGAGCGGGATCGAAGGCGCGCGGCCCTCAAGCGGCTTGCCGCGCGAGCACGCCCTTGGCCACGGTGTTGCGCTGGATCTCGCTGGTGCCGGTCACGATCCGGTACATGCGAAGGCGGCGGAAGATGAACTCCACCGGGTGGTTGTGCGTCACGCCCACGTTGCCGTGGATCTGCACCGCCTTGTCGGCGATCTCGAAGCAGCGCTCGGACACGAACAGCTTGCACATCGAGGCTTCCGTGCGGATCTCCTCGCCGCGGTCGGCGCGCGCCGCCGTCGCCAGCACCATCTGCTCGCAGGCATAGAGCGCCGTCGCCATGTCGGCGATCATGTGCTGGATGGCCTGGAAGCGGCTGATGGGGCCGCCGAACTGCTGGCGCCGGTGCGCGTAGGCGATCGAATGGTTCAGCGCCTGCCGCGCCAGGCCGATCATGGTGGGGCAGTGCAACAGGCGGTTGACGCTGATGCGGTCCATGGCGATGCGGAAGCCCTCGCCCTCGGGGCCGATCAGGTTGGTGGCGGGCACGCGCACGCGGTCGAAGAAGATGTCGGCGTCCACGTCCTGCTGCGTCATCGGCACGCAGTCGTCGCTCATCCGCACGCCCGGCGCATCGAGCGGAACGAAGATCGCCGAGATGCCCTTGTCGCCCGCTTCCGGATCGGTCACGCACATCGTGATCGCCACGTCCGAGAAGGTCGAGGCGGTGATGTAGTGCTTGTGACCGGTGATGACGAAGTGGTCGCCGTCGCGCTCGGCGCGCGTCCGGATGCTGGCCGCATCCGAACCGCTGTGCGGCTCTGTCATCGCGAAGCAGATGCCCATGTCGCCCTCGATCACGGGCGTGACGAAGCGCGCCACCTGGTCCGGCGTGGCGTAGCGCACCAGCGAGCCGATGCGCGAGGGGCCGCCCCAGTCGCCCAGGACATGCGGGAACAGGATCGCGCCGGACGCGGCCACGTCGTCCTTGAGCAGGCACAGCTGCGCGAGCGAGAGGCCCTGGCCGCCGAGCGCCTTCGGCAGATGGATGCCGTAGAAGCCGAGCGCCCTGCAGCGGCGCCAGACCGATCGGATAAGCTCTCGCGGGAACTTGTCCTCGTAGCTGAGGCCGAGCCGCTTTTCCAGCGGCAGCAGCTCCTCTTGCAGGTACTGTCGCAAGGCGACGCGCGTGGCGTCGATGCCGGCGGGCGGGGAGGTGGATGGCATGTGCATGGTCTGGAACTTTCTGGCGGATAGGCAATGAGACTGGAGGATCTGCGCTACTTCGTGGCCGTGGCCGAAGAGCGCCACGTCGGCCGCGCGGCACAGCGCCTGGGCGTGACCCAGCCCGCGCTCACCAAGGGCGTGCAGCGGCTGGAGAGCGGCCTGGGCCTGCAGCTCTTCGAGCGCAGTCCCAAGGGCATGACGCTCACGAGCGTCGGCAGCGTCTTCTTCGACAGGGCGCGCCTGCTGTGCATGGGGCTCGACGATGCGATCCAGGAGGCTGGCGAGCTGCACCTCGGCGCGATCGGCACCATCCGCATCGGGACGTCGCCGATCTTTGCCGACGGCCTCGTGGGCGAGACCTTCGCGGAGCTGCACCGCCAGCGGCCCGGCGCAAAGGCTCGCCTGACGGTGAGCCTGAACGACACGCTCTTCGGGCTGCTGAAGCAGGGGGAGCTCGACCTGTCGGTGAACGCCCTGCACGAAACGCCGCCGGACGAGCTGGAGCAGCTTCCCCTGTTCGATGACGACCTCTGCGTCGTCGTGCGCGAAGGCCACCCCTTGCTCGAACGCGCGCGCCTGCGGCTCGAAGACGTCGCCGATGCCGGCTGGGCGCTGCCCGGTCCGGAGGTGCTCGCGCGGCGCCGGATCGAAGACCGCCTCGCCGAACGCGGCATGGCGCCGCCGCAGGTGGTGCTGCGCCTGGACAACTCCGTCACCCTCTCGAGCTCCGTGCTGCGCGCGAGCGACCTGCTGGGCGTGATGAGCCGCTTCTCGCTGCGCTCGCCGGCGGGCCGCGGGCTGGTGCCGCTGCCGATCGCCGAGGCCGTCTGGCAGCGCCGCATCGGCGTGGTGACCCGACGCGGCGCGTACCTGTCGCCGCTGGTGCTGCGGTTCATCGAACTGCTCCAGGAACGCGCCCGGCCGCCCGCGAAGGCGGCCTGAGGCTCAGGTGGCCAGGTTGAGCCTGGCGATGAGCGGCGCGTAGCGCTGCGCCTCGGCCCGGATGGTCTGCTCCATCTCGGCGGGGCTGTTCGGGATCGCCACGAAGCCCTCGCTGTCGAACAGCTTGCGCACTTCCGGGGCGGCCAGCGCGGTGCGGATCGACGCGTTGAGCCGCGCCACGACCTCGGGCGGCGTCTTGCGCGGCGCGACGAGGCCCGACCAGCTGCCGGCGTCGATATCGGGCTGCCCCAGCTCCGCGACGCTCGGCACCTGCGGCAGCGCAGGGGAGCGCTTGCGGCTCGTCACGGCCAGCGGGACCACCTTGCCGTCGCGGATGAAGGAGAGCGCCGGACCGACGGCGATGATGCCCAGGTCGATCTGTCCGCCGATCAGGTCGGTCATCACGTTCGAGCCGCCCTTGTAGGGCACGTGCAGCACGTCGAGGCCGAAGCGGTCCTTGACCAGCTCCATGGCCAGGTGCATCGAGGTTCCGACGCCGGGCGATCCATAGGACAGCCGGCTGCGCTGGCTCTGCTCCTTCAGCTGCGCCAGGCTCGTGATGCCCGAGGCGCGCGACGCCATGATCACGTGCGGCGCGATGCTCACGCAGGACAGCGGCGCGAAGTCCTCGATGGGGTCGTAGTCGAGCCGCTTGTAGAGGCTGCGGGCCACCGCCAGGTTGCCGCCGTACATGAGCAGCGTCTGCCCGTCCGGACGGGCCCGCGCGACGCGGCTGCCGGCGATGTTGCCGCCGGCGCCGCCGACGTTGTCGATGATGACGGGCTGCCCCAGGTCGGCCGACATGGCCTTGGCCACCAGGCGGGCGACGGCATCGAACTGCCCGCCGGCGGAAAACGGCACCACGAGCGTCACGGGACCCGAGGGAAAGCCGGGCGCGGCACGCGATGCGAGCGGCCAGGCACCGGCGGTGGCCATCAGGCCGAGCATCCACGCGCGGCGGCGGATCGTTGCGGTCATCTTGTGTTGTCTCCTTGTGGAATGTCGGTGCCAGTGTGAGCCACGGGCGCCGCCAGCTCGATAGCGCTTGTCCGCAAATCGATAACGCTGCGGAATCGAGCGCTCGATAACGCGCCGTCATGGGAAAGCCGGCTTTGCTTATCGGGGCGTGCCGCACGGCCTCCTAGCATTGCCGCCACCAACCAGGAGACACGAGTGAACCAGGGTCGCTTCATCAGCCGCAACGCCATCTATTTTCCCGACCAGCCCGCGGTCATCTTCGAGGACCGCGTGATGACCTTCCGCCAGCTCGAGGAACGCTCCAACCGGCTGGCCAATGCGCTGCTCGGCCTCGGCCTGCGCAAGGGCGACCGGGTGGCCTTCCAGATGTCCAACCGTCCCGCGATCGTCGAGATCGAGTGCGCGCTCTACAAGGCGGGCCTGGTGCGGGTGCCGCTCAACGCGCGGCTGGCGCCCGCGGAGGTGCTGGACGTCATCGCCAACGGCGACCCCAAGGTGTTCATCGTCGGCGACTCGCACACCGCCGCCGTGCAAGACCTGCGGGGCAAGCCGGGCCGGCTCGGCGGCGTCGAGCACTTCGTCGCCGTCGGCACGGCGATGGCGGGCTGGCATGCGTACGAGCCGTTGCTGGAGCGCGCCGCCGACACCAATCCGGACGTCCCGATGCAGCCCGACGATCTCGCCGTGCTGCACTACACCTCGGGCTCCACCGGCAAGCTGAAGGCGGCGATGCAGACGGTGGGCAACCGCATGTCGCACCTGCGCAAGGTGTCCATGCACCGGATGCGCGCCGCGCCCGGCGACGTGCTGCTGCTGAGCGGGCCGCTCACGCATGCGAGCGGGATGTTCATCCAGCCCTTCCTGTACCAGGGCGGCGCCATCCTGATCCAGGAGCGCTTCGATCCTGAAGCGCTGCTGGCGGCCGTCGAGCGCTGGCGCGTGACCTACACCTTCATGGTGCCCACCATGCTGAACCGGCTCGCCACGCACCCGGGCATCGCGCGCCATGACCTGCGCAGCCTCAAGCAGATCGCCTACGGCGGCGCACCGATGGCGCCGGCGCGCATCCGCGAGGCGTGGTCCGCGCTCGGCCCGGTGCTCTCGCAGGGCTATGGCGGCGGCGAGACCACGGGCGGGCTGATCCTGCTGTCGACCGACGACCATGCGCGCGCCCTGCGCGAAAGGCCGGAGATCCTCGCCTCGTGCGGACGGCCGATCGGCGAGTCCGAGATCCGCGTGGTGAACGACGCCGGCGAGCCCGTGCAGGGCGACGAGATCGGCGAGATCGTGGTGCGCGGGCCCGACGTCTTCGCGGGCTACTGGCGCGAGCCCGAACTCACGCAGGCTGCGTTCGATGCCGGCGGATGGCTGCGCACCGGCGACCTCGCGCGCGTGGACCGCGAGGGCTACATCTACATCGTCGACCGCAGCAAGGACATGATCATCTCCGGCGGCTTCAACGTCTACCCGACGGAGGTCGAGCAGGCGCTGTACAGCCATCCCGCGGTCTACGAGGCCTGCGTGGTGGGCGTGCCGGACGAAACCTGGGGCGAGGCCGTGAAGGCGGTGGTCGTGCTGCGGCCGGGCCACGCGGCGCACGAAGCCGAACTCGTGCGGCACTGCCGCGAGCTGCTGGCCGACTTCAAGAAACCGCGCTCGGTGGACTTCGTGGCCGAGCTGCCGCGCAATCCGAACGGCAAGCTCTCGCGCAAGCTCGTTCGCGAGCCGTATTGGGCCGGGCACGACCGGCGCGTGGGCTGAGCGGCCCGCTCACGAGGCCTTGGATGAGCGCGCCTGCGCCGGTGTGCGCTGCGGGCCTTGGCCGCGCCTGGGAATCCAGCGCGCCAGCACACCGGCGGCGCCGAAGGCCAGCACGCCGGTGACGGCGATGCCCGCGGCCAGCGACAGGCTGCCGGCCAGGAAGGAGAGCAAGGCCGGCCCGCATGAAGACCCGATGTCGGACATGAGCCGCCACACGCCCAGGAAATGCGCCCGGCCATGCCGCGGGGCATGGTCCGCGCCCAGCGTCATGTTCATCCCCGAACCGATGCCGTTGCCGAACCCGATCGCCAGCGCCGCCAGCAGCAGCGTGCCGAAGCCCGAGGTGAGCGGCATCAGCAGCAACGCGGCGCCCATGATCAGCATCGATGGCACCGCGACCCAGCGGCGGCCCATGTGGTCCATCACCCGGCCGGCGGGATAGAACACCAGCATGTCGATGCCGCCCGAGAGGCCGTAGATCAAGGAAGCCGCCGCCGGCGCCAGCGCCAGGTGCTCGGCCCACAGCGGGATCACGGCCTGCCGCGAGGCTCGCACCGCGCTGACCAGCAGCACGCCCAGGCCCAATGTGAGGAACACGCGCCGGTGGTCTCGCAGTGTCGAGAGCATCGTGACCGCTTCCGGCGCCGCGTGCCCTGGCGGCAGCGGCGGCGCCTCCAGGTCCGGAATGCGCGCGCCCACGGCAGCGGCCGCCACGACCGCCGCGATGCCCACCACGTAGGCCGCCGGGAGCCCGAACGCATGCACCGCGCCGGCCGCCAGGAAGGGCCCCGCGAACATGCCGATGCGCATGACGCCGCCCAGCGTCGAGAGCGCGCGTGCGCGGTAGGCGATGGGCACCACTTCGGTCAGGTAGCTCTGCCGCGCCAGGTTGTAGACCGCCTGCGACATGCCCACCATGAAGCACCCCGCCGCGAAGAGGAGCAGGTTCGACGTGCCCAGGCACAGCAGCATGCCCAGCGCGCTCCAGATGCCGGCCGCGACGATGGCCCAGCGCTCGCCCCAGCGCATCGTGATCAGCGAGGCGGGAATGTTGTTGAGCAGCGAGCCGATGCTGATCAGCGCGACCACCAGGGCGGCCGTGGGCACCGACGCGCCGAGATCGCGCGCGGTCAGCGGAACGATCGGCAGGATGGCCCCTTCGCCGAGGCCGAACAGCAGCGACGGACCGAACGCGGGGACGGCGATGCGCCGCAGGGAGAAGGGCGCCTCAGCAGCGGCGGGCGGCGGGGGAAGGGCAGACGGCATGCAGGCGCGGCTCGAAGCCGGTCAGGGCGGACGCGGCGCGGCCCCGGAGGGATACGGCCGAGCCCTTCAGGGGCACTTCGGCGCGCAGACGAGGTGGTTCTTGCCGAGGATGCGGCGCGTGGTCATGCCCGTGCGCAGCACGAACTTGCCGCACTTGAAGCACGACATCATCGATTCGGCGCGGGGGGTGGTGATGATGGTTCCCGACGCTTTCTTGACGTAGCGAAGGCCATCCTGGGAGAGCTGGGTGGTCTGAGACATGGGCGCAACATTTTACCGGCCCAGGGCGAGATCGCGCCGGGGCCCGGCGCAGTGCCCCCACGGCGGGCTGCGCCAGCGCCCGCGGCCGCCGCGCAAGGACCGGGGCCGCGCCCCGGCAGTGGGCTCATGCGTGCGGGCGGGGCCGGGGTGCCCGCGTCGCGATTTGCGTCAGGTCAAGCCGCCTCGCGCCGGGTTGCGCCATCGTCTTCCGCTCCTGGTGCGACGATCGAGAGCACGGCAATGTCCGGCAGGGTCATTGGCGGGAATCAGCAGAATGTCCATCCGGGTCGATTGCAGGACAACTCCCTGATGGCAAAGCGCGTTCCATGTCCCCCCTCGATATGACCGCCCTCGCCGGCCGGATGGGCGAGGGCGCGCTGCGCCAGCGGCTCGCCATGGAGGCGGAGCAGGACAGCCATCACTACCGGCACGTGGAAGATTTCCTGCGGCCGGAGCATCTTCCTTCCGCAGGCCGGCTCATTCATCGCGCACTTGCCGCGGCCGGTCTTCGTGCGCGAGGGCGCAACAATGCGCGCCGGATCCGGGTCCATCGCAACGAGGTGTGTCTGGAGCACCTGCCGGGCGTCTTCGAAGGCTGCAGGCTCCTGCATCTGAGCGACCTGCACCTGGACGCAGGACGGCACCACGTCGAGGCGCTGTTGGCGGCGGTGCGCGGCCTTGAATGCGACGCCTGCGTGCTCACGGGCGACTATCGCTTCGGCATCGAAGGCTCATGCGCGCCGGCGATCTCGGCGCTGGCGCGGCTCGTTCCGGTGCTGCCGCAGCCGGCGTTCGCGGTGCTGGGCAACCACGACGGCATCGATCTGGTCGATGGCCTCGAACGCCTCGGGGTCCGCGTGCTGATGAACGAGTGCGCGGCGCTGCACCGAGGCGAGATGCGATTGCACATTGCCGGCATCGACGATGCCCATTACTTCCGCACCCACGACATCGCCCGGGCGGCGGCCGGGGTGCCGGTTGATGCATGCGCGATCCTTCTCTCACATACGCCGGAGCCCTATCGCCACGCGGCGGCGCACGGCTTCGATCTGATGCTGAGCGGCCATACGCACGGCGGGCAGATCTGCCTGCCCGGCGGCATTCCCCTGCTGACGGATACGCCAGCGCCACGCCGTCTGGCCCGGGGCGCCTGGCGCCAGGGGCGCATGCAGGGCTACACCTCGGTAGGGTGCGGTTGCTCGATCATCGACGCGCGCTTCTTCTGCCCGCCCGAAGTGACGATCCATGTGCTGCGCGGCCCCCAGGTCGGCAGGCATCAGTAGGGACGGTCACGCAGGCCGAGGCGGTGGAATGCCCAGGCCACCGGCGTTTCCAGCAGCAGGAAGGCCAGGACCACCCCGGCGATCACGAGCCAGGGCACACCCAGAAGGTGCTGCAGGGCCAAGAGCGGAAGCAACGATTCGGGAATCTGATCGATACCGAAGGACTGTCCGCTCGGCACGATGCCAAGGCGGCGCTTGATGAAGCTGGAGAGTGCGTCCCCCGTCATCGCCAGCAAGCCGGACAGCGCGCCCACGTCGGGCGGAAAACCGAGGACCGGCGCAACGACCGTGCACGCCGCCACGGCGGCGGCGAGTCCGCGCCAGGTCTTGGAAGGTCCGAGCCATGGCCGGCCATCCGGGAAGCGGCGCCCGAAGTCGATCGGCGTGCTCCAGCCGTCGCCCAGCATGCGCTTGAGCAGGATCGGCGCGCCGTTGGCCGCGGTGAGCAGCAACAGCAGGCGGACCCCCAACCAGAATGCGTCCATGCGCGGGCCGCCAGGATGCGCGCCTCACTTGCGCGGCGCCCGCGAGGAATACGAAGCGCGCGCGGCTTCGGCGGTTCTTGCCGCGGCGTCACGCGCGGCCTGCGCGGCCTTGCGCGTCGCTTCGGCGGCGGCCTGGAGGGCATCGCGCGCGGCCTCGGCGGCTTTCTCCGCCTCGTCCTGGCTCGCTTGCGCGATGGTCCTGGCGGCTTCTTCCGTGCGCCGCAGCGCTTCTTCGGTCGCCCGGGTCGCCTTGCGCCCTTCTTCGAGCGCTCTGTCGGTGGCGTCCTTGCTGGCGTCCAGCGCCAGCTGCGACGATTCGGAAGCCTTTTCCTCGAAACGCCGGGCCGCCTCGGCGGCCTTCTGCGCCGCGCGCCGGAGGCCCTCCGCCAGGGCCTTGGAGATCTTTCCGGCGTTGACCTTGCTTTGCTCGGCAGCTGCTTTCGCAGCGTCAGCCGCCTTCGTCGCCGCGGTCTGGGCCGCTTGCGCGGCGTGGGTCGCGGCGTCCCTGGCCTTCTGGGACGGCGTCGACACCGGACTGAGTTGGCCGGGCGGATCCAGGCCCGCGGCCGACGAGGCCGTGCCGAGGGCGAGAGCGAGAAGGGCGATCACGATCTTCGTGCGCATGGCAGGACTCCGGCAATTCGACAGGCAGGAGCTTCGGGCGCCGGGTGCGCGGCGGGGTTGCGCTATCGCAAGAAACGACGCGCTCGTTGCGCAGTGCGACGCCGCGCGCGCTTGCGCTGTGTCAATGCGATCGCGCCCGCGGCCCCAATACTGGAGACCCTTGATCGACCGAAGGAAACGCCATGTACCAGCGAATTCTCGTCCCCGTCGACGGCAGCGAGCCCTCGAACCGCGGGCTGGAGGAAGCCATCCGCATCGCGGCATCCACCCATGGGCAGCTTCGGTTGTTCCATGTGATCGACGACCTCTCGTTCGCGCTCGCGCTGGGCAGCGACTCGGGCCTGTCGGGCGATCTGCTGGCCTCGCTGCGCGGGGAAGGCCGGAAGGTGCTCGATGCGGCGCAGGCGGCGGCGTCGGCGGCGGGCATCGAAGCCGACACTCGTCTGAGCGACGCCTTTCCCGGCGCGGTCCAGGACAAGGTCGCGGCCGAGGCGCGCGAATGGGGTGCGGACCTGATCGTGCTGGGCACGCATGGACGCCGCGGAGCCGCGCGGCTGATGCTGGGCAGCGGTGCCGAGCGCATCCTGCGCACCGCGCCAGTGCCGGTACTGCTCGTGCGCGCACAGGAGGAGCAAGGGCCTACCGCCGAGATGCTGCGCGCCAGCGCGTCCATGCTCGCCGCCGCAGGCGAATGACGCCTCCGGCCCTGCCGCCACGACCTTCGATCGCGGGGGTCGACTCCCACCAGCAGCCGATCATTCCGACCCCGCGCGGCTAGCGGACCGAGGCGGCGCAGAACCGCGCGAGTTCGGAAAGCACCTGGCCGGCCGCCCGCTGGGCGGCGACCACGCCGGCGTAGGGATCGTCGGCCGTCGCATCCACGCGCGCGTCGAACTCGCGGCTCGCGATGACCTTGCGGCTCGCGGCATCGATCAGGGCCGCGCGGAGCGTGAGCCGCACATGGCTCGGCGTCGTCGAGAAATCCTGCTGCAGCCGCACGAGTTCGGATTCCAGCCGGTACTGGCCCGTCGCCGAGGTGGGCGCGCCCAGGACGGCATGGAACGCGCCCGTGCCTTCGATGGCGCGCGCCATCTTCGGGGCGAGCATGTTCGACGGGGTGTCGACCCACTGGTGATGCGCGAAGAACTCGATCTCGTAAGGGCGTCGCACATAGACCATCTGCGAAGTGTCGAAGCCCGGCGCGGCACGTGGAGGTTCGACGATCAAGGTGCGCGCGGCCGCGGCCGGGGCCGCCGCCGCGGCTTCCTCGCCGTCGCCGGCCAGCGCGAACAGTGCGGGCGCGGCCGCCGGCTCCGGCAGCAGCGCCCTGGCGCAGCCGCCCGCAAACGCCGTCACGCCGATCAGTGCCGCGCAGGCGAGCCGGCGGGCGGCCCGCGTCACGGACGGGCCCCTTCGCCGGGGCCCGGCTTTCTCGGGGGCGCTCCCACCAGCAGGCTGTTCGGATTGCGCTCGGTCTGGTCGCTGAGGCGGCGCAGCGAAACGGCGAGCTGGTTCATCTCGCCGAGCAATTGCGCGAGCGCGGGCGCGGCATCGGAACTGATGTCCTGGACGCTGCCCGCGGCCGCCTCGACGCCGCGCCCCACGCGGTCGCTCGCGGCGCTGACCCGGCCCGCCATCCGGTCGACCGAGTCGGCGGCGACCGCGACCCGCTCGACCGCCCGGCCCAACTGCTCGCTGGCGCGGGCGGTGTTGCGCGCGGTGCGCGACGCGTCGGCGATGCCGCTGGCGAGCGCCGCCTGCTGCGCGGCCAGCGTGCGGGTCAAGGTCGCGGTGTCCGCCAGCATCTGCTTCAGGGCCGCCCGCGTCTCGGCGTCGAAGGTGGTGTTGAGGTTGGTCGACATGCGGTCCACGCTCGTCAGCACCGTGGACAGCACGCTTTCGAGCCGCGTGCTGAGCGACGGCCTGGAGCGGATGGTGGGAATCTCGCCACCGCTCGCGGCGCGAAGCGGCGGCGAAGCGGGCCGCCCGCCGCCGAGTTCGACGTAGGCGATGCCGGTGAGCCCCTGCGTCCTCAGGACGGCCTCGGTGTCGATCCTGATGGGCGTTCCCTGCTCGACGAGGAAGCGCAGGCGCACCTGGCTCGAATCCGAGGGGTCGATCGCGATCTCCTTGACCTTTCCCACATCGACGCCGAGGTACTTCACCGGGGCGTCCACGTTCAGGCCCGACACCGATTCGCGCATGATCGTCTGGTAGGTGCCGTAGCGCTTGCCGCCCTGCGCGCCGGCGGCGAGCCACAGCACGCCGGCCAGAAGCGCGAGGCCCAGCACCAGCACGAACGCGCCCACCAGCGTGTAGTTCACCTTGTCGTCCATGCCGGCTCCTTGCTGTCGCCGCGCGCCTGCGCGGCGGACGCGGCGGCCCGCCGTTGACGCGGGCCTTCGAAATAGCCGCGCACGATCGGGTGTTCATGCCGCGACAGCGCCTGCATCGATCCGCTGGCCAGCACGCGCCCCTCGCCCAGGACCGCGACCCGGTCGCAGGCCTGCCACAGCAGGTCGAGGTCGTGCGTGATGATCACGATCGTCAAGCCGTAGAGGGCATGCGTGCGAAGGATCAGTTCGCTCACCCCGGCGGCGCTGTCGGGGTCCAGGCCGGAGGTGGGCTCGTCGAGGAACAGCAGCTCGGGGTCGAGCGCGAGGGCGCGTGCCAGCGACGCGCGCTTGAGCATGCCCCCGCTGAACTCGCCCGGGCGCTTCAGGCCGGCGTCCGGCGGCAGGCCGGTCTGGGACAGTTTCCACTCGGCGATGCGGTCGATCAGCGCGCGATCGAGCCGGCTGTGCTCGCGCAGCGGCAGGCCGATGTTCTCGCGCACGCTGAGCGCGCTGAACAGGCCCCCGTGCTGGAACATCACGCCCCAGCGAAGCCGAAGCGCGTGCGCCTGCCGCACATCGAGGGTGGCGGTGTCGTGGCCGAACAGATGGATCGACCCGGAGGTCTGCCGCTGGAGCAGGATCATTTCACGCATGAGCACCGACTTGCCCGAGCCGCTGCCCCCGGCGATCGCGAGGATCTCGCCGCGGCGCACCTCCAGGTCGAGGTCGGTGTGCACCGCATGGCGGCCGAAGCGCGTGCAGACCTTGTTCATCGTGATGACCGTGTCCGGCGGCGCCATGGGTCGGGCGGCTCTACAGGTCGAGCATGTTGAACGCGACGGAGAAGAGGGCATCCGCCACGATCACCAGGAAGATCGACTGCACCACGCTCTTCGTGGTCTGCCGGCCCACGCTGTCGGCGCTGCCGCGCGTGCGGAAGCCCTGGAAGCAGCCGATCAGCGCGATCACCACCGCGAACACGAGCGACTTGCCGATGCCCACCAGCAGCGTGGTGCCGTGCATCTCGCGGCCGAAGCGGTCGATGAACTCGGGAAATCCGATGTCCAGCTGCAACCTGGCCATCACCATGCCGCCCAGCACGCCGGTCACGTCCGCGAACACGGTCAGCAGCGGCAGCGCGACCGCCAGCGCCAGCACCTTCGGCAGCACGAGCAGTTCGATCGGATCGATCGCGATGGTCTTCATCGCATCGATCTCCTCGGTCACGACCATGGTGCCGATCTGGGCCGCGTAGGCGGAGCCGGAACGGCCCGCGATGATGATCGCGCTGATCAGCGGCGCGAACTCGCGCAGCATGGCGTAGCCGACCAGGTCGACCACGAAGACGTTCGCGCCGTAGTGCCTCAGCTGGTCGGCGCCCTGGTAGGCCACCACCACGCCGAGCAGGAACGAGGTCAGGCCGATGATGGGCAGTGCGTCGAAGCCGTCGATCTGGATGTTGCGCAGCACCGTTCGCCACCGGATGCGGCGCGGGTTCGCGAGCAGCCCCAGCGCGGCCATGGCGGCCTCCCCGACGAAGTGCAGGAGCCCGAGCGCCTCCTGCACCGCTGCATCGGCATGGCGGCCCAGCCGCGCCAGGGGCGGGGCGCCCGGCGGCTGCGGGAGCGCGCGGTCGGGCTGCTCGCCGACCAGGCTCATCAGCGTCTGCATGCGCGGCGGCCAGTTGCGCAGCGATGCGGTCGCGCCTTGCCGCCGCATCCAGCTGTGCAGGACCCATACGCCCGCGCTGTCGATGGCGGCGAGCGACGCGCCATCCAGAACGATCGGACCGGCGCCGCAGGCGAGCGCGTCGAGCGTGCCGGGCATGTCGCCCAGCCCGCGCGCCGTCCAGTTCCCGGCCAGGGACCACCCGCCTGCGGCGAGCGGCGACATGCTTGCGGGCAGCGAGTCCATGGGCGAGGGCGGATGGGCCGGCGCCCATCAGACTGCGCGGCAGCGCACCGCGGGCCAGGCGACCTCCACGCCGATCATGGCGCGGGCGTAGAAGTAGTTGAGGCGCCCGCGTTCGCTGAGCGCGTCGAGGTCGACGCGGCCCATCCCGTCGCAGGGGAAGCTGTAGGAGCGCCGGTCGGCGAAAAGGGCGTCGAAGCGCAGTTCGAAGGCACCGTCGGCAGATGAGTGGGCCATGTGAGTCTCCTGATGGAAGTGGTCCCGTGATGCCAATCTAGCCGGGGCACGTCACGGGGCCATCAATGGCGGGAAACGGAAGGCAACACTGCGTGAACGGCGGGTGTCGACGCCGGGGGCGCTCAGTCGATCGTCAGGTCGTTGACCACCGAGCGAACGCCCGGTGCCGACCACGCGGCACCCTGCACCGCGTCGAGTTCCGCCCACGAGTGGACCTTGCCCTTGAGGCGCACTTCGGACCCCTCCACGCTGACCTGGATGCGATCGGCCTCGCGCGTGGCCTGGCGCGAAAGTGCATCGTGAAGCCGCTTCTCGACGTCGACCGCCTTCACCTTGGGGATGATCCTGACCGCGTTCGTGACACCGGTGACGCCCATGAGGTTGCGCACCGCGCGTTCGGCGGCCCGGCGCTGGTACTCCCACTCGACCTCGCCGTCGAGCGTGATCCAGCCGTTCTCCACCATCGGCTTGATCTTGCCGGCCGGCACGAGCACCGACCATTCGAGGCCGCGCTCGGCGGCCATCGCGATGTCGGCGTCCGGGCGCGTATCGGCCGCCGGCAGCTTGACGGTCATCTCGATCGCCAGTGCCTTGACGCCCTTGACGCGGCGCGCGGCGGCTTCGGCCGCGTGCTTTTCCGCGTGGTTGGCGACGTGGCCGGTCAGCGTGACGACGCCGTCCGCGGCGATGACGCCGATGTGTGCCGGATTGACCGCGGGTTCCCAGTCCAGTTCGGCCTGGACATCGTTCCTGAGTTGTGCATCGGATCGCATGGGCATTTCCTTTCGTTGAATGGGCAACGCCCACTCTAGGCAGCAGCAGGCGCATCGGCTTGCGTTGGATCAACCGGCAAGCGGCTCGGGCTTCTACGATGCGCGAACGTGCAGGCGCCGGCCGCCTCCACCCGGGGGCGACGCGAGAGATGAACCACCACCGGAAAGGTCGATCATGAAGACGGATGCGCAACTCAAGAAGGATGTGGAGAGCGAACTCGAGTGGGACCCGGCGATCAACGCGGCCCATATCGGGGTCATGGCGCAGAACGGCGTCGTCACCGTGACCGGGCACCTCGGCACCTATGGGGAGAAGTTCCTGGTCGAGCGTGCGGTGCAGCGCGTGCAGGGCGTGAGGGCGCTGGCGCTGGAGCTGGATGTCAAGCTCGCCCCCAGCCACACGCGAAGCGACTCCGAGATCGCCGCTGCCGCGGAGGACGCGCTGACGTGGAACGCGCAGGTGCCGGCAGGTATCCGCCTGAAGGTCGAGCAAGGCTGGATCACGCTCCAGGGCGACGTGGAATGGGACTACCAGCGCAATGCGGCCGCGCGCGCCGTGCGAACGCTCAAGGGGGTGGTCGGTATC
Organism: Variovorax sp.; assembly: GCA_017744285.1. Lineage (GTDB taxonomy): Bacteria > Pseudomonadota > Gammaproteobacteria > Burkholderiales > Burkholderiaceae_C > Variovorax. Next base: position 31,619 of record JAGIBP010000002.1, read on the forward strand.
AGCAACAACATCGTGTTGAAGCAGCGGCCCGTGCAGTCCAGCGTGAAGGCAAGGATCCGAGATGCGCTAGTACGCCAGGCGGAAAGCGAGGCGCAGCACATCGACGTGCTGCTCGATGGATCGGAGGCCCGGTTGCGGGGCACCGTGCACTCCTGGCCCGAGCGCGCGGCGGCGCAGGGCGCCGCGTGGTCCGCGGCGGGCGTGACCAGCGTCGTCAACGAGCTGAAGGTCTCGAGCTGAGTTCCGCCGGAAGACCGCCGTGCCCCTCGTCATGCCGCCGCCGATCGACCCTGTGCTCTGGGGGGCGATCGCGGCGGACGTCGCCATGGCATCGACGGCCGATGCCGGGGGCCTGGCGCAGCGGCGCGAACAGCGCCTGCGCCGCCTGCTGGCCCGCGCCAGGGACCGCTCGCCGTACTACCGGCGCGCACTGGAACGCCGCGATGTCGAGAAGGCCAGGCTCGACGAGCTGCCGATCGTCCGCAAGGCCGAGCTGATGCGCCGCTTCGACGAATGGGTCACGGAGCCGGCCATCCGGCTCGACACCCTTCGGCACTTCATCTCGGACGCCAGCCGCATTGCCGAGCCCTACCTGGATCGCTATGTCGTCTGGGAGAGTTCCGGCAGCAGCGGGGAGCCGGCGGTCTTCGTGCAGGATGCGCTCTCGCTGGCGGTGTTCGATGCCCTGGATGCCATACGCCGGCCGATGCTGCGGCCATCGCGCCGCTGGCTCGACCCCTGGGGCTGGGGCGAGCGGATCGCCTTTGTCGGCGCGACGAGCGGCCACTTCGCGAGCACGGTGTCGATGGAGCGTCTGCGGCGGCTCAACCCTGCGCTGGCGCAGCAATTGCGTTGCATTTCCTTCATGCAGCCGTTGAAGGACATCGTCCGGCAGATCGACGCCATGGCGCCGACCGTCATCGCCACCTACCCGAGCGCGGCGGCGCTGCTGGCGCAGGAACGGCTGCAAGGGCGCATGCGGACGGTGCCGCGAGAGATGTGGACCGGCGGAGAGCACTTGTCGCCCGCCACGCGCGAGCTCATCGGCCGGGCCTTCGGGTGTGCGCTGGCCGACAGCTATGGCGCCTCCGAGTTCCTGTCGATTGCCTTCCAGTGCGAGCACGGCGCCCTGCATCTCAACAGCGATTGGGCCATCCTCGAACCGATCGACAGCCGGGGGCGTCCGGTCCCGCCAGGCGAGGCGGGCGCCACGGTGCTGCTGACCAATCTCGCCAACCAGGTTCAGCCGATCATCCGGTACGACCTGGGCGACCGCGTGGTCCTGCACGCGAACCGGTGTGCGTGCGGTTCCCCTTTGCCCGTGATCGAGGTCGAGGGTCGCTGCGAGGACACGCTCTGCCTGGGGAGCGGGCGCACCGGCTCCGTCCGCGTGCTTCCCCTGGCACTGAGCACCGCCATCGAGGAGGAGGCCGGGCTCTTCGACTTCCAGGTAGTCCAGAACGGACCCTGCGATCTGCTGCTGCGCACCGGGTCGCAGGACGCCGGGGCCGTTCTCATGCTTCGAAAGGCGCAGCGCGTGCTGGACGAATTCCTGCGATCGCAGGGCGCCACGGGCGTTCGCATCGCGTGCCGTGCCGGAGAGCCGGGCCAGCTTGGCCGCAGCGGCAAGATGTCGCGCGTGGTGGCCGCCTCGACGCCATCGCCCGGGGGGCCATGAAGGCCGGATCCAGGCCGCCCGGCAGCGCCCCGCTAGCCTGGGTTGTCAGGCGCTGCGCAACGTGTGGATCAGCACCGCTTGCATGATGCGCCGATGGTTGTCCTGCACGGCGTCTGGATCGACCGCGGCGCCGTCGATCCAGAGCGTCCAGTGGCCGGGCTGGGAGGCGTCCGCGATGGCGGCGGCTTCATCGGCCCCCACAGGGGCGTGCGCCTTCTTGAAGATCGAAATGCCCATGGCGCGAGCGGCCGCCGCGAACATCCGGGCTCGCCGTGGGCGCGCGTTCCCGATGAAGACAACCCACCGGTCGGCCGGCGCCTGCCGCTCGCAAAGCGTCCACAGGTCCGCAATGACCCGGGCCGGATGAGAGTCGCGCGCCAGGCCGTGGAAGACGGGCACGCCCGCGTGCGACTGGATCTGGCGACGGATCGAACGGTCCAGATCGTCGCAGTCGATGCCGTCGTACATGCGGCCGAGCATGCGGGCCAGCGCGATCGCGTCATGGCCCGCATCGGCCGAGCGGTCGTGGATGAAATTCAGCAATGCCACTCGCGCCCCGACCTCTTCGGCGGCTTGCTTGAGCGGCGACCCTTCGGGCGCCCCCTCGGCACGCAGCAGTGCGAGGTTCGTGCCGCGCAACGGCAACGCCGACGACCGGCGCAGCCGGTCGGCAGTCGCGATGAGCGAGGCGATGTGGCCGGCGGAGGACAAGGCGTCGTCCGCCGCGAATCGCACGGCATGGGCAGTAGTCACGGTGACCACACTACGCCGGTTGCGAACGGCGCACTTGACGGCGCTCAAGGCGCTCGCGCGCTTGCGCGAACGCAACGCCCGCGAATCACCGCGCGGGGTTCAGCGCCCGTCCGATCGCGCGTTCGAGGTCCGCGCGGGTGCAAGGCTTGGCCAGCACTTCCCAGCCGTCCTGATCGTCGAGCAATTCGCCGGAGTAGCCCGACATCAGGAGGATCGGAAGCTGCGGGTGCCGGCGCCTGGCGTTGGCCGCCACTTCGGTGCCGCGAATTCCCGGGCCCAGCAAGACGTCCGTGACCAACAGATCGACCGGCTGCCTGTCCAGCACCTGCAGGGCCTCTTGACCGTCCGCGCACGGCAGCACCTCGAAGGCCATGGAGATCAGGAACTGGCGGATGACGGCCAGCACCTCCGGTTCGTCGTCGACGAGCACCACGGTCAGGCCCGCCGGGATGCGCTCGGAAGGGGCGCGGTCCTGCGCGCCGGGCTGAGCCACGGCCCCCACGGCGCGCGGCAGGAACAGGGTGACGGTGGTGCCCTGGCCGGGTGCGCTGTCGATGGTCGCCGCCCCCTGCGACTGGCGCGCGAACCCGTACACGGTGGACAGGCCGAGTCCGGTCCCGCGCCCGCTTTCCTTCGTGGTGAAGAAAGGCTCGAAAGCCCGTTCGCGCACCGCATCGGGCATGCCTTCGCCGGTGTCCGAGACTTCGATCGCGATGAAGGCTCGCCCGGCCGCCTCCGCGGTCCCGAGCTCCGGCGGCGGGGTGGTGGCCGCGCGGCATCTGAATCTCAGGGTGCCCCCGTTGGGCATGGCGTCGCGCGCATTGAGCGCGATGTTCAGGAGCGCGGATTCGAGGTGCATGGGATCGGCCGCGCAGAGCAGGTCGACAGCGACGTCCAGCTCGATGGCAATGCGCTGGTCCAGCGTCCTGCGCAGCATGCCGGTGAGGGAGCGCAAGAGAACGCCGAGGTCCATCACGGCGGGTTGAAGCACCTGGCGGCGCGAGAAGGCAAGCAGCTTGGCGGTGAGTTCCGCGCCTCGCTGCGTGGCGCGGATGGCCGCGTCGACCAGCGGCTGCACGAGCGGATCGGAGGCACATCCGGGCAGGTCGCGCACGATCTGGAGATTGCCCGAGATCACGGTGAGCAGGTTGTTGAAGTCATGCGCCACGCCCCCCGTGAGCTGGCCGACGGATTCGAGGCGCTGCGCGTGGTTCAACGCTTCTTCGCTGCTGGCGCGCTGCAGGACCGTGGCCAGCACGCTCGAAAGCGACTCGAGGAAATTCAGCTCGTCTTCGCCGAAGTTGCGCCGGTCGCGCGAACGCACGGCCAGCGCCCCCACGGTGCGGCCCCGGTCGGCCAGGGGAACCAGCAGCTTGCAGACGACCCCCGTCTCGCGGTCGTTGGAGGTCAACTGGAAGTGCACCTCGTCCCGGCTGTCGCTGTCGCCTGCCACGGCCGCCTTGCCCTCGGTCAGCACGATCTCGAGCGCGGAGCCCGGCTCGATCGCGAGCCGCTGTCCGATCCTCTGCGGCGCATCCGGGCCGGTGGCGGCGGCGATGCGCACGTGCAGTCCATCGGGTTCGAGCAGCCGGATCTCGGCCATCTCCACCTGCAACGCATCGGCAGCCACGGCGGGCACTTCCGCCAGCAGCTTGTCGACCTCGCGCGTGTCCACGGCGAGCCGCCCGAACCGGGCCAGGTGCTCCGCGTAGCGCGCCCGCTGTAGCGCCTGCCGGACGCGAGGGTAGTCCGCGATGTTGCGGATCGCGGCCACGACGTAGGGAAGGCCATGATCCTGCAGCGGGCTGAGCGCAATCTCGACCATGACTTCGCGTCCGTCGCGCCGCTTGGCGACCAGGTCCATCTGCGTTCCCATCGGGCGGGAGCGTGGATGCGCGGCGTAGGCATTCCGGTACGCCGCGTGGCGCGGCCGGATGGCGTCGGGCACCAGGACATCGACCCCGAGGCCCAGCAACTCGTCCTTCTCGTAGCCCAGCAGCGCCAGCGCGGCGGGGTTGGCCAGGCGAATCACGCCTTCGAGATCGACGAGCAGGAGCGCGTCCGGATAGGCGGCGAAAAGCGAGCGGAAAACCGTGCCTTCATCGAATTCGGGCGCTTCGTGCATGGAGCATCCTTCTCGGCCATGGCGCCCCGCGGCCGAAGCGGAGGCCTTCGGCGGGCCTGCGCCTCGCGGGGTGACTGAGCGGGAAATGGTAGTCGCGTGCCCGGAAGACGACAACGGGTTCAGGCCGGATGCGCCCCCGCCCTGGATGCCGGGTCCAGCCACCTCGCGGCAGCGGAATCCGGGGAAGTCACGCGCGGCTAGTCGGCTTCGGCGCCGGGGTGCCGGACCAGCAGCACGGGCACCGGGCTGGAACGAACGACCTGTTCCGCATCGCTGCCCAGCGTCACGCGGCTGATGCCTCGGCGGCCGTGCGTTCCCATCACGATCAAGTCGCAGCCCGTGGCCTTCGCTTCCGCCAGCACGATGGTGGCAACGCGGCCGCCGGTCACTTCGCGCAGGGCCGTCTCGGCTTCCACCCCCGACACGTCCGCGAGCGCCTGCGCATTGGAGAGCAGCTTCTCTCCGTAGTCGCGCAGAGTCCGGATCATGTCGTCGTAGGCCGCGACATCCGACAACTCCACGAGCATCGGGAAATCGTCGATCACGTGAAGAAGATGCAGCGAGGCCTTCTGCTCCGCAGCCAGGCGAATGGCTTCGTGCAGGCCGTGCGCGGCCGTCTTGCTGCCGTCGATGGGGACGAGGATTCGGTGGTACATGGCTGAACTTCCTTTGGTGGACACGCGCGCTCAGGGGCGCAGCAACGCGGTGCTGCTGACTTCGGGCGCGCGCACCAGGAGGACCGGCACGGGCGACGTGCGCGCGATGTTCTCGGCGCTGCTGCCCAGAAGCAGGCGCTGGGCGCCGTGCCGGCCATGGGTGCCCAGGACGATCAGGTCGGCGGGCCAGTTCGCGGCCTCCCTCGTCACAATCTCATGGACCGTGCCGTCGAGATGGTCGCGCAGCACCGAGTCCACGGGGATGCCGGCGGCCCCGACCTTCGCCTCGCATTCCCGCAGCAGCTTGTGGCCGGTCTCGCGCAGCACCTTCATCCAGTCGCCGGCACGGCCCGAGTAGGCGTCCATGGCGAGCGCGAAGGACGGCTCGTCGACCACGTGGAGCAGGCGAAGCCGCCCCTTGGCAAGTTGCGCCATCCCGATGGCCTGTTCGAGCCCATGCATCGACGTCGCGCTGCCGTCGACGGGAACGAGGATCTGCTGGTACATGGATCGCCGCCGGTGCCGATGTGGAGGAGGAACCCAGTATGCGCATGCCCGCGCCGCCGCATTTGACGACGCGCAAACCGCGGGGCCCGGGCACCATGGGACGACCGCCTCTCACGAAGCCGGCTGAGCGGAAGATGGAGTTGACACAGGTCAAGCGCCGGGGGACGCGCGGACGCCATGCTCGACGGCAACCAGGAGCCACGATGCGAATCCAATTTCTCGGCGGGACGGACACCGTCACCGGTTCCAAGTACCTGCTGGAGCACGAAGGCCGCCGCCTGCTGGTCGACTGCGGGCTGTTCCAGGGGCTCAAGCAGTTGCGCCTGCGCAATTGGGAACCCTTGCCGATCGAGGCTTCGGCGATCGATGCGGTGCTGCTGACGCATGCGCATCTCGATCACAGCGGTCTCGTCCCGCGCCTGATCCGGCTGGGGTTCAAGGGCCCGGTCCATGCCACGCAGGCCACCCGCGACCTGTGCGAACTGCTGTTGCCCGACGCCGGCCACCTGCAGGAAGAGGAGGCGGACTACGCCAACCGCCATGGCCACTCGCGGCACCGGCCCGCGCTGCCCCTGTACACCGAGGACGAGGCGCGCGCGGCGCTCGAACGCTTCCAGGTGCTGGACTTCGACAAGACGCACGCGCCCTGGCCGGGCTGGACCTGGAGGCTGCATCGCGCGGGCCACATCCTGGGCGCGGCGAGCCTCCACATCGGCTGGCAGGGCGGGAGCATCCTCTTCTCGGGCGACCTCGGCCGCCGCGACGATCTCGTGATGCGCCCGCCCGAGCGCCCGGAGCCTGCCGACTACGTGGTCATCGAATCCACCTACGGCGACCGGCGTCACCCCGATACCGACACTCTGTCGGCGATTGCCGAGGTGATCGACCGCACGGCCGCGCGCGGGGGCATCGTGGTGGTCCCGGCGTTCGCCGTGGGCCGGGCGCAGACGCTGCTGCATTGCATCCAGTTGCTCAAGGCGCAGCGGCGCATTCCCGACCTGCCGGTGTATCTCAACAGCCCGATGGCGGCCGATGCGACGCAGATCCTGCGCCGCCACGCCGACCAGCATCGCCTGGATGCCCGCCAATGCGCCGCGCTGAGCCGCGAGGTGAAGTTCGTCAACACGGTCGAGGAATCGAAGCGGCTCAACGCGCTGAGCTTCCCCTCGATCATCGTGTCCGCCAGCGGCATGGCGACCGGCGGACGCGTGCTGCATCACCTGAAGGCCTACGCGCCCGATCCGAGATGCACCATTCTCTTCGCCGGCTTCCAGGCGGCCGGAACACGCGGCGCAGCCATGCTGGCCGGGGCCAGCGAGATCAAGATCCACGGCACCTACGTGCCGGTGCGCGCCGAAGTGGTGGGCCTGGGCATGCTTTCGGCGCACGCCGATCGCGAGCAGTTGCTGGCCTGGCTGGAAGGACTGCCCGCACCGAAGCGCGTGTTCGTGACCCACGGCGAGCCGGTGGCCGCCGATGCCCTGCGTCTGGGCATCGAGGAGCGCTTTGGCTGGCACGCGGGCGTGCCGGACTATCTTCAGTCGGTCGCCCTCTGAACAGCCCCGCGGCTCAGCTTGCGGCCGAACTGCCGCCCAGCCGGCCGCCCACGCGATCGCGCAGCTTCTCGCGCACGCCCGCGATCAGTTCCTCGGTCTCGATCGCGCCGAGCCTCTCGGAGGCCTTGTCGCGCATGATGAATCCCATCATCAGCAGGTCGCGCAGCTTCCTGAAGGCTTTCGGGTTCTGATGGCCGCAGACCGAATCGTTGTTCTGCAGCACCGCCTCGAGCACGCCCGGATCCAGCAGCTTCACCTCGCAGATGGAGGCTTCGCGCACGATCTCGAGCATCACGTCGTCGATCTGGTGGGTCCATGTCTTCAGGTCATCGAGCTTGTCGGACATGATGTCTCCGCAATGGTTAGCCGTGGGGTGGTGCGATTGCATCGCGCCGCCGACCGCGCCGGCTTGACGCACGTCAATCGCGGCGCCGCGACGGTGCCCCAGAGTTGTCACGGGCGGGCCGCTTCGGCCCGGCCCGTTCTTCTGGAGAGCACGCATGGACCTCAAATCCCTCTGCCGGCGCGAGGTCGTCGGCATTTCCGCCAACGCCGGCTTGCGCGAAGCCGCCGCGCTGATGTGCGAACAGCATGTCGGCTCGCTGGTCGTGGTGACCAACGACACGCCGCCGAAGGTGGTCGGCATCGTGACCGACCGCGATCTGGCCCTCGATGGCCTGGGGCACGACAAGCCGCAGCCCGACCAGCCGGTGGGCGAGCTCGTGCGCGGAAGGCCGCTGGCCGTGCCGTCGAGCGCCGGCGTTCGGGAGGCTGCCGAATCGATGGAAAGCGCAGGCGTGCGGCGGCTGCTGGTGGTGGACGACGATGGCGGCGTGGTGGGTATCGTGTCCGCCGACGACCTGCTCGAAGCGATGGCTGCCGACCTGGCCAAGCTCGCGCAGGCGCTGCGCCGCGGCATCGTGCGCGAGACATCCGAGCGCGGCGTGTTCACTGGCCCGAGCCGGCCGCGCGTGACGTATCCGGCGTTCGGCACCGTGGCATCGCAGTGACCGATGGCCTGACCAGCCAGGAAGCGCGCGAGCGACTCGCGCGCGATGGTCCGAACGACATCGAGCCGTCGCGGCGCAGCGGCCTCGCCGCGCTGATCGGCGGGGTCGCACGCGAGCCGATGTTCCTGCTGCTGCTCGCGGCGGCGGCGCTTTATCTCGTGATCGGCGAGCTCTCCGAGGGGCTGCTGCTGGGCGGGTTCGCGGTGGTGACCGTGGGCCTGGTGATCGTCCAGCAACGCCGGGGCGATCGTGCGCTCGACGCGCTGCGCGCATTGGCCGTGCCCTCTGTCCGGGTGCTGCGCGACGGCCAGCTCGTGCGCATTCCGGCGGCCGAGGTCGTCGCGGGCGACTGGATCCGCATCGGAGAAGGCGAACGCATCGCGGCGGACGTGCAGTTGCGCGAATGCACGGCGCTCGAATGCGATGAATCGCTGCTCACCGGGGAATCCGTGAGCGTGCCCAAGCAGGTCGGCGACACCGCCTACGCCGGCACCCTCGTCGTGGCGGGCCACGGCCTGGCGCAGGTGCAGGCGACCGGCCCGCGCACGCGCATGGGGGCCATCGGCGCCTCCCTGGAGCGCATCGACCTCGCGCCGACCCCGTTGCAGCAGACCCTCGCCCGGGTGACGCGGTGGCTGGCGGTCGCCGCGTTCGTGCTGAGTGCGATCCTCGCCGTCTGGCTCGGCGTGGGCACGGGCCACTGGCTGCAGGGCAGCCTGGCCGGCATCGCGTTCGGCATGTCGATGCTGCCCGAGGAGATCCCGATGGTGCTCACCGTGTTCCTGGCCTTCGGCGCATGGCGGATGGCGGCGGTCAAGGTGCTCGCGCGGCGCCCTGCCGCCATCGAGGCGCTGGGCGCGGCCACGGTGCTGTGCGTGGACAAGACCGGCACCCTGACCGAGAACCGGATGAAGCTGCAGGGCATCGTGCTGCCGGGGTCGCCCGTCGCCCACGTTCCCGTCGACGCCGCCGAGCCGGTACGCAGCGTGCTGCGCTGCGCGATGCTGGCTTCGCGCAGCGGAACGCTCGACCCGATCGACCGTGCGATCCTCGGGACGGCAGAGGCGCTCGTGGACGAGCGCGGACTGCTGGCGCGCGAGTACCCGCTGACGCCACGGCTCCCCGTGATGGCGCAGGCGTGGAGGCGGCCCGATGGCCTCGAGGTGGCGGCCAAGGGCGCGCCGGAGGCGATCGGCGCCATCTGCAGGCTGCCGGCGGACGAGCGCGCGCGCCTTCACCGGCAGGTGGAGGAACTGGCCGATCGCGGCCTGCGCGTGCTGGCGGTGGCACGGGCGACCGCGCCGGCATCCGGGCCGCCGCCGGAGCTCCAGGAGGTCGGTTTCTCGCTGCTGGGCCTGCTGGCCTTCGAGGACCCGCTGCGCGCGGACGTGCCGGATGCCGTAGCGACGGCGCGCAAGGCGGGCATCGAGGTGGCGATGATCACGGGCGATCACGCCGCCACGGCCCGTGCGATCGCGCGGCAGGCCGGGATCGATGTGTCCGCGGGCGTGCTCACCGGCGATGCGCTCGACGCGCTCGACGACGCGGCGCTGGCCGGCGCGGTCCGCAGGGTCCGCGTGTTCGCCCGCGTCGCGCCGCTTCAGAAGTTGCGCCTCGTCAAGGCGTTCCAGGCGAACGGCGAGACGGTGGCGATGACCGGCGACGGGGTGAACGATGCGCCGTCGCTCAAGGCGGCGCACGTGGGAATCGCGATGGGCGTTCGCGGCACCGATGTCGCGCGCGAGGCGGCCGGGCTGGTGCTGCTGGACGAGGACTTCACGCGCATCGTCGGCGGCGTGCGCCTGGGACGGCGCATGGACGACAACCTGCGAAAGGCCATCTTCTACATCGTCGCCATCCATGTCCCCATCGCCGGGCTGGCCTTCGTGCCGGTGATGCTGGGCATGCCGGTGCTGATGCTGCCGATCCACGTGGTGCTCACCGAGATGGTGATCGACCCGCTGTGCTCGTTCGCGTTCGAAGGCGTCCCCGGCGCGCGCAACCTGATGGATCGCCGCCCGCGACCGCGCGATGCGCATGCGTTCCGGTGGCGATCGCTGCGCGGCGGGCTGGCCGCCGGGGTGCTGCTGCTGCTCTCGGTGCTCGCCGTGTGGGGCACCGTGCTCGCCAAGGGAGGCACGGCCGACCAGGCGCGCACGCTGGCCATCTGCGCGCTCACGGCCGGCAACCTCTCGCTCGTGTGGATGCTGGCCCGCCCGCAGGGCGCCTGGGGCGCGTTCGCGAGCTGGCCGCTGGTCATCGTGACGGCGTTGTCCGCCGTGGTGATGGCGGCGGGCGTCCTGCTTCCCGGTGCGCGCGAGCTGCTGCATTTCGCGCCGGTGGCCGGTGCGGGCCTGCTGGCGGCCGTCGTGCTGGGCATGGCCGCCGCGATCGGGGGCGGCGCGGTCGCCGTTCGGACGCAGCGCATGGATCGGCCGGACGGCGGCCCCTCGCTTGACCTGGCGCAAGCCCGGCGTTGAGGAGGCGGCCAATGATGCCGGCAGGAGGTCATGACGATGTCTGCCAAGAAGCTGCTGTTTCGCGAGGAAGCCCGCGACAAGATCCGCCGCGGGGTCGATACGCTGGCCGAGGCCGTCAAGGTGACGCTGGGGCCGAGAGGGCGCACCGTGGTGCTCGACCGCGAGTTCGGCGCGCCCCAGATCGTCAACTCGGGCGTGGTCGTCGCCAAGTCGATCGAGCTGGAGGACCGCTTCGAGAACATGGGTGCGCAGCTGATGCGCGAAGTCGCCGCGCGCACCAGCGAGATGGCCGGCGACGGCACCACCACCGCCACCGTGCTGGCGCACAGCCTGGTGCAGGAGGGCCTGAAGTACCTGGCGGCCGGCATGAACCCGATGGAGCTCAAGCACGGCATCGAGCAGGCTGTCGAGCTCGTCGTGGCCGAGCTCGGGAAGATGGCCCAACCCTGCGCCACGTCGCAGGAGATCGCGCACGTCGCGGCGATCTCCGCCAACAACGACCGCTCCATCGGCGAACTGGTCGCGAAGGCCATGGACAAGGTCGGGCGAGACGGCGCGGTGTCGATCGAGGACGGCTCGGGCATCGCGAGCGAGCTCGAAACCGTCGAGGGCCTGCAGTTCGATCGCGGCTACCTCTCGGCCTACTTCATCAACAACCCGGAGCGGCAGACCTGCGTGCTGGAAGACGTCGCGGTGCTGCTGTATGACCAGAAGCTGTCCGGGCTGCAGGAACTCGTGCCGCTGCTCGAATCGGCCGCGAAGGCGGGAATGCCCTTGCTGGTCGTCGCAGAGGAAGTCGAGGCCGATGCGCTGGCGACGCTGGTCGTGAACAGCATCCGCGGGGTCATCAAGACCTGCGCGGTCAAGGCGCCGGGCTTCGGTGACCGGCGCAAGGCGATGCTGCAGGACATTGCCCTGGTCACGGGCGGGCAGGTGGTCTCGGCGGAGCTGGGGGTGTCGCTCGAAAAGGCCACGCTCGAGCACCTCGGCCGCGCGCGCCGCGTGGTGGTGGACAAGGAGAACACCACCCTCGTCGGCGGCGCCGGAGAGGCCTCGGCCATCCGCGACCGCATCGCGACGCTGAAGAAGGAACGCGAGAAGTTCGCCAGCGACTACGACCGCGAGAAGCTGGACGAGCGCATCGCCAAGCTGTCGGGCGGCGTGGCGGTGATCAAGGTCGGCGCGGCGACCGAAACCGAGCTGAAGGAGCGCAAGCTGCGCGTCGAGGATGCCCTGCACGCCACGCGCGCCGCGATCGAGGAGGGCATCGTGCCCGGCGGCGGGGTGGCCCTGCTGCGCGCCCGCAAGGCGCTGCGGGGCGTGACACTGCCCACCCTCGACGAGGACTCGGGCCTGAAGATCGTGGTGCGGGCGCTGGAAGAGCCGATGCGCCGCATCGTCCTCAATGCCGCGCAGGAGCCCGCGATCGTGCTGGACCGGGTCGATGCGGCCGCCCAGCCGAGCTTCGGCTACAACGCCGCCCGCCGCGAATATGGCGACATGCTGGAGATGGGGGTCATCGATCCGGCCAAGGTCACGCGCCTGGCGCTGCAGAACGCCGGCTCCATCGCGAGCCTGATCCTCACGATCGACTGCATGGTGGCCGACGCGCCCAGGAAGGAGTCGCCACCTGCGGCCATGCCATCGTCCGAGATGTTCTGATGCCACGTACTGAGGAGCCCCGCCATGGAAAAGACTCTGGTCGTCTTCTATTCGTACAGCGGCATCGGCCGCCGCGCCGCGCAACTGCTCGCTTCGCACCATGGATGGCCGCTCGGCGAGATCCACGACGTCCATCGTCGGGCGGGCTTCGCGGGCGGCCTGCGTTGCGTGCTCGACTCATTGCTGCGGCGCCGCCCGCCGATCCGCTACGAGGGCCCCGAGCCGGGGGATTTCGACGCCGTGGTCATCGTCTCGCCGGTCTGGGCCTACCAGATGGCCGGGCCCATGCGCACCTTTCTCAGCGAGAACGCCGGGCGGCTGAGGCGTGTCGCGCAGATCACGACCATGAATGGAGCCGGCGCGGCGAATGCCGTGGCCGAGGCCGCGCGGCTGCTCCACGCCGCCCCCATCCTCACGGCCGAGTTCCTGGTGCGAGAGATCGAGGATGGCAGCGGCACCAGCCGCCTCCTGGCCTTCGGCGATGCGCTGGCTTCGGCCTCGCTCGCGCAGCCGCCGGAACGCCGCGCGATGACCGAGGCGGATCTGTCGCAGCCCATGTCACATTGAGTGGCGCGCGCTGCGTACAGCCGGCAATTCGGTCTACTGGACGACGATCTTCGAGGCCGCAGCGGGGGCCTTCTTCGGCAGTTCCAGCGTGAGCACGCCGTCGGCGTACCTGGCCTGGACCTTGGTGTCATCCACATCCTGGCCGAGGCTGAAGCTGCGCGAGATCGAGCCGTAGTAGCGCTCGCTGCGCAGGACCTTGTCGCCGTCGCCCTTGGTTTCCTTCGCGCTCTTGGCCTCGGCCTCGATGCTGACGACGTTGCCGTCGACCTTGATGCTGATGTCTTCCTTCTTCACGCCGGGAATGTCGGCCTTCACGTTGAAGGCCTTCTCGTTCTCGGTCACGTCGATGCGCATCTTCAGCGGCGCGGGCTCGCCCTCGAAGGGGGCGGGGGAGAAGAAGCGGCGCAGTGCAGTCTCGAAGTCATTGCCGAACGCCGGGTCCAGCAGTCTCAGGTTGCTCATGGTGGTTCCTCGGATCAAGAGTGGCTATTGACGCGCGGGCCCATTGCACCGCGCCGGTTCAATGTAGGCCGCCGCCAGGGCGGGGGGCTTGATCTGGCGCAATCGCTCGCCCGCGCGGCTCACCGCGGGCGGGTGCGGCCCGCGGCGGCCGCTGTGTCGGCACGGCGCACCGCGACGTAGACCAGGCGGCGGTCACGCATCACCAGCAGCGCGACAGGGCGGCCGGGGAGGGTCTTCGAAGCCGCGCGGCGGAAGTCCTCGACGCTGTCCATGCGCATCTCGTTCAGGGCCACGATGAGATCGCCGGGGCGCAGGCCCTCGCTGCGCGCGGCGCCGACCGCATCGCGCACCATCAGCCCGCCGTCGATGCCGAACTGGGCGCGCTGCGCGGGGGGCAGATCGCCCAGCGTGAGGCCGAGGCCATCGGCCCAGTCGTCGGAGGTTTCCGGCCGCAAGGCGCTTTCTTCGGGCGCGCTTTCCGACAGAACGACCCACACCGGCACCGGTCCGCCTTGACGCCACACGTCCAGGCCATGACGGCTGCGCGGCGGCTGCGCGGCGATGCGCTGCAGAAGATCGGTGAAGCGGCCGATCGCCACGCCGTCGAATGCCGTCACCACGTCCCCGCGCTTCAACCCGGCCGCCTGTGCCGGGCCGCGCGGCTCCACGCGCACCACGAGCGCGCCTGCGGCCTCGGACATGCCGAAGGCCTGGGCGAGTGCCGGCGTGACCTCCTGGAACTCGGCCCCGATGCGGGCGCGCCGAACGTGCCCGCTCGCCTCGAGTTCCGCGGCGACCTTCATGGCGACGTTGATCGGCACCGAGAACGACAGGCCCATGTAGCCGCCGCTGCCGCTGTAGATCAGCGAGTTGAGCGCGACGACCTCGCCGCGGCTGTTGAACAGCGGGCTGCCCGAGCTGCCCGGATTGATGGCGACGTCGGTCTGGATGTACGGCACGCCGGCCGCGCCGATGAATCGATCGACGGCGCTCACGACGCCGGCCGTCACGCTGCCGTGAAATCCGAACGGCGCGCCGATGGCGGCCACCCAGTCGCCCGGCGACAGCGTGGCGGAGTCGCCGATGGGGGCCGGCACGAGGTCCTTGGCGTCGATCTTCAGCAGGCCCACGTCGGTCGGGCGATCGATGCCGACGACCCGGGCGAAGTAGATCCGACCGTCGTCGAGCCGCACACGGATCTCGTCGGCGCTGGCGACGACGTGGGCGGCGGTCAGGATCAGGCCGTCGCTGCTCAGCACCACGCCGGAGGCCAGGTCGCGGATCTGGCTGATGCGCGCGCTGGCGGCCAGCGGACGCGCGAAGGGGCTGTAGAAATCCAGCCAGGGTTCGAACTCGGGGTCGACGTCCTCGCCGACCGCATCGCGGCCCGGCCGCCCGATCGAGAGCGTGCCGATGTCGACCACGCTGGCGCGGCGGCTCGCCACGAGCGATGAAAACGCGGGCGAAGCCGGCACCGCGTACTCCGCCGCCGCCGGCGCACTGACCAGCTGGGGCGCCGGACTCGGGCCGCGGGACGCGCAGCCGCCGAGCAGAAGGGCGCCCAGGGCAAGGAGCGTCAGGCGAGCGCGAAAGGAACAAGCGTGCATGGCGTCGGAAGGCACTTCGGAGGCTTTCCATCGTCGAGCGGCCGCACGGCGCCGGGCTTGCGCTGCATCAACCCGCGGGGCAGGACCGGCGCGCAGACTCGATCCATGACGAACGGCCTGAAAGGAATCGCCGTGCAAGCACCCCGATCCATCCTGCTTCATCTCGACAGTTCGCCTCGCACCGAGGCGCGCATCCGGCTCGCGCGCGTGCTGGCGGAGACCTTCGACGCCGAGGTGACCGGCGTGCCGTGCGCGCTGACGGCCTTGATGCGCTACCCGTTCGCGCTGGAAGCCTCGCCCGACGCGATCTGCATCATGAAGGAACTCGACAAGCAATGCCGGGACAAGGCGCTCGCGCTGTTCGCGGATGCCGGCGGCGGCTCGCCGCGCATGCACTGCGAAGCGCCGCCGGACGACGGCCCGTGGGCCTTCGCCCGGCGCGCGTTGTATACCGACCTGCTGGTGCTGGGGCAACGCAACGAAGAAGATCCGGACGCGGCCGACCTGCCACCGGACTTCATTTCCAGCGTGCTCGTCGAATGTGGCAAGCCCGCGCTCATCGTGCCCTACGCGGGCGCGGTCGAACCGCTTGGGTCAACCGTCCTGATCGCATGGAAGGAAACGCGCGAGTCCGCCCGCGCCGTGACCGCCGCGCTGCCGTGGCTGTCGCGCGCCCGGGCGGTGCATGCGGTCGGCTATGGCGCCGCCGCCGAACCTTCGCTGCGAAGCCTGCAGGCCTACCTGCGGACGCAGGGAATCCAGGCGTCCGTGCGCTCCGGCGGGGCGGACGACAGCGACATCGGCGAGCGTTTGCTGTCGCTCGCGGCCGACGTCGGGGCGGAACTCCTGGTGATGGGGTGCTATGGCCACAGCCGGGCCCGCGAATGGGTGGTCGGCGGCGCCACGCGCTCGATCCTGGAATCGATGACCTTGCCCGTGCTGATGGCGCATTGAGTTGCGCCGGCCCCCGGGGGCCGCTTCCCGTCGGAGCTGTTCAATGCGCCATCAGCACCGGCACGGTCATGTGCTGGAGGATCTCGCGCGTCATCCCTCCGAGCACCATCTCGCGCACGCGGGAGTGACCGTAGCCGCCCATGACCAGTGTGTCGACCTGCAGGTCGAAGAGCCGGGACAGCAACGCCTGCGGCTTTGGAATCTCGCAGACCAGGTCATCGACCGTCGCCGGGATCCCATGCCGCCTGAGCCAGCCGGCGAGATGCGGTTCGAGCAAAGGCCGCATCCCTGCTTCCTCGCCCTTGCCGGCCAGTCGGATCAGCGTCACCCGATCGGCGCGCGCAAGTATCGGAAGGGCTGCATTCAGCGCGACCGCAGCCTCGCGCGAGTGGTTCCACGCGACCGCGATGCGCCGGGGCACTGCCTCGAATTCGCCCGCATGGGGCACCACCAGGACGGGGCGCCCCAGGCCCAGCATCACTGCGCCCACGAGGCCGTACGACGGCGTGTCCGTGCGTATGCCGCCGCCTTCCTGCCCGAGCACGACGAGATCGCTGGCGCGGCCGTGGTCGATCAGGGCGTCGATCGTCAAGCCGTCGACCTGCCGCACCTCGAACGGGACCGATGGCCAGGCCTGCATCTGCGTGCGGAAGGTTTCGGCGATGCCTTCGGCGCGGCGCCTCAGATAGGCCGCTGATTCCACGATGAACTCGCCGGCGCGCGGGTCGATCAGCTCGGCCGGGATCGTGCTCTCGTAGAGTCCCGTGGGGAGCAGGCCGACCACGTGCGCACCGTGTTCTTTCGCGAGTGCCGCGGCGAAGGCGATGCGCGGCGTGCAACGGCTGCTGTTGTCGAGATGGACCAGGATCGTCTTGTAGCTCACGGCCGTCCTTCCTTTGTCGGGTCGGCACTGGCGCGCCACCAGCGCAGGGGGCGCGTGCTGCATGCCGCTGTGGATGCTAGCGACGCCCGCGGCAGGGCCGTTGATTTGCATCAAGGGCGCCGGCCGCCTCAGTCCAGGCGCAGGCCGGTCTGGAGCACGGTGCGCTCGACACGCTCGCGCTCTTTCGCGAGGTGCGTGGCAAAGGCCTCGGGCCCCGCAGGCGCGATCTCGCTGCCGCGCTGCTCCACGATCTGAATGAAGCGCGGCTGGCGCGTGGCGTGCTCCACCGCCCGCACCAGCGTGCGCTGCACTTCGGGCGGCAGGTTCGGCGGACCGACCACGCCGAGCCACGAGGAGACCTCCAGGCCCGGATAGAGGTCCGACAGCAACGGCGCATCGGGAAACTGCGCCAGCTTGCGGCCGCTGGCCACCGCGAGCACCTTGAGCTGCCCCGCCTGCACCTGCGCATTGACGGCACCCAGGCTGTCGATCATGAAGTCGACCCGTCCCGCCACGAGGTCGCCGGTGGATTGCGCGCCGCCGCGGTAGGGAACGTGCACCGCCTTCACGCCGCTCGCGACCTGGAGCATCTCGCCGGCGATGTGCATCGTCGTGCCCAGCCCCGGCGAGGCGAAGCTCAGGCCGGCGGTGTTCGTCTTGCCCCAGGCCACCATCTCCTGCACGCTGCGGAAGCGCGAATTCGCCGGCACCACGAAGACGAAGGGACTCTGGTTCACCAGGCTCACCGGCGTGAAGCGCGTCCTGGGGTCGAAGCCCGGCGACTTCTGCGTGAGCGGGTTCACCACCAATTGCCCCGGGGAGGCGAGCATGATGGTGTAGCCGTCCGGCTGGGCGCGTGCGAGCTCGGCGGTGGCGATGTTGCCGCCCGCGCCGCTGCGGTTCTCGACCACCACGGGCTGGCCCAGCACCTGGCTCATCTCCTCGGCCACCTGCCGGGCCGTGATGTCGGTGATGCCGCCGGCGCTGAAGCCCACGAGCATCTTCACCGGCCGCTCGGGGTAGCCTGCGGCCCCGGCGGGCGCGAGGCCCGCGCAGAGCGCGAAAAGCAGCGTCAGCGCAGCGATCTTCTTGTTCATGTGTGTCTCCTTTCGTCGTAGATGGGGTGCGGCGCGCGTGCGCCGCGCTAGCGCATCGAAAAGCGCACGTTCTTCACCTGGGTGTTCTCCAGGATCGCGTCGAGGCCGCGCTCCTTGCCAAGGCCCGATTCCTTGAAGCCGCCGAAGGGCGCGTCGGCCGTGGCCTTGATCGGATCGTTGACCGCGAGGTTGCCGATCTGCAGCGCCTTGCACATGCGCATGGCGCGCGCGCCGTCGCGCGTGTAGACCACGCCGGCGAGGCCGTAGCGGCTGTCGTTGGCGATGCGCACCGCGTCGGCCTCGTCGCGGAACGGGATCAGCGCCTGCACCGGACCGAAGATCTCCTCCTGCGCGACCCGCATCTCGCTGCGCGCCTTGGCGAACAGCGTCGGCGCCGCGAAGAAGCCTTCGCGCAGTTCGGGGCGCCCCGAGAGATCCTGCATGGCCTGCGGATCGGCCTGCTCGTCGCGCCCGATCTCGACGTAGCGTTGCACGCGCTCGTGCTGCGCGCTGCTGACCAGGGGCCCCATCTCGGTCTGCGGGTCCTCGGGCAGGCCGATGCGGATGCGGCCGTAGAGCACGCGCAGCCGCTCGGTGAAGGCGTCGATCACCCGCTCGTGCACCACGAGGCGCGTGCAGGCGATGCAGATCTGGCCGGTGTTGCGGCTCACGTCCTGCAGCGCGACCCCCGCGGCGGCATCGAGGTCGGCGTCGTCGAACACCACCAGCGGCGACTTGCCGCCCAGCTCCAGCGTCACGCGCTTGATGCGCTCGGCCGCGCTGCGGTAGATGGCCTTGCCGGTCGAGGTGCCGCCGGTGAACGAGATCCTCTCCACCAGCGGGTGGTCCACCAGCGCCTGGCCGACCGAGGCGCCCGGGCCGTGCACGATGTTGACGACGCCCGGCGGAAAGCCCGCCTCGAGGATCGCGGCGCCGAGCTCCACCGACGACAGCGGCGTGACCTCCGAGGCCTTGATGACGGCGGTGTTGCCCGCGGCGAGCACCGGCATCAGCTTGCTGAGGGTGAGCGTGAGCGGGTAGTTCCACGGCAGGATCAGTCCCACCACGCCGAAGGGCTCGCGCAGCGTGAAGTTGACGATGTGCGTGTCGGCGATGTTGTGCGTTTGCCCGCCGATGCCCTGCGACACCCCCGCGATGTAGTCGATGCCGTCGAGCATGGTGCGCAGCGACGCGCGCGTGAGCGTGATCGGTCGCCCGACGTTCCAGGTTTCGAGCCAGGCGAGCTGTTCGCTGCGCCGCTCGAGCGCATCGGCGAGCTTGCGCAGCAGGCGGCTGCGCTGGCGCGCCGAGGTGTGGCGCCAGTGCGTCTCGAACGCGTGCTGCGCGGCACGCACCGCGGCGTCGACGTCCTGCGCATCGGCTTCGGCCACCTGCGCGAGCGTGCGACCGGTGCTCGGGTTGCCGACCTCGAAGCGACGGCCGGCGGCGCCGGGGCGTTCCTCGCCGTCGATCAGCAGGGGATAGGTGCCGGGGCGGAGGATGGAGGAGAGGGAGGGGGTCTGCATCGTATGAATGAAGGGTGAGGCGCTAGGCCGGCTGCATCGCGTGGTAGAGCGCGACGATCTCTTCGCGCGACGGCTGCCGGGCATTCAGGCGCAGGGAGGCGTTGTCCAGCGCGGCGTCGACCGCCGGCCCGAGCTGGTCGGCGGCCAGGCCCAGTTCGGCCAGCGTGCGCGGCAGGCCGGCCCGGTCGCGCAGCGCCGCGATCGCTTCGATCAGCGGCTCGGCGCCGTCGAGGCCGCAGGCGCGCGCGGCCCGGGCATAGCGCTGCGCCGCGGCCGGGAGCGTGAAGCGCATCAGCGGAACGCAGATCGCCGCGAGCACATGGGCATGCGGCACGTCGACCAGCGCTTCGAGCGGCGTGCACAGGCCATGGATGCCGTCCACGCCGCGCAGGCTCATCGCCACGCCGGCGAGGTAGCTCGCGAGCAGCATGTCGCTGCGCGCCTCGCGCGCGTCGGGCTGCGCCATCACGGCGGGCAGGGCCCGCATGGCGAGCGCGAGCGCCTGGAGCGCCAGCGCTTCGCCGACCGGATTGGTCGCGCGGTTGGTCGCGGCGCCGAGCGCATGCATCACCGCGTCGAAGCCGGTGCTCGCGGTCACCGACGCGGGCACGCTCAGCGTGAGCTGCGGGTCCAGCGCGATCCACCGCGGGCGGCTGCGGCGGCTGCGCAGCACGTGCTTGCGCCCCTGCGCGTCCTTGACCAGGGCCGCGACGGTGCTCTCGCTGCCGGTGCCGGCGGTGGTGGGCAGCGCGGCGAAGGGCGGGGCGGGGCGCACGAGCGCGCGGTCGCCGTCACGCAGCACCTCGGCCATGGACGCATCGGCGCACAGGCTGGCGACCAGCACCTTGCCGACGTCGATCACGCTGCCGCCGCCGATCGCGACCAGGCCGTCGCAAGGCTTCGCCTCCCAGTGCGAGCGCGCCTGCGAGACGTTGTCCAGCGTGGGGTTCGCCGAGACGCCGTCGAACAGCGTCGGCGCCAGCCCGGCGGCGCGCATCGCGTCGAGCAGCGGCCCGACGATGCCGGCGCGCACGAGGCCCGCGTCGCTGAGCACCAGCGGCCGGCCGACGCCGTGCGCGCGCAGCCAGCCCGGCAACTGCTGCGCGCAGCCGTCCCCGAAGGCGGCGTCCCCGGGCCAGGCGAAGTCGAAGCGGCCGGGGTCGGTGCCGAAATGGACGGTCGGTGTGGCGGCCATCGCTCAGATCCGGCGGCCGGCCCGCTCCCAGTGGGGGGCGCGCAACTGGTTCTTGAACACCTTGCCCATGCCCTCGCGGGGCAGCGCCTCGTGGAACTCGACATGCCGCGGCACCTTGTAGCCCGCCAGGCGCTGCCGCACCCAGTCGCGCACCTGCGCGTCGGTGATGCGGCTGCCGGGCGCGCGCACGATCGCGGCGGCCACGGCCTCGCCGAACTCGGCGTCGGGAATGCCGAACACCGCGCAGTCGGCGATCTCGGGGCTGGCGACCAGCGTGTGCTCGATCTCGGCCGGGTAGATGTTCACGCCGCCGGAGATGATCATGTCGCGCTTGCGGTCGGTCACGTAGAGGTAGCCCTCCGCATCGATGTAGCCGACGTCGCCGTTGGTCACGTGGCCGTCGCGCTCGATGGCGCGACGCGACGCCTCGTTGTTGCGGTAGGTGAAGGGCAGGGCGTTGTCGCCGGGGTCGACGTAGATCTCGCCGACTTCGCCGGCGGGCAGCGGCCGGCCCTCGGCATCGAGGATGCGGATCGACATGCCGGGGAAGGGGCGCCCGGCCGTGCCGGGGCGGGCGAGCCATTCCTGCGCGGTCACGAAGGTGACCAGGCCGGTCTCGGTGGAGCCGTAGGTCTCGCTGATGATCGGACCCCACCAGTCGATCATCGCGCGCCGCACTTCCGGCGCGCAGGGCGAGCCACCATGCGTCACGTTCTCGAGCGAGGAAACGTCATAGCGCGCGCGCACCTCGGCGGGCAGCTTGAGCAGGCGCACCAGCATCACCGGCACCAGCGACAGGTGCGTGATGCGGTGCGTCTCGATGGTCTTCAGCAGTTGCTCGGCATCGAAGCGCGGCAGCACCACGATCCGCTCGGCCATGTCGAGCGCCACGCGGGCGGCGGCGTTGGGGCCGGCGTGGTAGAGGGGTCCGACCACGGCGGTGCGCATGCCTTCGCGCGCCTGGCTCGCCATCGCGCGCACGCGCTTGGAGCCGGCGTGCTGCTGCGGCGTGCCGGGCAGGCGCATCACGGCCTTGGGCCGTCCGGTAGTGCCCGAGGTGTAGAGCATGCTGCCGACCGAGGGCACCGGATCGCTGGTGCAGGCCGGGAAGCGGTCGCGCCAGGCGGCCCAGTCGAGCGCGCCCGCGGGCACCGGCGTGGGCGCGAGGCCGTAGGCGTCGAGCACGTCTTGCGGCGTTGGCACGACCAGGACCGGAAGCCCCGGCGGAACGGCCTCCGCGAGCCGCGGCCAGAGGTCGGCATGAATCACCAGGGCGCGCGCGCCGCTGTCGCGGAACACAAAGGCGGCCTCCTCGGCCTGGAAGTGCCAGTTCACCGCCACGAGGTGGACGCCGAGGCGGCCGAGCGCGAGCATCAGTTCGAGGTAGGGCAGGTCGTTGCGCAGCATGACGGCGACGGTGTCGCCGGGCGCCAGGCCGAGCGACTGGAGGCCCGAGGCGGCGCGGTCGGCGCGGGCCTGCAGCGTGGCGCCGTCCAGTTGCCGGTTGCCACAGTGGAGCGTGAGATTCGGGTTCATGGATGTGAGGTCGGTGAGGTGGATGCGCCGGCCAGCGCGCGCAGGTGCGCGGCGCCCGCCGCGGCGTCGTCCATGAGGCGGCGCAGCACGGCGTCGACCGGCTCGATGCGGTCGGCGAAGCCGATGGACGGGCCCATGGAGAGCAGGCCGGTGTTCCAGTCGCCGCGCGCGTAGGCGCTGTCGCGGCCGAGGCGGCCGGTGGAGAGCGCGCCGAAGTCGGGGTAGCGCGAGGCGCCCTTGGCTTCCATCGCGCGGGTGCAGCGCACGGTCGCGTTGTCGAGCACGCGCCAGGGGTGGCCGGTGCTCTGCAGCGCGAGCGTCGAGGCCTCGGCCGGCTGCATCGCGAGGTGGCGCTTGTAGTCGTCGTGGGCCCAGATCTCCTCGCAGACAAGGAAGCGCGTGCCCATCAGCACCGCGTCGGCGCCCATCGCGAGCGCCGCGGCGATCTGCCGCCCGGTGCCGATGCCGCCGCCCAGCGCGAGCGGCACGCGCAGGCGCTCCAGGGCCAGCGCGCCCAGCACGAAGGTGGGCAGCTCGTTGGTGCCGGGATGGCCCCCGGCCTCGCAGCCCACCAGCGCGATGGCGTCGGCGCCCGCGTCCTGCGCCTTCAGCGCATGCGGGATGAAGGCGCACTTGTGGATCACGCGCGCCCCGCCGGCGTGGATGCGATCGAAGAGCTCCTTCGGCGAGGGGCCGACGGTCTCGAAGCAGCGCGCGCCTTCCTCCAGACCGATGTCGATCCATTCCGGCACCATGCGGTTCTCTTCCGCGCGGCGCGACTGCGTGATGTTCACGCCGAAAGGCCGGCCGTCGCTGGCCTCGCGGCATTCGCGCATCGCGGCCCGGAAGGCGGCCGGGTCGTCGTACGAACGGGGCGTGACGAAGCCCAGCGCACCGGCGCGCGCGAGCGCGGCCACGTAGCGCGCGTCGGACAGCCACATCATGCCGCCGCCCAGCACGGGCAGCCGCATGCCGAACAGCTGCGTGAGGCGGGTCTGGAACATCGCGTTCACTGCATCACGAAGCCGCCGCTGATGCCGATGCTCTGCCCCGTGATGTAGGCGGCGCGGTCGGAGGCCAGCAGGCAGACCATGCCCGAGACGTCCTCGGGGCGGGCCAGGCGGCGCAGGCCGCGCGAGATCGGGTAGGCGTTGAGCATCTTGCCCAGACGCTCGTTGTTCTCCGGCGTGGAGTCGGGGTGCAGCGCGCCTTCGCGGATGCCCTCGTGCGACACCGCGCCGAGCGCGATCACGTTGACGTTGATGCAGTCCTGCCCGTGCTCGCGCGCGATCGCCTTGGCGAAGCCCAGCATCGCGGCCTTGGCCCCGGAGTACACCGCGAGCCGGGCCTCGCCCGCGCGGCCTGCCTCCGACATGATGTTGACGATCTTGCCGTGGCGGCGCGCCTTCATGCCGGGCAGCACCGCCTTGCAGCAGTACATCATCGCGAACACGTTGAGGTCGACGATGCGCTGCCAGCCTTCGGTGTCCGTCTCGAGGAAGAGCGGCGCGGCGCCGCCCTTCTCGCGACGCTCGACCAGCACGCCGGCGTTGTTCACGAGGATGTCGATCGGACCCAGCACTTCCGCCGCGGCGGCGATCACGCGCTCGACCTCGGGCTGGCGCGTGATGTCGGCCACGGCCGCGACGGCGCGGCCGCCTGCGGCTTCGATCTCGCGCACGACAGCCTGCGCGCGCTCCTCGAAGATGTCGTTGACCGCCACCGCCACGCCCTCGGCGGCGAGGTCCAGGCAGATGCGGCGGCCCACGCCCTGGCCGCCGCCGGTCACGAAGGCCACGCGGCCCTTCAGATTGAGATCCATGTGCTTGCTTTCCTTGATGTTGGGAGAGAGATGAGGGGCCGCGGCTCACTGGCCGCGGAAAACCGGCTTGCGCTTCTCGACGAAGGCGCGCATGCCTTCGAGGCGGTCCTCGCTGGAGACCACCAGCGCCGAGGCGTATCGCTCGTACTCGAGGCCGGCATCGATGCCGACCTGCAGGCCGGTGTCCACCGCGTGCTTGATGTGGCGCACCGCGAGCGGCGCATTGGCGCCGATGCGCGCGGCCATGGCCATCGCGGCGGGCATGAGCGCATCGGCCTCGACCACCTGGTTGACCAGGCCGATGGCGAGCGCGCGTTCGGCGTCGATGGGATCGCCCGTGAACATCAGTTCCTTGGCGATGCCGGGTCCGACCAGGCGCGGCAGCCGCTGCGTGCCGCCGGCACCGGGCAGCGCGCCGATGCGCGCTTCGGGCAGCGCCAGCTTCGCGCCACGCACCGCGATGCGGATGTCGCAGCACAGCGCGATTTCGAGCCCACCGCCCATCGCCACGCCATTGATCGCCGCGATGACCGGCTTCTCGAACTGCTCGATGGCGCGAAAGAGCTCGTGCGTCGCCTTCTGCCGCAGGTGGTACTGCGCCTGCGGCATCACGCTGCTGGCGCGCTCCTTGATATCGGCGCCGGCGCAGAAGGCGCGGTCGCCCGCCCCGGTGATGACGACGCAGCGCACCGCGTCGTCGTGGCGTGCGCGTTCGAGCACCGCGTCGCGCAGCTCGGCCTTCATCGGGCCGCCGATGGCGTTCATGCGCTCGGGGCGGTTCAGGCGGATCACGGCCACCGCGTCGATGACCTCGTAGAGAAGCGTTTCGTAGTTCATTCGGATCTCCGTGGATGCATCAGGCACGAGCGAGCACATGGGCCACGGCGACCGAACCGAGTCCGATCATGTGGGCCAGCGCGACGCGCGCGTTCGGGTGCTGTCGGCCTTCGGCTTCGCCGCGCAACTGGCGCGTGATCTCGGCCACCTGGCCAATGCCGGTCGGGCCCAGGGGGTGGCCCATGCCGATCAGTCCGCCGGAAGGGTTGATCGCGCAGCGGCCGCCGATGTGCGCATCGCCCCGCGCCACGTAGGCGGCGCCTTCGCCGGTCTCGCACACGCCCACGGCTTCGGTGTAGAGCAGTTCCTCGATCGTGAAGGCGTCGTGGAGCTCGACGATGTCGAGGTCGCGCGCGCCGATGCCGGCCTGCGCGAGCGCGCTGGCGGAGGACCGGCGGACCAGCTCGACCAGCGCCGGCGTGTGCGCGTCGGGCAGCGTCTCGCTGCTGGCGGCGGAGGCCAGCACCCGCACGGCACGCTCGCGCGGCAGGCCCAGCCGCCGGAGGGCGTCCTCGGACACCACGATCACCGCGGCCGCGCCTTCGCCGCGCGGGCAGCACTGCATGGCCGTGAGGTCGCCGGCCACCGGCGGCGAGGCCAGCACCTGCTCCAGCGTGCGCGGCTTGCGGAACTGCGCGTAGGGGTTGCGCGACGCGTTGCCGTGGTTCTTGACCGCGACCCGCGCCATGTCCTGCAGCGTGAGCCCGTGGTCGCGCATGCAGCGCCGAGCGAGCAGCGCGAACTTCACCAGCGGCACGTTGGCGGTCGGGCTCAGCGGCGCGATCCCGTCCTTCAGCACCGCGCGGCGGCCATCGCCGAACTTGTCCACGCCCATCGCGAGCACCACGTCGTGCTCGCCACTGGCGACCTGCAGGCAGGCGACGCGGAAGGCGGTCGATCCGGAGGCCGAGGCGTTCTCCACCTGCATCACCTCGAGGCCGGTGGAGCCCAGATGACGCAGCATCACGCGGCCCGCGGCCATGCCGAGCGCGGCGGTGCCGACCACGGCCGAGCGCACCTGGGGCCACGCGAGCCCCGCATCGCGCAGCGCTTCGCGCACCGCATGCAGGCCGAGCTGGACGTAAGGGGTGTCGGAGGGAAAGCCGTAGGGGTGCAGCCCGATGCCCACGACGTAGACCGCGCGTTCGCGCAGGAGTGCGTTGGTGTGCGCCGTCATGCCGCGGCCTCCGTGGCGTGGGGGCGGAAGACCCAGGCGCCGGCGGCGCCCTCGGCGCCGGCCCGCCACACCGGTTCGAGCGCCATGCCGAGGGCGAGGACGCTTTCGTCGGCGACGTCGATGCGCGCCTCCTCGACGAGGCCCGGCGCGAGCGCCACCTCGCCGATCACGGCGGGCACCTGGAGGCCGGGCGCGAGCGGCGCGTGCACCGTCACGAAGTTGAGCAGCGCAAGCGGCGAGCCGCAGGGCTGTGCGCGCAGCCGGTCGGCGGGTGCGCCGCAATGGCGGCAGCCCGGCACGTTGGCCGGAAAGCTGAAGCCGTCGCAGTCGGCGCAGCGGGCGACGGCCAGTGCGGCAGGCTCGGTCGACGCCGCGGGGGTGAGGAAAGATGCCTGTGTCATTCGATGCTCATGCCGGTCTTCTGCACCAGTTCGCGGGCCTCCTGGCGCTCGCGGTCCATGGCCTTGGTGAACGCCTCGGGAGTGCTGCCCACCGTGTAGGTGCCGAGTTCGTCGAGGCGCGTCTTGACGGCCGGCTGCTTCAGCGCATCGGCAAAGGCCTCGGAAAGGCGCTGCACCACGGGCTGCGGCGTGCCGGCCGGCGCGACGACGCCGAGCCACGTCGTGACCTTGAAGCCGGGCACGCCGGCCTCGGCCACGGTCGGGACGTCCGGCAGGTCCGTGACGCGGCGGTCGCTGGTCACCGCCAGCGGCCGCAGCCGGCCGTCGCGGACGAAAGGCATGGTGGTGGAGCGGCTGTCGGGCATGAAGTCGAGCTGCCCCGCCAGCAGGTCGGTGATCGCCGGGCCGCTGCCCTTGTAAGGCACGTGCACCAAGGGCGCGCCGGTGCGCATCTGCAGCGTGGCGGCGGCCAGGTGCATCGAGCTGCCGTTGCCCGCCGAGCCGTAGGAGAGGCCGCCCGGCTTGGCCTTGGCGCGCGCGATGAGGTCCGACAGCGAGCGCAGCGGCGAGTTCGCCGGCACGACGATCACCATCGGGCTCTCGGTGAGCTGCGTGACCGCCGCGAAGGCCTTCGCCGGATCGACCGGCACCTGCTTGTAGAGGAAGGGGTTGAAGACCAGCGGCCCGGGGTTGCCCAGCAGCAGCGTGTAGCCGTCGGGCTCGGCGCGGGCGACGACGTCGTTGGCGATGTTGCCGTTGGCGCCGGGGCGGTTGTCGATCACGATCGGCTGCCCGAGGCGCTTCTGCAACTCGGGCTGGAGCACGCGGGCGACGATGTCGGAGGCGCCGCCGGGCGCGAAGCCGACGACGAGGCGGATCGGCTTGGTCGGGAAATCGGCCGCGTGGCCGCCTGCCGAGATCAGGGCGAGCGAGGCGGTGCTCAAGAGGGCGCGTAGCCAGCGGATGCGCATGAGTGATGTCTCCTGGATGAAAAGAATGGGTGGATGGAAACCGTCGGGACGAGCGCGTCCCGCCCGCCGTGCGCGGGGCACGGCGGCATGGATGAATCGGCGGTGGCGGAAAAGCCCGGCGCTCAGCCGGCCGCGGGCTGTTTCAGCAGGCGGGCACGCAGCCCGTCCTTGAGCGCCTGAATGGCGGTGGCGATGTCGCTGGTCTGCGGGTTGAGCATCGACTGCGTGCGCAGGCCGCGCGCGGTGGCGATCAGCAGTTGCGCCTCGCGCTCGGGGTCGATGTCCTCGCGGATCTCGCCGGCGCGCTGGCCGGCCTCGATCTGGCGTGCCAGCGCGCGGTGCCAGCGCGCGCTGATGGCGGCGAAGGTCGCGCGGATATGCGGGGCCGGACCGAGCGATTCGTGCATCAGCAGGAAGAAGGCGCGCGAGCTGTCGGGCGGCTCGTCCATGCCTTCGAGATAGCAGTCGATCTCGCAGAAGAGCGCGTCCATGCCGGACAACCCCTTGAGCCGGACCAGCAGCTTCTCGCGGTGGTCGGCGGCGATCTTCTTGATCAGCTCTTCGAGCAGCCGGTCCTTGTTGCCGAAGCGGTGCTGGGCGAGGCCGCGGCTGTAGCCGGCCTCGACGCCGATCGCCTCGAGCGTCGTGAGGGTGTAGCCGTGCCGCGCGATGAGCCGGGTGGCCGCGTCGAGCATGCTGCGCTCCGATTCGGCAACGCGCTCGGCCTGGGTGCGGCGCGTGCGGCGGGAAGAGGTACTGCCGTCGTTGGCCGGCGCGTCGGGCGCCGTGTCGGGCAGGGAGGGGGAGGGGCTGGGGTGGGCCATGCCCCGGATGTTATTTATTTGTGATCGTGATTGCAAGTATATTTTCCACGCCGCCGCGCGCCCTCACTTCGCGGCGACGGCGGTCAGCCCGACGGTGGTGCCGACGGTCTCGTTCCAGGTCTTGACGCAGGCCGCGCCGCAGCGCGCGGCCCAGCGCGGCAGGACCTGTTCGAGCAGCGCCTTCCTGCGCAGTTCGACGTCGGCGGCCGAAGGTTGCACGAGCGTCATCTTGGCGGCCGGGCCCTCGGAACAGGCGCCGCCCGTGTTGCAGGCGATGCCCAGCTCGTTCTCGCGCACGTTCTGCTCGAAGACCGCCTTCTCGAGCTTTGCGTACTCGCCCTGGACGATCTTCTGCGTCTCGGGGTCCAGCTTGCGCCAGGTGCCGGCATTCATGCCCGACAGGCCCGCGCCCCAGTTGATCGGCAATGCGAACAGGTAGCGCGCGCCGTCGTACCACTTGGCCTTGTAGCCGCCCAGCGTGCCCGTGATGGCGCAGTCGATCACGCCGCTCTGCAGCGCCTGCTGCACTTCACCGAACGCCATGTTCACGCCCGAACCGCCGAAGTAGCCGACGAAATCCGCCTGCGATGCGCCCGAGGTGCGGACCTTGCGGCCCTTGAGGTCCGAGAGACTCTTGATCTCGTTGCGGCAGAACAGCACCTGCGCCTGGTACGAGAACATGCCCAGCACCTTGATCTTCTGCTGCTCGTAGTGCTTCTCCAGCACCGGGCGGAAGGCCTTCGTCACTTTCTGGAAGGTCTCGATGTCGGGCGAGACGCCGGCCAGGTCGGTCGCGTCGTTGATGGCGTTGTCGCCGGCCACGAAACCCAGCTGCGTCGTGCCCACCTCGAACACGCCCTGGCCGAGCATCTTGAAGACCTCCGGTCCCTTCAGGCCCATCTCGTTCCACGGCTTGAAGCTGGCGGTGATGCGGTTGTCCGTGGCAGCGGGGATCTGCTTGTTCCAGAACGGCGCCTCCAGTTCCTTCGACTGCGTGGTGATGCCGAGATTGCCCACGACCTGCAGGTTCGCCTTGCTTTGCGCCTGCGCCGTGCCCCACAGACCCGCGGCGGCGAGG
The DNA here is from genome assembly GCA_017744285.1 of Variovorax sp. Classification (GTDB taxonomy): domain Bacteria; phylum Pseudomonadota; class Gammaproteobacteria; order Burkholderiales; family Burkholderiaceae_C; genus Variovorax. Next base: position 60,983 of record JAGIBP010000002.1, read on the forward strand.
GCAGTGAGCGTCGCGATGCTTCTGAACTTCATTTGTTTCTCCGGGGATGTGAAGCGCATGGTCATGCGCGGGTTGAAGCGAAGAGTTCGGGCAGCCACAGCGCCAGCGAGGGGAAGGCGATGAGCAGCAGGATCAGCAGGAACATGAGCCCGACGAACGGCAGCGAGCCCAGCACCACGTCGCGGAAGTCGCCGCCCTTGCGCACCGACTGCACCACGAACAGGTTCATGCCGATGGGCGGCGTGATGAGCGCCGTCTCGATCAGGATCACGAACACCACGCCGAACCAGATCGGGCTGAAGCCCAGGTGCTGGATGATCGGCACCACCACCGGGGTGGTCGCCACCATCAGCGTGAGCGATTCGACGAAGCAGCCCAGGATCACGTAGAGCACGATGATCGAGAACAGCACCGCCATGGGCGACCAGTGGAGTTCGCCCACCCACTTCACCGCGGCGTCGGTCAAGCCGAGCGTGGAGAGCACGAAGTTGAGGAAATAGGCCGCAATGACGATGGCCATCACCATCGCCGTGGTGCGCACGGTGCCCTCGAACGAGCGCAGCAGCATCTGGACCGAGAGCCGGCCGCGCAGCACCACCAGCAGCAACGACCCCACCACGCCCAGGGCGGAGGCTTCGGTCGCGGTGGCGAGGCCCGCGTAGATGGAGCCCACCACCAGCAGGAACAGGAACAGCGGCGGCCCGAGGTGCACCAGCGCGGCGATCCGCTCGCGCCAGGGCGCAGCCCGCCCGCGCGGCGCCAGCGAAGGATTGAACTTGCAGGCCAGGTAGACGTAGAGCGAGAAGATGAGCGCCAGCATGAGGCCGGGGATCAGCGCCGCCAGGTACAGGTCCGACACCGCCGTTTCCGACATCGCGCCATACAGCACCATGTTGATGCTCGGCGGAATCAGGATGCCGAGCGTTCCCCCGGCCGCGATCGTGCCCAGGAACATCGGCGGGTTGTAGCCGAAGCGCTGCATGTTGGGGATGGAGACCGTGCCGATCGTGGCGGCGGTGGCGATGCTGGAGCCGGAGGTGGCGGCGAACACCGCCGATGCCGCGACGTTGGTGTGCATCAGTCCGCCCGGGATGTGGCCGACCCAGCGGTCCAGCGCCGTGTACATCGAGTCGGTGACACCCGAGCGCAGCAGCAGCTCGCCCATCAGGATGAACATGGGGACCGCCACCAGGATGAAATCCGCGCTGGAACTCCATGCCACCTCGCCGAGCCCGCGGATCAGCGGGAAGGTGGAGAACAACTGCGTGAGGACGCCGCCGAGCACGCCCAGCACCGCGGCGACGAAAACGCCGCTGCCCGCCAGCACGAGCAGCAGCAGCACGGTGATTCCGAGCATCATGGCTGGCTCTCCCCGCGCGAGACGTTGGCATCGATCTCTTCTTCGAGGGCCGCCACCCCGAGCCGGCGGTGGGCCAGGTCGGCGCGCCCGCGCAGGCAGTTGCGCAGGCCGTAGAGGGCATAGAGAAGCGCGAGCGCGGCAAACCACGCCAGTCCCAGCAACCACACCGCCTGCGGGACGGCCAGCGGCACGGAAAGCGACGAGTTGCTTCGCGCACCGCTGTCGTAGTTGCCCAGCACCATGGCGCCGCACCAGAACAACAGCACGCCTGCCGAGAGCGTGAGGGCCGCGTAGGCGAACACGTCGAGCCAGCCGCGCCAGTGGACCGGGAAGGTCTGGTAGACCACCTCGATGCGGATGTGCGCGCGGCTGGCGAGCGCATACGACATGCCCAGCGCCGTCGCGATCGCGAAGGCGTAGGTCGACAGCTCGAAGCTTTCGAAGACGGTCACCTTGAGCACGGCCCGGAAGACCACGTCCAGAGAGACCAGGATCGCGCACAACAGGAGCAGGGCGCCCCCGAGCCATGCGAGCCAGCGCGATATGCGGGCCGCGCCCCGAAGCGCGGCGCCGAGCCCGCCGACGTCGGTTTCACGAAGCGCGCCCTCGGCGAGGGGGGCGGAGGTCGAGTGCGGATAGGTCATGGGCTGGAGAACGGCGAGAAGGTGCGGCCGGTGACCGTCAGCCTATCAGCTCCATTCGTCATTGTCGACATTAATGTCCGAACATTTGCAGCCCTCCAGGAAAGTACCTAAAGGCGCCCAACCGGGTGATTCTTCATTGTGTACAAATCAGGGCATGAGGGCGCACTGAACCGGTGAAAGGAGTCGCCCGGCTGCCGCCTCCTGCCCCATGACGATGCGCAGAGCGGCATTGGCGCCTGTCATTTGACATAAGACGGATTGTATTTGCCGCAAGTGGTGATGGTCCTTCACCACCGCCGCAGGCAGCCGGTGTACGACCGCCGATCAACCGCTGGTCCGTGGCGTCAGGATCGCCACATGCCCTGCGCCGCCATGTCGCCGACGATGCGAACGATATGGCCGGTTACCGCCGTCACCGCGCGCGATGGGCCCTTGGCCCGGGAGAAAGCCAGCGCCACGGTCCGCTGGAACGGCGGCTCGACGATGCGCGAGGCCTGCAGCCTGCCTTCCTGCACCTCCTGCCACACGGCATGCAGCGGCAGCACCGTGTACAGGCCCTCCTGCGCCGTCAGCTGCTTTTGCAGCGGCAGCGAATCGGCCTCGATCACCGGTGCCAGCGTGATGCGGGCCTGGCGCGCGCCGGCATCGAGCGCGGTGCGCAAGCCGTTGGGCGCGCCCGGCAGGATGAAAGGCAGGCCGTCGAACTTGGCGAAAGGCACCTGGCCATCGGCCGTGAGCCGGTCGTCGCGCCGCCCGATCAGGTAGCTGTCCACGGTGGCGAGGGTCTCCTCGCCCTCGGGCAGCGTGGCGGTGTAGCGGTAGAGGATGGCGATGTCCACGCGAGCGTCGGTGAGCCATTCCTCCACCTGGCCGCTGGAGCCTTCCAGCACCCGCAGGCTCACGCCGGGCAGCTGCGCACGCACGGCGGCGAACAGGCGGCCGGTGAGGATGGTGCCGATCGACGGAAGGCTCCCCAGCGTGACGGTGCCCACCGGCTCGCGCAGATCGGCGCGGATGTCGTGCTCCAGCGCCTGCGCCCGCTCGAGCAGTTCCTTCACCCGCGGGAACAGGCGCTGCCCGGCTTCCGACAGCTCGACGCCGCGGCCGGTGCGGTTGAACAGGCGCGTGCCGCATTCGCGTTCCAGCGCGTTCACCTGTCGGCTCAGGAAGGACTGGTTGCTGTCCAGGAACAGCGCGGCGCGCGTGAGGCTTCCAAGCTCGCCGATGGCCACGAAGGAGCGCCATTTCTGGAGGTCGGCGGCAATGTCCAGTTCGAAGTCGGTGGCCCGGGGCTTGTGCATGAACCGTGATTATCGGACGGGCTGCTGGCGCCGGGCGCCTCAGCCCGCGTGGCGCGCGAGGAAGTCCAGCACGACGCGGTTGAAGGCGTCCGGCTGCTCCCAGTTCGCGCAATGGCCCGCCTCCGGGATGACCGCCACTTCGGCGTGGCGCAGATGCTGCGCCTGCATGCGCAGCAAGGCGGGCGGCGCGTAGAGGTCGCCATCGCCGGTCATGAGGAGCGTGGGATGGCGGATGCTTTCGATGCGCTCCCATGTCATCGGGAAGGGCCGCCCGGCAACGATCGCAGGCCCCGACCGGGCCTGCCTCGACAGCGCCAGCCAGGCTTGCAGCCCCTGCGGGCTGGCGGCGCGGTAGGACGGATGCAGTTCCCTGAATTCGACCGGCAGCGCATCGAACGCGGGCGGACGCAGCCGGGCATTGGCCTCGGCATACTCGGTCTCCGCGCTGTCGATGCCGAGATAGGACGAGGCGATCGTCAGCGTGCTCAGCCGTTGCGGATGCAGCAGTGCGAAGTCCAGCGCGTAGAAGGCGCCCAGCGCGATGGCCACCAGGTGGGCCCGCGCGATGCCGCGGTCGTCCAGCAGGCAACGCAGGTCTTCCGCGGCCATGCCGGGGTCGGCGGGATCTCCCGCTTCGGAGCCCCAGCAGCCGCGGCGCGAATAACCGATGGTCCGGAAGCCGGCGTGGGCGAACACCGGCTGCTGGTAGCCCCAGCCCGCACCGCTCTGGCTTCCCGCGTGCAGGAAGACCACGGCCTCCCCTTCCCCACCGGTGTCCCAGTACCAGAGCCGGCATCCGCCGACATCCACCATTCCCTCGGTGGCAGGTGCCTGCGGCGGCACCGGTCGCCAATCGCTCATTCCACTTTCGCGCCGGACGCCTTGACGATGCGCGCCCACTTGGTGATGTCGCTGCGGATCAGGTCGGCGAACTCCTGCGGCGTGGAGCTGACAGGTTCGATGCCCAGGGCCGTGAGCTGGCGCTTCATGGCGGGGTCCGCCATGGCGCGGATCACGGCGGCGTGCAGGGCGGCCACCACGTCCTTGCCCGTGCCGGCCGGCGCCAGCACCCCCAGCCAGTTGGAGACCTCGTAGCCGGGCAGGCCTGCCTGCGCCAGCGTGGGAACCTGTGGCAAGGCGCTCATCCGCGTGCGCGATGTCACGGCCAGCGCGCGCACCCGGCCCGATCGGATGTGCTCCTCGTACACGGTGAACGAATCGAAGGTCGCGTCGACCCGGCCTGCCAGCAGGTCGGTGAGCAGCGGCGCGCTGCCCTTGTACGGAACGTGCACGAGGTCGACGCCGGCCAGGCTTTCGAACAGCGCGCCGGAGAGATGGCTGGAACTGCCGTTGCCGGCCGAGCCGTAGGTCAGCTGGCCCGGCTTGGCCTTCGCCGCCTCCACGAATTCAGCGACGGTGCGCGACGTCATCGAAGGGCCCACCACGAGCACCCGCGGCGTCAGGTGCGTCAGGGCGACCGGTGCGAAGTCCTTCAGCGGGTCGTAGCGCAGCTTGGGATAGAGCGCCGGATTGATCGCCTGCGTGCCCATGGTGCCGAACAGGAGCGTGTAGCCGTCGGCCGGCGCGCGCGCCACGACCTCGCAGGCGATGGTTCCGCCGGCACCGCCGCGGTTGTCGACCAGCACCTGCTGGCCCAGCTGCTCGCCCAGGTGCTGCGCCAGCCCGCGTGCCATCAGGTCGGCCGCGCCGCCGGCCGGGAACGGCACCAGCAGCCGTACCGGCTTGTCGGGAAAGGCGGCCCAGGCGGTGAGCGGCGCGGCGGCCAGGGCAGCGGCGGCCAGCAGGATGCGGCGTCGGGTCATGTCGTGTCTCCTCGTTTTCGACGACTTTAGCCCCCGCTGCGGCCCTGGCCCATGTGGCAGCGGACATGGCTGGTTTGCAGGATGCGTCAGGTCGGCTGCATAGCAGCCTTGCGCGATCGGTGCATGGCTCGCGGGGTGGGCGGCTCCTAGACTGCTCGCATCGAATTCAAGGAGACAACGACCATGACCCCCAGCCGCCGCCTCTATGCCGCCACCCTTGCCCTGACGCTCGTCGGCAGCCTCTTTGCCGGCACGGTCGCAGAGGCCCAGGAGTGGCCCGCCCGGCCCATCAAGCTGATCGTGCCCTATGCGGCGGGCGGCCCGACCGACGCCATCGCGCGACTCCTGGCGACGAAGGTGGGCGCCGCCCTGCACCAGCCCGTGGTGGTGGACAACCGCGCCGGCGCCGGCGGCACCATCGGCGTCGATGCCACCGTGAAGGCGCCGGCCGACGGCTACACCTTCGCCCTGGTCGCGCCCGGCCCGCTGGCCGGCATGCCCAACCTCATGAAGGTGCCCTATGCGATGGGCGACCTGCAGTACCTGACGCTGGTGGCCAAGATCCCCAGCGTGCTGGTGGTCAACAAGAAGTCGGGCATCGATTCGCTGGAAGCACTGGTGAAGAAGGCGAAGGCGGAACCCGGCAAGCTCAGCTACAGCTCGGCCGGCCCCGGCACCACGCCCCACATCGGGATGGAGATCTTCAATGACCAGGCCGGCGTCCGCATGCTGCACATCCCCTACAAGGGCGCGGCCCCGGCCATCACCGGGCTGCTGGGCGGCGAAGTGCAAGTCGCCATGGTGGACCTGCTGCCGGTGCTCGCGCACATCAACAGCGGAACATTGAAGGCCCTGGCCGTGGCCGCCACCGCCCGCGCCCCGCAATTGCCCGACGTGCCGACCACGGCGGAACAAGGCCTGCCCGGCGTCACGATGGAGACCACCTACGGCATCGTCGCGCCCAAGGGTTTGCCGCCGGCCATCGCCGCCAAGGTGCGGGATGCCTTCGTCGCCGCGGTCGAGGCGCCCGAGACGAAGCAGCAGTTCCTGCAGCAGGGCGCGCTGCCGGTGACCTCCAGCGCCGCCGACTACCAGCGCCTGATGCAGGCGGAATCGGACAAGTGGAAGAACATCATCGCCAAGGCGAAGATCACGCTGGAGTGAACGGCCGCATGAAGATCACCGCCGCCACGCTGCAGCCCTGCACCCAGGCGCTGGCCGACCCGCAGTGGAAGTTCGCCCGCGCCCAGGTGCCCCGGCTGGAGGGCTGGGTGCTGCGCCTGGCCGATGAAGAGGGGCACGAGGGTCTGGGCTACTGCCACGCCATCCCTGCCATCTCCACCCACGGCGCCGGGGCCGAGGCCGGGCTGGCCTTTCTGGCGCGGCAACTGGTGGGACGGCCGCTGGACGACCTCGCCGGCACCATGGAGGAGATCGACGCCACGCTGGCCTACCAGCCGAGCGTGAAGGCCGCGATCGACATGGCGCTGCACGACCTGCTCGCGCGCCGCCTGGGCGTGCCGGTGCACGTCCTCATGGGCGGCAAGCTGCGCGATGCGGTCCCCCTGTCGCGCATCCTCCCGATCAAGGCGCCTGAAGAGATGGCCGCCCTCGCTGGCCGGCTGGCGGAGGAAGGCTACAGGCAGCTCAAGCTCAAGCTGTCGGGAGACACCGACGTCGACGTGCAGCGCATCGCCGCCGTTCGCGCCGCCGCGGGCGAAGGCGTGGCATTGACCCTGGACCCCAACCAGTCCTACCACGCCAAGCAGATGATCGCGGCCTTCGGCCGCATGGAGCGCTACGGCATCGCCCTGATCGAGCAGCCGGTGCCGGCCGCCGATTTCGCCGGGCTCGCGCTGCTCACGCGCACCCTGCCGGTGGCGATCGAGGCCGACGAAAGCGCGCAGAGCGTGCGCGACGTGTTCCGGCTGGTCTCCGAGCGGGCCGTGGACGTGATCAACCTGAAGCCCACCAACCTGGGCGGCATCCGCCGTTTCCTGCAGGCCGTGCGCATCTGCGAGGCCGGCGAAGTCGTCTGCCGCATCGGCGCGGCCTTCGGCCCGGCGCTGCTGCAGGCCATGGCCCTTCAGGCCGCCTGCGTGGTGCGCCGCCTGCCCTACGCTTGCGAGCTGTCGGAACACCTGCACCTGCAGGACGATCCCTTCACGCCGCTGCCGGTGCAGGATGGGCAACTGCGGCTGCCGTCCGGGCCGGGCTGCGGCGTGGCGTACGCGCCCTGATTGAATCTCTACAAGGACAGGAACCCACCATGAACGATCTGACCCAGCTCGAAGTGCGCATCGAGGACTTCGTCGCCACCCTCACGATGAACGCACCGCCGGTCAATGCCCTGACCCGCACGCTCAACGACGAACTCACGCTCGCCCTGGACCGCATTTCCGAGCTGGACGAGGTGCGCGCCGTGGTGCTCACCGGGGCCGGCAAGGTGTTCTGCGCCGGCGCCGACCTCAAGGGCCGCAAGGACGTGATCAAGGGACCGGGCGACCTGCCCGCCCATTCGCGCCGCACCCGCGAGTGCTTCCACGCCATCCGCGAGTGCGCCAAGCCGGTGGTGGTCGCCATCAACGGCGCCGCGCTCGGCTCCGGCCTGGCGATGGCCGCTTCCAGCGACATCCTCGTCGCTTCGGAAAAAGCCACGCTGGGCATGCCGGAAGTGGACGTCGGCCTGCTGGGCGGCGGCCGCCACGCGATGCGCCTGTTCAGCCATTCGCGCCTGCGCTTCATGGCGCTCACCGGAACGCGCGTCGACGGCGCCGAGATGTACCGGCTGGGCATCGTCGAAGCCTGCGTGCCGCCCGAGGAGCTGATGCCCAGGGCGCTTTCCATCGCGCGCACCATCGCCTCCAAGAGCCCGATCGCCACCCGCATGTTCAAGCACACGCTCAACACCATCGAGGACATGAGCCTGCGCGACGGCTACCGCTACGAGCAGGACATGACGGCGCAGATCGCCAGGACCGAAGACGCCAGGGAAGCGCAGCGCGCCTTCGCCGAGAAGCGCCAGCCGGTCTTCACGGGCCGGTGAACTGTCACTCGCGTGATCGACAGGACTCTCCACAGCCGATTCAATCGCGCTCTCATACCAAGGAGGTCCCATGTTCGCCGAACCGTCACCGAAGTCCGCCGAGTTGCTGCAGCGCCTGCGCGCATTCTTCGACCAGCACATCTACCCCAACGAGGAGCGCTACCACCGCGAGACCGATGCGTTCCGGCGCGCGGGCAACCCGTGGCAAGTGGTGCCGCTGATCGAGGAGCTCAAGCCCAAGGCGCGCGCCGCCGGCCTGTGGAACATGTTCCTGCCGCATCCCTACGAGGGCCAGGGCGGCATCTCCAACCTCGACTACGCGCCCCTGTGCGAAGTCATGGGCCGCGTCTCGTGGTCCGGCGAGGTGTTCAACTGCTCCGCGCCGGATACCGGCAACATGGAGACGCTGGAACGCTATGCCACTGACGCGCAGAAGAAGCAGTGGCTCCAGCCCCTGCTGGCCGGCGAGATCCGATCGGCCTTCCTGATGACGGAGCCCGCCGTCGCCTCGTCGGATGCCACCAACATCCAGTGCTCCATCCGGCGCGACGGCGACCACTACGTGATCAACGGGCGCAAGTGGTTCTCCTCGGGCGCCGGCAGCCCGCGCTGCCAGATCTTCATCGTGATGGGCAAGACCGACCCGGACGCGCCGCGGCATGCGCAGCAGTCCATGGTGCTGGTGCCGCGCGACACCCCGGGCGTCACTGTCCTGCGGCACCTGTCGGTGTTCGGCTACGACGACGCTCCGCACGGCCACATGGAAGTGGCGCTGGAGAATGTGCGGGTGCCGGTGGAGAACATCCTGCTGGGCGAGGGACGCGGCTTCGAGATCGCGCAGGGCCGCCTGGGCCCGGGGCGCATCCACCACTGCATGCGCTCCATCGGCGCCGCCGAGCGCGCGCTGGAACTGATGTGCGACCGGCTGCAGAAGCGCATCGCCTTCGGCAAGCCGCTCGCCGAGCAGTCGATCTGGCACGAGCGCATCGCCGAGTCGCGCTGCATGATCGATCAGGCCCGCCTGCTGACGCTCAACGCTGCCTGGAAGATGGACACCGTGGGCAACAAGGTGGCCCGCGCCGAGATCGCGATGATCAAGGTGGTGGCGCCCAACATGTCGTGCAAGGTGGTGGACTGGGCGATCCAGGCCCACGGAGGCGGCGGCGTGAGCCAGGACTTCTGGCTGGCCGAGGCCTACGCCCACCAGCGCACCGTGCGCCTGGTGGACGGGCCCGACGAGGTGCACCGCAACGCCATTGCCAAGCTGGAGCTTGCCAGGCACCGCTAGCCGGTCGCGCGATCAGGGCTGCCGAGCCTGCGCTATGCGCCATGCGGCATTCCAGTGTTGACGGCGCCGCGCTAGTCGCGGCCGCCGCGGTCTCCCAGAATGCAAGGGCATCAAGGAGATCACACCGCCATGAACAACGCCGGACCGCTGTCCCACGTCAAGGTCCTGGACCTCAGCCGCATCCTCGCCGCGCCCTGGGCCGGCCAGATCCTTGCCGACCTGGGCGCCGAGGTCATCAAGGTCGAACGGCCCGGCGCCGGGGACGACACCCGAAGCTGGGGGCCGCCCTTCCTGAAGGACGGGCAGGGCCAGGACACCCGGGAAGCCGGCTACTACCTGGCCGTCAACCGCGGCAAGCGCTCGATCACGGTCAGCCTGGACAAGCCCGAGGGCCAGGAAATCGTGAAGGAGCTGGCCAAGCGCGCCGACATCGTGCTGGAGAACTACAAGGCCGGCACGCTGGCGCGCTATGGGCTGGACGAGGCCTCGCTGCGCAAGGTCAACCCCCGCCTGATCTACTGCTCGGTCACCGGCTTCGGCCAGACCGGCCCCCGCCGCGACCAGCCGGCCTACGATTTCCTGATCCAGGCGATGGGCGGCCTGATGAGCGTGACCGGCGAGAAGGACGGCAAGCCGGGCGGCGGCCCGCAGAAGGTGGGCGTGCCCATCGTGGACATCATGACCGGCATGTATGCCGCCGTGTCGGTGCTGGCCGCGCTGGCGCGCCGCAACGAAACCGGCGTGGGAGGCAACATCGACATCGCCATGCTCGACGTGCAGGTGGCGACGCTGGCCAACCAGGCCATGAACTACCTGGTGTCGGGCAAGGTGCCGCGCCGCAACGGCAACGCCCACCCCAACATCCAGCCGCAGGATGTGTTTGCCTGCGCCGATGGCGAGGTGATCCTGGTGGTGGGCAACGACGGCCAGTTCGCCAAGCTGTGCCAGGTGCTCGGCCATCCCGAATGGGTCGCGGACGAGCGCTTCGCCACCAACGCGCAGCGCGTTCGCCATATCGGCGAGTTGTCCGCGCTGCTGCGTGACGCGTTCGGCGAATGGGAACGCGAGAAGCTGATCGCCGCGCTGGACACCGCCGGCGTGCCCTGCGGCCCCATCAATACCGTGTCCGACGTGTTCAAGGAGCCGCAGGTGCTGGCGCGCGAGATGCTAAGGCGCGTGCCGCACCCGGCCGGCGTGGAGGTGCCGCTGGTGGCCAGTCCGATCCGCTTCGACGGCGATGCCCTGCCGATCCGCTCGGCGCCGCCGCTGCTGGGCCAGCACAGCGCCGACATCCTGTCGGAGCTGGGCTATGCACCCGCGGACATCGCTGCGCTGCGCGCGCAGGAGGTGGTCTGATGGCGGCCGAGCTGACCCTGCACTGGTCGCCCAAGTCGCCCTACGTGCGAAAGGTGATGGTGTGCGCGCATGAACTGGGCGTCGCCGACAGGTTGGTGCTGGTGCGCTCGGTGGCCGCCATGCTCAAGCCCAACCCGGCCATCATGGCGGTGAACCCGCTGTCCAAGATCCCCACGCTGGTGCGGGAGGATGGTTCGGTGCTGTTCGACTCGGTGGTGATCTGCGAATACCTGGACGAGCTGGCCGGCGGCACGCTCTTCCCGCGCGCGGGCGAGACGCGCTGGCAGGCGCTGCGCTGGCATGCCTTCGGCGACGGGCTGCTGGACGCGCTGATCCTGTGGCGCAACGAGCGCGAACGCGCCGTGCCGCTGCAGCCGCTGCTGGACGCCTTCGAACTGAAGGTGCGGGCCTCGCTCGCGCTGCTGGAGGCGCAGGCCGGGGCGCTGGAACGGGCGCCCTTGTCCATCGGGCCCATCACGGTGGCTTGTGCGCTCGGCTATGTCGACTACCGCTTCGAGACGCTCGGCTGGCGCGCCTTTGCCCCGCGATTGGCGCGCTGGCATGGGGAGATCACGAAACGTCCTTCCTTCCAGGCGACCGCGCCGATCGACGGCTGAGGCGCAGGCGAATTCCCCGCATGCGGCGTGCTTGGCGCCGCCCCTTCGCGGGCTGCCTATACTCGACCCTTCATGTCTCGCCTGGCCGCCATTCTCGATCCGCACGTTCGCGCCGCTGGCGCCGCGACGGGCATCGCGCTGCGCCGCATTCGCCGCGCGGCGAGTGCGTGGCTGACATCTCCCCAGCCGGCCGCAGATTCCTGAGCCCGGCGATCCACTTCTTCCCTTTCAGCGCAAACCATCGATCGCCGGGCCTCCAAGCCGCGCATTTCGCGACCGGGTCCCCCGCGGGACCGGTTCGCGCTCGATTGGAGAAGTCACAGTGGTCCTCACGACGCCCTGCCCTCGCCTGCTTCCGCGCTGGCTCTCGGGCCTGATGGAGTTGCGCATCGATGTCAGCCACGACCCGAAGCGACTCGATGAAGAAATCGGATCGATCAACGATCGCATTCGCACGCCGGGCGACGCCTTGCATGGCATGTCGCGAACGCTCACCGACGACCCTGAACTGGTCCTGCGCCACCGCGAGGCCGACGGCGAGTTCTATGTCTACGTCGAAGACCTTCGCCGCCGCGAACTCGTCGGCTACACGGTATTCAATCGACTGATCGAACTCTCGAGGCGAGCCGACCGATACGTGCGCGCGCCGCATTCCAGGTACCACGCCGGGTACCAGCGTCGCGGCCTCGCGACGGCAATCTACTGCTGGGGCCTGGACGCGGGGCTGTGCCTGATGACGGGCGCGCGCCAATCCACCGGGGCGCATGCACTCTGGCATTCGCTCGCCCGCCGCTACGAACTGGGTTATGTGGATCTTCGCGGCAAGACCTTGACCTACCTGGGGCGCGAAGTCTCCGCGCAGGTCCTGGATGACCTGCACACGCGAATGGTCCTGCTTGGCGAGGGGTGGACCGTGCACCGCTTCGCGCAGGCCACGGACATGCGATTCGCAGGCTGATCGCCTTCGCTCGCGCGGGCGAAGGCCGGTGGACTCAGCTGCGCAATTCGTCGAGCGTCTTTCCGCCCGCGAGCGCTTCCTTGAGCCAGCGCGGCTGCGGTCCGCGGCCGGTCCACGAATGGCCTGCGCCGTCCGTGTACGTCACGCGCGACGGCCGACGCTTCTGCTTGACCTTCTTGGGTGTGGCCGCGGCCGCTTCGCTGTTCACCTGAAGGTCCTCGAGGCGCCTGCCGGAAGCCAGCGCCTCGCGCAGCCAGGCCGGTCGCTTTCCGAAACCGCTCCAGGCATTGCCCTGCCCGTCGCTGTAGGCAGTGCGTGCTTTTCTCTTCGTGCCTGGCTTGCCGGCGGACGCCGATGACGATGACGCAGGAAAGAGCTGTTCGGGCGTCAGCCCATAGTGGGCAATCGCGACTTGAATGCGACCGATGACTCCCTGCACTTCTTTCTCCCGGAGCGCTTCCGCCTTCTTCTGCAATGAGGCGATCTGATCCTGAATCTGCGCGTAAGTCTGAGCCATACAGCCTTCTTTCAAAATGGGGCGAGTCTACTCCCCCATGCTCTGCGGACGAATGACTGCCAATGTCAGACATCTTCTCGACATCCCGATGACATCGAGAGAATCAATGAACGCCAATGACTCATTCATTGCGAATGAGTCCCTGCGAGTCATTCATCTCAGTGGCTACAGATCGACCTCATCCACGCGATAGCGGAACAGCCACTCGTAGCGTTCGGCGATCCGCTCCCTGCTCCATTCGCGATCGACATAGGCCGCCGCGCCCTCGGCGTCGGCGAGCGCCGGATTGTGAAAGCGCCTGCCGTTCTCCGTCGACTTGCGCACGATCTCGCTGGTCCGCCCGATGCGTGCCGCCTCGTAGCGCTGCAGCGCCTGCGGCACGCCTTCGACCTCCGCCAGCGCGCGCCCGAGCACGAAGCCGTCCTCGATGGCCATGACCGCACCCTGCGCCAGGAAGGGCAGCGTCGGATGGCAGGCATCGCCCAGCAGGGCCACGCGCCCCTGCGTCCAGTGCGGCAGCGGCGGGCGCGCCATCAGCGCCCAGCGGTAAGGCACGTCGATGTAGGCGATGAGCGAATGCACGTCGTCGTGCCAGCCCTCGAAGTCGGCATGGCATTCCTCGTGCGTCCCGCGTTGCGTCCAGGACTCGGCCATCCAGCGCTGCGTCTCCACGATGCCCACGAAGTTCATCAGCTTGCCGCCTCGCAGCGGATAGTGGATCACGTGGCGGCCCGGCCCCACCCAGTTGGTCCCCACCGGGCGCACGAGGTGCGCCGGGAGCTTCTCGACCGGGATCACGCCGCGCCAGGCCATGCAGCCCGAGTAGCTCGCCGCCCCGTCGCCGAAGAGCTGCCTGCGCACGGCCGAGTGCACCCCGTCGGCACCGATCAGCGCGCGCCCTTCGTGCATCGATCCGTCGGCGAGTTGCACCCGCACCGTTCCTGCGGCGCCGTCCTGTTCGAAACGCTCGCACTTCGAATCGAGCCGGATCGCCTCCGGCGACAGCGCGCGCACGGCTCGGCGGCTCGGGCTACATCAGCGACTTTCCGCTGGAGCGCATCTTCCGCGACGCGCGCGTGTCGCGCATCTACGAGGGCACGAGCCAGATCATGCAGCTGGTGATCGCGCGCCAGCTGCTGAAGGCGGCGTCGGCCTGATCAGGCCTGGGCAGGCTCGGCGTCGGGCAGCCCGACGTGGCCGCGCAGCGTGCGGTGTTCGTACTCCCTGCGGAACACGCCGCGCTCCTGCAGGATGGGCACGACCTCGCCCGCGAACTCGTCGAAACCGCCTGGGAAGTACGGCGGCAGGATGTTGAAGCCGTCGCAGGCGCCTTCGGCCACCCAGCGTTCCATCTCGCGGGCGATGGTCTCGCCGGTGCCGACGATCGAGGTGTGCGTGCGGGTCGCCGATACGCGGCGCGCCAGCTGGCCGAGGCTCAGCTTCTCGGTCGTCGAGATGCGCTGGATGTTCTGGAAGCGGCCCTTCTGGCCCTTGATCCGGTCGATGTCGAAGACCTCGTCCGGGATCGGCGCGTCGGCATCCAGGTGCGTCAGGTCGGTCTCGAGCCATTGCGAGAGGTAGCGGATCGCCGCGGTCGGCAGCAGGAGCTCGTCGAGGTAGCGCTTCTTCTCGTCCGCCTCGGCCTGGGTCTTGCCGATGATCGGGATGAAGCCCGGCAGGATCTTCAGGTGGCCGGGGTTGCGCCCGGCGGCCTCGGCCGCCTGCTTCATCTCCCGGGTGAAGGCGCGCGACGCATCGAAGTCGGTGACCGACGCGAAGATCAGGTCCGCGTTGCGCGCCGCAAAGGCCTTGCCGACGCCCGACGCGCCCGCCTGGATCAGCACCGGCTGCGACCGGCCGCGGCGCGGCACGTTGAGCGCGCCCTTCACCGAGAAGTGCTTGCCCTCATGGTGGATTGCCGTGATGCGCGCCTCGTCCGCCAGCACCCCGCGTTCGCGGTCGTGCACGAAGCCGTCCAGCGTCCAGCTGTCCCACAGCTTGCGCACCACGTCGACGAACTCCTGCGCGCGCTCGTAGCGCAGTTCGTGCGGCAGCGCCTGCGGCAGGTTGAAGTTGTGCGCCTCCGATTCGCGCATCGAGGTCACGATGTTCCACGCGGCGCGGCCCTCGCTCAGCAGGTCGAGCGTGGCGAACTTGCGGGCCACATGGTAGGGCTCAGTGTAGGTGGTCGACACCGTCGCGGCCAGGCCGATGCGCGTCGTCGCGGCCATGAGGGCGGACAGCAGCACCGTCGGTTCGAGCTGGAACGCGGTGGTGTATGCCGCGTTGTTCTCGGGCAGCAGCGTGAGCGCGTCCGCGAGGAACACGAGATCGAACTTCGCCGCCTCCGCGGCCTGCGCGAGGCGGGTGTTGAAGTCGAGCGTGAACACGCGCTCGATCCCGGCACCCGGATGGCGCCATGCGCTCAGGTGATGGCCGACCTTGTCGAGAAAGAGGCTGAGGATCATGCGCGCGCTCACCACAGCACCTTGAACGCCGGGTACTTCGCTTCGATGTACTGCTTGACCTCGGGCGACTGGAAGCTCGCGATGAACTTCTTCACCTTCGGGTCGTTCACGCGGTCCTTGCGCGCGACGATCACTTGATGGAAGAGCGGGTCCTTCCAGTCCTCCTCGACGAAGGCGGTCCTGCGGTCGATCCCCGCCGGGATGTAGACATAGGGCGAGATCGCCGAGAGGTACACGTCGTCGAGCGAGCGCGCGAGCTGCGGCCCTTCGAGCTGGACGATCTTCAGGTTCTTCGGGTTGGCGGTCACGTCGAAGATCGACGCGTCGATGCCCGCGCCCGGCTTGAGCTTGATGAGCCCGGCCTTCTCCAGCAGCAGCAGGCCGCGCGCGCCGTTGAGCGGATCGCTCGCCACCGAGACGGTCGCGCGGTCCGGCAGCTCATCGAGTCGCTTGATCTTCTTCGAGAACAGGCCGGACTGGATGCTCCATACGGATGCGATGGGCACGATGTCGAGTTTCTGCTTCTTGAGCTGGGTGTTCAGGTAGGCCGTGTTCTGGAAGAAGTTGACGTCGATCTCCCCGTCTTCGAGCGCGAGGTTGGGGCGCACCCAGTCGGAGATCTCGACGATCTCGACCTCCAGCCCGCGCTCGGCAGCCACCTTCTGCACGACGCGGACCACATCGACGGTCGGCCCCGGATTCAATCCGATCTTGATGCGATCGGCCGCGAGTGCGGAGCTCGACATCGAGAGCACCCCGGCGAGGACGGTGGCGCCCAGGAGCAGGCGACGGCGGGACTTGGCGAGAGCAGCTTTCATGAGACGGGTGGCGGTTCCAGTTGAAAGCCGGGCAGTCTATGAAGCCGAGACGACTTTCCAAGCGCGGAATTCGCATAAGCTTGCTCGCAGCCCGCCTGCGCGCATCAAGAGAGAGGGGCCGCACCTACGCCTTCTGCCCCGTCCCACGCAACCCCATGTAGCTGGTCCACTTGCGCTCGTAGTCGTGGGTCTTGAACTCGTCGGCCATGAAGTCGACGAAGGAGCGCACCTTGCTCGGCACGTGCTTGCGGCTCGGGTAGGCGATGTTGATCTGCAGCCGCGGCAGGTCCCATTCGTTGAGCACCGGCACCAGCCGCCCCGAGACGATGTCGTCATAGACGATGTAGCTAGGCTGCACGAGGATGCCCATGCCGTCGAGCGCGGCGGCGCGCAGGATCTGCCCGTCGTTGGACTCCAGCAGCCCGCGCACCTGAATCACCTGTGTTTCTTCGCCCAGCGTGAGCTTGAGCTCGTGCCACTTGTTCGCCAGCACGTAAAGCAGGAAGTCGTGCTTCGCCAGGTCCTGCGGTACCTCGGGCACGCCGTGGGCCGCGAGGTAGCCGGGCGAGGCGCACAGCACGCGCCGGGTGCTCGCGAGGCGGCGGATCGTGATGTTGCTGTCGGACTCGAACTCCCGCGTGCGGATCGCCACGTCGATGCCGTGGTCGATCATGTCCAGGTAGCGGTTCGCCGCTTCCAGGTGCACCCTCACGTTGGGATAGCGCTGGTGGTAGCGGCGCAGCCGCGGCGCGATCTGGTGCAGCGAGAACGACAGGGACGCACTGACGCGCAGCACGCCCGACGGGTTGAGCGCCTGGGTATGGAGCGCGGCCTCGGCGTCCTGCAGTTCGGCCACCGCCAGGCGCGCGCGCTCGTAGAACGCCTGGCCCTCGGCCGTGAGGTACAGGCGCCGCGTGTTGCGCTCGACCAGCCGCGTCCTGAGGCGGTTCTCCAGCGCGCTCAGGTGCCGGCTGGCGGCGGGATTCGACAAGCCCAGGACCTCGGCGGCGCGGCCGATGCTTCCGCATTCGGCGATCTGGATGAAGAGTTCGAGCTCGGTGAAGCGATCCATTTTTCCGGGAATCGGAAATCAAATTTCCGTTTGCCCCAGTTTATCTACGCGAATGGAAAAACTACAGTTCCTGCTCCGCTGCCGCGAGGGCGTGCGGCGATCCCACAGCGACACAAGGAGACGACATGAACGACACGCTGAAGAACGAACTCGAAATCCGCCAGATGATCGAGCGCTGGGCCGTCTGGCGCGATGCCGGCGACTGGGAGCGCTTCGCGACCGTCTGGCATCCGGAAGGCGTGATGATGGCCACCTGGTTCCAGGGCCCCTTCGCCGATTTCATCCGCGTCACGAAGGAAGGCTGGGCCAAGGGCGTGAGCATCCTTCACTTCCTCGGCGGCACGGCGGTCGACATCGAAGGCGACCGCGCCATCGCGCAGACGAAGATGACGATCTCGCAGCGCGGCGAGGTCGACGGCGTGCTGTGCGACGTGGTGTGCACCGGGCGCTTCTATGACTTCGTCGTGCGCACCGGCGGCGAGTGGAAGCTGCTGCATCGCCAGCCCATCTACGAGAAGGACCGCATCGACCCGGTGGACCCGTCCGCCACCGTCAAGCTCGATCAGGCCGCGCTGGCCCGGATGCCGGAGGGCTATCGGCACCTCGCGCTGATCCAGACGCGCATCGGCTACACGGTCAAGATGGACATGCCGATGCTCAAGGGCCCGGTCGTCGAAGAGCTGTACCGTCGGGGCGCGCGCTGGCTCGCGGGCGGCGCGCTGGAGCGTTGACATGGGCATCAATCGCCGTCAAGCCCTCGCGGCTTCTGCCGCGCTGTGCGGCGTCTCGGCGCCCTTCGCCAATGCCTGGGCGCAGGCGTATCCGAACAAGCCGGTGCGCGTGATCGTGCCGCAGCCGCCGGGTGGCGGCTTCGACAGCGTGGGCCGCCTGCTCGCGGACCGCCTCGGCCGGCAGATGGGCCAGCCCTTCGTCGTCGAGAACCGGCCCGGCTCGGGCACGCTGGTCGGCACCGACCTCGCGGCCAAGGCCTCGCCCGACGGCTACACCCTGCTGGTGGGTTCGATCTCGAACCTGGCGCTCAACCCGGGCCTGTACCCCGCCCTGCCCTACGACAGCCTGCGCGACTTCGAGGCCCTCGGCCTGCTCGTGAGCTACAGCTACACGCTGATGGCGCGCAAGGACCTGCCCTTCCAGACGCTGCAGGAAGTGATCGCCTATGCGAAGGCGAACCCCGGCAAGCTCAACTACGCGTCGGCCGGCAACGGCTCCGGCCAGCACGTGCTGGCGGCGGCGCTGTGGCAGCAGGCCAAGGCGGACGTGACGCATGTGCCGTATCGCGGCGCGCAGCCGGCCTACCAGGACCTGCTGGGCGGCCGCGTGGACCTGTTCTTCGACCTCTCGCCCACGGCGCAGGCGCAGGTCGATGCCGGCAACGTGCGGGCGCTCGCCGTGTCGGGCGCGGCGCGCAACCCGATGCTGGCGCAGGTGCCGACCGTGCGCGAATGCGGCGTGCCGCTGGAACTCGAATCATGGTTCGGCCTGTTCGCGCCGGCCAAGACCCCGCGCGAGACCGTCGACCGCCTGCGCGCCGACTTCGCCACGGTCGCGGCGCTGCCGGACGTGCAGGAGACGCTGCGCAAGGGCGGCGGCAAGCCGCTCGCGCTGACCGGCGACAAGGCCGCCGCGATGGTCAAGCGCGACGTGGAGACCTGGGCGCCGCTGGTCCGCACGCTGGGCATCCGCGCGGAATAGTCCATCCGTTTCATCAAGGGAGAACAAGCACATGCGCAACCTGAACCAGGACAACATCACGCAGGCGGTCATCGCCAGCTTCGCCGGCACGACGGACCCGCGCCTGAAGGAGATCATGACGAAGCTGGTCCAGCACCTGCATGCCTTCGCGCGCGAGGTGCGGCTGACCGAAGAGGAGTGGTTCAAGGGGATCGAGTTCCTCACCGGCTGCGGCCGCATCACCGACGACAAGCGTCAGGAGTTCATCCTCCTGTCGGATGTGCTGGGCCTCTCGATGCTGACGGTGGCCATGAACAACGACCGGCCCGCCGGCTGCACCGAAGCCACGGTGTTCGGCCCCTTCCACGTCGCCGGCGCGCCGCGCTACGAACTGGGCGCCGACATCGCCAACGGCGCCAAGGGCACGCCCTGCCTGGTGCGCGGCACCGTGCGCGGCATCGACGGCGAGCCCGTGCCGGGCGCGGAACTCGACGTCTGGCAATCCGACGAGGACGGCCTGTACGACGTGCAGCACGAAGGCCTCGCCGAGGCGCAGGCGCGCGGCGTCCTGACCGCCGACGGCGAGGGGCGCTTCCACTTCCGTTCGATCGTCGCCGTGCCCTATGCCATTCCGCACGACGGGCCCGTGGGGGCCATGCTCGACGCCACGGGGCGCCACCCCTGGCGCCCGGCCCACCTGCACTTCATGGTGACCGCGCCGGGCTACGAGACGCTCATCACGCACGTGTTCCGCAACGAGAGCGACTACCTCGACTCGGACGCCGTCTTCGGCGTGCGCCAGTCGCTGGTGTGCGACTGGGTGCGGCAGCCCGACGGCAGCTACCTGCTCGACTACGACTTCGTGCTGAAACCGTCCAGCGCATCGGCGGCATGATCCGGCACATCGTCATGTGGGACGTGCGCGGCGAGAGCGGCGACGAGAAGGCCGCCAACATCGCGACTGTCCAGCGTGCCTTCGAGACCCTGCGCGGGCGCATCCCGGGCCTGCTCGCGCTGGAGATCGGCGTGGACACCAGCCGCGCGCCCTACGCCTGCGATGTGGTGCTCTACAGCGAGTTCGAGTCGCAGGCCGCGCTCCGCGCCTACGCCACCCACCCCGAGCACGCGAGGGTCCGGCAGGAGCTTGGCGACCTGCGGATCGCGCGTCACCAGGTGGATTACGCCGTCCGATGATCGACCTGGACGGCAGAAAGGAAACAGAATGCGCGAATTCATCTACGTTGGTCAGCCAACTCGCGTGATTTTCGGGGCCGGCGCGCTTGCCCATCTCGAACGCGAAATCGACCTGCTGGGTGCGAAGCGCGCCCTCGTCCTCTCGACGCCCGAGCAGGCGCCCCAGGCCGCGAAGGTGGCCGACCGCCTCGGCGCCCGCGCTGCCGGCGTCTTTGCGCGCGCCGTGATGCACGTGCCGATCGAGACCGCCCGCGAGGCGCGCGACGAAGCGCGCCGGCTGCAGGCCGATTGCGCCATCGCCATCGGCGGCGGCTCGACGGTGGGCCTGGGCAAGGCGATCGCGCTGGAGTCCGGGCTGCCCGTGCTCGCGGTGCCGACCACCTACGCCGGCAGCGAGATGACGCCGATCTACGGCATCACCGAAGCCGGCCTCAAGAAGACCGGCCGCGACCTGCGCGTGCTGCCGCGCACGGTGATCTACGACCCCGAGTTGTCCGCGAGCCTGCCGGTCGGCCTGAGCGTGACCAGCGGCATGAACGCGATCGCGCATGCCGCCGAAGGGCTCTACGCGCAGGACAGCAATCCGATCATGGACCTGATGGCCGAAGAAGGCATCCGCGCCCTGGCGCAGGCGCTTCCCGGCATCCGGCGGGAGCCCGGCGATGCCGAGGCCCGGGCCGGCGCGCTCTATGGCGCATGGCTGTGCGGCACCGTGCTGGGCAACGTCGGCATGGCCCTGCACCACAAGCTGTGCCACACGCTGGGCGGCAGCTTCAACCTGCCCCATGCGGAAGTGCACACCGTGGTGCTGCCGCAGGCCATCGCGTTCAATGCGGCGGCGGCGGCGCAGGCCATGCAGCGGATCGAGCGCGCGCTCGACATCCAGGGAAGATCGAGCGCGGCGGCGGGCCTGTTCGACCTGGCCCGCGCCAACGGCGCGCCGCTGGCGCTGCGCGACATCGGCATGCAGGCGGCGGACCTCGACCGCGCCGCCGACATCGCGGTCAGCAACCCCTACTGGAACCCGCGCCCGATCGGACCGGCGCAACGCGGCGAGATCCGCGAGCTGCTGCAGCGGGCCTTCGAGGGCGTGCGGCCGGATTAGGGATCACGCCCCGGCCACCGTCTCGGTGTCCGGCTGCGCTGTCGCCGGGGCCGGCGACGGGCGCGCCGGCTTCATCACCACCTCGTCCGTCAGCCGGGCGAAGCGCGCGTCGGACTCCAGCTCGCGCAGCCGGAAGGCCATCGAGATGCGCCACTGCGTCACGCCCCCGGTCGTCTCCTCGGCCTGCGTGCATTCGAGCCATCCGTCGCCGTTCCATGCATGGCGACGCACGACCTTGGCGGCGGCGCCGCACGTCAGGGGAATGCGCTCCTTGCGCAGCAGCATCGCGCCCTCGGTGTTGGCGAAGCGCATCGGCGCGTGCAGCGGCGGCGCCACGATGGCCAGGGCGCGCAGGCCGCTCGCGCCGAAGTGCACGGTGGCGGTGCCCGCGCAGTGGTAGTCGCACGAGAGGAAGACCACGTTCTGGATCTGCTCCTTGCAGATGAAGGACAGCAGCGCCTGGCGGTCCTGTCCGGAGAACTGCCAGTTGTCGCTGTCGCGCGGCGATGGCGGCGTCTGGTCGCGCAGGCCCGGCGCGACGACCGATCCGGACAGCAGCCACTTGGGCCTGGCGCCATGGCGCTTCTGGTCGTGCAGCCAGTCCTTCAGCAGATCCCAGGCCGCACGCGACAGGATGCGCCTCGGCGGCAGCAGCTTGCGGCTGCCGCGCGAGTCCAGCACGAAGGCCGAGACATGGCCCGAATCGAACGCGTAGTGCCGCCGCTCGGCCTCGGTGGCGCCCGGCAACGGATCGGGGCCGTGCGAGCGCTGGAACACATCGAACGCCTCCTTGGCGATCACGGCGCGGCTTCCGCCCAGCGGGCCCACGCCCATCTGCTCGACGCTCCAGTTGTCGTTGATCTCGTGGTCGTCCATCACCATCATGAGGGGCAGCTGCCGCGCGACGGCCCTGAACCCCGGGGAGCCGAAGGCTTCGCGGTAGCGCGGGATGATGCGCTCGATCTCCGAGGCCGAATCGAACAGGCCGGCGCGCGCGTCGACGTAGACCTGGTCGCCCAGCATGGCCATGAAGTTCGGCGTCGAGCGCGCCAGGCTCTGCGCGATGGCCTCCAGCGTGAGGTCCGCGCGCCGGCGCTCGAAGTCGGTGATGCCGGGATGCCTGCAACCCGCCGCCAGCAGCGTCGTCGAGGCACCCGCGGCGCCCGGCTTCAACAGGTGGTCGGGCACCTGCAGCAGCCCGGAGGCCAGCCGCTCGCGGCCGCGCAGGCGCTCCGACAGCGTGGCGGGATCGGCGCGGCCGCCGATGCGGCGGGTCGCTCCGAGTTCGCGCGCCAGGGGGTCGGTGAGCAGGAGCAGGCCCTTGTGGCCCAGCGGCCGCTTGGTGCCGAGTGGCTCGACACGCAGACCCGGGAATTCGAGTACCTGCGCGGGCGGC
This sequence comes from Variovorax sp., assembly GCA_017744285.1. Classification (GTDB taxonomy): domain Bacteria; phylum Pseudomonadota; class Gammaproteobacteria; order Burkholderiales; family Burkholderiaceae_C; genus Variovorax. The sequence goes on from JAGIBP010000002.1 coordinate 83,638, forward strand.
GCTTGGGGCTCCAGCAGCGTTGCGTGTTGCGCGGCGAAGTCAAGGACCTCCCGGTGCTCTGGCACCATGGCGATGTGGGCAGGTGGCTGCAGGAGTTCGCTGATGCCGGCTGGCAAATCCAGAGGCCCGATGTCGTCCCGGAAAGGGATGTTGACCGGCTCGTTGCCCAAACCCATTGCGGCGGCGGCATCCGTCATTCGGGCTGTCAACTTGCCGGCGATGGGAACGTTCGGCCCGAGGATCGGCCCGGGTGCCACGTCCTCGATACCCATGGGCAGTCCCCATTCGGCAGGAATCTCGGCAAGGCTCTCGGACAACGCGACGGCAGCCCCCGCGGCGCTCTCCACCCGCGCTGCCGTGTAGGTGTAGACACCGAACACCCGGACCCGGACGTCCGTCGCATCGGCGGGAACCCGGACGTCGCCGACCACCGTGGAGACGGCGAACTGCGCCTTCGACGTTCGCGCGCCGGCGCGCCTCACGGGCCCGCGCGCCGAGAACAGCCCGGTCGCCACCGGCCACACCTCCACGCGCTGGCGGCGCTCGCCGCCGGCGTCGTAGCTGAGGCTGGTCACGGCGTTGGTGATGCGGTCCGAGAACAGGTTGTCGAACTCCGCCCAGACCCGCACCAGGACCTGGTCCGCCGCCTTGGGGTCCTGCCGCACCCACCCCATGAGCGGCCCGGTGACCGGCAGCCGCGCGCGGCAGCGCGGGGTCGGCGTCGCCTTCGGGACCCCGTGCGTCCAGGAGTTCTGCAGGAACTCGGTGACGTGCGGGAACACCTCTCGCGCCGCCGCGTCGCCGATCGTGCAGTCGAAGTGCGCGAAGCCCTGGAAGACCCGCGCCGTCACGCGGCCGAACGGCTGCCGCCCCGCCGACAACGGATCGGTCGGCCCCGGCAGGCTGCCGAAGATCCGGCTGATCTGGTTGTTGGAACGCACGAGCGATTCGGCCGAGAAGAGCCGGTTGTCGGAACCGTGCATCAGCATCACGGGCATGTCCATGAACTGCTTCACCTTGTCGTCCGACATGTAGCTGCGGCCGTCGAAGTCCACCAGCCGCTCGTACTTCACGCACTTGGCGCCGTGCAGGAACACGCCGAGGTTGGTGCGGCCGAAGTAGGTGTCCAGCTTCTTGTGCTCCTGGGGGCCGAGCCTGGCATGGTCGTACAGCCGGCTGAGCAGGCCCGACATGCGCTTGCAGGTCGTGGTGTCGGGCTGGAAGTCGCGCAGGTCGCGCTCGTGCGGGCACGCCTGCCCGGCTTCGGCCTGCGTCGCGAAGACGCGGTCCAGCAGGCTGTGGAGCACGTCGGGCTGTACCGTGCCGGCGGTGAACTCGACCATGTCCAGGCCCAAGACGTTGTTCAGGAAGGAGCCGAACTGCAGGCGCTGCTGCGCCGTGTCCGAGCCGATCACATAGGGCTGGAACTGCGAGAAGACCACGCCCGCGAGCCGATCGATGGGTCCATCGCCGTCCAGCGGCTGCGGATGCGGCACGGTGAGGAAGCCCTCCGCCAGCGCCATCGCCAGCGACGCCGAGCCCACGCAGTGGCTGAAGGCGTGGATCTGGACCAGCGCGGGCGCGATGCCGAGCTCCTTGCCGAGCGTCTTGCAGATCAGCCCGACCGCCTCGGGAATGTCGAAGGTCGCGATGTCGTCCATCGTCGAGTAGCGCGCCGACGCGGCGAGCAGCGGACTGACGCGGTATTCGAGCATCCACACGTCCCAGCCCTGCTCGTGCAGCTGCAGCGCCAGGCTGGCGGTGCCGGCCACGAAGGGCAGCGTCGAGAGGGCGAAGCCGTTCAGCAGCACCACGCTGCGCACGCTCTTCACGCCCCGCGTGGTGCGCCCCTGGCGCGCCTGGGCGTCCTCGACCTGGAGCGCGGGTTGCCGGTAGCGCACCAATGCCAGGCGCATCGGCTTGGCACGGGGATCGCGGCAGCTGCCGGCCACCGTGAACTCGTGGATCTCGGGCGCCACGGCAACGCCCTGCCGCAGGAGCGGGGGAAAGCGACCGAAGAAGCGCGAGCCGACGGACAGCGCGTCTTTCTGATCCCAGCGCGCGACAACCGCGGGGTCCTTGGCGGGAGCGGTCGGGTCATAGTCCGGCGCGCGGAAGTCCAGCATCCGCGTGAGCAGCAGCCCGCGCAGCAGCAGCAGGGGGTAGCCCGCGGTGGCGGCCAGCGCGGTGAGCGAGTCGCGCGGCGTGCCGAGCTGCGGCACCAGGTTGCGCACGATGTCGGGGATGTCCATCTCGAGCCGGCCGGCGAGCACGGCCCGGCCCTTCTCGTCGGCCAGCCGCACATCGAGCTGGCTCAGCTGCTGCCAGACACTGCGGCGCTCGACGCGCGGCCATTCCCCTTGCGTGCGCCACACGCGCAGCCACGCCCGCAAGGCGGCCCACGAGGCCGCCGCCTCGATCACCTTGGTGCCGTCGAGCGCGTAACGGCGGCCGTCGCGCTCGTCTTCCAGCGCGATCGTGTACTCGAAGAGGCGCACCTCGCTGGCGTGCCACAGGGTAATGAAGCCACTGATGAGTTGGTTCAACAAGGTCCGAGGGCGTTCAAGCACAGCGCGGAAGCGGCGCAGCAGCCCGGGTCGCTCGGCCGGCTCGTCCGACGATGGCTGTCCCCGCTTCATGGAGTCCGGCAACCAGCGGGAGATCGCGTACGTCGCCAACGCGCGCACCAGCGCATCGATGCGGGTGGGCAGCCCGTCCGGCCGCGAGCGGTAGAGGTTGACCGAGCCGCCCGTGGCGCGCAGCCGCATCTGCGTGCCGTCCGGCCGGTCGACCAGCAGGCGCGTATCGCCATAGGCCGAGCTGGATGCGCGCACCGGTGGAATCGGCACGGTGTGCGCCGGGTCCTTCTGGAAGCTGCGCCAGTCGCTCACCACCATGTTCACGAACAGGGCGGCGCGCAGCGGGCCACGCGCGCCGGCCGGCGTCGCCGAGTCATCGTCGGCCAGCCACTCGACGGGGCCGCGCAGCACTTCCATGAGCGTGGCGCCCGCCGGCGCGGCGCCGCCGGTTTCCAGCACGGGCTGGGGCTCGGGCAGCGGCGGCAGCTTTTCGAGCCGGGCCGATGCAGGCTGGCCCTGCAGCATCGCGGCGCAGCTGCGCTCGGCCAGCGCCGCGATCGTGAGCAAGGGATTGACGCCGAGCGACGAGGGCATGAGCGAGCCGTCCATGACCCAGAGGCCGTCGTACAGCCCTGGCGCCCCAGCCCCGTCGACGCGGTAGACCCGGCCCAGGTGGTCGCACACTCCCTCGTCGGCCGAATCCGCCATCCTGCAGCCGCCGAGCGGGTGGACCGAGAACAGCAGGCCCTTCGCCTTCGGTCCGCTGAGCATGCCGCCAAGCTTCTCGGGCAGCACGCCCTGCCCGGGGTTCTGGAGGTAGAGCCGGTCCGGCCCCGCCATGCGCTTCATGCCCTGCCGCGTGCGGGCCCGGTGCAGGGCCGGCGTCTTCTCCTTCTCGGGGCCATACCAGCGGAAGCGGACGCGGTCGGCGGCCACATCGAGCCGCAGGCGCCCGCGGCCCTGGTCGTGGCCGATGCCCAGCATCGCCAGGCTGTGGCTGAGGGTCCGGTCCTGCACCGCCAGGGGATCGGTGCCGGCCGTCATCGGCAGGCTGAAGCGGTCCAGACGATGCAGAAGACCCAGGGACTGCACGATCTCCCCGAAGACGCCCGACAGCAGGCCGGGCACCGCGCCATCCTGCAGCAGGCTGCTTCGGCATGGATCGCTGCGGTCGCGAAAGCGGATCATGGCGCTGATCGTCGGCCCCACTTCGCGCTGGTCGAGCGCGGTGGAGGCCCGCCCCAGCGCCTCGGCCGCCTGCGCGAGGCCGGTCATGACGCCGATGTCGTCGCCGTTGCCCGAGATGCGATGGCCGAGCCGGCGCGACAGGGCCAGGCCCGCCCCGCCGCCCGGCGGCCGGCGCGAGCGCATCAGGATCTCGGTGCTGCCGAAGGTGCCGGCGGCGAGCACCACGCGGCGGGCGCGCAGGGTGGTCTCCCAGGCCCGCGCCAGCGGGTGCGCACCGCGCCGGAAGTCGTGCGCGAGCTGGCGCTCGGTGGTGCGCACCAGCGTCACGACCCAGGGGTGCTCCGCGTTGCCCTCGGGCGCGTAGTCGACCCGCAGCACGGTCGCCCGCGTATAGATCTTCGCCCCGGCGCGCCGCGCCGCCGGCAGGTAGGTCTTGGCCAGCGTGAGCTTGGAATCGTTGTTGCAGCCGCTCACGCAGTTGCCGCAGCCGTTGCATCCGCGCCGCGGCCCGAGCGCGTGGTCTTCCGTGGGGTCCTCGGGCGTGCCGAAGCGCCTGCGGCCCTCGGCGTCCGGCGCGCCGAAATGAACCGCGATCGGCACCTCCGAGTACTCGGTCTCGATGCGCCCGTCGCCCGTCGCCCGACAGGCCGCCTCGACGCCGTCATGCAGCTCGGCGAGGCGACGTGCCTTCGCGGTCCTGAGCAGCAGGCTCTGCGAAGGCTCGGGCGGCACGGAGAGTTCGAGCTGCAGGCGCGCCTTGTCGTACCACGGCTTGCGCTGCCGGTGGTCGCGCAGCGCCTGGGGCCAATCGTCCTGCTCGAACACCGCGGCGTCCGGCTCGAGCCCGACGCCGGCATTGATCAGGCTGCCGCCGCCGAGCCCGTTGCCCACCAGCGCCCCCGCGCTCTGGCCGACGCGGAAGTCGAACAAGGCGGTCTCGTAGCCCATCACCTGCGTCGCGGGCGATGCGCTGTTCTCCACGCGCACATGCTTGCCGACCTGGCTCAGGTCGGTGGGGAAGTCGCCCGCGAGCCACTCCTGGCCGCGCTCCAGGACGCACACCGACCCCAGCGATTCGGCGAGCCGCAGCGCGGCCACCGAACCGCCGTAGCCGGTGCCGACCACGATCGCATCGAAGCGCGGCCGCTCGTTCTCCGGAACGGCAATGAGTTTCTCCACATCGTCGGACAGCCAGCGCATGGTCAGCTCCTTAGGTCATCGACTTGAACAGGCTCAGGGTGAGGCGCAATTCCTGCGGATCGGTGGGCTTGCCGAGGACGGGCAGGCCCAGCTCGGCCAGGGGCGCGAGCACGCTCGCGTCCGTCTCGCCCGTGACGACGACCAGCCCCATCGCGGGATGCGCGGCGCACAGGGGCGCGAGCGCCTGGGGGCCGCTCAGGCCGGGCTCGAACTTGAAATCCGCCAGCGCCACGTCCGGGCGCCAGCCCGAATCGCCGATCGCCGCCAGCTCGGCGCTGCTGCGGCAGGTCCGGACCTCGCAGCCCCACTGGGCCAGCACCGCACGGGTGGCGCCCAGCACGGTGGCGTCGTCGTCCACCACGAGGATGCTCAGGCCCGCGACATCGGGCGGCGCTTCCCCGGACTTCCCGTCGCCACCATGGGCCGCGGCCGCGTCGGCGCCGGCCATGGGCAACTCCAGCGTGAAGCAGGCCCCCGTCATGGCCAGTGGATCGGTGAACGTCACCTGGAGCCGGCACTCGAGCAGCTCCGCCAGGCGCCGCACGATCGCGAGCCCGAGCCCGATGCCGCGCGTCTCCCCGGCGCCGGCACCGCGGTAGAACTCGTCGAACACGCGCGCGCGGTCGTGCAGCGCAATGCCCGGCCCCGTGTCCGCGACGCGCAGGTCGACCGTTCCGCCCTGGCCCGTGAGCTCGAGGCGCACGGCGCCCTGCCCGCCGTGCTTGAGCGCGTTGTCCAGCAGGTTGCGCAGCAGGCGCTCCAGCAGGACCGGGTCGGTGCGCACGCTGGCCTGCTCGCTGCGGCACTCCCAGCGCCTGCCGGTCTCGATGCACAGCACGCGGTACTCGGCATCGAGCCGCCCGACCAGTTCGTGCAGCGCGACCGTCCGCGGGTTGGGGCGCAGGGTGCCGCTGTCGAGGTTCGACAGGTCCATGATGGCCGTGAACAGCGTGTTCAGGCCCTGCAGGGCCGACATCAGCGCCGAGCGCGCGTTGTCGAGGTCGGCGGGGTTCGTGGCCCGCGTGAGCAGGCCGCCGAGGAGGCCGATCGCATGCAGCGGCTGGCGCAGGTCGTGGCTCGCGGACATGATGAAGCGCGACTTGGCCGCGTTGGCGGCCGACAGCTGCTGCACCAGCTGCGCGTTCTCGTTGCGGATCGCAATGCCTTCGCGAATGCGCTGCGCGAAGCTCCTGGAGAACACCAGCAGCACCGCCCAATACAGCAGCAGGCCCGCGCCGATGGCCAGCGCCTGCGGATCCTGCGCGCGGAACCAGCCCAGCACGGTCCCGCCGAGCAGCAGCGCCAGGTACAGCGAGAAGATGAAAGGCCGCATGCCGAGCGACGACATGGCCGCGGCGCACCAGCAGCAGAAGAACAGCGTGAGCACGAAGCGCAGGTCCAGGTGGATCGCCGGAAACGCGGTCACCGGCAGCGCGGCCAGCACCAGCGCCAGCACGACCGAGGAGACGCCCAGCACGCGCTGCGCCGCGAGGGTGCCTCCCGGCTCCGGAAGCCTCCGCACCGCCCGCTTCAGGAGCGCGTTGCGGCCGACCAGGACCGCCAGCGAGCCGCCGGTCCATGCGCCCGCGCCCCAGGGACCCACGGCCGGCGCCGCGACCGCGCCGACCACCAGCGCGCCCAGCAGGCCGAGGTGCGCCGCCTTGGCCGACTGCTCGAGCGTGAAGCGCAGCAAGGCCTGATCGACGTCCTCAGCGTCCAATCGATATTCCCCTGCGGTGCGCCTCCACGACCGCCTGCGCGCGCGAGTTCACGTTGAGCGATCGGAACACCGCCACCGTGTGGCTCTTGACGGTCCCTTCGGAGATGGAGAGTGCACGGGCGATCTGCTTGCCCGACATGCCGCGCAGCAGGCAGTCCAGCACGTCGCGCTGGCGCGCCGACAGGGCCAGCGCGTCCGCGGCGCAGGCGCCGGCCGTGCCGGCGTAGGCCTCGGGCAGGCTCAGGCGATGCTGCGAGGCGTGCTTGAGCGCCTCGAACAGGATGTGCTCGGACGAGGACTTGAACACGTAGCTCGACGCCCCCGCCTTGAGGGCGGCGGTGACGCTGCTCTCCCGTTCGTCGGCCGACAGCATCATCACCGGCAGGTCGGGCCGGATGGTCTTGGCCTCCGCGAGCACCTCCAGGCCCGAGCGGCCCGGCAGTTGCACATCCAGTGTCAGCAGATCGAACGGGCGCCGGCCGCGAAGCGCGTCCAGCAGTTCGGGCGCGTTGCCCGTCTCGGTGACGTCGCACCCTCCCGCGGCCTCGCGCGCCAGCAGCCGCACGACGGTCCGGATGGGCGGGTGATCGTCGCAAATCAGCAGGTTGAACAAATCCCCTCCTCCAATGGAGCGGCCCGAAGAGCCGGCCGGTGGACGTCGCCGGATGATGGCGCGCTGCAGGGCTTCCCGTTCATCCAAACGGATGATCCGAATGTGCATGGGGGACCCCTCTCCGACTCCTAGGATGAATACGTTCGCACTACTCGCGAACTTCGTCAACAGGGCGCCGCCCGGGCGGCGCGGATTGGAGGAACGACATGCTCGACACCATGCTGGCGGATGCCGACACGAACGCCTCGGCCTGGGAACTGACCTTTGCGCGCCTGAACGGCCCGGCGATGGCGCCAGTGGCGGAGCCGGCCGCGCGGCCGGCGTGCCTGCGTGCTGCTGCGCGGGCGCCGCTCGCTGCCTGCGCGCCGCGCGAGGCGAACGACGCCATCGCCGAAGCCTTCCGCCAGGCCTTCGAGCTGACGTTGGCGGAGGCCCGCGTGCTCGCGGCGCTCATGGCCGGCGAACTGCCCAAGCGCTACGCGCTGCGCATGGGGCTGTCGATCAACACCGTGCGCAGCCAGATCGCCGCGCTGATGTGGAAGATGGGCTGCCAGCGCCAGCTCGACCTGGTGCGCAAGGCGATGAGCCTCGCGCTGGAGAACGCCGAGCCGGGCCGCGTAGCCGGCTGCGTCGGCCCCTTGTAGGCCAGGCGCTTCACGAAGAACCGGCGCTCGCCTGCAAGGCGGTGCGGGCCGTCCTGGGCAGGCTCTCGGGGTCCCATCCTCACCCCCGGAGCCCTCCATGATCCGCCATGCCGATCCACGCCTCGTCCTGTCCGTTCTCGCCTCGTGCTGCGTGCTGGCACTGTCGGGCTGCGGCGGCGGAGGCAGCGGCGGCGCCAGCGCTCTGCCGATCGCGGTCGGCGGCGCCACCACGACACCGGCGCGCGGCACTGCGCTCAACACGGTGCCCGAGCGCACCGTGCGCCTGTCGGCCGCCGAGTTCAAGACGCTGCTCGAAGCCGATTCGCGCGGCAAGCGGATCGAGGACGCGGCGGGCGTGCCCAAGTGCGGCATCGACGTGCGCTACCTGCAGTACCAGACGATCGGCGCCCAGGGCGAATCGATCCCGGCCAGCGGCGCGATCATCCTGCCGGCCGGCACCGACCCCGCCTGCAACGGCCCGCGTCCGATCGTGCTCTACGGCCACGGCACCGCGACGGAGCGCAACTACGACATCTCCAACCTCACCAACACCAACCAGCCTGCGGCCGCCGAAGGCCTGATCGTGGCGGCCATGTTCGCGGCGCAAGGGCACATCGTGGTGGCGCCCAACTATGCGGGCTACGACAAGTCGTCGCTGCCCTACCACCCCTTCCTCAATGCCGACCAGCAGGGCAAGGACATGGTCGACGCGCTCAAGGCCGCGCGCTCGACGCTGGCCGCGCTTTCGGCCGCGGACAGCGGCGCGCTGCTGGTCACCGGCTATTCGGAAGGCGGCTATGCCGCGCTCGCCGCGCACCGCGAGATGCAGGCGAGCGGCATCGCGCTGACCGCGTCGGCCCCGCTGTCCGCACCGACTGCGATCAGCCTCCTGATCGACGCCAGCGCGCGCGGCTTCCCGCCCCTCGGAAGCACCACCTTCTTCCCGCTCATCACGACGAGCTGGCAGAAGCAATTCGGCAACATCTACGCCGCGACCACCGACATCTACGAAGACGCATACGCCCCGGGCATCGACACGCTGCTGCCCAGCTACCTGTCGAGCGACGAGCTGTTCTCGTCGGGCAAGCTGCCGCGGTACGCGTTCTTCCCGGCGGACGCCACGCCCGGTCCGGCCAACGCCAGCGAGGCCATCAACTACGGCGCGAACAACCTGGTGCGGCAGAGTTACCTCACGAGGTGGGCCAACGACGTGCAGGCCAGCCCATGCCCCGGCAACGCGTTGCCAACGACCACGGCGTCGATCAACACCACGGCGCCGCTGGACTGCGTGCCCACGCTCGGCCTGCGCAAGGCCGCGGTGGCCAACGACCTGCGCAACTGGCTGCCCCAGCAGCCGGTGCTGATGTGCGGGGGCGCCAACGACCCGACCGTCAACTTCGCCAGCAGCCTGGCGACCGCCGGCTACTTCCGTGCGCGCGGCATGCCCGCGAACTCGCTCAATGTCGTGGACCTCGAGGCGTCCGACCTGGCCGACGCGTATGCGGCGGCGCGCGCGGGCTTCGCCCAGGCCAAGGCGCAGAAGCGCGCGAGCAGTTCGGGCACGACGGCCGAGGTGGACCAGGCCGTCGCCCTCGCCTACCACGGCGAACTGGTGCCGGCCTACTGCATGCAGTCGGCGCGGGTGTTCTTCGAGCGCGTGCTCGCCGCCGGAGGCTGAACAGGCGCGCCCCGCGTTTCGAGGCGCCACCTGCGCCCGTTTACACTTTGACACTGCCGTGCGAGGCCGGGTCCACACTGCGTGGATCCGGCCTCGCTCTTTCGTGGATGAGCACGAGCGCCGCGCGCAACGCCGCGGCTGGTCTCGGCATCGTCCTGCTTCCTCTTTGCACAGGAGTTCCCTTGACCTTCCCGATCTCGAAGTCCTTCCCGCTTCTGGCCATCGTGGCCGCCGTTCTCGCGGCCGGCTGCGCCGCCAACGGCAGCAAGCCCGCGGAAAGCGCGACGGCACCGGCCGCCGCGGCCGCCGAACCTGCCTCCAAGCCCGCGCCGGTGGACCTGTGCGCCGACGCGACGGATCCGGCGCCCGCGAAGAAGGGCGCCAAGCCCGCGCCGCTCGGCGCCGCGCAGGTCGCCCAGCTCGCGGGCAAGGGGACGCTGGCGCAGGCCCGTCGCAACCTGGTCGGCAAGACCATCCAGGTCTGCGTGACGAAATCCGACGATGCCGGCCAGTTCGAAGTGAAGGGCGACGATTCCTTGCGCTTCGTCTGCAAGTCGTCCGCGCCGTCGTTCGCCGGCGGCCAGATCACCGCCAAGGTCACGGCCCTCGCGCGCAAGGAGGGCCAGTCCGTCGTCGACGTCGATCGCTGCGAAGCGACGAATGCCGCCGCGCTGGCATCGCCCGCCGCGCCGAGCGCGCCGGTGGCCGCCGCCGCGCCGGCGAAGGCCCCTGCTGCCGCCGCACCCGCGGCCGCGGCGCCCGCGGCATCCGGCCAGGCCAAGCCGGGCATGGATGCACGGGGCAACGTCATCGACCCGGCGAAGGTCGAGGCCGGTTCGGGCCGCACGGTCAAGGGCCTGCGCGACTGGGAAGGCGAGATCACCGGCAACCCGGTGCCGGGCTCGAAGTTCGACCAGCTGCAGATCGGCATGTCGATGAAGCAGGTGACCGACATCGTCGGCGAGCCGACCGACAGCGGCGCCTATGTGACCGGTAAGGCCTTCATCCCCTTCTTCATGGGCAGCGACCGCGCCCGCATGGAGCTGACCTACAAGGGCAAGGGCCGCCTGATCTTCGCGGCGGGCAGCGGCTTCGGCGGCACCACCGGCGGCAACCTGATCTGGATCATCCACAGCGCGAACGAGCCGGGCTACCGCTGAGCCCGCGTCCGGGCCGCGGCGCTCAGGCGAGCGGCTCGAACTCGCGCACCACCTGGCGCACCGACTCGACCGCCACGCGCACGGCTTCGCGGTCGAGCGCGTCTTCGCGCCAATAGAGCGTGATCGAGCCCGACACGCCCAGGTTCAGCGGGATCATGCTCAGCAGCTTGAGCCGGCTGTAGCGCAGCGCCGGCCGCTGCGAGGTCACGCCGATCATGTCGCTGTGCAGCAGCAGGGTCGTGGTCAGCGTGGCCGAGTTCGATTCGATGTGGTTCGGCGGCAGCGTGTGGCCCGCGTCGCGCAGCGCCTTGTCGAAGGCGCGCCGCACCGGCGTGCCCTGGGCCCACAGGGCCCACGGATAGCACAGCACGTCGTTCCAGGCGATGGTGTCGAGCTCGAAGATCGGATGGCCGGCGCGCGCCACCAGGTAGATGGGCTCGGCATAGAGCAGTTCCGAGCGCACCTGCGGATCGACCGAATTCATCTCGGAGGGCCCGACCACCACGTCGAGCTCGCCCGCGCTGATGGCGTCCATCAGGTGCTCGATCTTCCCCTCCTGAACACGCACGTGCGACATCGGCATCAGGGCCCGCACGCGCAGCACCGCCATGGGCACGGTATCCACCGACGACGCGCCCGAGAAGCCGATCGTGACCTGGCCGGCCGCGCCCTCGCGCATGATCTGCATCTCGTCGCGTGCCGTGTCCAGGTGCGCCTCGATCCGCCGCGCGTGCTTGATCAGTGCGGCCCCGTAGGCCGTGGGCCTCAGCCCCCGCGCATGCCGTTCGAAGAGCGGCAGGCCGACATCGTCCTCCAGGTCCTTCAGCCACTTCGACAGGCCCGGCTGCGTGGTGTGCAGCGCTTCGGCGGACTGGCTCATGTTGCCCGTCTGGGCCAGGCTCAGCAGCATCTGCAGGTTTCTCAGTCGCAGACGGTGGGTCCAGTCCGTGCTCATTCGGTCCTCGTCTCCATGCCTATATCTTCAAAGCCATGGATCATAAGGATTGACCATTTTCCCGCCGGCGGCCGGTGCGGCAGAGTCGGGCCCTCGACCATGAACCACAGGAGACACGATGCGACGCACCACACACGCCCCCGTCCCGCGGCGGAGGAACCCCTCATGAGCAGCAGCACGCTGAACGGCCGGCGCTTCGACGGGCGCGTGGCCCTGGTCACGGGCGGCGCTTCCGGCATCGGCCGCGCGGTGGCCGAGCGGTTGCACCGCGAAGGCGCCCTTGTCACGGCCTGGGACATCGACGGCGCGAAGCTCGACACACTGGCCAGCGCCCATCCGCAAGGGCTGCGTGTCCAACGCGTCGACGTGACCGACCCCGCGGCAGTGTCCGCGGCGATGGACGCACTCACCGCAGCCGAGGGACGCCTGGATATCCTCGTGAACGCGGCCGGCATCGTCGGTCCGGGCGGCCCGTTCTGGGAGGTCACGCCCGAGCAGTGGGGCCGCGTGCTGCGCGTCAACCTCGACGGCACCTTCTTCGTCACCCGCGCCGCGCAGCCGCACCTGGTGGCGAACGGCTGGGGGCGCGTGGTCAACCTCGCCTCGGTCACGGCCAAGGAAGGACCGAAGCACCTCGGCCCCTACGCGGCCACCAAGGCCGGCATCGTCGGCCTCACCAAGTCGATGGGCAAGGACCTGGCCGGAACGGGCGTGCTCGTCAACGCCGTCGCGCCCGCGCTCATCGCCACCGAACTGCTGGAGCAGCTCACGCCCGAGTACCGCGCCGCCGCCATGGCAAAGATCCCGCTCGGCCGGGCCGGCACGCTCGACGAGGCCTCGTCGATGATCGCCTGGCTGTGCTCCCGGGAGTGTTCCTTCTCCACCGGCGCGGTGTTCGACCTGACCGGAGGACGCGGCCAATGACGACGCGCATGCCCGTTGCCGTGCTGGGCGCCGGCGCCATCGGCCGGATGCACATCGACCGCCTGCAAGTCCACGAGGACGTGGCGCTGGCCGGCATCGCCGACCCCACGCCCGCGGCGCAGCAACTCGCACGCGCGCTCGGCGTGCCGTGGTTCGCCGACCCGCACGAGCTGCTCGCGAAGACGAACGCCCGGGCCGTGGTCGTGGCCACCCCCAACGCCACCCATGCGGATCTCGGCGAAGCCTGCCTTGCGCGAGGGCTGCCGGTGCTCATGGAGAAGCCGCTGGCCGATACGCTCGAGAACGCGCGGCGCCTCTGCGACGCCAGCGCGGCCTCGGGGACGCCGCTGATCGTGGGCCATCAGCGGCGCCACAACCCGCTGCTGCGCCGCGCGCGCGAGCTTGTCCGGGACGGCGCGCTGGGCCGCGCGGTGTCGGCGACCGTGATGGCGACCTGGCTCAAGCCCGACAGCTACTTCGACATGGCCTGGCGCCGGCAGGCCGGCGGCGGCCCGGTTCTGATCAACATGATCCACGACATCGACCTGCTGCGCTTCCTGCTCGGCGAGGTCGAATCGGTGCAGGCGCTGCGTTCCAGCGCGGTGCGCGGCTTCGAGGTCGAAGACACGGCCGCCGCGATGCTGCGCTTCGCGCAGGGCGCGCTGGCCACCCTGGTGACCAGCGACGCGGCCGTCGCGCCGTGGAACTGGGACCTGGCGGCGGGCGAAGCGGCCCACTACGCACAGCAGGACGTGGACTCGATTTTCGTGACCGGCACCGAAGGCTCGCTCACCCTGCCCCGGCTGCAGCTCTTCCGCTTCGCCGGTGCGCGCGGCTGGCATGAGCCGCTCACGCAGGAGCGCACGCCGCTGCACCGGCGCGATCCGTATGTCGAACAGTTGCGCCATCTGCGCGCGCTGGTCGAGGGGCGCGAGGAACCCGTGTGTTCGGCGCTCGACGGGCTGCGCACGCTCGAAGCGACGCTGGCGGTCCACGAAGCCGCGGCCAGCGGCGGCACCGTGCATCTCGAGCACTGAGGCGCGCTGGCGAGCTACAGGCTCGCCAGCATGCCCCCGTCGATGGCCAGCACCTGGCCGTTGATGAAACTCGCGCCGTTCGAGCACAGGAAGACGATCGCGGGCGCAATGTCCTCCGGCACCGCCCAGCGCCCGCAGGGGACGGATTCGCGCAGGAAGGTCTCGAAGTCCGGCCGCTGCTGCAGCGCCGCCGTGAACTCCGTGCGGACATAGCCTGGCGCGAGGGCATTGGCGGTAATGCCGTAGGGCCCGTACTCCACCGCGATGGCGCGCGTGAATGCCGCCAGCGCGCCCTTGGCCGTCGAATAGGCCGCGATGTTGGGCGTGCCGGCCTGTCCGGCCACGGACGACATCATGAGCACGCGGCCGAAGCCGCGGCTGCACATGCCGCGCAGGAACACCTGCGTGCAATGGAAGGCGCCCTGCACGTGCACATCCATGAGCTGCTGCCATTCGTCCGGGCGCAGTTCGAGCAGGGGCTTGCGGTTCTGGTTGCCGGCGTTGTTGAGCAGCACGTCCACATGCCAGCCGGCGGCTGCCAGCGTGCGCTGCGCCTCGCCGACGGACGCGGGATCCGTCACGCTGAAGCAACTGGCGCGCGCCTCGACCCCCTCGTCGCGCAGGGCCTGCGCGGCCTGCTCGCAGCGCCCGGCATCGATGTCGTTGACCACCACCCGCGCGCCGGCATGGCCCAGCGCCCGCGCGGCCGCGAGTCCGATGCCGCGCCCTGATCCCGTGACCAGCGCGGTACGCTGCTGCAGGCCGAACGTCTTCTGCAGGTAGTTCGTACTTGTGGATGTCGGCATCTTCAGACTCCCGCTGGCAGCGGGCACGCCCGCCCTGCCGCATGCCGCGCGACGCGGTAGCCGAAGGTCATGGCCGGGCCCAGCGTGGTGCCCGGCCCCGGATAGCTGCCGGCCATGATCGAGGCCATGTCGTTGCCGCAGGCATAGAGGCCCGGGATGGCGCGCTCGTCCTGCCCGAGCACCTGCCCGTCCGCGTTCGTGACCAGGCCGGTGCTGGTGCCGATCTCGGCCGGCCAGACCGTCATCGCGACGAAAGGGCCGTGCTCGATCGGGCGCATGCAGGGGTTGGGCTCGTGCCGTGGATCGCCGTTGAAGCGGTTGAGCTCCTTCTCGCCCTTGCCGAAATCGAGGTCCTTGCCCGCGCGCGCCATCTCGTTGTAGCGCGTGACCGTCGCGCGCAGCGCCTGCGGGTCGAGCTTGAGCTTGCGCGCCAGTTCTTCGAGTGTCGGCGCGACCACCACGTAGCCGTCGCGTTCAGCGCGGCCAAGGTTCGTGGTGCCTGGGTGGATCGCGCCGAGCCCGTAGCGGGCGACGAAGTCCTTCTCGCAGATCAGGTGGGCCGGAATGCTGGGCGCGCTGGCATGCGCCGCATACATCGCCTGCACGAAGTCGTGGTAGGAGTCGGCCTCGTTGACGAAGCGCCGCGCCGCGCCGTTCACCGCGATCAGGCCCGGTTTGGCGCGGTCGAGCGAGAGATGCGGGAACACCCCCGCGCTGCCGTCGGCGCGGCGCGTGACCGACACCGGCGTCCAGAAGGCGCCGGGGCCCTGGAACTGGGGCTGCACCGTGCCACCGTGGCGCAGGCCCAGCTCGATGCCGTCGCCGGTGTTGGTCGGGCAGGCCACGGTCATCGGCGGCGTGGGCGCCGGCATGAACTGCCGGCGAAGGCTCGCGTTGTGGCCGTAGCCGCCGGTCGCGATCACGACGCCGCGCCGTGCGCGGATGTGGACCGTGCGGCCCTCGCGCGTGACGACGGCGCCGACGGCGCGGCCATTCTCGAAGACCAGTTCCCGTGCGCTCGCGCCGAAGTGGATCGGCACGCCGCGCTGGCGCAGGCTGTGAAAGAGCCGCGCCGCGAGCGCATTGCCCATCACCACGCGGGTGCCTCGCGCATGCCGCAGGCGGTCCGTCAGGTAGCGCAGGAAGAGCCCGCCCGCATAGAAGAAGTTGCCTGGCGACTTGAAGCGGTTGATGAGACGCGGAATGTCTTCCTTGCCGGCCATCATGCCGCCCAGCACCATGAACTCGGGAATCGGCGGGCGCACGCGGCGGAACTCGGCGCCGAGCAGGCGGCCGTCGAAGGTCGCGGGCGCCAGCGCGCGGCCGGAGATCGCGGCGCCGGGCATGTCGTGGTAGTCGGGGTGCTTGCCGCTCGGCACGAACTGCACGTCCGTCTTGTGCTGGATGAAGTCCAGCATCTCCGGGCCGGTGGCGAGATAGGCCGCGCGCAGCCCGGCCGTGTCGGGGCGGCCGATCAGCGCATCCATGTAGCGCGCCGCGTCCTCGGCGGAGTCTTCGAAGCCGGCCGCGCGGCTCGGCTCGTTGCCCGGAATCCAGATCGTGCCCGCGGAGGTCGACATGGTGCCGCCCACCTGCTCGGACTTCTCGAGGATCAAGGGCTCGATGCCTTCGAGCGAGGCGACCAGCGCGGTAGTCATGCCCGCGGCGCCGGCGCCCAGCACCAGCAGGTCGACCTCCTCGTCCCAGCGCGGTTCAGCCATGGGCCACCTCCCGCAGTTGCGCCACGATGGCCTCGCCCGCCAGCATGCCGAACACGCCGGACTTCGACAGCCCGCCCGAGTAGCCCGCCGCTTCGCCGCCGCCTTCGAGGCCGCCGGTGCAGGCGCCCGCGGCGTAGAGGCCGGCGATCACGCGGTCGCTGGTGTGCAGCACCTGCCCCTTCGCATTGGTCGCGATGCCGCCCATGGTGTAGGTGATGCCGGCGCACACCTCGACTGCGTGGAAGGGGCCCTTGCCGATGGGCCAGGCCTTGTAGGGCTGCGACGAGCGCCGCGGCTGGTCCGCGACGGCCTCGCCGGCGACCACGCGGTTGTAGCCCGCCACGGTCGCCTCCAGCGCGGACGCGTCGAGGCCGAGCTGGCCCGCCAGTGCCGAAAGGCTGTCGGCGGTCACCAGGTGGCCGCCCGCGCTCAGCAGGTAGGGGTTGGCCGGCAGCAGCCAGTCCTTGCCCGGGCCGTTCCAGATCGCGTCGTCGAACACGATCGCCGCCGACAGCGGATCGTCGAGTCCCGCGATCGCATTGGTCACATAGACGCCGCCCAGCCCCTCGTCGCAGAAGCGCCGCGCCGCCGCGTCGACCACGATGCCGCCGGTCGCGAGCGAATCGAGCACCGGATAGGGCCAAAGGGCCGGATCGCTCATCGCCTTGCGGTGCTGGACATGCCCGTAGAAGCGGTCCGTTCCCGCCAGCCGCGCGCCCACGGCCTCGGCCATCAGCAGGCCGGCGCCCTGTCCCGACTGCGCATTGCGCTGCAGCAGACGGTCGGGCCGCGGCGTGATGAAGCGGCGCACCAGCTCGGCGTTGCCCTGGAAGCCGCCGTCCGCCAGCACCACGGCCTTGGCGCGCGCTTCGTACGCCTGCCCGTCGGCCATGCGCACTTCGACGCCGACGCAGCGCTCGCCGTCCATCAGCAGGCGCCGGGCCGCCGCGCCGCGCTGCAGCTGGCCGCCGCGCGCCTGCAGCGTCTGCGCCAGCGTGCGCAGCATCACGTCGCCCGCGCGGCCCCGCCAATTCAGGCCCGTCTGGCGCACGCCCGGCGGCGCGAGCGCGTTGCGCCGCAGTCCGTCGGGCCCGGCCTGGATGAAGCGCACGCCGAGCGACGACAGCCAGCGCAGCGTACGACGCGCGTTCTGCGTCAGCGCATCGGCGAGCGCGGGGTCGGCGGTGCCGCGCGTGGTGCGCTCCAGGTTGGCCTTGACCCAGGCCGGGTCGCCGGCCATGTCGTCCATCGCGACGTGGAACAGGCCGCCGGTGTAGCGGCTGTTGCACAGGTAGGCCTCGTCGGCGCTCTGCTCGAACACGCGCACCGTCAGGCCGTCCTGGGCCACGCGGTTGGCGGCGGCCAGGCCCGCGAGGCCGCCGCCGACGACGATCACGTCCGTTTCATTCGTGCTCATGTCGCGGCACCTCAATACTTCGGGATCAGGGTGTCCGCGATGATCCGCAGCACCTCGACATAACTCAGGAGCAGGCCCAGCAACACCGCCGCGGCCACCAGCGACACCGGCAACAGCCACCACTGGTGCCACGCCAGCCCGCCGGCGACGCCGCCGAACAGGACCAGCAGCGTCAGCACCACGGAGACCGCCTTGCCGCGTGCCACGAACCACTGCACGACCGGATAGCTTTGAGAGGGAGAGTCGTCGTTCATCATCGATGTCTTGGAGTTGGAATCAGTGGCGCGCCAGGGCGAGCTGCGCCGCGAAGCGTCCGGCGCGGCGGCCGGAGGTCATGGCCCAGCCGATGTGGTGGCCGTGACCGGCGAGGAGGGTCCCGCCCTGCCCCGCCGAGCCCACGGCGAACAGGCCCGGAACGATCTGTCCGTCGTCCTTCAGCACTTCATGGCGCGCCGTCACGGCCATCCCGCCTTCGGTGAAGACGATCCAGCTCAGCACGGGGCCGAGTGCGTAGAACGGTCCTTGCTGCAGGCCGCGCCGCCGCTCGCCGGCGCCGGCCTGCGCGAGGCGCTGGTTGTGGGCCGAGACCGCCTCGCGCAGGTTCGAGGCCGGCACGCCCATGCGGGTGGCGAGTGCCTCGATCGTCGGCGCCTCGTGGTACAGGTCGGGCCGCGTGCGCTGGTAGTCCTTCAGGTAGGCATAGGCCACGCCCGGTGCGGTCGAGACGAAGTTGGGCCAGGCCTGGAAGGCCTGCGCCACCGGGCGGTCGAAGATCAGGAAGGCTTCCTTGCCCGGCTGCCGGGGCACCTCGAGCTCGGGACGGGCCAGTTCGTCGGCGAAGCGCTTGCCTTCGCGGTTGACCAGGATCGCGCCGGCGCGCAGCAGCGAGGGCTCCGGCGCCAGCGAGGCGGTCATGAAGCGCGTGATGAAGGGCCGGAACATCCACAGCGGCAGGTTCATCAGCGCGAACTGCATCGGCTTCGTCACCCAGCGGTAGGGCGGCAGGCGCCGCAGCAGGGTCTCCACCGGCGGCGCCTTGAAGCGCATGCTCGGGCCCCACATCACCTCGGGGTTGCGGATGACGCCGCCCACCGCGCGCATCAGCCGGTGGCCGTCGCCGGTGCTGGCGGGGTTGACCGCATCCACATGCGCCACATGCGGCAGGCTCTCGGACTTGAGCTCGGCGCTCGCGCTGAAGTCGCCGCTGGCGACGATCACGGCACCGCGCGCCGCGATCTCGGCCGGTCCGTGGCCGGCGTCGGCCAGCACCCCGGTCACGCGGCCGCCGTCGACCAGCAGCCGCTCCACGCGCGCCCCGAGGCGGATGTCGACGCCGAGGCGCCGGCACTCCTTCTCGAGGTAGTAGGCGTAGGCGCGCGAGTTGGGCAGCACGTTGTGCATGCGCCGCTTCTGGTGCGGCGGCTCGGGCATCGGGCCGTAGAAGCACAGGCCGATGCCGATCAGCCATTCGAGCGTCTCGGGCACGTGGTCCACCAACACGCGCCGCAGTTCCAGGTTCTCCTTCGCGGCGAGCTCGGGCGACAGGAAGAGCGACATGTCCTCGAAATGCTCGTCGGGCGTGTCCTCGATGCCGGCTGCCTTCTGGAAGCGCGTGCCGGTGGCGGTGATCGAGCCCACCGACAGCCGCGTCGTGCCGCCCAGGTGCGGGTTCTTCTCCAGCAGCAGCACCTTGGCACCCTGCTCCGCGGCCGAAATGGCGGCGGCCATGCCCGAACCGCCGCCGCCGATCACCACCACGTCGGCCGTCTCGCGGCGGCCGGTGGCCCGTACAGCGCCTGCGGCGCGCTCGGAAGGTTCGCTCTTCATGACGGCCCGATCAGAGTTTGCACAGCGGCGACGGCGCCGGGATGGTGGATGGCGGGAACACTTCCTCCACCGTCGGGCGCAGCTCGCCGTCCACCATCTTCACGCGGCCGACGAAGTTGGGGATCAGCACCTGATGGTCCTCGGCGCGCACCGTCACGGCACCGAAGATCGACTCCAGCTTCGCGCCCGACAGGGCCTTGGAGACCTCCAGCGGCTTCACGCTCCCGGCGAGGCGAACGCCGTCAAGCATCACGTTGGCGCCGTGGTAGGCCAGCCCCTCCGTGTCCGAGGGCACGCGCTTGTACCTGGCCTGGAAGGCCGCGACGAAGGCCTTGTTGCGCGGTGTGTCGAAGTCGGGCGCATAGCCCAGCGTGCCGCGCATGCCGTCCTGCACCTTGCCGGTGCCGTTGATCATGAAGGTCGAGAGCATCGCGTGGCCCAGCATCGGCGTGGCGGGAATCAGGTTGAAGGAGCCGGCCTGCTTCATCAGGTTGACGCCGTCGCGCGCCGGCACCGCTCCCCAGATCGCATCGACCTTCGCGTCCTTGACCTGCGAGATGTAGGGCGAGTAGTCCTTGGTGCCGAGCGGTGCGAAGAAGGTCAGCGGCACTTTCTTGCCCTGCGACTCCACCGCCTTCTTGAACGAGGCCGCCGAGTCGTGGCCCCAGGCGTAGTCGGCCGCGATGATCGCGAAATTGCTGCCCTTGAGCTCCTTGGCCCAGCTCGCGACCATCGCCATGTCCATGGCGTCGGACTGCACGGTCCGAAAGCTGCGCATCTTGCAGGTGTCGCCGGTGAGTTTGTCGCTCTTGCTGATGGTGGCGAAGTACATCGCATCCCAGCGGTCCAGGTTCTGCACGATCGCCAGCGACACCGCCGAGCCGATCGGGCCGATGATGAACTTGTAGCCTTCGCGCGCCAGCTTCTCGGCGGCGCGGCGGCCGGCGTCGGGGTTGCCTTCGTCATCGCCCTCGGCGACCTCGATCTTGCGGCCGTCGACGCCGCCCTGCGCATTGGCCTCGTCGATCGCGAAGCGCACGCCGCGCAGGACCTCCTCGCCCATCTCGGCCCACACGCCGGTCTTGGAAGTCACGAGGCCGACCTTGACCGGCTCCTTGCCCTGGGCCGAGGCCGAGAGCGGGATGACGGCGGCGGCCACGGCCGCGGCCACGGCGCTGTTCAGTCTTCTGAAGTTCACGGGTATCTCCTTCGTTGGTGTTGAGAGCCGGCAGCCGGCCGGCGGTGACGGGAATGAGGTTCAGACCACGATGTGCGCCTCGAGGTCGGCGAGGCACTGCCGCGAGTTCGCGACCGGTCCTTCGGCGATCACCGCGCCCTTCGCCATCGCGAGGTAGCGCTCGGCCACGCGCACGACGAGGCTCATGTTCTGTTCGATCAGCAGCAGCGCCGTGCCCTGCGCCGCGACCGCATTGAAGATGTCCGCGAGCTGGTCGACGATCACCGGCGCCAGGCCTTCGGTGGGTTCGTCGAGCAGGATCAGGCTCGGGTTTGCCATCAGCGCACGGCCCACCGCCAGCATCTGCTGCTGCCCGCCCGAGAGGGCCGTGCCCGGCGTGTGGGCGCGCTCCTTCAGGATCGGGAAGAGCTTGTAGATCGCCGGCACCGTCCAATGGCCCTTGCGGCCGCCGACGGCGCCGAGCAACAGGTTCTCCTCGACGCTCAGGTTGGCGACGATGCGCCGCCCCTGCGGCACGACGGCGACGCCGCGCTGGGCCGCGTCGTAGGTGCGCGGGCGCGGCAGCGCCCGGCCGCCGATGGCGATCTCGCCCTTCCTGAGCTGCGCGAGCCCGAGGATGGTGTTGATCACCGTGGTCTTGCCGACGCCATTGCGGCCGATCAGCCCCACGCGCTCGCCCGGGGCCACGCGCAGGCTCAGGCCGTGCAGCACATGCGCCGCGCCGTAGAAGGCATGCACGCCCGACAGTTCAAGCAATGTGTCCTTCATGCCGCGCTCCCCAGATAGGCTTCGCGCACCCTCGGACTGGCGCGCACTTCCTCGGGGCTGCCGCTTGCGATCACGCGCCCGAGTTCGAAGACGGTGATTGCGTCGGAGATGCCGAACACGATGTCCATGTCATGCTCCACCAGCAGCACCGAGACCTCCCAGCGCGAGATCAATTGCTGCAGGTGGCGGGCGAGGTCGTGCGACTCCTTGACCGACAGGCCGGCCATCGGCTCGTCCAGCAGCAGCACGCCGGGCCGGCCGACCAGCGCCAGGGCGAGGTCGAGCCGGCGCTGCTCGCCGTAGCCCAGATCCTCGGCGGTCGCATCGGCCAGGCGCATCAAGTCGAGCTCCGCCAGCACCGCATCGGTGTCGGCGTCGCTGTCGGCCACGCCCATGCGGTGCGAGGCCAGCTCGACCTGCTGGCGCACCTTCATCTGCGCGAAGACGCTGGTGCGCTGGAAGCTGCGCGACAGGCCGCGCATGCGCCGGCCCACCGCGTCCATCGCGCTCACGTCCTCGCCCATCAGCCGGACTTTGCCGCGCGTGAGCCGGCGGCGGCCGGTGATCGCGTCGATCACGGTGGACTTGCCCGCGCCGTTGGGGCCGATGAGGCCGCGGATCTTGCCCTTCTCGAGCTGGAGCGAGACGCCGTCGAGCGCCTTCACGCCGCCGTAATGGATGCACACGTCCTCGGCCTCGAGCACGATGCGCGCGTCGTTGTTCTTCTTCACTTCCGGACCTCCGCGTGCAGGCCGATGCCCGCCTGGATGGATGCGCCGCGGCGCCGACGCAGGGACTTTTCGATCAATCCGGCGATGCCTTGCGGGGCGAACACGATGACTGCGATCAGCACCACCCCGAACACCGCCATCCAGTGCGTGGCGTAGTCGCCCAGCACGTCCTTGAAGAGGAAGTAGACGATCGCGCCCAGGGCGGGTCCCCACAGCGGCCGGGCGCCGCCCACGATCACCATCATCAGCGTCATCCCCGACAGCGACCAATGCAGGCTCTCCGGCGAGACGAAGCCGCTGTAGAGCGCCGACAACACGCCGCCGATGCCCGACACGAGCGCCGACAGCGCGAAGATCGCGGCGCGCGGCACCAGTGTCTGGATGCCGATGAAGCGGGCGCGCTCCTCGTTGTCGCGCGCCGCCTCGGTGATCGAGCCGAAGCGGCTGCGGAAGATCAGCGCGAGCGCGGCCAGCACGAGTACCAGCACGCTCCAGCAGAGGAGGAACATCACGTCGGGGCGAAACAGCGTCGCCTGCGGCAGGCCGAACACCGTGGCGGGCCACTCGATGGTCAGGCCATCCGCGCCGCCGAGCAGTCCGCGGGCGCGCGTCACGACCAGGAAGATCATCTGCCCCATCGCCAGCGTGACCATGCCGAAGGAGATGCCCGGCACGCGCACGATGACCAGCCCGATGACGAAGGCCGCGCCGGCGATGCCCAGCAGCGCGAGGCCGATGGCGGCTTCGGCGCCGACCCACTGCAGCTTGAGCATCAGGCCCACGCCGTAGCCCGCGCTGCCGTAGAAGAGCGCGTGGCCGAAGCTCACCGCGCCGTTCTGGCGCAGCAGCACGCCGATGCCGGTGGCGAAGACGGCGAAGATCGTGGCCTGCGTGAGCAGCGCGAGCACGGTCTCCGAGGCGACGAAGCGCGCGGCGAGAGCGCCCAGCAGCAGGGCCGCGGCCACGCGCACGGTCAATGGAAGCTTGTTCATGATGTGCGTTCTCGCGTCTCAGGCGCGGCTGCCCGCGAGGCCCTGGGGCCGCCAGATCAGGATCGTGACCATGAGCAGGAAGGGCAGCAGCACCGCGGTGTCGGGCATGTGCACCGCGCCGAAGGACTGCACGAGGCCGAGCGCCATCGCGACGATGAACGCGCCCGCGAGCGAACCCAGCCCGCCCACCACGACCACGACGAAGGAGTCGATGAGCACGTCCGAGCTCATGGCCGGCGACAGAGAGAGGAAGGGCCCCGCGACCACGCCCGCGAGGCCCGCCAGCGCGGTGCCCACGCCCACCACCAGCGCGGAGAGCGCATCGGTGTTGACGCCCTGCATCGCGGTCGTCACGGGGTCGGTGCTCGCGGCGCGCACCGAGAGGCCGACCTTCGACAGGCGCAGCCAGAGCGTGAGGCTCACGGCCACGAGCAGCCCGACGACGATCACCGCGATGCGGTAGGCCGGGAAGGAGGCGCCGAAGGCCTCGACCGTGAAGTCTAGCGCGGCCGGCGTCGGGATCGAGAGATTGGCCTTGCCCCAGATGGACTGCACCAGGTCCTCGATGACCAGCAGCAGCCCGAAGGTCACGAGCACGACGGACAGCGGATCGCGCTTCTGCAACAGGCGGAAGCCGTAGCGGTCGAGCAGCACGCCGAAGACCGCCATGACCAGCGGCGCGCCCACCAGCGCCAGCCAGAAGTTGCTCACGCTGGCGATCGTGTAGCCCAGGTAGGCGCCCAGCATGTACAGCGAGCCGTGCGCGAAGTTGACCACCCGGCGCAGGCCGTAGATCAGGGCCAGGCCCGAGCACATCACGATCAGGAGGGCCCCGTAGACGAGGCCGTTGAAGAGATTGACCAGGGACATGGTTCGAATCGATGTTCCGGATGAGGGCGCACGAATTCCGTCGGCAACACCCTCCCCTGCCGGATGCGCGCGGCATTCGGGCGGGCGAGGCGGAAGCGGGTGACGGCTGCGGCCCAGGGGATGGGAATGCGCTCGCGCGCTCACGCACGCGGCGGCCGGTGCGTGTCGGGGTGGGGCGGTCAGTCGGCGGCGGTCACGATGGCTTGTCTCCGTGTCGATGTCAGGTTTCTTGTGTGCGAGCGATTCTCGAAGCGCGGGCATCCAGCCACCAATGAAGCTTTGGCATGATCCATATGGCGCAGGCTATGGGACCGCGCCCTGGGTTCGACAGCCCCGGCCACAAGGACGACAAGAAAATTCATGACGAACAACGAAGAAGACCGCCGCGTCGAAATCCGCCGAACCCTCCGCGCGCTGATGGTCGTGATGGCGCTCGCCGCGCTCGACCAGAGCATCGTCGCCACCGCCCTGCCGCGCATCGTGGGCGAGCTCGGCGGCGTGCAGCACTTGTCGTGGGTCGTGATGGCCTACGTCCTCGCGTCCACGGCCGTGATGCCGCTCTACGGGAAGCTCTCCGACCAGCATGGCCGCAAGCCGGTGCTCTATGCGGCCATCGGGCTGTTCCTGCTCGGGTCCGTGCTGTGCGCCCTGGCGCGCACGCTGCCGCAGCTGATCGCCTTCCGCGCGCTTCAGGGCCTCGGCGCGGGCGGCCTGCTGCCGCTGGCGCAGATCATCATCGGCGACCTCGTGCCTCCCGCGCGGCGCGGCCGGCGGCAGGGCAATGTCGTCGCGATCTTCGCGGTGTGCAGCGTGCTGGGGCCGGTGGTGGGCGGCGTGATCACCGACCTGCTGTCGTGGCACTGGATCTTTCTGGTGAACCTGCCGGTGGGCGCCTTCTCCGTCTACATCATCGCCCGCACGCTGCGCGAGACGAGCGCGCGGCGCGAGCACCGTATCGACTACGCGGGCGCGGTCCTGCTCACATCGGCCACGATGACCTTCCTGCTGGTGCTCTCGCTCGGCGGCACGGAGTGGCCCTGGTGGTCCTGGCCCACGGGCGTGGGCCTCATGGTGTCGGCCGCGCTGATCGCGCTGCTGGTCAGGCACCTCGGCCGCGCGTCGGAGCCGGTGCTGCCGCCCTCACTGTTCGGCAACCGGGTGTTCCTCATCGCGAGCGCCGTGCTCGCCCTCGCCTTCATGGGCCTGCAGGGATCGGCGCTGTTCTTTCCGCTGTTCTTCCAGACCGTGATGGGCGTGACGCCGTCGCACTCCGGCTTTCTCACCGGGCCGCTGATGATCGGCATCGTCATCTCGGCCGTCGTGAACGGGCGCGTCGTCCTCCCGCGCACCGGGCGCTACAAGCCGGCGCAGATGGCCGGCCTCACGGTGGCGGTGCTCGCCTTCGCGGTGCTGGCCTGGGCCATTGCCACGTCGCGCGGCTTCGCGGTGCTCGAGCCGGCGATCTTCTCGCTCGGCCTCGGCCTGGGCTTCGTCATGCCCAACATGACGCTCGCGGTGCAGAACGCGCTGCCCTCGCGCTACCTGGGTGTGGGGACGGCCACCCTGGCCTTCTTCCGTTCGCTGGGGGGCCTCGTCGGCGTGGCCGGCGGCGGCGCGATCCTGAACAACCTGCTGCACACCGGCACCCGCGCCGCCATCGCCTCGGTGTTCACCACCGGCGTGGGCGTCGTCGCCGTGGCGCTGCTGCTCGTGGGCTGGATGCCCGAGAAGCCGCTGCACCACGGCCAGGCGAGCGACGCGCGCTGAGCATCGCGCGGCGCCTCGCGCTCACTGCGCCGGCTTGTAGAGGGCGAAAAGCGAGAACACCTCCATCTGCTCCTGCGACCGCACGTAGAGTTGAAGCGTCGAGACGTACGCGTTGAGCGCGTACTGCGTGGTGCCCGTCGTCGTGTCGCAGTGGGTGTCTCCCGCCGACTGGATCGTGCAGGTGGCGGTCGCCGTGCGCGCGGTCGATGCGATCGAGACATCGTCGTTGAAGCTGGCGCGCACGTTGTTCACCAGCGGCCCTCGCCCGAACACGCTGAAGAGCGTCGGCCCGGTCGCGGTGGAAGGCACCGCCCATGCCGGCTGGCCGCCATCGCTGAAGGCGAAGACATTCGGCGAGCCCGCGCTCGGCGCGCCGAAGACATAGACGCCGCTGGCGTTGGCCGACGTGGCCGCGACCAGGCGCGCACGCATGCCGGGCGTGATGTCGGAGAACGGCGACTTGTGGCTGGCTTCGTCCGCGGTCAGCGGCCGGCTGCTCGTGCGGTAGCTTTGCACCACGTTCGGCACGGCCGTGTCGGCGTGGAAGAACTCCATGCGCCAGACGCCCTGGTTGTTGAGCTGCCGGATCTGGTCGTCGGTCCACACCGTCGGATCGACGAAGAGCGTGGGCTCCAGGGTCCGCGGATCCCTGCCGCCCGATGCGCCGATGGATTTTCCGTTCAGCAGCACCGTGGAGGTCACCGCGGAGAGGGCGCCGTTCGCATCGGCCACGCCGAGGTAGGAGTTGCCGGCCGCCGGCAGCAGCGTGTAGACCTTGCCGGCGGGCGACGTCACCTCCACCTTCGCGAACACCGGCGCGCCGCCCGAGACGCGGTTCGACACGAAGAGGTTGTAGCCGACGCCGATCCAGTCGATGCCGCTGGCGTTGAGGTACGCGCGGCGCGCCATCGAGGGCGTCACGTTGGCGTTGTAGGCGTACTGGTTGCCGATCAGCTTGAGCGCGTCGCCCTCGTAGCGCGCCACCACCGTGTCGTAGCCCTCGGCGCCCTGCGGGCTGAGCGTGCGGTAGCGCACCACCACGTCGCCGTTCGGGCGGTAGAAGCCCAGTTCGCCCTGGTCGAAGGTGACGCCGGTGGCGCCGCCGCGGAAGATACCGGTGAACGCGCCGTTGTTGGCAGCGTCGCGGCCCACGCGGTTGCCGTTGGAGAGCCACTGCGCCGGGTCGCCGCCGGCGAACATCTCGCGGCACGCCGGCGCCACGACATCCGCCGCACTTCCGACCGCGTTGCCCGTGTCGCTCGTCGCGGTGCCCACGCGCTGGGTGAGCGGCACGGCATAGCACGCGGTCATCCGGGCCAGTAGCGCGGCGATCGCGTCGCCCACGCCCGGTCTTGCGAGCTGGTCGAGCGTGATGGACGGCAGCGGCGCGACCGTCGGGTCGGTACTGCGGAAGTTCACCGCGATCGGCTGCTGCGCCCCGGCCGACGGGATCGACTGCAGGGTGATCTCGATGTTCGCCGCCGTGCCATCAGGACGCACCGTCACGTCGATCGAATCGAGCACGCGATCGTGGCCGGTACCGTCGGCGGTGAAGGCGCCGGTGATGGGGTCGACGCTGTCGCCGAGCACATCCAGCAGCGGCTTGAGAATGGCCAGGACCTCGGCCACGCGCTCGCGCACCGTGGCTTCGTCGACCTGCGTCGTGCCGGCGCCGATGCCGGCCGCGAGCTGCGCCGGATCGCCGTTGGGCGACAGGCGCGACACCACCACCGTGGTGATCGGCGTCACGTTGACCCGGCCGCCGGCGGGGCTCGCGCTGATGCTGTAGAGGCTCTCGGTGCCGCGCTGCGCGCTGACGACCAGCGGCGCCGTCGCCGTCGTGGGCAGGTCGCAGTGGTAGTTGCCCTGCGCGTCCGTGGTGGTGCTGCACACGGTGGCGCCGAGCTTGTCCACCACGGTGACGCTGGCGCCCGAGAAGGCCGAGCCGCTCGCGGCGACGCCGGAGATCGATGTCGGCGCGGGAGCGGGCGCGGGCGCAGGGGATGGCGCGGGCGACGGGACCCATCCCCCGCCCCCGCCTCCTCCGCAGGCCGACAGTGCCAGCGCAACGCCGCCGGCGAGCGAAAGGCCGCGCCATCCCGGCCCCGAAAGGCGTCGTTGCGGCGGCTGCGGCCGGGGGCAGGGATCCAGTGGGTCGTTCATGGCATCACTCCTCGTTGAATGACGCCGACGGTATTCCCGTTCGCGCGGGGGCCCACCACGCAGATGCAGGTTGACTTTCGGGCTGCGGGTCCTTAGCCGCGGCGGAAGCCTGCGCTGTTGGCGCTAGACCGACTCCAGGATGCTCAGGTAGTTGGCCACCCCGGAGCCGCCCATGTTGAACACCGCGCCGCGCGCGGCGCGGGGAAGCTGCATGTCGCCCGCCGTGCCGGAAAGCTGCATCGCCGCCATCACGTGCTGGGACACGCCGGTCGCGCCGATGGGGTGCCCCTTGGACTTGAGGCCGCCGGACGGATTGACGGGGAGCCTGCCATCCCTGCAGCTCAGGCCGTCGAGGATCACGCGCGCGCCCTCGCCGTGCGGGGCCAGGCCCATGGCCTCGTACTCAAGCAGTTCGGCGATGGTGAAGCAGTCGTGGGTTTCCACGAAGTCGAGGTCGGCCAGCCGCAGGCCCGCCTCCTGCAGCCCCTTCTTCCATGCGAGCGCGGCGCCTTCCAGCCGGGTGGGATCGCGCCGCGACGTCGGCATGAAGTCGTTCACCTGCGCGCGGGCATGCCAGCGCACGGGCGCGACCCGGGCGCCCGACAGCGGCTCGGTCGACAGCACCAGCGCGGCCGCGCCGTCCGAGACCAGTGAGCAGTCGGAACGCTTCAGGGGGCCGGACACGAACGGATTCTTCTCGGAGACCTGGCGGCAGAAATCGAAGCCGACATCGCGCCGCATGTGGGCATACGGGTTACGCATGCCGTTGGCGTGGTTCTTGGCGGCGATGGCCGCGAGCGCATCGGACTGGTCTCCGAAGCGCTCGAAGTACCGCGCCGCGATGCCGCCGAAGATGCCCGCGAAGCCGGCCGGGTCGCCGGCCTCCTCGCGCACGTAGGCGCACTTGATGAGCGTGGCTCCGACCTGCGGCGTCGCCAGTTCGGTCATCTTCTCCATGCCGATCACGAGGACGCGCCGCATGCGGCCCGCGGCGAGCGCGTCGAGCGCCGCCGAGATGGCCGCCGATCCGGTGGCGCAGGCGTTCTCGGTGCGCATGGCCGGCGTGTGGCGGAACGCCGGAAACACGACGGCCGGCAGCGCGGCCGTGAAGTCCTGCCCCACGAAGCCGGCGTTGAAGTGGCCGACGAAGATTCCGTCGATGTCCTCGGGCGCCAACCCCGCGCCGTCGAGCGCGGGCGGCACCGCTTCGCGGATCAGGTCCTCCAGGCTCGCGCCGTCGCGCTTGCCGAAGGCCGTGTGGCCCCAGCCGACGATATGGGCTTGGTTTGTCATGGCATGGTCCTTTCGGTCTTCGAGTCGATTAGGGTTTCGCGCAGCGTGCGCTTGAGCACTTTTCCGTAGCTGTTCTTGGGCAAGGCTTCGATCCATAGATAGCGCTTGGGCCGCTTGAAGCGTGCGATGCGCGCGAGGCAATGCGCATCCAGATCGCGCTCGGTGACCGCAACACCCGCCGCCGTGACGACAAAGGCCAGTGCGACCTCGCCCCACTCGGCGTCCGGCACGCCGACCACGCAGACTTCGGCCACCGCGGGGTGCGTGAGCAGCGCCTCCTCCACTTCGCGTGGATAGATGTTGGAGCCGCCGCTGATCACGACGTCCTTGCTGCGGTCGCGCAGGGTGAGGTAGCCGCGATCGTCCATCGAACCCATGTCGCCGGTGCGAAGCCAGCCGTCCCGCAGCGCCTCGGCCGTACCTTCGTGGTTGCGCCAGTAGCCGGCCATCACCGTTTCGCCGCGGCAGAGGATCTCGCCCGTCTCGCCGGGCGACAGATCGCGGCCGTCCTCGCAGACGACGCGAATCTCCATGCCGGTGCGCGCGGTACCCACCGAACCCAGCACGGCGGCGTCGCCGCACGCGTGGTCCGCGCGCCGCAGCCAGGTGATCGTCATCGGCGATTCGCCCTGGCCATAGATTTGCGCGAAGACCTGGCCGAACACCGCGAGCGACTTGTTCAGTTCCTCCACGTACATGGGACCGCCGCCGTAGACGATGCTCCGCAGGCCGCGCGGACGCGCCCTGCCGGCCGTTTCCGCCGCGATGCGCAGGCGCTGCACCATGGTCGGCGCCAGGAAGGCGCCACAGGCGGGATGGGCCTCGCACAAGTCGAGAAATACCTCGGGCTCGAAACTCCCGGAGGCCGGGACGACCTGGCGCGCACCCCGCGCCACATAGGCCGGGATGTAGAGGCCCGAGCCATGCGACATCGGCGCGGCGTGGATCAGGCTGCAGCCTTCGTCGATGGCCTCCACGTCGGCGAGGTGCGACACGGTCATCGCCATCAGGTTGCGATGCGTCAGCATCGCGCCCTTGCTCTTGCCTGTGGTGCCGCTCGTATAGAACAGCCAGGCGAGCGTTTCCGGCGAGGTCTCGCAAGGCTTCGCGGGATCCGCTCGAAAGAGCGCTTCGTATTGCGCGCTGCCAATGGTCACGACGCGTTCTCGCCAATCGGGCGGCAGCGCCTCGCGCAGCCCGGGCGCCAGCGCCGCGGAAGCGAACAGCCGCGACGGCTCCGCGTCGCATGCGATGTCGGCCATCTCGCGCGGGTGCAGCTTGTAGTTCAGAGGCGCCACGGCCGCGCCGGCGGCCCAGGCGCCGAACATCAGTTCCAGGTACTGCGGTGCGTTCTCGCTCGCGATGGCGATCCGCCCCGGCTGCGCGCCGAGCGCGCCGGCAAGCCGGAGGGCCCGGTCGTGCAATTGCGTCCAGCTTTGCAGGCATTGCGTGCCGCTGAACACGGCGCCGGCGTGCGGCCAGCGCCGTGCCGCGCCTTCCAGCAGGGAGAAAAGATTCATGCCGCTCTCCGCATTCGCGCGCTCAAGCCGGATCGAAGGCAACGTGCGAGCGTCATCGTCAGGCGGCATAGCGCTTGCGGACTTCGCCAATCATCGCCTTCAAGGCTGTCGGGACATCGCGGCCTTCTCGTTCTGCCCGGCGCTTGCACTCCAGCCAGCGCGCGAGGTCCGCGTAGCCTTGTTCCGTGTGCCGGTTCCATTCACGATCGATCGGCGTCGTGATTTCTAGACGGATCCCCGCCGGGTCGTGGAAGTAGATCGACAGGATGATGCCCTTGTGATCCACCGGGCCGATCACGTCGAGGCCGTTGGATCGAAGCCAGTCGGCCCACTTCAGAACTTCGTCGCGATCCCTGGCCTGCAGCGCAATGTGGTTGAACACGTCGTAGGCCGGATGGCTGGGCTTGGACGGCGGCGGCACGCCCGGCGCCTCGAAGAAGGCGAGCGTCGAGCCGTCGGCCATCCGGAAGAAGATGTGGAAGTAGGGAAAGTCGTCGCCCGTGGACGGCACATGGTCGTCGAAGATGGTGCTCGCCAGTTCCATGCCCATGATCCGGGTGTAGAAGTCGGCGGTGGCCGCCACATCGGGGGTCACCCATGCGGCATGGTTCAGCATCTGGGGCACGAGGCCCGGGTTGGCGCGCGCCAGGGGTCGAGGGGCAGTCGCTTGCATAAGCTCTCCTTGAGTGGGTGGGGTATCAAGCACGTGCCGGCAGGACCCGCGCGGTCGCTTCGCCGAGGCCGATGCGCGCCCGGCCGGGTGTCTCGCACCAGGCGGTCAGCGTGATCTCGTCGCCGTCCTCGACGAAAGTGCGCGTCTCGCCGCCCGGCAGCGCGAACGGCTCCTTGCCGCCGGCGGTCAGCTCCATCAGGCAGGCGCGCGAATCGTCGCCGGGGCCGGACAACGTGCCCGATCCGATCAGGTCGCCCGAGGACAGCGATGCGCCGTTGGAGGTGCAGTGCGCCAGCATCTGGCCGACGGTCCAGAACGAGTCGGCGCACTGGCTGGTGGAGATGCGATGCGCAGGCAGGCCCAGCGTCCGCATCTTCTCGCTGCGAAGGTGAACTTCCACGCTGACGTTCAGGCCGCCGCGCTCGCGCTCGCCCGGCGCATCCAGGTGCGCGAGGATCTGGCGGTCGGCGTCCCAGGGCGGCGCGACCCAGAAGGGTTCGAGCGCCTCGCGCGTCACCACCCAGCCGCCCAGCGTCGACGCGAAGCTCTTGCCCAGGAACGGCCCCAGCGGCGCGTATTCCCAGAACTGGATGTCGCGTGCCGACCAGTCGTTGAGCAAGCTGACGCCGAACAGGTGCTCGCGGGCGCGTTCCAGCGGCACGGGCTCTCCGAAGGTGCTCGGTGCGCCGACCAGGAAGCCCAGCTCGGCCTCGTAGTCCAGCCGCCGCGAGGGCGCGTAGACGATCTGCTTGTCCGTATCGACGATCTGGCCCTTGGGCCTCGGGAAGTCGTGTCCGGACGCGAACACCGTGGTCGATCGGCCGTGGTAGCCGACCGGGAGGTAGGTGTAGTTGGGCATCAGCGGTGCGTCCGGCCGCACCAGCGCGCCGATGCGCCGCGCGTGATGGATCGACGAATAGAAGTCGGCGAAGGTCGGCGGCTGGCACGGCAGCAGCAAGGGATAGCGCGCGCTGGGCAGCAGGTGCGCCGCCACGAGGTCGCGTGTCGACGCGTCGGCTTCTTCGCGCAACAGCGCGAACAGCACGTGGCGCAGGTCGCGGCTCGCGCCGGGGCCCGCCGCCATGAGGGGAACCATCGATCCGCCTGCGATCGGCCGCAGGGCGAGCGCGGCGGACGCCGGTAAGCCCGGGGCCGCCGAGAGCGCGGTCAGGTCGAGCATCGCGTCGCCGATCGCGGTCACCACATGGTCGGCGCCATCGCGTGCGATGCGGCCGAGCGGCAGGTTCTGGATCGGGAAGTCCGCATGGCCGCAGGCGCCCGGCACCCAGCTGCGCGCCGCGGGATCGTGGGTTTCGTCGAGAAGCGGGTTCATGCCGCCGCCTCCGCGTGCAAGGACTGACGCGCCGTGCGGAAGGCTTCCTTCAGAACGTCTTCGTCGCCGATGTGGTTGGACAGCAGCAGGACGATCCTCGCATTCAGCGCCGCGCTGTGCTCGTCCGACAAACCCCGATGGGTATCGATCAACGCTTGATAGAAGTCGTCGGGGTTCTGGAGATTGGGTTGGGTGTTCAGCATGGTTGGCAACATGGTTGGCATTCGTCAGATCGAACCGCTCGCGCGCGCCAGCGCCGCCCGCACCGCGGCTTCGTCGGGGTGGCGCCAGCGCGCGCAGATGTGTTGGTCGGGGCGCACCAGATAGGCGGTCCCATCGGCGCCGTCGAGGCGGCGGCGCGCGAGGCCCAGCGGATCCAGGACCTGCTCTCCGATGCCGACGGGCGTCACGTCCGGCAGCCGGGAAGCCCAGTCGGGCAGCGGACCGAAATGCAGCAGCGTGAATCCCATGCCGGTCTGGCGCAGCAGATGGCTGGCACGCCCGTTCACCGACACGGGCGCATCGGGCAAGGGCGCGCCGAGCAGCGGCATCGCGAACGCATCGACGTCGGGCGTGTTCAGCGGCGACTGGTGCAGGACGGCCGGCACCGACAGGCGCCCGCTGTTGACGAGGCGGCGCGCGAACGGCAGCGTCTCGGCCAGCCCCAGCACCGCATCGCGGAAGATGCGGCTCGCCGCCGTCTTCGGCGTGATGAAGTCGGTGGCGTGGGTCGAGTTCAGGATGTTTTCGTCCGCCGCGTACTGGCGCTCGTCGCAGTAGCTTTCGAGCAGCCCGGCGCCGGCCTTGCCGCGCAGCATCCAGTCGAGCTTCCAGGCCAGGTTGTCGCCGTCCTGGATGCCGCCATTGGCGCCACGCCCGCCGAACGGCGAGACGCGATGGGCCGA
Organism: Variovorax sp.; assembly: GCA_017744285.1. Taxonomy (GTDB): domain Bacteria; phylum Pseudomonadota; class Gammaproteobacteria; order Burkholderiales; family Burkholderiaceae_C; genus Variovorax. The sequence goes on from JAGIBP010000002.1 coordinate 117,320, forward strand.
ATCGCCCGCGAAGATCACGCGCCCGTGCATGAAGCGCTCCATGCGCTGGCAGGCGAAGGTGTAGACGCTGGTCCATTCGAGCGAGAAATCGACGTCCTTGCCCAGCATGGCCTGGATGCGCGGCAGCACGCGCTCGGGCTTTCTTTCCTCCTCCGGGTCGGCGTCCCAGCCGAGCTGGAAATCCACGCGCCACACGTTGTCGGCCTGCATGTGCAGCAAGGCGCTCTGTTGGCGATGGAACGGCGGATCGAACCAGAACCAGCGCTCGACGGGAGAGTCCGCCTTCATCTTCACGTCGGCGATCAGGAAGCGGTCCTGGAAGACCTGGCCCTTGCTTTCCAGCCCGAGCGCCTGGCGCACCGGCGAGCGCGCGCCGTCGCATGCGATGACCCAATCGGCATCGATCGCGTAGTCGCCTTCGGGCGTGCGCACGCCGAGGGTCACGCCATCGCCGTGCGCTTCGACGCGGACCACCTCATGCAGCCAGCGCAGGTCGATGGCGGGCAGCTGCAGCGCCCGCTCCACGAGGAAGGCCTCGGCGTAGTACTGCTGGAGGTTGATGAAGGCCGGGCGCTCATGGCCGGTCTCGGAGAGCATGTCGAACCGGTACACCAGGTCTTCCCTGAAGAAGACCTTGCCGAGGTTCCACGACACGCCCTTGGACATCATGCGATCGCCCACGCCGAGGCGATCCCAGATTTCGAGCGTCCGCTTGGCGAAGGCGATAGCACGCGAGCCTTCGGACACCTGGTTCTCGCGGTCGAGCAGCACCACCGCATGGCCGCGCAGGGCCATCTCGATCGCCAGGCTCAGGCCGACCGGGCCGGCGCCGACGATCACCACCGGATGACGCGCACGATCATCGCGGTCCTGGTCGGCGCTTCGGCGGTAGGGGAAGCGCAGGGCCTGGATCTCGGCGCCCGTGCCGGCGAACTCGTGGGGGTTGGTCATGGTCGGATCAATGAAAGGGCGATCAATCGGCGCACGTCCGTGCAGCGGTCGATCGACGCGAGGCATTCGGTCAGCGCGCGCCGCTGCGCATCGCCGCAGCCGGCGTAGTCGAGGCAGGCGTCGAAGCGTTCGAGGTGCTCAGCGTCGCTCAGCGGCCGGTCCGGGAAACCAGGAGCGACATCGAGTTCGTCGCGAAGCACCGTGCCATCGGACATGGTGATCGCCAGCGCCACGGAGGTGTGGTCCCGCGCGTCGAGCGCCGGCTCGTGCAGGGGCCAGACCCTGCGCACCAAGGCCAGCACCGCGGGATCGCCGATGCGCTCGGGCCGGAAGTGCTCAAGCGTCGAGGCGCGGCGCACCAGCGCGTTCGCGATGCAGTACTGCAGGCTGAACTGCGCGTTCACGCGCGGGTTCTCGCCCAGGGTGAATTCGTGGCCGACCAGCTTGAAGCCATAGTCCGGCACGCGCACTTCGATGTGGTCGATGCGGTTGGCGTCGATGCGGTGCGCCTGCGCCAGGCGCAGGGCCAGTTCGGTCGCGCCCTGTGACATGCCGCAGCTCGGGTACTTCTTGAACATGGTTCGAAGCACCCGGTAGTCGGACCCCAGTCCTCGAACGACGCGGGCCTCGAAGTCGGGCGCCTTGGCGAAGAGGCGCGCGTAGCCATACACGCCGGAGACGAAATTCCCGGGACCGGTGAGCCCGGCCCGCGCGAGCAGCGCGCAATTGAGGCCGTCCCCCGCGACCCACCCCTGGATCATGCGCACCGCCAGCGAGCCGTCGATGTTGCTCTGGAAGCTGCCGCCGCAGCGATTGAAAGCCAGCGCCAGCGCATGGCCGGTTTGCGCCTCGTCGAGGCCGAGCACGCGGGCCGCCGCCGCGGTCGCGCCGAACACGCCCGCGATGCCGGTGGGGTCCAGTCCCGCATAGCCCGCTTCGGTCAGATTCATCCGCGAAGCCAGTTCGGCGCCCACGGTCAGCGCCGCTAGGAACGCTTCGCCGCTGCATCCGCCCATCATCTCCGCCGCGGCGAGTGCGGCGGGCACGAGCGAGGAGCCGATGTGAAGGCCGGGCGCCACGGCGTCGCAGAAATCGAGCGCCCGGGCCATCAGCCCGTTGATCGTGGCCGCCGACGCGGGCGCCACGCGCATGCCGTGGACCAGCACGCGGGCCGACGGCGTTTGGGCCGGGGCACCATAGACCCCGATGACCTCCCGCACGCCGGCTTCCTCGGCACCGGCGATCGCGGTGCCGAGCACCGTCGCGAGGATCTGCCGCACGACGCGCAGCGCCTGCGGGAGAATGTCCCGGGAGTCCGTTCGCGCGACGAAGCGCGCAAGCTGCTGTTCGATGCTCATGGAGGTGTCTCTCGGCAAGAGATCACTCGGCGGTGATGCCATGCGACTTGATCAGGTTGACCCAGTAGGTCTTCTCCTTGTCCCACAGCTGCGTCATGCCCGCTGCGGTCGAAGGGGTCGCTTCGGCGCCGTATTCGGCCAGCTTCTTGCGCACGCCCGGATCGCTCATCGCGGCGAGCAGCGCTTCCGTCAGCCGCGTCCTGACGGCCTCGGGCGTGCCCGTGGGCACGACGATGCCTTGCCATGCCGCCGCTTCGAGGTCGCCGAGTCCGGTCTCGAAAGTCGTCGGCACGTCGGGTAGCGCCGCAAGCCGGTTCTTGGAAAAAGCCACCAGGGCGCGGACCTTCTGGCCGTTGAGGGTCGGCATCGAGCTGGCGACGTCCAGCACCATCAGGTCGACGTGCCGGCCCAGCACGTCCTGGATCATCGGCGCGCCGCCACGGTAATGAACCGGCTCGGCGGCGAGCTTGTTCTGGTCCTTGAACATCACCATCGCCAGGTTGTGCGGCGAGCCGATGCCAGGCGTCGCATAAGACACCTGTCCAGGGTTCTTCTTCATCTCCTCGACCACGTCCTGGATCGAGGCATAGGGCGACGCCGGGTTGCTCAGGATCAGCATCGGCAAGCGCACCATCAGGCCAATCGGCGTGAAGTCCTTCGCCGGGTCGTAGGGCAGCTTCTTGAACAAGGCGGTGTTGAAAATCAGGATGCCGTTGTCCGCCGTCGCCAGCGTGTAGCCATCGGGCGCCGACTTGGCCGCGAGGTCGGCGGCGATGATGCCGGACGAGCCCGGCCGGTTGTCGATGATGACCGGCTGCCCCAACCGGTGCGACATGGCGTCCGCGACCGTGCGCGCCACGAAGTCGCTGGCCGCGCCCGCCGGATAGCCGACGATCCAGCGGATCGGCTTCTGGGGAAACGCCTGGGCACTCGCCATGGAACTGACGAAGGCCAGCGCGGCCAGACACAGCCAGGCGCGCGCGTGTTGAATGAGTGGCATATTGCTCTCTCGATGAAGGGTGGAACTCGGGAGCCGCGACTGTAGGGATCGCGCCGCGTTCACGGCAGTTGGCGCTTTACGCTAGGGTTTCCCCGAGGCACGGACCAAGAAAGAGATGCGAGGAGCTTGTGGCACTTTCCGACAGTGAACGGGACGACGACGTCGGGCTGGCATTCCAGATGGCGCCGATTGGATTGCTGGTGGCTCGCAACCGGGTGATCCAGTCTTACAACCAGGCGTTCTGCGACATGTTCGGCTACGACGCGCAAAGCCTGCGCGGCACTTCGCTCGAACACCTGTATCCCAGCATCGATGAGTTCGAGCACATCGGCGAGCGCGCCTTGCTGGCGATGCGCGAGCACGGGCTCTACTCGGACGAACGCATCATGCGCACCAGCCGGGGCGGCCTGTTCTGGTGCCATGTCACGGGAAGGACGCTGCGACGCGACGATCCATTTGCCTTGGCGGTCTGGGCTTTCCAGGATCTGTCGGCCGTGCGTCGGGTCACCACCCAACTCACCACGCGCGAGCGTGAAATCGCTCAGTTCCTGGTCTGCGGCATGAGCAGCAAGCAGATCGCCCAGAAGCTGAGCATCGGTCATCGAACGGTCGAAGCCCATCGTGGGAGGCTGATGCGCAAGTTCGGCGTCGCGACCACCGGGGAACTGATCGTCAGGCTGGTGGCCGGGCATTAGCGCCTCTTCATCCGTTCTCAGGCCGTCGCCTCGGTCTCGCGCAGCACGCTGCGCAGCACGGCCTTCAGTTCGTCGGCCGCCCGCGCATGCGCGCCGATGGATCGCCAGGCGATGATCTGATCGGGTCGTACCAGCAGCGCACCGTCATCGCTGATCTCGCGAATGCGGCGCCAGCCATGCCTCTGGTCCCTCACCGTGGCGTCGTCGGCCACGGTGACCACCTCGATCCGCACGCCGAAAGCCTCCGCCGCTTCGCGTGCCGCCGACTCCCACGGCGATCCTCTGCGCGCGGCGATCAGGACGAAGCCGTCGCGCGGCACCAGGTCGTGCGTCGAAACCGCCTGCCCGTCGCGCTCCAGCCAGGCGTGCGGGAGGCGCGCGCCGGGCCGCGTCGTCGGCACGTAGCGCCGCCCGGTCGGATCGCGCGGCGTCTGCGGCGTGCCGTCCGGGACCAGGGCGCCCGATTCGTACTGCACGCCGATTTCCAGGTCGTTCGCCTGGTACTCGGTGTTGTGCAGCTTCATCACCTCGCGGAAGCGGTGGCGGCGAGATTCGCCATCTGGCGTATCGGCCAGCAGGGCCTCGAAATTGGAGCGGCTGCGCTGGGCATCGCCGGGCACCAGGCCGATGGCGGCTCCGGTGAGTTGATGGTTGGAGAAGGTGAACAGTGCCCAGTCGACGTTGCGCTGGGCCGCGGGCCGGCGTTCCGTTTCATAGGTGTCGAGCAAGGCGTCGCCTGCCCTGCCCTTCACCACCAGGGCCAGCTTCCATGCGAGGTTGTGCGCGTCCTGGATCGCGGAGTTGAGGCCGAGTCCCGTGGTCGGCGTATGACGATGGGCGGCGTCTCCACCCAGGAAGACGTTGCCGAAGCGATAGCGATCGGCCAGCACGCCCTGCACGATCCAGTGGCCGATCGACAGCACCTCCGGCTCGAGGTCGGGAATCTTCATCAGGTCTCGCATGCGCGGCACGAGCGATTGCTCTTCGAAGCGGGCCGGATCGTTCGAACTGAAGCTGAAATGGAACATCCACTCCTCGCTGTGACGATCGAAACGCGTGGGGCCGAGCTTGCCCAGCACGCCGCTGCTCCACGAGCCCGTGTCGCCGCCGGGGTTCGCCATCCAGTAAGCGAAGGAATCGTCGTTGTCGAGGTAGGCCGACAGGTCGGCGCGGAAGTACACGGTGACCATGTCCATCAGTTCCGGCGTGCCTTCCAGCACCGCGCCCACCATCGGTCCCACGGTCTTCCCACCGTCGGCCGCCACCAGGTAGCGGGCATGCACCGTATGCATCTCGCCGGTGTTGCGGTCTTCGACACGCGCCGTCACGCCGTCGGTGTGCTGCTCGATCGCCACCAGCGAATGGCTGAAGAACATCCGGCTGGTGCGCATGTCGCTGGCGTGGTCTCGCAGCAGGGGTTCCAGGCGAACTTGGGGATAGATCGCGCTCTCGCAGGGGCTGTTGTCCCTGTAGTGGGTCCAGAGCGAACCGCCGCCGAACGTCTCCATCTCGAACAGCATCTTGCGGTCGTGCGGCCCGTCGCCGCCGAGGCTGGTGACCCAGCGCGTGGTCGACATGTTTCGGATCGGCACCGCCCGGCCATAGACGCTGTCGGCGAGCCCGTGCTGACGAAAGATCTCCATGGTGCGCTGGTTCAGGTAGCGCGCCTTGGGCATCGGCGAGGGCTTGGCGTGGCGCTCGATGAGCAGCGATTCCACGCCCAGGTTCGACAGGAAGATCGAAGTGGCGAGGCCGAAGCCGCCGCCGCCCACGATGAGAATGGGGGTCTCGTAGATCGCCATCGCCGCTCACTCCACCTTGATCCCGTTCGCACGAATCAACGCTGCCCAACGCGCGGTTTCCGACTGGATGTAGGTCGCGAACTCCTGCGGCGTCGAAGCCGCGACGTCGATGCCTGCATCCGCAAGCTTTTCACGCACGCCCGGCGCCGCTATCGCCTTGGCAAAGGCCTGGGCCAGGGCCTTGACCGCGGTCTCGGGCGTGCCCGCCCGCACGGTCAGCCCCTGCCAGCCTTCGACGTTGAACCCCTTGACGCCCGACTCCGCCACGGTCGGCACGTTCGGGAAGGCGGCCACGCGCTTGCTTCCGGCGACGGCGATCGCGCGCAGGCTGCCGGTCTCGATGTGCGGCTTCGCAGTCGCCCGATCCAGGAACATCAGGCCGATTTGCCCGCCCAGCAGATCCTGCACGGCCGCGCCGCCACCCTTGTAGGTAATGCCTACCAGCTTGGCGCCGGTCTCGCGGGCGAACAGCTCCGTGGCCAGGTGATGCGTGGTGCCGATCGACGGGTTGCCGTAGTTGAGCCCGTCTGGCGCCTTGGCTGCAGCGGCGATCAGCTCCTGCACCGTGCTGACCGGAACGATCTTGGGGTTGACCACCAGCATGAAGTCGAACTTGGCCGTCATGGTGACGGGCGCCAGGTCCCTCTGGATGTCGTATTGCTGCTGTTTGCCGAAGAGCGTCGGGTTGACCGCATACGTGGTCATGTCGCCCCAGAGCACGGTGTGGCCGTCTGCCGGTGCGACCTTGGCGACATACTGGCCCGCGATCATGCCGCTGGCGCCCGGTCGGTTCTCGACGATCACGGGCTGCCCGAGGGCATCGCCCATGCCCTGTGCAACCGTCCTCGCGAAGAAGTCGGTTCCGCCGCCCGGCGGGTAGGGCACCACGAGCTTGACTGGCTGGGTGGGGAATTTCGCCTGGGCCATGGCAACGGGCATCGCGCAGACCAGGCCCGCGGCGGCCGCGGCGGCCAGAAGGAAGAGTCGCTTCCGCATCGAAGTTTCCTGTAAGTGGTTCTTCGGCGACTCTATGGGGAAGGTCCTAGAACTTCTTTCCCCCTGGAGGGGGAAGATGCCATCCGTCGTCCTCGTCGATCCTCGCGCCCCATGTTGTCCACTCAATCGCTGCAACTCGTTCCGGGAGGAGCCGCTGCGCGCGCCATGGCGGACATGGTGGAAGCCGCCGGGACCGACCGCTTCGGATCCGCGTTGCTGAACCACCTGCAGGAGGCCTGCGGCGCCGACTATTGCGCCGTTTTCCGCATCGGCGCCGAAGCGCCCAGCGAAGTGGCCACCGGCAGCTACGACGGATCGCAGACGGCGCACTCGCGCGTGGCGACGTACCTGCAGCGGGCGTACTGGTCGAAGGACCCGGCGATGGTGTACGCGCAGACGCAGTTGTCCGGTACGGTCCCGATGCTGATGCGCATGGATGTCAGCCATCTGCAAGACCCCATGCTTCGCGAGGCGATCTGGCCTCGCATCCGCGACCGGGTCGTCGTCGCCGGCCGCAGCCGATACTGCACCTTCAGCATGAGCGTGCTGCGCGAAGGATGGGGCGGCTTCACGCCGGTGGAGATCGAACGCGTCGGCGCTTCGGCAGACCTGCTGATCTCCGTGCTTGCCAAGCACGCCGAGCTGATCGGCCGCGCACCCGGCGCGATGGCGGGTGTCATCAGCTCGCTCCCGGACATCGAAGCTGGCATCGAAAGCGAATCGCCGCTGACCCGGCGCGAAGGCCAGGTCTGTGCGCGCATCCTCTACGGCCTCACGACGACCGGCATCGCGCTCGACCTCGGCGTCTCCACCGAAACGGTCAAGACCTTCCGCAAGCTCGCCTACCGGCGCCTTCGGATCGGCAGCGAGCGCGAATTGCTCCAGTGGTACCTGGCGCTACAGGATCGCCTCGGGCGCTCGTGAAATCTCGCGTCCCATGCGCGCCAGCGCTTCCTTGAGCCACATGACCGCCTCATCGGCATTCGAGCGCGCATCCCAGCACACGTAGAGCCGGTAGCTCGGCAGCTCGAAGGGCAGCGGCATCGCCTCGAGTTGCGCCGCATAGCGTGCCGCCACGCGCTGCGGAAAGACGCCCATCGCGTCGGTGCTGACAAGAAGGTCCACCAGTTGCCCGAAGGTCGTGACCGCGGCCTGCACATGGCGCGTGCGGCCCTGGCGCGCGAGGATCTGGTCCATGGTGTCGTCGAGCACGGACCGGCTCTGCCCCAGCACCACATGCGGCACCGCGCAGAAGGTGTCGACGTCCACGCCCCGGTCGAAACCCGGATGCCCGCGCCGCGCCACCGCGACGTAGCGGTCCTCGTGCAGCAGCTCCGACTCGACGCCCGTGGGCGGCGCCATTCTTGGCAGCAGCCCCACGTCGATATCGCCTCGTCGCAGCTGCTCGGGCATGCGGCTGTAGTCGGCCAGCTCCCAGGCGATGCGGATGCGCGAGCCGCAGGCGTTCAGTTCGCGGCACAGGAGCGGCAGCACCGTGCGGCCACTGTGGTCGCTGCCGCCGATGCGCAGGATGCGGTCCGACGTCGCGGGGTCGAACGCGCGGTCCGCATGGAGCAGCTGCTGCAGCTCCTGCAGCACGGCCTCCACGCGCGGCGCGAGCGCCAGCGCGCGCGGGGTCGGCACCACGCCGTGCGCGGTGCGGGTGAAGAGCGGGTCGTCGAAGGTCTCGCGCAGGCGCTTGAGCGACCCACTCACCGCCGGCTGGCTCAGGAACAGACGCGATGCCGCGCGCGACACGCTGCGCTCGCGCAGCAAGGCATCGAAGGTTCGCAGCATCGCCAGGTCGACACCACGGATATCAGGCCGGCCCATATCAGTTATCCAAATGTTCGAATTGATTCGCGCGAAGTGGACTTCTATCGTATGCGGACCCACAAGAACGAAGGAGACATGCATGTCAGATCGCCCTCACGATGGCGCTTTCCGCGCGCGCCGGCGCCGCTGCATCGCCGGCCTCGCCGCACTCGCGCTGAACACCGCGGTGCCGGGCGCCCTCGCACAGACGCCGCCCGCCTTTCCCAACAAGGTGATCCGCATCATCCCGTTCGGCACGGCCGGCGGGCCGATCGACACGCTCGCGCGCGTCTACGGCGAAAAGCTCCAGCAGCGTTGGGGCCAGGCGGTGATCGTCGACCCCAAGCCCGGCGCCAGCGGGATCATCGCGGCCGACTACGTCGCCAAGGCGCCGCCCGACGGCTACACGGTGCTGCTGACGATGCCGATCACGCACATCAACAACGCGATCCTGCAACCCAAGCTGCCTTACGACCCGGTCAAGGATTTCGAGGCCATCACGCAGATCGGCACGGGCGGCCCGATGCTGGTGGCGCGGGCCGATGCGCCGTATTCGAACCTCAAGGAATTCGTGGCCTACGCCAAGGCGCATCCGGGCATGACCTACGGCACCTGGGGCATGGGCTCGCAGGCGCATCTGCTGGGCGAACTGTTGAAGGAGAAAGCGGGCCTCCAGTTCACCCACGTCGCCTACAAGGCCGAGGCGGCGGCGCACAACGACATGATCGGCGGCATGCTCGATTTCGCCTGGGCCAACCCGTCGACGGCGCGCGTGCAGGCGCAGGGCGGCAAGATGAAGGTCCTGGGCGCCACCGGCACCGCGCGCGCCTCCACCCTGCCCGACGTGCCGCTCTTCTCCGAGCAAGGCTACTCGGGCTTCGACCTGGACAGCTGGGTCGGTTTCTATGCCCCGGCGAAAACGCCGCCGGCCATCGTCGAGCAATGGCATCAGGCGCTGCGCGAGATCACGCACATGCCCGATGTGAAGGCGCGCCTGATTGCCTTCGGGTTCGAGCCGCTGGGCAATACGCCGGCGCAATTCAAGGCCAATGTCCAGGCCGACCTTCCGCGCGTGGCCGCGCTGATCAAGGCCGCCGGTGTCACGGCGGAATGAATGAGTGAATGAAAGAAAAGGAATCTCGATGACCCGACCTGCTGCGCAAGCCCTCGACACCGGTACGGCCTACGGCCGCCAGCCGGGCGTGCACGACCCCCTGCTCACCGAGGTCGGCCCCGGCAAGCCGATGGGTGAACTGCTGCGCCGCTACTGGCACCCGATCGGCCTGGCCGCCGATGCCAGCGGCACGCCCAGACAGGTGCGCGTGCTCGGCGAAGACCTGATCCTCTTTCGCGACGGCACCGGCCGGCCCGGCCTCGTGTACCCCCACTGCATGCACCGCGGCGCCTCGCTCTACTACGGCAAGGTCGAAGAGCGCGGCATCCGCTGCTGCTATCACGGCTGGCTCTTCGACGTGCAGGGCCACTGCGTCGAACAGCCCTGCGAGCCGGAAATGGGCCTTGCGCGTGCGCGCGAGCGGGCGCGCCAGCCCTGGTATCCGGTCGAAGAACGCTACGGCCTCATCTGGGCCTACATGGGCCCGCCCGAGAAGAAGCCCGTGCTGCCGCGCTACGAGTGTCTCGAAGTCCTGGACGAAGGCGAGTTCGTCGAGACCGACGACGCGAGCATCGGCGGGGGCGGTCCCCCGGTCATCCCCTGCAACTGGCTCCAGCACTACGAGAACCTGGTGGACCCCTTCCATGTCGTGGTGCTGCATTCCTCGTTCAGCGGCGTGCAGTTCGTGCCCGAGATGGCGGTCATGCCGCAGGTCGAGTGGGACACGACGGAACTGACGGTGCGCGTGACGTCGCGGCGCCAGCTGCCCGATGGGCGCATGTTCCGCCGGATCGCGGAGGCTGGCCTGCCGACGCTGCGCATCATTCCGAACCCCAAGTTCGGACGCGGCGGGCGCGTGGAATCGCTGGGCTGGGTGCTGCCGATCGATGACGGCAGCTTCCGCATCTATGTCGCGGGCCGGGTGCGCGAAAAGGGCGACCTGCAGCGCATGCGCTCGCGCCCGGACGGCAAGCGGCTGTGGGAAGACATGGCCGAAGCGGACCATCAGCAGTACCCCGGCGACTACGAGGCCATGGTGAGCCAGGGCGTCGTCGCCAGGCATTCCGAAGAGCACCTGGCGACCACCGACCGCGGGATCGTGATGCTGCGCAGGCTGCTGAAGAAGCAGCTCGACATCCTGCAGGAAGGCGGCGACCCGGCGGGCGTCTTCTTCGATCCGGCCACGCCGCCCATCGCGTTCTCGTCGGGGAACTGGATGGAGCAAGCGGCATAGCCGTCATGCGCGCGCGCCCTCGTCAGACTTCGTATTCCGGCGGCAGCACGATCGCCGGGGCCGCCTGCAAGCCCGGCAGGCTTGCCAGGATCGCGAGCTGCTGCTGCATCAGTTGCATCTGGTGCGCGACGACCTGGTGCAGGTGGCTGTCGTGTGTGGCCGCGCCAGCGATCGCCGGCACCTGGAATGCGCGCGCCGTGGCGGCCGGGGCGGGCGCCAGTTCCACGGGGTCGGCCACGCGCGCTTCCACGGGCGCCTGCGCGACCGTCGACTCGATCCAGAAGCGCTTGCGCTCGAACGGATAGGTCGGCAGCACCACGCGGTGCCTGTTCGCACGCTCATCGAGCGCGACCAGGTCGATGTCCGCGCCCGCGGCCCAGATGCGGCCGGCGCCGAGCCGCCAGGCCCGGCATTCGTCCTCGGGCCCGGTGCCGAGCAGGACGATGGTGGGCGACGGCGCCTCCTCGGCGCCGCGCTGCCGGCTCAGCGTCGGCAAGGTGTGGCGCGGACCGACCTCGACGAACAGCGGGTTCCCGAGCTGGCTCGTGAGTTCACCGAGCGCCGGCGAGAAGCGCACCGACTCGCGCACATGGCGCATCCAGTACCCCGGATCGGTGGCCTCCTCGGCGGTCAGCAGGCTGCCGGTCAAGGTCGAGTAGACCGCCAGGGTCGGCGCCGCGAGGCGCAGCGCGGGCGCGGGCGCTTCGCTGGCGGCGCGCGGGCCCTCGTTCAGGTCCAGGTCCACGGCGCTCGATGCCAGGAACAGGCTGGACTCGATGTCCCGGGCTTCGAGCACCTCGCGCAGCCGCTCGAGCTCGTCCATCGGCCCGGCCACGAGACAACCCGAGGTGCCGAGGTCGGCCGCCAGCGAGACGCGCTCGGGCAGCAGCGGCGACAGCTGCGCGGCAGCCCGGGGCACCGACAGCATGATCTCGGCGCGCCGCGTGTGCATCGAGTCGGCGCGCCGTTCCACCAGCTTGACCGCGTCGTCGAGCGGCATCACCCCGGCGAGTACCGCAGCCACGAACGCGCCGACGCCGCGGCCCAGCACGGCGGCCGGCTGCACCTGCAGCGACAGCAGCTGGCGCGCGAGCGCATATTCGATCGCGAAGGTCGCGGCCTGTCCGAAGGAGGCCACGGACGGGTCGTCGGAGAAAAGATGCGCGCGCAGGTCGAACCCCAGCACGCGTTCGAAGGCCGCGTGGCACTCGTCCAGCGCGGCACGGAAGATGGGCTCCTGCGCATACAGCGCGCGGCCCATGCCGTGGTACTGCGGCTCCTGGCCGGGAAACACCAGCACGGGCTGGGGCCTCGACGCGCCCGTTCGTGCCTGGAAGCTTCCCGGCGCGTCCGCCGCGCGCAACGCGGCCGCGGCCTCGGCGGGCGAGCGCGCGACGACGCCTGCGCGGTGGGCGAAGGTCTTGCGGCCGACGCGCAGCGTGTGCGCCACATCGGGCAGGCAGATGCGCGGATGCGCCTCGAGGTGGGCGGCCAGCTGCATGCGGGCCGCCGCGAGCGCGGCCGGCGTGCGCGCCGACAGCACCAGCAGCTGGGGCGCGGCCGAGATGTCCGAGTCGGGCCGCGCCGGCGCCTCTTCGACGATCACGTGCGCGTTGGTGCCGCCGACGCCGAAGGAGCTCACGCCGGCGCGCCGGGGCGTCTCGCCGCGCGGCCAAGGGTGCAGGCTGTCGTTGACCTTGAAGGGCGTGCGTTCGAAGTCGATGCGGGGATTGGGCCGCGTGAAATGCACCGTGGGCGGGATGCACTCGGCGTTCAGCGCCAGGGCCGTCTTGATCAGCCCGGCGGCGCCGGCGGCCGTGACCAGGTGGCCGACGTTGCTCTTGACCGAGCCGATGCGGCAGAAGCCGGTGTCGGGCGTCTCGCGCGCATAGGCGCGCGTGAGGCCCTCGATCTCGACCGGGTCGCCCATGGGCGTGGCCGTGCCGTGGGTCTCGACGTACGAGATGCTGCGCGCGTCCACGCCCGCCGAAGCCAGGGCGGCCGAGACCACGGCAGCCTGGCCGTCGATGCTGGGCGCCGTGAAGCTGGCCTTGGCGCCGCCGTCGTTGTTGACGGCCACGCCGCGCAGCACCGCGTGGATCGGGTCGCCGGCGGCCAGCGCGTCGCTGAGCCGCTTGAGCATGACCACGCCCGCGCCGTCGCTGAACACCGTGCCTTGCGCGTGCTCGTCGAAGCTGCGCGTGTGGCCGTCGGGCGACAGCATGGCGCCCTCCTCGTAGAGGTAGCCGCTGCGCGGCGGGCAGGTGATCGCGACGCCGCCCGCCAGGGCCGCATCGCATTGCCCCGAGCGCAGCGCCTGGAAAGCCTGCGCCACGGCGACCAGCGATGTCGAACAGGCGGTGTGGACCGCGATCGCAGGTCCCGTCAGGTTCAGGCGATGCGCCACGCGCGTGGCGATGTAGTCCTTCTCGTTGGCCAGCATGACCTGGAACGGGCCGAACTCGTTCACCAGCTCGGGCTGCTTCTGCACGTGGTTCAGGAAGTAGGTGGCGTTGTTCATGCCCGCGTAGATCCCGACCGAGCCCGGGCACTGGTCGGGCGTGTAGCCCGCGCGCTCCATGCACTCCCAGCACAGTTCGAGGAACAGGCGCTGCTGCGGGTCCATGAGGAGCGCCTCCTTGGGGTTGATGCCGAAGAAAGCCGCGTCGAACCACTCGACATCGTCGATCAGCCCGCGCGCGCGCACGTAGTTCGGATTGGCCCGCAGCGCGGCGCCCACAGCGGGGTCGAGCGTCGCGTCGTCGAAGAAGCTGATCGAGTCGCGCCCTTCGCAGAGGTTGTCCCAGAACTGCTCGATGCTGTTCGCGCCCGGGAAGCGGCCCGCCATGCCGACGATCGCGATGGGCTCGTCGAGATCGGACGACGACGGCTTCGCGCGCGCCGGCTCGGGCCGGACCGGCGGCTGCGGGGACGCGGCGCCGTCGAGTTGCACGGCCAGCGCCTGCGGCGTCGGCTGCTGGAAGAACAGGTTGGCCGACAGCGGCTGCGCGCTCGTCTTCTGCAGCCCGGCCAGGGCCCGCAGCACCAGGATCGAATCGCCCCCGAGATCGAAGAAGTTGTCGGTGCGGCCGACCTGGTCGATGCCCAGCACTTTCGCGAAGACGTCGCAGACGCGCCGCTCGGTCGGGTTGCGGCCTTCTTCATAGGGCTCGGACAGCTCGGGCCGCGCCGTGGGCGGCGCGGGCAGCGACCGGCGATCGAGCTTGCCATTGGGCAGCAGCGGCAGCGCCTCGAGCGCCACGAAGGCGCTCGGCACCATGTAGGGCGGCAGCCGCGTGGCGAGGTGCGCGCGCAGCGCGTCGACGCTCGTGGACCGCTGGCCGGTGAAGTAGGCCACCAGGCGCACGTTGCCGGGCTGGTCCTCGCGAGCGATCACCACCGCCTGGCCGATCGCCGGGTGCAGCGACAGCGCGCTCTCGATTTCGCCGAGCTCGATGCGGTAGCCGCGGATCTTCACCTGGTGATCGTTGCGCCCCAGGCACTCCAGCACGCCGTCGGCGCGCCAGCGGCCCAGGTCGCCGGTGCGGTAGAGCAGTGCGCCCTCCGCGCCTGCGAAGGGGTCCGGCAGGAAGCGCTCCGCCGTCAACTCGGGCCGGTTCAGATAGCCGAGCGTGACCCCGGTCCCGCCGATGAAGAGTTCGCCGACGACGCCGACCGGCAGGGGCCGAAGCGCCGCGTCGAGCACGTGGAACTGCGTGTTCGCCACGGGGCGCCCGATCGGCACGATGCCGTCGACCTGCTCGACCCGATGAAAGCTCGACCAGACCGTCGTCTCGGTCGGGCCGTAGCCGTTCCAGAGCTCCCGCACCATGGGCAGCAGCTTGCGGCCGAGGTCCGGCGGCAGCGGCTCGCCGGTGCAGATCGCGAGCATGTCCGCACACCCCGCCCAGCCCGCGGCGAGCAGCAGCCGCCAGGTCGATGGCGTGGCGTCCATGAAGGTCACGCGCTCGCGCTCGACGAGCGAGCGCAGCAGCGCGCCGTCGGCGGCCTGGGCCTTGTCGGCGACGACGATGCGCGAGCCGACGGTCAGCGGCATCAGCAGTTCGGAGACCGCGATGTCGAACGAGAGCGTCGTCACCGCGAGCGTCACATGGTCGGCGCGGATGCCCGGCACGCCGCGCAGGCTCGCCAGAAGATTGCAGACGCTGCGATGCGGCACGCGCACCCCCTTGGGCCGCCCGGTCGAGCCGGAGGTGTAGATGACGTAGGCCACCGCCTCGGCATCGTGGTGGGGCGCGGGCGGGGCCGCGCGCGGCGTCACCGCATCCGCACGCACGAGCGCGAGCGCCGAGCCCGACCAGCGGCCTTGCGTCGATCCGTCCACCACCATCACGCGCAACTGCGCGTCCTCGGTCATGAAGCCCAGGCGGTCGCTCGGGAAGGCGGGGTCGAGCGGCACGTAGCCGGCGCCCGCCAGCAAGATGCCGTAGAGGCCCACCACCATGTGCTCGTTGCGCTCGCACGAGAGCCCGACCAGGTCGCCCGCGGCCACGCCCCGCTCCTGGAGCGCGGCTGCGAGTCCGTGAGCGCGCTGCGCCAGCTCGGCGAAGCTGAGCTGCGCACCGTCGGACGCGGTCACCGCGATGGCCTGCGGGGTCGCGGCCACCTGGCGCGCAATCAGCGTCTCGATGCGAAGTCCCGGCTCCTGCGGGGCCACGGTGGCATTGAACGACGCCAGCAGCGCACGTTCGCCGTCGCCCAGCGCGAAGGCGTCGGCCAGGGCGATCTCGGCATTCGCCTGGGACGCCCATCGTGCGAGGGCGTCGCGGTAGATCGAAAGCCATCGATCGACCGTGGCGCGATCGAGCACGGCACTGTCGTAGTGGCCATCCAGCCGCAGCAGCCCTTCGGCGGTGACCGACGCGTGCAGCAGGAAGTCGCAGCCCGCCGCGTCGACATCGGTCGGTTCCGCCGAGAAGTGAAAGGCCGCCCCGGCCGCGCCCTGGCCGTCGACCGCGCGCGGGTCCGCCGTGGCCTGGGCCGCCAGCTGGCGCAGACCGGCAGCCTCGGCGACACGGAACAGCACTGGCGATGTCTGCATCGCGACACCGACGAGCACTTCGGTTTGTTGAGTCAGCCAATGCACCAACCCGGCGAAGGCGCCGAAGAGGACCGCGCCCAGGGGCTGGGCGCACGCCTGCGCCAGCCGCTGCGCGCTCGCGGTGGTTTCGGCATCGAGGGGAAGGCGGGCGACGGCGGGCGAAAAACTGGCGCGTGACGGTCGCGCTCGATCCAGGGGAAGTTGGGTCAACATCACTCCTCGCTTAGATTCCAGGCCGGTACAAACCCCGCGGATCGGTCGCTCGGCAGCGAAAGGCGAATCGCGTCACTGGGTTACTTTTCGCTGCAAGTGTATACTTTAGTCACCGTTTTCGTCAGGTCCTGTTCAGGTTTCTGGCAAACGTCGGCTCCCCACAACGATCCCCGGGCTTGCTCAGGCGGCGGCGCTCGGCCTTGGCCTTGCGTCGCCATCGGCGTTACGCTTGCGCTCGTCGAAGCACCAACGAAGGTCTGCATCCATGAGCATCAGCACCGACGACCCGGTCCGCACAGGCGCCGCCAGCACAGCGCCCGCACCGCGCAAACCCATCCCCTGGGGCCTGTACATCGCGGCCGTCGCGCTGGTCGCCGTGCTGGCCCTGCCCCTGCCCGAGGGCCTGCCGGTGGCGGGACACCGCATGCTGGCCATCCTGGTCTTCGCGGTGATCGTCTGGATCACCGAGGCGGTGAGCTACGAGGCCAGCGCGATCATGATCACCTCGCTGATCGCCGCCCTGATCGGCCTGGCGCCGAAGGTGAACGATCCGTCGGACACCTACGGCACCGGCGCGGCGCTGGGCATGGCGCTCGCGGGCTTCTCGAGCACCGCGCTCGCGCTGGTCGGCGCGGCGCTGTGCATCGCGGCGGCCATGACCATCACGGGGCTGGACCGGCGCATCGCGCTGGTCACGCTGTCGTCCATCGGCACCAGCACGCGGCGCATCCTCATCGGCAGCATCGTGGTCACCATCGTGCTCTCGCTCGTGGTGCCGAGCGCCACCGCACGCAGCGCCTGCGTGGTGCCGATCATGATGGGCGTGATCACGGCCTTCGGCGTCGACAAGCGGTCGAACATCGCGGCCGGCATCATGATCATGGTGGCCCAGGCCACCAGTGTGTGGAACGTCGGCATCCAGACCGCCGCCGCGCAGAACCTGCTGACCGTCGGCTTCATGGACAAGCTGCTCGGCGAGCGCGTGAGCTGGATCCAGTGGCTGGTCGCGGGCGCGCCGTGGGCGGTCCTCATGTCGATCGTGCTGTATTTCCTGGTGCGCTGGCTGCTGCCGCCCGAGACCGAGGCGATCGCCGGCGGCAAGGAGGCGGTGCAGCGCGAGCTGGCCGCGCTGGGCCCGATGAGCGGCCCGCAGAAGCGTCTCGCGGCGGTCTCCATCGGGCTGCTGCTCTTCTGGGCCACCGAAGGCAAGCTGCACGAGATCGACACCGCTTCGATCACCTATGTCGGGCTCGTGATCCTGATGCTGCCGCGCCTGGGCGTGATGGACTGGAAGACGCTGCAGGGCCGCATCCCATGGGGCACGCTGATCGTCTTCGGCGTGGGCATCAGCCTGGGCACGGCGCTGCTCAGCACGCAGGCGGGCCAGTGGCTCGGGCGCTTCGTGGTCGCCCACTCGGGCCTCGCCACGCAGGGGACCGTGATGGTGTTCGCGATCCTCGCGGCCTTCCTGATCCTGATCCACCTCGGCTTCGCGAGCGCGACGGCGCTCACCGCGGCGCTGCTGCCGATCCTGATCTCGGTGCTGCAGACGCTGCCCGGCGACATCCACAAGGTCGGCATGACGATGCTGCTCGGCTTCACGGTGAGCTTCGGCTTCATCCTGCCGATCAACGCACCGCAGAACATGGTGTGCCTGGGCACCGAGACCTTCAACGGCAAGCAGTTCGCGAAGGTCGGCGTGCCGGTGACCATCATCGGCTATCTGCTGATGCTGCTCTTTGCCGTGACGTACTGGCGCTGGCTCGGCTGGACCTGAGGGAGCCTCCGATGAAGATATCCCTCGACGACGCGCGCACGCTCGGCACGCGCGTGCTGACCGCCCAGGGCGTGCCCGACGACATCGCGGCCGACGTGGCGGAGCACCTGGTCGAATCGGACCGCTGCGGCTACACCAGCCACGGGCTCTCGATCCTGCCGAGCTATCGCAAGTCGATGCAGGGCGGCCATCTGCACGGCGATGCGCGCGCCGAGTGCATCGCCGACCGCGGCGGCCTGCTGATGTACGACGGCCACGGCGGCTTCGGCCAGCACGTGGGCAAGGTCGTGATGCAGGCCGGCATCGAGCGGGTGAAGCAGACCGGCCACTGCATCCTCACGATCCGCAAGTCGCACCACCTCGGGCGCATGGGCCACTACGGCGAGATGGCGGCCGCGGCCGGCTATGTGCTGCTGAGCTTCACCAACGTGATCAACCGCCCGCCGATGGTGGCGCCCTTCGGCGGCAAGGTCGCGCGCCTCACGACCAACCCGGTGTGCTTCGCCGGGCCGATGCCGAACGGCCGCCCCCCGCTGGTGGTCGACATCGCGACCAGCGCGGTCGCCTTCAACAAGACGCGCGTCGCCGCCGAGAAGGGCGAGCCTCTGCCGGAAGGCTGCCTCATCGATGCGGATGGCCTGCCGACCACCGACGCCTCGGTGATGTTCGCGGATCCACCCGGCGCGATCCTGCCTTTCGGAGCGCACAAGGGCTATGCGCTCGGCGTGGTGGCCGAGCTGCTGGCCGGCGTGCTCTCGGGCGGCGGCACCATCCAGCCCGAGAACCCGCGCGACGGCATGGCGGTCAACAACATGTTCGCGGTGCTGATCGACCCGGCGATGGAATTCGGCCTCGAATGGAAGAGCGCCGAGGTCGAGGGCTTCCTGAACTACCTGCACGACACGCCGCCCGCCCCCGGCTTCGACCGCGTGCAGTACCCCGGCGAATTCGAGGCGCAGAACCGCGAGCGTCATGCCACGCACCTGGAGATCGCGCCGGCCATCTGGCGCTCGCTCGCCGGACTCGCGCAGTCGCTCGGCGTGGCGGTGCCCGCGGAGGCGTAGCCCGGCACCTTGACCACCTTCAGGAAGGCCTCGGTCTTGCGGCCCCCCGCGTGAAGGCAACGTTGACTTTCAGTCGACCTTGACCTTCGCGCCCTTGACGAGATCGACCCAGAACCGGCCGTCCTCCACCAGGAACTGGGAGAACTGTTCGGGCGATCCCGACAGCGACACCTCGGTGCCCTCGCGCGCAAGCGCGGCCTTGACCGAGGGCTGCTGCATCGCGGCGGCGGTGGCGTCGTGGATCTTCCTGACGACCGCGGGCGGCGTGCCCACCGGCACGAACAGGCCGTACCAGAACTCGAGGTTGTAGTCGGGCAAGCCCGCCTCGCGCATGCCGGGCAGCTCGGGCACGAGCGGCGAACGCTCGCGCGTGCTGACCGCCAGCACGCGCAGCCGGCCGCCCTTGGCCATCGGCAGCACCGAGGGCGAGGTGCCGAAGGTCAGTTGCGTGTCGCCCGCCATCACGGACTGGATCGCGAGGCTGCCACCCTTGTAGGGCACGTGCGTCATCTGCGCGCCGGTCAGCATCGTGAACAGCGCCGCGCCCAGATGCGGCGCCGAGCCGTTGCCGGAGGTCGAGTAGTTGAGCTTGTCGGGCTCCTTCTTCGCGGTCGCGATCAGCTGCGCCACCGAATCGATGCCGCTCGATGGGTTGACCGCGAGCACCAGCGGCGAGGTCGTGATCTTCGTGACAGGCAGCAGGTCGGCCGGCGAGTACGAGAGCTTCGGGTTGAGCGCCGGATTGACCGAGATGCTGCTCGGGCTCGCAATGAGCAGCGTGTAGCCGTCCGGCGGCGCCTTGGCGACGATGTCGGCTGCGATGCTGGAGCCGTTGCCGGGCTTGTTGTCCACCACCACAGGCTGGCCGAGCGCCTTGCCGAAGGACTCGCTCATGGCGCGCGCCACGTAGTCCGCCGCGCCTCCCGCCGCGAAGCCGATCACGAGGCGGACCGGCTTGTTCGGGTAAGGCGCCGGCTGGGCCCAGGCGGCGTGCGAGATCACGCCCGTCGCCAACGCGAGGGCGAAGTGCCTCTTCTTCATCGATGTGTCTCCTGCTCTTTCAGTCCGGGGCGGGCATCCGCAGCACGATCTTTCCGACGTGGCCGCCGGCTTCCATCAACGCCTTTGCCTCGGGCAGCTGTGCCAGCTCCATCACGCTGTCGATGCGCGGCACGATGCGCCCCTCGGCGAAATGCGGCAGCACCTCGGCGACGAAGCGCGGCACCGCCGCCGCTTTCTGTTCCTTCGTGCGCAGCTTGTTCGAGACCCCGAAGAGCGTGAGCCGCCGCGCGTGCAGCGCTTCGAGGTCGATGTCCGCATGCACGACCCCGTCGACGTAGCCGACGGTGGCGAGGCGGCCTTCGAAAGCGAGCGCGCGGATGTTCTCGGCGAACACGGTGCCGCCCACCGTGTTGACGATGAGGTTCGCGCCCTGCCCGCCTGTCGCCTCCATCACCGCCGGCGCGAAGTCGGGCTGTCGGGTGCACAGCGCGAGGTCGAGTCCGAGGGGTTTCAGCGACGCGAGCTTCTCGGCCGAGCCCGAAGTCCCGATCACCTTCGCGCCCATCGCCTTGCCCAGTTGCAGCGAGGCCACGCCGACGCCCGACGACACACCGTTGATCAGCAGCCACTCGCCGGCCTTCAGCCGGCCCTGCAGCACCAGCATGTCGAAGGTGACCAGGAAGGCCAGCGGGATGCTCGCGGCCTGCTCGAAGGAGAGGTTCGCGGGCACCGGCATGGCCTCGGCGTCATCGAGCAGCACGTACTCCGCGAACGAGCCGCCGCAGCGCCCCATCACGCGGTCCCCGGCCTGGAAGGCGGCGGCCTCGGCGCCGGCCGAGACGACCACGCCCGCCGCTTCGCCGCCGACCGCCTTCCAGCTGCCTGGCTTGCCGTGGAGTCCGCCGTGCAGGAACTCGCCGCGGTTGAGCGACGAGGCATGCACGCGCACCAGCAACTGCTTCGGCCCCGGCACGGGCAGGGGCACGTCGCGCAGCTCCAGCACGGTGTCGGTCTCGGTCATCTGCATCCAGTAGGACTGCATGGATCAGGCTCCTCGTTCGTTCTAGCGGCCGGTGAAGACCGGCCTGCGCTTCTGCATGAAGGCGGTGCGGCCCTCGGTGTAGTCCGCGCTCTCGAAACAGCCGCGGATCAGCGAGGCGCACTGCGCCATGTCGAGGTCGGTCGACGGCTTCAGGATCTCGCGCGTGATCGCCTTGCCGGCCATCACGGTGAGCGGCGCGTTCTCCGACAGCGCGGTGACGTACTCGGCCAGAAGCGCATCCAGCGCCTCGGGCGCGCCGACCCGCGACACGAGGCCGAGCGACTTCGCTTCCGCCGCGTCGATGCGGCGCGCCGTGAAGAAAAGGTCCTTCGCCGCGCCGGGGCCGATGAGGTCCACGAGGTTCTTCATCGCGGAATAGCGGTAGCCCAGACCCAGCCGCGCGGCCGGCACCGAGAACACCGCATCGGTCGCGGCAATACGCAAGTCGCAGGCGATCGCCACGTTCACGCCGCCGCCGATGCACCAGCCGCGGATGCAGGCCAGCGTCGGCTTCGGGAAATCGTGGATGCCCGTCAGCGTCGTCTCGGCCATCTGCTCGTAGTGCGCGACGGCCTCGCGCGCGGCGCGCATGTCCTCGAACTGCGAGATGTCCGCGCCCGAGACGAAGGCCTTCGCGCCGGCGCCCGAGAACACGACGATGCGCACGCGTTCGTCGTGCTCGGCGATGCGCAGCAGCGGTGGCACCGCCTCCCACATGTCGACCGACAGCGCGTTGTGCCGCGCGGGGTTGTTGAATCGGATGTGCAGCGCCCGGCCCTCGAGCCAGGTCTGCACGCGTTCGGTGGTGGAGGTGTAGGTGGGATTCGTCATGGCGATCAAAAGATTCCGGCGGCCTTCATGCGGGCGAGCTCGTCGGGGCCCAGGCCGAGTTCGCCGAGGATTTCCTCGGTGTGTTCGCCGCGGCGGGGCGCCGCGCGCGCGATGGTGCTGGGCGTGCGCTCGAGCTGCACCGGCTGGCCCACGAGCCGCTGCGGCCCGAGGCGCGCGGAGCTCACCTCCTTCACCATGCCCAGGTGCTGGATCTGCGGTTCCTCGAACACCTCGCGCATGTCGTTGATGAGACCGCAGGCCACCCCACCCTCGTTGAACTGCCGCACCCAGTACGCGCGGTCCTGCGCGGCGAGGCGGCGGTTGATCTCGGCGTTGAGCGCGTCGCGGTTGACCGAGCGCGAGGGCTTGTCGTGGTAGCGCGCATCGGCGATCCACTCCGGCGCGCCCAGGATGTTGCAGAAGCGCTCCCAGATCTTCGAGCCGAAGACGGCGATGTTCATGTAGCCGTCGCGCGCCTTGTAGACGCCCGTCGGGATACTGGTCGGATGGAAGTTGCCCGCCTGCGAGGCAACCTCGCCGTCGATCAGGAAGCGCGAGGTCTGGAAGTCCATCATGTAGACCATCGATTCCAGCAGCGAGGTGTGCAGCCATTGGCCCCGGCCCGAACTCTCGCGCTCCAGCAGCGCGACCAGGATGCCCTGCGCCGCGAAGATGCCCGCGCAGAGATCCGCGATCGGGATGCCCACGCGCACCGGGCCGTCGCCCGGCAGGCCGGTGACGGACATCAGCCCGCCCATGCCTTGCACGATCTGGTCGAACCCTGGGCGCGATGCGAGCGGCCCGGTCTGGCCGAAGCCGGAAATGCTCGCATACACCAGCCCCGGGTTCTCGGCAGAGAGCGAGGCATAGTCGATGCCCAGCCGGTACTTCACGTCGGGGCGGAAGTTCTCGACCACCACATCGGCCTTGGCGATCAACCGCCTGAGCGTCGCGATGCCGTCCGCCTGCTTGAGGTCGAGCGTGATCGAGCGCTTGTTGCGGTGCGTGTACTGGTAGTCCGAGCCATCCTGGCCGCCGAGGGTGTCGTCGCCGCGCATGTGCTCGGGCATCTGCACCTGGATCACGTCGGCGCCCCAGTCGGCCAGCTGCCGGCAGGCCGTGGGACCGGCGCGCACCTGCGTGAGGTCGATGACGCGGAAGCGGCGCAGCGCGTCCGAAGCGGGAAGATGGGGCATGGCGGGCCTCAGCCGGCGCAGAGCGCCGTCAACGTGCGGATGTCGGCCATCGCGGCCAGCGTGCGGCAGTGCGCGGTGATGTCGTCCGCGCGTGCCCGGCCGAGCACGGGCACCACCAGCGAGGCGAACTTGGCCTCGAGCTGCGCATCGGTGAGCGGGTTCTCGAGCGAACCGATCGCGTGGTCCACGCGCACCTCGACGCGGCGGCCGTCGGTCAGCACCGCCGTCACCTGCACGGCGGCCTCGTCGATGCCGTCGTCGACCGTCGCCTGAACCTTGTTGCGCAGCGCCACCACGCGCGGGTCGTTGACCACCGCATCGGAGAACTCCTCCTCGCCCGCGCGGCCGAACAGCAGTCCCGCGGCGCAGCCGTGATAGACGCTGAACTTGCCCTGCAGCCCGTCTTTCGGCTCCTTCTTGCCGGTGAGTTCGAGCACCAGCGAATGCACGCGCAGCTCGATGCGCTCGACCTGCTCGGCCGCGATGCCCTGGTCGCGCAGGCGCACGCAGGCGTCGATGCTCGGATGGATCACGATGCCGCAGGCGAAGGGCTTGTAGGTGTTGAAGGAGATCTCGAAGCGCTCGCCGAGCTCGTCGGTGATTTCGTTCCAGGCGCGCTTGTCCGACACCACCTGCACGAAGCCGCGCGGCGCTTCCAGGGCGCGTTCGCTCGCGGTGAACCCCTGGCTTGCCATGAGCGCCGACATCAGCCCGGCACGCGCCGCGCCGCCCGGGTGGAAAGGCTTGGTCATGGTGCCGAACTGCTCGCGCAGGCCCACGGGCTGCGAGGCGGCGATGCCGAGGGCCATGGCGGTCTTCCTGCCGTCGAGGCCGAGCAGGCGCGCACAGCCGGCGGCCGCGCCGAGCATGCCGGTGGACCCGGTGATGTGCCAGCCGCGGTCGTAGTGGTCGGGGTACATGGTGTTGCCGACGCGGCAGGCCACGTCGATGCCGAGCACCAGCGCATCGAGGACCTGCCGCCCGCTCGCGCCGCGTTGCTCGGCCAGCGCGAGCACCGCCGAGGCGACCGGCCCCGCGGGATGGATGATGGTCTTCAGGTGCGTGTCGTCGAAATCGAAGGTGTGCGAGGTGATGCCGTTGACCAGCGCGGCGCTGGCCATGTCCACCCTCTCCTTGCTGCCGAGCACGGTGGCCTGCGGCGCCGGCTGGAGGAGCCGCACCGCCGCGAGCGCTGAATGGGCTGCCTCATGATATACCGCGCCAATAGCACAGCCGAGCCAGTTGTAGAAGGTGCGATGGGCCTCCCGCTCCACCGCGTCGGTCCAGCCGCGCGAGGGGTGGCCCGCCACGAAGCGGGCGAGGATGGAGGTGATCGGGGGCGCCGAGGTGTCGGCGGGAACGTGCGTGTTGCGTGCCACGGGAATTGATTCGTCGGGAGGGTTGAAGAAGAGATGAAAGCGTTGCCGAGAGTGATGTCACTCGTCGAGCCGGATGCCGCGCGCCTTGGCGAGGGCGGTCCAGCGCGCGATGTCGGCGGCGATGTACTGGCCGAACTGTTCGGGCGTCATGGGCTGGGGCTCCACGGCCTCGCCTGCGAGCTTTTCCGCGAGGTCCGGCGACTTGAGCACCGTCACCAGCGTCTCGTTGAGGCGACGCACCACGTCCGCCGGGATGCCGGCCGGCCCGGCGACGCCGTACCACTGCATGGCATCGAAGCCCTTGAAGCCGACCTCGTCCATGGTCGGCACGTCCTTGAGCTGGGCGCTGCGCTGCTTGCCCGTGACGGCCAGCGCCCGCATGCGCCCCGTGCGCAGGTGCGGCAGGGCCGCAGCGAGGCCGGGGAACATGGCCTGCGTCTGGCCGCCCACCAGGTCGGTGATGGCGGGCGCAATGCCGCGGTACGGGATGTGGACCATCGACGTGCCAGTCACCTGCTTGAAGAGTTCCATGGTGAGGTGCGTGAGCGAGCCGGGGCCGGCCGAGCCATAGCTGAGCTTGCCCGGGTTGCCCTTGAGGTACTTGACGAGCTCTTCGACCGTCTTCACCGGCACAGAGTCGTTGACGACGAGCACGTTCGGCGTGGCGCCGATCATGCCGATGGGGGTGAAGTCCTTGACCGCGTCGTAGCTGACCTTGCGCGTGGCCGGCGTGGTGCCGTGCGTCGCCACATAGCTTTGCATGAGCGTGTAGCCGTCAGGCGCGGCATGCGCGGTGGTCTGGCTCGCGACCACGCCGCCGCCGCCGCTCTGGTTGTCGACCACGATGGTCCCGCCCAGCAGGCGGGACCAGCGCTCGGTGACGACGCGGCCGATCATGTCGCTGCCGCCGCCGGCGGATACCGGGACGATGTAGCGGATCGGTTTGCCGGGGAAGCTCTGCGCGATGGCCAGGCCGGGCACGGCGAGCGTGGCCGCGGCAGCCCGCAATAGATGGCGGCGTTGCATGTCTGTTGTCTCCAAATCTTTCTGGCGGCGATCTTCGCCACTCGCGCCCTTGCGGTAAATTGCAAGTTTTTGGTGCTTTATTGCATTTCATGCATGAATAAGATCCGATGAGCAAGCCATCCCTTGCCGACCTGCGGGCCTTCGTCACGGTGGCGCAGACGCAGAGCTTCGCGGCCGCCGCGCGGGCGCTGTATCTGTCGCAGCCGGCGCTGTCGCGGCGCATCTCGCATCTGGAAGACATGCTCGGCGTGCGCCTGTTCGACCGCACCACGCGCAGCGTCGCCCTCACCGCGCTGGGGCATCGCTTCCTGGGGCAGGTCCGAGGTGCGATGGACGAACTCGACCGCTCCGTGCTGAGCCTGCGCGACGCGGCCGAACTCGAGGCAGGCGACGTCACGATCGGCGTCGTGCTGTCGACCATCCACCATTTCATGCCGCCGGTGATCAACGCCTTCCGCGCGCAGCATCCGCGCGTGCTGGTGCGCATCATCGAAGAGGGCGCCGACGAAGTGCTGGCCAGCGTGAAGCAGGGCGAAGCGGACTTCGCGCTCAACTACATCGGCATGCAGGACCCGGAGGTCGAGTTCACGCCGCTGCTGAAGGAGCCGTATGTGCTCGCCTGCCCCGCCGGGCATCCGCTCGCGAAGCGCCGCTCGGTCGGCTGGGAGGAGCTCGCGGCCTATCCGCTCGCTCGCGTGTCGCAGGCCAGCCGCAACCGGCTCTTCATCGACCAGGCGCTCGCGGAACTGCCGCCCCTGCCCCGCCCGGTCTGCGAAGTGCGGCACGTCTCGACGCTGATCGGGCTGGTCGAGAACGGGCTGGGCATCGCGGTCGTGCCCCGGCTCACGCTGCCGCCGCGCAAGCCCGGATCGGTGGTGGGCGTACCGCTGGACAAGCCCGCGATCAGCCGCACGCTCGGCATCATCAAGCGCAGCGGACGCAGCCTCTCGCCGGCCGCGGAGGCATTCGCCGGGCTGCTGGCGAACGCCAGCCGCGCGGTGCTGAAGCCGGTCCGGCGAAAGTAATCGGGCCGCCGGACCGCCCGGCCGGACGGACAATCACGCATTCCCGACACAAACACCCCACAGAAGGACACCATGACCGACCCCCTGCTCCCGAAGGAGGAGTACGCAGCGCTCCACGACGAAGCCGCCCATTGCATGACCGAGCTCGGCGCGCTCGAGCGCGGATGCGTCATCGGCACGGCCGCGGTGCTGGCCTGGCTCGCGACCAACGCCGAGTCGCTGGTGAGCTTCGCGGGCCTGGCGTGGGCGGTGCCCGTGGCGATCGTCGCCTATGGAAGCCTGCGGCGCTGGGGCATCCACCGCCACCTCTCGGCCGTGGGCGAGCGCCTGCGCGAACTGGAAGCGCTTCGCGACGGCGGCGAACGCGCGCCCCGGCGCCTGGCCCTGCGCTGGGTCAGGCGCGCGCGCGCCTCGGCGCTGGCGTGGCTGGTGTTCGTTGGCGCGACCGTGGTCGGCAGCGCCCTTGGCTACGTGCAGTTCCGCTCGGAATGCCCCGGGCCGCTGGCCAGCGCCTGCAGCCAGGAGGATGGCGACGACGGCGCCGAGGAACAGGAGCAGCGCCTGAAGCTGGGCACCCCTGCGGCGCGCGTCGACCGGTGGGCGCGCGCCACGTTCTGAACGGCGCGCGCGCCGCCTACGCGCCTGCTGACGGCGACGCCTTGCGGAACGCCGCTTCGCCCGCCGCCGACACCTCGACCCATTGGCGATCGGGCTCCGCCTGCGCGACATAGCTGTCGTGCCAGTTCCACCACTGGTAGGGGGCGGTCTGCGGGTAGCCCTCGGGCGAGTCTTCCCAGAGCTCCTGGCGGCCGAGCGGCGTGATGTCCAGGTAGTTCCAGGTGTTGCCCATCTGCTCGTCGCCGCGGTTGTCGATGAAGTAGGTGCGGAAGATGCGGCCTTCGTCCCGGAAGAACACATTGGTGCCGTGCCATTCGCCGACGCCGAAATCCGCGTCGAAGCTGTCGGTGATGGTGAACCACGGCATGGTCCACCCCATGCGCGACTTGAGCCGCGCGATGTCCGGCTGCGGCGCGCGCGAGACAAAGGCGAGGCTGGTGTCGCGGGCGTTCAGATGGGCCAGGTGCGCCACCTGGTCGGCCACCATCGAGCAGCCCCGGCAGGCATGGTCCGGCCAGCCGAACACGCCGGGTTCGAAGAAGGCCCGGTAGACGATGAGTTGCCGCCGGCCGCCGAACAGGTCCTGCAAGCCGAGCCGGCCTGACGGGCCTTCGAAGACATAGGACGTGTCCACCGCCATCCAGGGCATGCGCCGGCGCTCGGCCGCCATGGTGTCGCGCGCGCGGGTGAGCGCCTTCTCCTTGACGAGCAACTGCGCGCGGGCCGCGTCCCATGCTTGCGGCGACACGATGGAAGGGGTCTGCATGAGGGGCATGTTCGAATCTCCTGATGTGGAGCGCCCAGTCTGGCACCGGCCGAGCCCGGTGGGGAGTAACAAGTTTGGCGGCTTTCCTTGGGCGCGCATGGCGTTGTCAGCGGCGCGGGCACGGCGTATCGTGGGCGCGTTGAAGGAGCGCCTCATGCCTTCGCCAGCCAGCCCCCTCCGAGGAGAAGCGCGCATCGCGCACGCGATGCCCGCGAGCGCGTGGCGTCCCCCGCTGGCCATCGCGGCGCCCTCGCCCGTGCAAGCGTGCGAATGCGCGGTCCTGGCCATCTGGCGCAGCCTCGACGAGCACGACCTCCTCGACGAAGAGGTGCGCGACGCGCTTGCCACCGTCCTCGAACCGCTGACCGCGCTCGCGCTCGGCGAGCGTCCCCGGCGATTGATCGACGTGCTCAGGGAACCCAACCCGCTCGATCCCTCCCATCTGTACTGGCTGACGCGCCGGCTTCTGACGCTGGTGCCCGAGCTGCAAGCGCTCGCGGCCGCGTGCGGGGCGGCCGCACGCGACGTGACTGGCGAGCCGCCCATCGATGCGATCCAGCCCACTCGCTGACCGGCAGTCTCCGCTCGTGCGGTGGAGCGCGGTCGCCCGCTTCCTTCACTGGCTCGTCGCCCTGTTGATCGCAGTGCAGTTCGTGCTCGGGTGGCTGGCGGTCAGCTGGCACCTTTCGCCGACCAAGCTGAACCTGTTCGTCTGGCACAAGTCGACCGGCATGCTCGTCCTGGCGCTGGTGCTGGTACGGCTTGCGTGGCGGGCGACGCACCGCGTGCCCGCGCTGCCCTTGCGCATGCGGCGCTGGGAACGCATCGCGGCGGGCGCGAGCCATGGGCTGCTGTACGTTGCGATGCTCGCGCTGCCGCTCAGCGGATGGGTGATCAACTCGGCGTCCGGGGTGCCTTTTCGCATCTACTGGCGCATCCCGCTGCCCTCGATCGCCGCGCCGGACAAGCACCTGGCCGATCTCGCGTCCGCCGTGCACCTGGCCCTGGGCATCGCGCTCCTCGTGCTGCTGCTGGTGCACGTGGCGGCGGCCCTGCGGCATCACTACATCCAGCGCGACGACGTGCTGGCGCGCATGCTTCCCTGGAGGAGTCCGCTCCGATGAAGAAAGCCCTCGTCATCGCCGCGCTGCTGCTCGGCGCCCTGCCCTTGCACCGGACCTTCGCGGCCGACTGGACCTCGGAGCCCTCCGACAGCCGCCTCGCGTTCGCCGCGGTGTTCGAAAAGACACCGGCACCGGGCGTCTTCCGCGAGTTCGAAGTGCGGCTGCGCCTCGATCCGGACCAAGCGGAAGCCAGCCGGCTGGACGTGACGATCAACATCGCGAGCGCGGACATGTCGAACGCCGACATCAACAAGGCGATCGCGGGCGCCGACTGGTTCGACTTCGCGCGCTTCGGCCGCGCCGAGTTCCACGCGAGCGGCATCCGGCGCGTGCAGGCGGATGCCTTCGTCGCGCGCGGCACCCTCACGCTCAAGGGCGTGCAGCGGCCGGTCGAGGTGCCCTTCTCCTGGAGCGAGTCGCAGGGCAGCGCCACGATGGAAGGCAAGTTCGTCGTGCAGCGCGGCGCCTTCGGCATCGGCACCGGCGAGTGGAGCGCGACCGACGTGATCGGTGCGGACGTGACGGTGAGCTTCCGCGTCCGCCTGCGCAGGGCATCGTGAGATGAGCACGCCCGGCACGGCCGCTCGATCGCTGGCGTTCCTGGCGTTGGCGGCGCTGGCCGCCTGCGGATCGGCCCCCACGCCGCCGGACCGGCGGGCCGCGCCTGCGCAGGTCCCCGCCGGCTTTCCGGCCGAGTTCTACGAGCGCGCGGCGGCGCGCGGCGACAACGTCCAGCGCGTCGATCCAGCCGGCTCGCTGGTGACGCTGACGGTGGGGCGCGCGGGCTCGCTGGCGCGGCTCGGCCACGACCACGTGATCGCCAGCCGTTCGGTGCAGGGCTACGTCGCTCCCGGACTCGGCCGAGCGGACCTGTATGTGCCGCTGGCCGAACTCACGGTGGACGAAGCCGCGCTGCGCGCGCAGGCGGGCCTCGCCACGCAGCCGACCGACGCGGACATCGAAGGCACGCGATCGAACATGCGCGACAAGGTCCTGCAGGTGCAGGCCTTTCCGTACGCGCTCGTGCGCGTGCGCAACGTCGAGCCGCAGGCCCTCTCCCCGGGGCGCACGCAGGCCTTCGTCTCCGTCACGTTGCTGGGAATCACGCGCACCTCCACCGTGCCGCTCGACCTGGACACGACGCCGGAGGAAACGACCGCGCGGGGCACGCTCCAACTGAAGCAGTCCGACTTCGGCATCGCCCCGTTCTCGCTCTTCGGCGGCGCGCTCCAGGTCAAGGACGAAGTGGAAGTGCGCTTCGAGCTCCGGGCGCGCAAGGCCATCTACCCGGCACCGATCACCGTGATCTTCCCGTCGCGTTCGAGCATGGCGAGCGCGACGCGCGAGAAGTCCGCGCTCCCCAGCGCCTGACGCACCGCTTCCGCCAGGTTGCGTTCGGTCAGCAGGGCGCGCCGCATGGCGCGGGGGTCCAGGCGCCCGTCGCGGATGAGGACGATCTCCCGGCCGCTCACCAGGTTCTCGAAGCGGGGCCAGCGCACCAGGGCCAGCGAAAGCAGCCGGTGGATCAGCGCGAGCGCGGCCCCCGCCGCGACCGTCGCCCAGAACGGCGAGGCCCCGACCACCGCCCGGCTCAGAACGGCGCCCAGCAGCACGGTGACACAGACGTCGAACGGCGTGTGCTGGCCGAACGATCGCCGGCCCGAGGCCCGGATGACCACGAGGGCGAAAAAGAAGATCACCACCGCCCGCGCGGCCATCTGCCAGATTTCCAGTTCGGAACCTTCGCCGAACAGCCGATGGAACCAGTGCATCAGCGCGCGCCTTTCGGGCATCACGTTAAGGACGGCGGGATGGGGCCGGTGTCCGCATCGGGCACCAGCGGCTGTAGGCGCAGGGCACGCACGCGCGAGGCCGTGCACGCAGGAATCGACCGACATCCACAAGCAGACTTGGCCGCCGCGCGGCGGCGCCGGGCGCGGCGAAGGTGCTGCCTTTCATGTCCGGAGATACATCATGAGCGACACACACGCCCCGCCGCCGCCCTCGCGCGTCGGCCCCGGCAACGAAGAACCCGAGATCGCGTTCGAGGAGTCCATTCCCCTCGACGGTCCCGACCCCGTGGGCGAGCGGATGATCGAGGAGCTCGGGGCCGACCGGCGCGCCTCGCGCGATGCCCCGCCCCCCGCCGACGGCGAACCGATGCCCGAGCAGTTTCCCGCCAGTTGACCCGGTCGCTTCGTTCTCCGACAGTAGGGGTCGCGCCGAATGGATCCGGCCCTGCGAGCTGGAGCGCCGGCGCCAAGGAGACAGCGATGACGGCCAGCTACGTGGAAATCCAGGGCGCCCAGGCGGATATCGATCTCTGGGACGGGTTGATCAAGGACCACAGCGCGCTCATCGGCGCCATGCTGCAGAAGATGTCGCAGGCGCCCGGGACCGACGCGGTCTGGTTCGACGAGCGCATCACGGAAGCCGAAAGCATCGAGAACCGCCTCGTGGTCGGGCTCGACCGGGCGCAGCGCCGGTTGCGCACCTTGATCTAGCCGGGGCGCTCAGCCCTTCTCGACGATGCCGCGCGCTTCGTGCGCCAGCCGCTCGCGCACGAGTTCGAGTTCCTCGTTGCCCTCGCTGGCCTCGCGCAGCGCCTGCACCATGTCGCCGTGGTCGAGCACGAGCAGCATGCGGATCGCATAGCACTCGGCATGGGTGAACTCGCCGGCTTCCGTCAATGCCTCGAGCTGGCGGATCGCCTCGTCGGGTCGGTGCAGGTTCAGCTCGATCAGGGACACCACGTGGCCGATCTGGCGGGCGCTCAGGACTTGTTTTTCGGTGGACATCGGGAATTCCTCGCTGGAACGCGCGTCAGTCTCCATGGCGTTGCTTAAACGGCGCTGAATTCCGACGTAACAGCCGCGCCATCAGCGCAACCGCCTCGGCGGCGTCCGCCGCAAGGACCGTCGAGCACGACAGCATCAGGTTCAGGCGCTGGCCGAGCCCTTCGACCAGGACACCCCCGGCGCGCTCCCGGAGCGTGCCATCCTCCTGCCGCTCGCAGGGCAGGGCCGCCGCCACGCGCTGCGCATAGGTGCCTTCGGGCACGCCGTAGACCACGACCGGCTTGCCCAGCGCCGCCGCGAAGCCCACCTCGAATACCGTGCCCGAATCGGGCTCCAGCCCCCGGAAGGCCTGCAGGTTCGCGATGCAGCCGTCGGCCGAGCGCAGCAGCGCGACGTTGCCTTCGTAGATGGCCCGCGCCAGCGCGTCGCCGCCTTGCGCGACCGTGCCGTCCTGCAGCAGCGCGTCGGTGGGCGCCAAGCCGGCCAGGCCGGCGCGCTCGCATCGGTCCTTGAGGGTCCTGAAGATGTCGTCGCGGTCCGGGAAAAACACATCGGGCCCGGCGAGATAGATCCGCGGGCGCGCGTTGAAAGTCTCTGACGTCATGCGACCAATGGTATCGGCCGCCCGGCGGCCGCTACCTGACGTGGGCTTCGGTCCAGCGCACGATGTCGGCCGGCCCCATTGCGCCGGCCTGGCGCGCGATCTCGCGGCCTCCCTGGAAGAGCGCCAGCGTCGGGATGCTGCGGATGCCGAAGCGCGCGCCGAGCGACGGCACCGCCTCGGTGTCGACCTTCACGAGCCGCACGTTCGGCTCCAGGCGCGCGGCGGCCTGCTCGAAGCCGGGCGCCATCTGGCGGCAGGGTCCGCACCACGGCGCCCAGAAGTCCACGAGCACCGGGATCTCGCTGCGCGCGACGTGGCGGTCGAAGGCCGCTTCGTCGAGGGCCGTGGAGTGCCCGGTGAACAGGGGCTGGTGGCACTTGCCGCAGTCCGGCGCGCTGCCGAGCTGGTCGCGCTTCACGCGGTTCGTGGTGTGGCAGTGCGGGCAGACGATGTGCAGCGATTCGGTCATGCCGGGGAACTGGGGGCTGCCGCCATCATTGCAAGGGCCGGCCGTGGCCGCCCTACTCGGGCAGGGTCCACTCGGTGGGAATGGACGAAATCGCGTAGTGACGCACCGTGGGTTCCCGGTCGAACAGTTTCGGCACGTCCCTCGGATCGATGCCCGGCGCCGTGTGCGGATCGCCCGCATAGGCCTGGATGCTCTCCATGGAATCCCAGACCGACACCACCACCACTTCGGTCGTGCCGTCGTTCAGGTCGCGAAACAGCGCCGCCGCGCGCTGATTGCCCTCGGCGGCCCGTATGCGTTGGAGGACGGTGGCATCCAGGTGGTCGCTGCACTCGCCGCGCAGCTCCGTTCGTATCCAGAATGTCCAAGCCCGCAAGATCTTGCCCATCGCCGCTCACTGACCCATAAAACAAAGATTGAGAAAGGTTGCTGAGTCCGCCGGGCGGACTGCCTGCCAGGGGTGATTTCTCCCCTTGCGCGTGCGGGCGATCGATGCAGCAATTTGGTTGTCAGCGATAAGTATCGAGCAAATGCGAGGGCCAGCTTGGCGCCAACGCGACTAACACGTGACGTAGTTCTCGCAATACGTAATAACACCGTTACGCCAAACTTACGGCGCAGGCGGTCGGGCACTCGCCAGCGGTCGGCGGCCCGATTTCAGGATGTCGCGAGGGCGGGCACCCAACGCCACCAAGCGCAGCGCGGCGACCCCGGGCCCTCTTCCACCTGCCCGATGAGCAGCCCGCCCGGCCCCGCACCGCGCGATGCGAGGTCGACGACGCGGGGCAGGTCGCGACCCGCGAGGTAGCTCGCATCGCCCTGCCAGCCGAGTCCCTCTGCAAGTGCCGCGAGCATCAGCGCCGGCTGGCTCTGCATGAAGTCGAACGGCAGCGGCATGCCGCCGCGCAGCTGCGCCAGACAGGCACGGGTGGCGTCGCGCGGGCCGCCGAGGCTGATCACGCGCAGCCGCGCATCGCCGGGCAGCGCGGTCTCGCCGGCGGCATCCAGACACTGCCACGCGCCGTGGAGCGCGAGCTCGGCCCAGAGGCCGATGCGGCGCGGCCGGGCACCGAGGCGGATGGCGAGCGCGTCCCGCCAGCCGACCGGGGGCGGGTCGATCGTCACCTGCGCGGCCAGCCGCCAGCCAGGGAGCCGTGCAGGCATCGCGCTCGTGCTCATGCGGCGCAGTCCTCGATCAACAGCGCCGCATGGCCGCCGCCGAAACCGATGGCGTTGAACAGGATGTGCCGGGCCCGGGCCGGCGGCCGCGCGGAAAAGGCCATGCCGAGCGCCGGATCGGGCGCGTGCGCCACCGCGGGCCACGCGCCGCCTTCGAGGCAGGCGGTCAGCAGCACGAGTTCGGCCGCGCCGGAGGCGCCCAGCGCATGGCCGATCAGCGACTTGAACTCGACCATGGGCGGCAGCCCGGCGCCGAACAGGGCCCGCAGCGCCTCGGCCTCGATCGCATCGTTGCCGGGACTGCCGGCGGCCTGCGGCTTGACCAGGTCGATCTCGGCCGCTGCGAGCCCGGCCTGGCGAAGGGCTTCGCGGCAGGCCGCGTCGATGGCCCGGGCGTCCGCGCCCGTCGGCGTGCTGCCCGCGACGCGATTCGCCCCGCCGGCCAGGCGCCAGCGCGCCGGCTCGGTGCTGAGGTGCACCGCGGCCACGGCCTCGCCGAGCACCAGGCCGTTGCGCGCGACGCCGAAGGGCCTTGCCCGGTCGGGCGACAGCAACTGCATGCCGCCGAAGCCCGCGAGCGTGAGCCGGTTGCTGAACTCGATGCCGAGCACCAGGGCCTGCGTGGCCTCGCCGCCACGCAGCAGGTCCATGGCGGCCAGCAGCGCGTTGACCGCCGAGGTGCAGGCGGTCGACACCGTGAACACCGGCCCGCGCCAGTCGAGCGCCCCGGCCACGCCGTCGGCGAAGCTTTGCATGTCGCCCGCGAGGCCTTCGCCCTGCCCTTCTTCCTCGCGGCCGATGTCGAGCGAGGACGACGCGATGAAGAGCGGCATGCCGGGCGGCCGTTCGGCCGGAAGGCCGCATTCGCCGACCACGGCGCGCACGGTGCGGCCGAGGCGCTGCAGCCAGTCGCCCGGCTCGTGCGGGAGCACCTGCACCGGCCAGGCGAAGCCTTCGGCGACGCGGACCGGGACCGGCGCGACACCGCCGCGCGCCATCGCGCCGAGCGCGGCCGCCAGGTCGCGACCCAGCGCGCAGGCCAGCCCCCGGCCCGCGAGGTAGACCGGCGCGGGGCTCGGCGCACAGGCTCCGCTCAATTCATCTCCGCGCTTCGAGGAATTCGGCGAGGTGGGCCAGCGAGCCGAAGGCGCGCCGCGTTTCCTTGCTGTCGGGCATGCGCACGCCGTAGCGCTGCTGGACCGCCATCGAGAGCTGCAGCGCGTCGAGCGAATCGAGGTCGAGCCGCGCATCGGGGCCGAACAGCGGCTCGTCGGGGCCGAGGCCGCCTTCGGGCGCGGGGCGTTCGACGGCTTCGAGCACGAGGGCCGCCAGTTCGGCGATCAGGTCCGGGAGCAGCACGGGGGCATTCATGGGGCGCGTCTTCTTCTGAACAACAAGGTGGCCAGCGCGAGCATGACCAGGGAAAAGGCCGCAAGCCGTGCGACGTGCGGCCACACATCCGCGACAGGGCCGCCGCGCAGCAGCACGGTCAGCAGCGCCTCGAGCGCCCAGTTCATCGGCGACCAGGCGGCCACGCGCTGCATGAACGCCGGCATCACGAAGGTCGGGACCATGATTCCGCCGGCGGCGGCCATGAGCACGTTGACCACCGGACCGACCGTGGTCGCCTGCGCATGCGTGCCCACCGCGCTCGCGAGCGCGAGCGAGAGGCTGACGGCCGCGAGGCTGATGGCCGCGAGCGCGAGGGCCAGCGCACCCCAGTGGATGCCGGCGAGCGAGAGCGCCTCGCCGCCCAGAAGCGGCATCAGCCACACGCCCGCGGCGAGCATCAGCACGGCCTGCAGCGCGTTGACGCCGAGGTACGGCAGGCCTTTCGACAGCAGCAGCGTGCCGGCGGGCACGCCCAGGCTCCGCAGCCGCCCGAGCGTGCCCGAGGCGCGTTCCTGGACGAACAGGCTGGACATGGCCGCGACCACGAAGAACATGCCGAAGACCAGCCACGCGGGCACGCTCTGCTGCACTGCCGTCGGCCGCGGGCCGGCCGGCGCGAAGCGTTCCGCGCGCACCAGTCGCGCCATCGAGGCACCGGGCGCAGGAGGCGGCGCGCCGGCCTCGGCCAGCGCGAGGCGGCCCTTGGTCTCACCCGCGGCGCTCATGAGCTCGGCCTGCAGCGCATTGAACAGATGCCCGTCGATGCCGGGCTCGCCGAGCAGGCGCACACGCGCCTCGGTCGGCAGGGTGGGCTGCGCGAGCGCGTCCGACAGGCCGGGCTCCAGCACGATCACGTACTTGAGGCGGCCCGCCAGCAGCTGCGCCTGCCAATCGGGCGCCAGCGGCTCGGGCGCGCCGTGGCCGTGCGCCCAGGCCTCGGACAGTGCGCGCGCCGGTGCACCGCCGTCGCGCGCGTCGATCGCCCAGCGCACGCCCTCGCGCGCGGGGCTGTAGTAGTCCTGGAGCGCGAGCGACATCACGACGATGAAGACCAGCGGCATCAGGAAGAGCGCGGCCAGCCCGTGCACGTCGCGTGCGAGCGCGATCAGTTCCTTGCGGACGAGAGCGGCCAGCATCAGGCGTCCCGCAGCGGGTGATGGGTGAGCGCCATGAAGAGCTGCTCGAGGTTCTGCCGCCCGAAATCGGCATGCCGCACGCGCACGCCCGAGGCCTCCAGCGCGGCGAGCACCTCGACCGCACGCACGCCCTCGGCGAGCCGCAGGCGCCAGAGCGCGCCGTCGCGCTCGGCCTCGCCATGACGCGCGAGCAGCGCGGCGTCCAGGCCGTCGGCGCGCAGGGTCAGCACGGTCGGGCCTTCCGACAGCAGCGCCTCCAGCGTGCCGTCGCGCACGACGCGGCCGCCGTCGATGATCACGACGCGGTCGGCGATCGCCTCGATCTCTTCCATGTAGTGCGAGGCGTAGATCACCGCCGCGCCGCCGGCAGCGAGCGCCTGGATGGCCTCGAGCACGAAGGCGCGCGTCTGCGGATCGACGCCGACGGTGGGCTCGTCGAACAGCAGCAGTTCGGGCTGCGCGAGCAGCGCGATCGCGAGGTTGAGCCGCCGCTTGAGGCCGCCCGAGAGCCGCTCGGCACGCGTCGCCGCGAACGCGCCGAGCTGCGCGAAATCCATGCACGCCGCCACGCGCTCGCCACGGCGCGCGCGCGGCAGGCGGGCCGCGGCCGCGAAACAGGCGAGGTTCTCCTCCACGGTGAGCATCGGATAGAAGGCGTGCTCCTGCGGCGCGACCGCGATGCGCGTCGGCGCGCGCCGGCGCACCGCCTGCAGCGGCTCGCCGTCGATCAGCACGCGCCCCGTCTGCACCGCGAGCGCTCCCGACAGGTGCGAGATCAGCGTGGTCTTGCCTGCGCCGTTGGGGCCGAGCAGCCCGACCACCCCGCCGCGCGCCGCCTGCATCGAGACGCCATCGAGCGCCGGCCGCGCGGCGCCCGGGTAGCGATGGCCGAGCCCTTCGATCGCCAGCATGGGGGTCCTGCGCCTCAGGCGACGGCGCGCTTCAGGTCGCGGAAGAAGCGCTCTTCCTCGTCGGCCTGCGCGCGCAGCATCGCGGCGAGCGCGGGCGGATCGACGGTGTCGCGGCCCTTGACCATGCGCGCGGCCTTGAGCGCGAAAAGCCGCCAGCCGTCGCCGATCGCGGTCATGCGGTCCGAGAACTCCACCAGCGCCGGCAGCGCCGCGAGCTGGGCCGCCTCTTCGAGGAAGGCCGCGTAGATGAAGCGGAATCCGCCGCCGCCGGTGCCGATCTCTTCCTGCATGCGAACCACGTGGCCGATGCTGTCGAGCGTGCGCGCCTCGCCGGCCGGCAGGCGCCCGATGTGCGCGGCCAGCATGCGCATGCCGCGCACGCCGACGATCGGCGCGGGCGCGAGCATGCGGCCCGCGGTCTTGCGGATCGCGGCGCGGATGGCGGCGGGCTCGATGGTGCGGCGCTCGATCGCCTCGACGTGGTAGAGCAGGCCCTTGGGCGCGAGCAGGCCCTTCGCGAAGCGGGCACGCGAGAGATCGGCGCTGGCGCAGCGCATCGGCGTCTCGAACACCGGGTCGCTGATGAGGTAGTCGGCGCCCGCCTTGCCGTACACGAGCAGGTTGTGCGCATTGAAATGAAAGCGCATGTCCGGCGGGAAGTATGGCAGCCAATACACCGAGGTCTGCAGTCCGACCAGCCGGCCCTCGGCGAGCAGCGCGTCGAGCCGGGCCTGGCCGGCCTCGGGGCTGCGGAAGGTCTCGAAGCGCAGGCGCGCGCCCATCGGCCTCTGCAGGCCCTTGATGATGGCGCGCGGCGGCATGCGGTAGGACACCAGCGGCAGCCCCGAGACCTTGATGAACGGCAGATACGCGAACGACAGCGCCGACGAGAGACCGAAGGCCAGGCTCTCGGTCATCGGCACGCCGTGCTGGCGCAGCATGCCGGAGACGACGCCGCTTTCGCAGTGCGCCGCGTGCTGGTGCTCGAAGGACGCCGAAGCGCGCTCGTCCGGCGGCGCTTCGTGATTCGCCTTGGGAACGTCCCTGCGGCTCATGGCAGCCCCTGAAGCTGCGCGACCGAAAGCCCCAGGGCCTCGGCGTAGCGCGCGAGCTGGCGCGGACCGAGGGCCGCGAAGACGCGCGGCCGCAGGTGGCGGCGCACGCGCCATTGCCAGAAGCCGCTGGTCTGCGCGAGCAGCGCGACGTCCATGCGGCGCTCGTACATCCAGTATTCGAGCGGCGAGGCCTCGCCCGCGAGCACGCGCTCGCGCGCACGCCCGGCCTGGGCCGCGATCGCATCGACCGCGTGCGAGGTCACGATCTCCTCGGCCTCCCAGCCGCGCGAGCCGACGCCCACGGTGCGGCCGCTGGCGTCGCGCGCGTACATGAGCTTGCGGTGCCCGCCCAGCGTCGCGTTGCCTTCCTGCGGCACGGCCTCGACCTTCATGCGGCGACCGCCTCGAGGTGCACGAAGCCGCTGGAGAAGCGCCCGCTCTCGGGCACGAACATCAGGAGCTTCTGGCCCGCCCGCACGCGCCCCGAGCGGAACAGCTCGTCGAGCATGATGAACGGCGAGGCCGCACCGGTGTTGCCCTTCTGCGCGAGGTTGGTGAACCAGCGCTCGCGCGGGATCGGCAGCCCCACGGCGTCGAGGCAGTCGCGCATCGGCTGCTCGAAGAAGAACGAGGACAGGTGCGGCAGGAACCAGTCGATGCGAGCCGCATCGAGCCCGCGCTTGGCGACCAGCTCGCGCAGCGGATCGCCGAGCGTGGCGCGCGCGATGTTCTCGTTGAGCAGGCGCACGTCCTGCTTGATCGCGAAGGTCGACGCGGTGTGCCATTGCGCAGGCGGGGTGTGCATCCAGCCCTGCAGCGCGCCTTCGGCGTCGCGGTCGGTGCCGGCGTACATGCAGGCCGGCAGCTCGTGCGCGGCGGAGCTCAGCTCGATCCAGTCGATGCGCAGCGACAGCGGCCCGCGCGGCTGGAGTTCGAGCAGCACCGCGCCCGCGCCGTCGGAGAGCATCCAGCGCAGGAAGTCCTTTTCGAACGCGATCTCGGGGCGTTCTTCGAGCGCCTGCAGCTTGTGCGCGTACTCGGCCTCGAAGTTCGATGCCATGAGCAGCGGCGACACCAGTTCCGAGCCCGTCGCGACCGCGCGGCGCGCATCGCCGGCGCGCACTGAAAGCCATGCATGCCGCAGCGCCGCGGTGCCCGACAGGCAGATGCCCGCGCACGACACCGCCTCCAGGCGCGGCCAGCCGAGTTCGCCGTGCACCATCACGGCATGGTTCGGCAGCAGTTGGTCGGGCAGCGAGGTGCCGGTCGCGAGGCAGTCCACCGGGCCGATGTCGTCGCCGAGCGCGCGGATCGCGTGCGCGGTGAGTTGCGCGTTGGTCATGCCCGGTCGGCCGGTGGCACGATCGATCGCGTAGTGGCGCGAGCGGATGCCGTTGCTGCGCAGGATCAGCCGGCGTGCGCGCGACGCATGGCCGCCGACCTTGCCCAGAACCTCCTCGATCTCTTCGTTGCCGACCGGCGAATACGGCAGGTACGCGGCCGAGCGCGTCAGAAAAACATCATGCGTCATAGAGGTGGCATCGGTCCCTGGCCGAGCCGGAGGGCAATTCGAATTGGTCCTTGATTTTAGAGAGGCGCGCCCTGAACAGCGGCCGCAGCAGCGCCTGGAGCGCCAGGCTCACGGGCAGCACCGTCACGATCAGGGTCAGCAGGAACAGCACGTAGGCCAGCACGAGCGGCTTGCGCCGCAGGCTGCCGGGCGCCCCGCCGAGGGCCATGATCAGCCGGCCCCAGAGATAGAAGCTGCGGGTGCCGACCTTCTCGCCGAAATACAGGCGCGGCTGGGCCTCGACCGCGCCGAGCCCGCCGAGCAGCGGACCCGCGCCGCGCTCGGCATCGCGGGCCAGGGCCTCGCGCAGCGCGAGCCCGAAGCGGCGCGCGCCGCCGATCTGGGCCGGCGTCAGGCCCGCGTCGGGCATGCCCCAGAAGCCGCGCTTGCGGCCGGTCAGCAGCCACACCGGTGTCGTGATGAAGGTCGCGAAGGTCGGGCCCGGGTCGGTCAGCACCACGTTGTCGATGAGGCGCGCGCCCGCCTCGGCGAGAAGGCCCTCGACCTTCCGGTGGGCCATCATCCACATGTTGCGGCAGCCGATCACGGTCACGACCGGCTTGCCGCCGAGCAGGCGCCTGGCCACCGGATGCTGCAGGAACGCGGTGACCGGCTGCGACGGCGCGAGGAACCAGACCTGGTAGGCCAGGATCACGAGATCGAAGTCTTCGTCGCCCGCGAGCGAGAGCGGCGCCAGCGGCGCGGGCCGCAGGTGCGCCGTCTCGGGGAAGGCGTCCATGAAGCCGAGGAACGGCCAGGGAAACGGGAACGGCTTCGCGGGACGCAGCGTCTCGACGTGAACGCGAAGGCCCGGATCCGCGAGCAGGGGCTCGAGGATCCGGTCGGTCACGGCGTCGAGCTGACCCGTCTGGGAGAACCGGACGACGAGCACCCGCTTGGGCGCCGGGGTCGTGCCCGATGGGATGGGGTTCACGTCTTGAGGCTCGAAATGGCAAGCAAACTTTCGAGTATAGGGGTGCCCGGGACCGTGTAGATTCCGCGCCATGTCCTACGCCGCCGCCCGCTTTATCGTCTTCCTCGCCGTCTCGGCCGCGCTGCTTCATGTGTCGCGCGGCGCCCTGCGGCGCAGGGATTCGCACGGGTTCTATCGCTTCTTCGCGTGGGAATGCATCCTCGCGCTGGTGCTGCTCAACCTGCCGGTGTGGGACCGCGAGCCGCTCGCTGCGCACCAGCTCGCCTCGTGGCTGCTGCTGGCCGCATCGGCCTGGCTGCCGCTGCATGCGCTGCGGCGACTGCAGCGCGAGGGCCGCCCCAGCGCCGCGCGCCAGGACGAGGCGCTGTTCGCGTTCGAGAAGACCAGCGCCCTCGTGACCACCGGCGCCTTCCGCTACATCCGCCATCCGATGTATGCGGCACTGATCTGCCTCGCGTGGGGGGCCTTCCTCAAGCAGTTCTCGTGGACCGGGCTCGCGCTCGTGCTCGCGGCGACGGTGCTGCTCTTCCTCACCGCGCGGCGCGACGAGGAGGAATGCCTCGCCCACTTCGGCGAGGCCTATCGCGCGTACATGCGCCGCACGCGGCGCTTCGTGCCCTTCTTGCTCTGAGGGCCTGTCAACGGCCCCCCGCTCAGGCGGTCGGCAGGCGGTAGTCGCGGTACTGCTCGCGCAGCTTCGTCTTCAGCAGCTTGCCGGTCGCGGTGTGCGGCAGTTCGCCGACGAACACCACGTCGTCGGGGAGCCACCACTTCGCGATGCGGCCCGAGAGATAGTCGAGCACCGCGGCCTTGTCGACCGCCGCATCGGGGCGCCGCACCGCGATCAGGAGCGGCCGCTCGCCCCAGGTGGGATGCGCCACGCCGATGATGGCGGCCTCGGCGATGCCGGGGCAGCCGATCGCGGCGTTCTCGACGTCGATCGAGGAGATCCATTCGCCGCCGGACTTGATGACGTCCTTCGCGCGGTCCACCAGCTGCAGGAAGCCGTCGGGGTCGATGGTCGCGATGTCGCCGGTGCTGAAGTAGCCCTCTTCGTCGATCACCGTGCCGCCTTCGGCCCGGTAGTAGCCGCTCGCGATCCAGGGGCCGCGCACGCGCAGGTGGCCGAAGGCCTTGCCGTCCCAGGGCAGCGGCTGGCCGGCGTCGTCGACGATCTTGAGATCGACCCCCCACACGCCCCGGCCTTGCTTGAGCTTGATCTTCACCAGGTCCTCGGCCGGCAGCGACGCATGCTTGGGCAGCAGCT
Source organism: Variovorax sp. (assembly GCA_017744285.1). GTDB lineage: Bacteria > Pseudomonadota > Gammaproteobacteria > Burkholderiales > Burkholderiaceae_C > Variovorax. Next base: position 159,725 of record JAGIBP010000002.1, read on the forward strand.
TTGCCACACCGTCGGCACGCCTTGCGAGAAGGTGACTTTCTCGTCGCGCATCAGCTCGTACACGCTCTTGCCGTCGAGGAACTGCCCCGGCAGCACCAGCCCCGCGCCCACCATCGCCGCGCCATACGGCGCGCCCCAGCCGTTGGCGTGGAACATCGGCACGATCAGCATCAGCGTCTCGCCCGAGTTGAGGCCGAAGGTGTCGGGCGCCAGTTCCATGAGCGCATGCAGCACGGTCGAGCGGTGCGAATACAGCACGCCCTTGGGGTTGCCGGTCGTGCCCGAGGTGTAGCAGAGCGACGAGGCCGTGCGCTCGTCGAACTCGGGCCAGACGTAGTCGGTGCCTTGCGCGGCCACCAGTTCGTCGAAGCACTGCAGCCCGGGCAGGTCGACGGCCGGCCGATGCCCGGGTCCGCACAGCGCGATGTAGTGGCGCACCGACTTGAGCCTGGGCGCCAGCTTCTCGACCAATGGCGCGAAGGTCACGTCGAAGCACAGGACGGTGTCCTCGGCATGGTTGACGATGTAGTCGATCTGGTCCGGAAAGAGGCGCGGGTTGACGGTGTGCAGCACCGCGCCCGAGCCCGAGACGCCGTAGTACAGCGCCAGATGCCGGTCGGAGTTCCACGCGAGCGTGGCCACGCGGTCGCCTGGCTGCACGCCGAGGTCGCGCAGCATGCCGGCGACCCGGCGCGACTGGTCGCGGATGCCGCGCCAGTCGGTGCGGTGGATGCCGCCCTCGGGACGGCGCGAGACGATCTTGGTGTCGGGGTGGAAAGTGGCCGCATGCTCCACCAGCGAAGAGATGAGTAGCGGTCGGTCCTGCATCAAGCCCAGCATGGATGTCTCCTTGTCTGCCTTGTCGTCGGGTGAGCTGCAACGCCCGTTGCCGCCGGCCTCGATGCTAGGCGCAGGCTGCCAATCTCCAATTGCGGGGTTTGCCGGAGCCCCGTATGCTGGCACCCGCCGCGCCGAGCGCGACGGCTTCGGGGAGCCACGACAGAAAGAGGAGCAACGTCACATGCGTTTTCTTTCCGGCCGCCTCGCTCGCATCTTCGTGCTGATGCTGGCGTTGCTTTCGTCCACCGTCATGGCGCAGTCGGCGCAGCCATTCAGCCGCGAGCAGATCGACCAGATGATGGCGCCCATCGCGCTCTACCCCGATTCGCTGCTCTCGCAGGTGCTGATGGCGTCGACCTATCCGGCGGACGTTGCCGACGCGGCCAAGTGGTCCAAGGCCCATTCCAACCAGAAGGGCGACGAGGCCGTCAAGGCGGTGCAGGACAAGCCCTGGGACCCGAGCGTGCAGTCGCTGGTCGCGTTCCCGCAGGTACTGCAGATGATGGGCGACCAGCCCGACTGGGTGCAGAACCTCGGCGATGCCTTCCTCGCCTCGTCCAGGGACGTGCTCGACTCCGCGCAGCGGCTGCGCACCAAGGCGCAGCAGCAAGGCCAGCTCAAGACGACCGAGCAGCAGAAGGTGATCGTCGAGCAGGAGCCGCAGACGCAGCAGACGGTCATCAAGATCGAGCCCGCGAATCCGCAGGTGGTGTACGTGCCCTCGTACAACCCGGCGGTGGTGTACGGCGCCTGGCCCTATCCGGCCTATCCGCCCTACCCCTACGCGCCGGCGCCCTACTGGTATCCCGGCGCGGCCCTCGCGACGGGGATCGCGTTCGGTGTCGGCGTCGCCACCGTGAATGCACTCTGGGGCAACGCGAACTGGGGCGGCGGCAACGTCAACATCAACGCCAACCGCTACAACAACATCAACGTCAACCGGCAGATCGCGGCGAACCAGACCAACTTCCAGCACAACGGCGC